>DASRFX010000115.1:0-2516 GCA_035651335.1 Reyranella sp. | reverse complement strand
GTGCCTTTGCCCACGCCCTTGGTGGTAAAGAAGGGTTCAAAGACGCGGGCCATCACGTCGGGCGGCATGCCCGTGCCGGTATCGGTGATCGCGAGCATGACATACCGTGTGCTTCTGTCGACGGAAATATTCGCTGATTTCGCTGGCGAGCTCGCTGTCATCTTCAATCAGGAGAATATGCATGTGCCGATCCGCTGAATGCATTGGCAATGTCGTCTTGCCGACCGCGCGTCATCTTGGAATAGCTCCAATCTGGACCTGTTTGCAGCGATCTTGCAATATTAAAGACTAAAGGCGGATTTCTCGGGTCGTATCAGCTCCTCCGGCGACGAGCAGCACACGTGCTGCATCGCGGGCGGCACGGGCGACGGCGGCTGGTTGCTTGCCAACCAGGGCGGTGACGATGGCGCCGTCGAGCAGCAGCATCAGCTGCAGCGACAGCCCCTCGGGATCGGTCACCCGGGCGCGGGTCAGGAGCTCGCGATACCACTGCCGGCGCATCTCCTTGAAGGCGCGAGCGATTTCGCTGGCGGCATGCCCGGGGTCCTTGAGCTCGGTCACGGCGTTGGCGAAGGGACAGCCGTGGAAGTCGGTGGCCGAGAAGGCCTGCTCTAGGCGGGCGAAATCGTCGAGGATCTGCAGCTCCGGCGGCTTGCCCGAGGTCGGCTTGAGCCGCACCCGGCGCTGCAGGTACGCCACGATCAGCGTGTCTTTGGAAGGGAAGTGGTTGTACAGCGTGCGCTTGGAGATACCGGTCTCGGCCGCAATCGTGTCGACGCCGACGGCGCGGATTCCCTGCTCGTAGAACAGTCGGCTTGCCGTCTCGAGGATGCGTTCGGTCATAGGATTGGGCAAGTTACACCGATCTGTATACTCATCGGATCAGTATACTACACAGACCAGTGTAACTGTAGGGGCGATAGCCACCGGCACCGGGCCCGGTAGAGTGGGGCGATGCGAGTCATCCTGATCACCGGCGCCTCGTCTGGCATCGGCGCTGCCGCCGCGAGAGCTGTCGCTGCCCCCAATACGGCCTTGGCCCTCCATGCGCGCAAGAACCGGCCCGGCCTCGAGAAGGTAGGGAGCGCGGTCGCGGCCGCTGGCGGCGAGGTGTTGCTGCTCGAGGGCGACCTGGCGCATCGCGGCACGGGCACGCGGCTGGTCGAGGAGACGGCGGCGAAGTTCGGCCGCTTCGATGTGCTCGTGAGCAACGCGGGTTTTGCCGATCGCCGTTTGGTGGGCGAGGTCGATCGCGCCGCATGGGACGCGAGCCTGGCGGCCATGACTTCGGCCTTCTTCGAGATGGTGACGGCGGCCAAGCCATGGCTCGTGAAGTCGGGCGCGCAAGGCCGGGTCGTCGCGGTATCGTCGTTCGTCGCCCACGCCTTTGCACGCGGCATCATGAGCTTCCCCGCGTCGGCCGCAGCCAAGGCGGGCGTCGAGGCGTTGGCGCGGGCGCTCGCAGCCGATCTCGCGCCGGGCGGCGTCACGGTCAATTGCGTCGCGCCGGGCTTCATCGAGAAGGACGCCGACGGCCATGCCGCCGTGCCGCGTGAGCGCATGGCCAAGGTGAGCGAATCGATTCCGATGCGCCGCTACGGCAAGGCTGTCGAGGTGGCCAACGTGATCGCGTTCCTGTGTTCGGCGCAGGCGAGCTACATCACCGGCCAGACCATCCACGTGAACGGTGGGCTGACGCTCTAAAGGCCGGTGAGCTGCCGGCTCAGCGCCTTCAGTTTCGCGCGCGCCGCAGCGTCGTAGGCCTGGGGATCGGCACGCGATTCGTTCATGACGTTGAAATAAAGCCCGCTACGCCCTTCGAGCTTGGGCGACACGGCAAGCTGCAGGATCGCCTCGGCCCCGGTCTCGACCTTGCTCATCGGCGTCGTGCCCGACTGGCGCACCATGGTCGTGTTCATGTAGGTCGAGGGGTGCAGGCAATTGGCGATCACGCCTGAATCCTTGACTTCCTCGGCGAGGTCGATCGTGAACAGGATCTGCGCCAGCTTGCTCTGGCGATAGGCCCGTGAACCGCTATAGCCTTTGGTCAGCATCACATCGTCGAACTCGATCGCCTGCTGGCCCGCCGACGATACGTTGACGATTCGCGCCGGCTGGCCGGCCTTCAAGAGCGGCAGCAACAGGTGGGTCAACAGGAAGCCCGCAAGATAGTTCACGGCAAAGCGCAGCTCATGGCCGTCGGCGCTCTGCTGGCGCTGCGGTCCGCCTCCGGCCGTACCGATGCCGGCATTGTTGATCAGCAGCTGCAGGCGGACGGTCCGCTTTTTAACTTCTTCGGCCAGCCGGCGCACTTCGGCCAGCGAGGCGAGATCGGCGGCAATGAATTCCGCCGCACCGCCGTCTTTTTTGATCTCGGCGACCAGTGACTGGCCGCGCTCGCGGTTGCGGCCGTGAGCCAGCACGTGCCATCCGTCGGCGCCGAGTCGTCGCGCCACCACGCGGCCCACGCCATCGGTGGCACCGGTGATCAATGCGGTCTTCTGCTTTTCGTTCGC
>DASRFX010000114.1:0-9929 GCA_035651335.1 Reyranella sp. | reverse complement strand
CACCTTGCACAATGCCGATGAAATCGAGCGGCTCGACGTGCGACCCGGTGACATGGTCACGGTTCAGCGCGCCGGCGACGTGATCCCGCAGGTGCTGGGGTTCATTCCCGAAGAGCGGCCGAAGAACGCCAAGAAGTATCGCTTCCCCGAGAAGTGCCCCTGTCCGCTGAAGACGCCGGTCAAGGCCGAGGAAGGCGGCGTGGTGCGGCGCTGCTCGGGCGGTCTCGAATGCCCGTTCCAGCAGGTCGAGCGGCTGCGCTACTTCGTGTCGCGCAACTGCTTCGACATAGAGGGGCTGGGCGGCACGCACATCGAGAATTTCTTCAACGACGGTCTGCTCAAGGTGCCGGGCGACATCTTCCGCCTGCCCAAGCGGGTCGACGAGATCAAGAAGCGCGAGGGCTGGGGCGATCTCTCGGTGCGCAACCTGATCGCCGCCATCGAGGCGCGGCGCACGATCTCGCTCGACCGATACATCAATGCTATCGGCATCCCGCTGATCGGCGAGGCTTCGTCGAAGCTGCTCGCCCAGGAATATGGCGACGCGGATACCTGGCTCGAGGAGATGCTGAAGGCCGTCAAGGAGCGCAAGAAGCACGCCGAGCCGACCAAGAAGGAGAAGGCCGCCGCCGAAGTGGGCGAAAGCTACGGCCGGCTGTGCAACATCGAGCAGATTGGCGTCACGACCGCCGACGCCATGGTCGAGTTCTTCAGCGAAGGCCATAACGTCGAGGCCATCAAGGACCTGCGCAAGCAGCTCACCATCGAAGCGGCCAGGCGGCGCGTCGTCGCCGCCGATGCCCCGCTGAGGGACAAGATCGTCGTCTTCACCGGCGAGCTTTCCGCAATGACGCGCGACGCGGCGAAGGCGCGCGCCGAGGAGCTGGGCGCCAAGGTCACCGATTCGGTGTCGAAGAAGACCAGCCTGGTCGTGGTCGGGGAGAACGCCGGTTCGAAGGCGCGCAAGGCCGCCGAGCTCGGCGTGCAGACGATGACCGAAGAGGAGTGGCTCAAGCTCGCGGGGAGTTGAGGCCGCCGGACTCGGTCCGCGCTAGTCGAAGAATACCAGCTTGGCCTTTGGCGGAATCTTGAGGACCGTGACCTGCTCGATGATGGCGAGCTTCAGGGCGGTCTCGGTGTCGTAGGTCACCGTCTCATGCTTGAGCTTCGCCAGATCGCCGTCCGGGATCTTCGTGCGAGTCTTGTAGATCTGCTCGAACATGCTTTCCTGGTCGTGGAACAGCCGCATCTGGTCTTCGAATTGGGGCGTGTTCATGGTCGCGATGAGCGGCCCGGACAGCGAGTGCAGCCAGAATTTGGTTCGCTTGTTCGCGGTGCGCCGGTCGCCGGCCAGCATCAGGATCGTGGCCGACGACGCCACCAGGTCCTCGCCATGCGTATTGAGGGCGAACGGCAACGATTGGATCAGGTTGTAGAGGTGGAGCGTGGGAGCGACCAGGCCGCCGGGCGAGTTCAGGACGAGGGTGACGTTCTCGACCTCGCTTTCGGCGAGCTTTACCAGCGTATCGCGCAGCTGTTTCGCCGATGGGATGTCAATGTTGCGCTGGAAGTAGAGGAAGTAGGGCTTCGTCTTGTCGATTTGCCCGAGCGCCGGGGTCGACGTCGACGTCACCGCCGGCGCCGTCGGGGTTACCAGCGGGTTGGGGCGAGGCGGCGCGGCGGGCGCTGTCGTTGTCTGGGCGGCGACGGCGATCGGCGGCAAGGCGCCGGCAAACGACATCACGGCGAGCCGACGACGGCCGAACATCCTGGTCATATTGCCCCCCACAGGCCTCGAATGTAACGAGTAACGGCGCATCATTGCTCAACCGCGCAAGGCTTTCCAGTCCGAGCGGGTCGGCCCACGACAACGAACCACCGGCGCCTGCTTGCCATCCGTTTCGTTCTGAGGTGCGTTGGCGCGCTGCCATGACGCTGTTTCGTCGCGGACGACGGGATGCTAGAGCAGGCGCCGCCCTTGGAGATTGATTGAATGGACTTGTCTCGTTTCCCCCGTCGCCGCTACACCGAGCATCCCACGCCGATCGAGAAGCTGCCGCATTTCACCAAGGCGCTGGCGGCGACCTGCCCGGGCGGCGTCGGACCGGAGATCTGGATCAAGCGCGACGACATGCTCGGGCTGTTCCCCGGCGGCAACAAGACGCGCAAGCTCGAATTCCTCGCCGCCGATGCCCTGGCGCAAGGCGCCGACACGCTGATCACCTGCGGCGCGCCGCAATCCAACCACTGCCGCATCACCCTGTCGGCGGCGATCAAGGAAGGCCTCAAGGCGCGCTTCGTGATCGAGGAGCGCGTGCCCGGCAGCTACAAGAAGGAAGCGGGCGGCAACAACTTCATGTTCGAGTTGATGGGTGTCGAGGCGATCACGGTCGTGCCCGGCGGCTCGGACATGGGCGCTGCGATGTCGAAGGTGGCGCAGGACCTCGCCAGCCAGGGCCGCAAGGGCTACATCATCCCGGGCGGCGGCTCCAATGCGATCGGCGGCCTGGGTTACGTCGCTTGCGCGCAGGAAATGCAGCAGCAATGGCTCGACATGGGCGTGACCTTCGACGCCGTCGTCGTCGGCTCGGGCAGCTCGGGCACGCATGGCGGCATGGCGGCGGGCTTTTACGGCAACAACATCAAGGTGCCGCTGATCGGTATCGGTGTCAGCCGCGATCCGGCGGACCAGGAGCCGCTGGTTCACAAGGAAGCCCAGGCGGTCGCCGACCTTCTGGGCATCGGCAAGATCCCGCGCGAGGCGATCAAGAGCGTGGGCGGCTTCTGGCAGCCCAAATATTCGGTGCCCAACGCCAAGATGGTCGAAGCCGTGCAGATGCTGGCGCGCACCGAAGGCGTGCTGCTCGATCCGGTCTACACCGGCAAGATCATGGCGGGCCTGATCGGACTGGCCCGCCAGGGCTATTTCAAACCGAAAGCCAAGGTGTTGTTCATCCACACCGGCGGCCTGCCGTCGCTGCATGTCTACGAGGACGTGATCCTCGGCCGCGTGGCGCTGAAGGACTAGCGCCTTGGTCGAGGCGGCGCCCGACAGCTCGGCGGTGAGGGTCGCGCTGTGGCGCGCCTTGCATCTCGAGGTCGATGCGCCGCCGCCGGTGCTGGTCGACAGGGTCGGCCTCGAGCTGGCGGCGCCGGAAGAGGGCTGGCGCGCCCGTGGCGACATGCATCCCGAGGGCACGAAGCTGTTTCGCGCCTCCATCGTGGCCCGCGCGCGCTTCATCGAGGATCTGGTGGTGGAACAGGCGGGCCGCGGCCTTGGCCAGTATGTGATCCTGGGCGCCGGCCTGGACACCTTTGCCCAGCGCCGAGCGGAGCTCGCGGCCCGGCTTCGGGTGTTCGAGATCGACCGGCCGGCGGCGCAGGCCTGGAAGCGGCAGCGCCTGATCGCGGCCGGCTACGGCGTGCCCGATCGGCTGAAGCTGGTGCCGGTGGATTTCGAGGCCGGCGAGCGATGGGGCGAGAAGCTCGTGGCAGCCGGGTTCGATCGCAGCCGGCCCGCGACCGTCGCCTGCACCGGCGTCAGCATGTACCTGACCCGCCGGGCGAACGTGGCATTGCTGCGCGAAGTGGCGGCGTTGGCGGCGGGCTCGACGCTCGCCCTTTCGTTCCTGCTGCCGCTCGACCTTGCCGAGCCGGCGGTCCGGCCGGGCATGGAAATGGCCGAGAAGGGCGCCCGAGCCAGCGGCACGCCGTTCATCAGCGTCTTCACGCCGAACGAGATGCTGGGGATGGCCCGCGAGGCGGGCTTCCGCGACGCCCAGCACGTCTCGGCGCGAATGCTCGCCGAGCGCTATTTTTCCGGCCGCAGCGACGGGCTCAGGCCGCCCTACAATGCCGAGGAATTGCTGGTCGCGACGGCCTAGTCAAAACTATTTGCAGTTTTGGCGTCTCAGCCGTCTCACGTGTCTCAGGGTGTCTCACCAGGGGGGTGGGGGTGTTCCGTGAGACTCGAGACAGAAAGCCTTATGCCATCGGCACCGGAGGCGTCTCAAGCGGATGAGACTCGGGGATATCAGATCGGCCGGGTCGCCTCGGCAAGCCAGGCGCGGGTCGCCTCGTCGACCTGCGGGCCGACGATCTCGCGCACCCGGGCATGGTAGGCGTTCAGCCAGGCCTTCTCGGCGTCGGTGAGCAGGCTCGCCTCGACGCAATTGAGGTCGATCGGCGCGTGGGTCAGCGTCTCGAATTCGAGATATTTGCGGTCGGCGCCCTCGATCCGGGCCTCCTTCACGGCGACCAGGTTCTCGATGCGGATCCCGTAGGCGCCGGTCTTGTAGTAGCCCGGCTCGTTGCTGACGATCATGCCGGGCTGCAGCGCCACGTTGTTGGGCACCTTGGAGATGCGCTGCGGTCCCTCATGCACCGAGAGATAGGCGCCCACGCCGTGGCCGGTGCCGTGATCGTAGTCGAGGCCGGCCTGCCAGAGCGAATAGCGCGCCAGCGTGTCGAGCTGCGAGCCGGTCGTGCCGACCGGGAAGCGCGCCATGGCGAGCGCGATGTGCCCCTTGAGCACGCGCGTGAAGCGGTCCTTCATTTCCGGCGTCGGCGTGCCGATGCCCAGAGTGCGCGTGATGTCGGTCGTGCCGTCGCGATACTGGCCGCCTGAGTCGACCAGGTAGAGCGAGCCCGGTTCAAGCAGGCGCTCGGTGCCCTTGGTGGCGTGATAGTGCACCACGGCGCCATTGGGGCCGGCGCCGGAGATCGTGTCGAACGAAAGATCGCGCAGCTTGCCGGTCTCCTGGCGCAGCGCCTGCAGGCGGTCCGAAACCTCGATCTCGCGCAGCTTGCCGCTCTTGGACTCGCGCGCGAGCCAGGCGAGGAAGCGCGTGACGGCGGCGCCGTCGCGCCGGTGGGCAACGCGGATGCCCTCGAGTTCGACCGGGTTCTTGCAGGCCTTGGGCAGTGCGACCGGATCGGCATCGCGCACCAGCGTGGCGCCGGCGGCCTGCAGACGCGTGCCCGCCCAGTAGGGCGTGGTCGCGGTCTCGACCAATACGCGCTTGCCCATCTTGCCCAGCGTGTCCAAGGCCGCGGCGAGCTCGTCGGGCGGCGCCAGGGTCACGGCGTTGCCCAACCATTGCACGGTGCGGTCGGGGATCTTGCGCCGATCCATGTAGAGGTCGACGTGGCTGTCGCCATGCAGCAGGGCGAAGCCCAGCGCGAACGGCGTGCGCGGCACGTCGCCGCCGCGCACGTTCAGGAGCCAGGCGATCGAATCGGGCTGGGTGAGCAGGGCGACATCGGCGCCTTTTGCCGTGACGGCGTCGGCGATGCGCTTGCGGCGCGCTTCGCTAGTCTCGCCGGAGAACTCGACGGGATGCGGCAGCACCGGGGCGAGCGGCGCCGCGGGACGGTCCTTCCACACGGCGTCGAGCGGATTGCGCTCGACCGGGACGAAACTGCCGCCAGCGCGCTCGCAGGCGCGGGCGAATCGCTCATAGCCGTCCATCGTCGCCAACCACGGGTCGAAGCCGAGCTTGGCCCCTTTGGGCAGATGCTCGGCGATCCAGGCGTCAGGTGATTGTTCGGGGATCTGGTACGGCACGAAGGCCCGCACATCGACCTGGCTGCGGACGGCAAGCGTGTAGCGGCCGTCGACGAAGATAGCCGCCTTGTCCGCCAGCACGATGGCGAGGCCGGCCGAGCCCCTGAAGCCGGTGAGCCAGGCGAGGCGCTGGGCGCTGCGCGGCACGTACTCGCCCTGATGCTCGTCGGCGCGCGGTACGACGAAGCCGTCGAGCCCGCGGCGGGACAGTTCGGCGCGAAGCGCGGCGAGACGCTCGGCCGGGGCGGGCGAAGCTTCGAGACCGTCATCGGCCCCAGCGAGCTCGTCGCGCCATTTGGCCAACGCCTTGGCAAGCTCGGCATCGGCCTGAGGCGCTACCAGCTCGATCCATTCCGGTCCGGCGAGCCCTTCGGGTGCCGAGGCGACGCCGCGCATCAGGGAGGCCAGGGCCTGCGGATCGGGGTCGCGGCCGCGCTGGCGCAGCAGGGCAAGGACGTCGTCGGGGGCGGAACTCATGGGATGCGCGGACCCTACGCGCGGCCTTCCGGAGAGGCAATCTGGGCAATATTCGTGCGCAAAACCGCGAGTAATGCCCGATCACGAAGGGTCATGCATGTATTGCATATCAGCATGTGAAACCTAGCACTTATCGTTGTGCTGCAGGGGGTTATATTGCGTCTGTGCAGTGCAGCAAAGAAGATTGCAACGCACAAAAAGTAAGGAGATTCCAATGATGACCCGCCCCATTCACCACTTCGATAGCCTGACCACCGAAGCAGGCCCGGCGGGAGGAAACAGCCTGATGTCGGACGTTTCGTACAACGAGCGCCGCCTGCTGGAGATGCGCGCCCGCTATTCGCGCGCCGCGATGGTTGGCAATGCCCTCACCGACTCGATCTTGTGGGTGGGCCGGCTGTTCAAGCGCCTGGCCGCCGCGATCAAGGAGGACTTCAAGGTCCGCGCCGCCGAGGAGCAGCTGCACCGCATGAGCGACCGCGAATTGGCCGATCTCGGCCTGTGCCGCGCCGACATTCCCTTTGCCGTGCGCAAGCACGAGGTCGAGGGCGTCGAACCGGCGATCGACAACCACTATGCGGCCGACGTCGCTGCCGCGAACCGCAACAACCCCGCCATCTTCTGGGCGGGCCGCGCCTAAGCATCGAATTGCGTGGCGTAGCGTAAGCGTAGAGTAGCGTAAGTGGGGCCGGCGAAAGCCGGCCCTTTTATTTGCGCCGCAGCAGCAGCGTGCGCCACATCGCGCCGCCGGTCTCGAGATCGATGTGATGCTCAAGCGCAAATCCGCAGCGCTGATAGGCCGAAACGATCAGGTCGGCCTGCTCGACCAGAATGCCGCTCAGGAGCGCGGCGCCGCCGATGCCGACGGCGTAGCGGAAGGTGTCGGTGAGGTCGAGCAACGGCCCCGCCAGGATGTTGGCGACGATGAGATCGTAGGGGGCTGCCTTGGCGAGCGTCGGGTGGCTGAGGCCGACCGAGACGACGAAATTGCACAAACCCGCGACGCCGTTCAGCGCGGCATTTTCGATCGCGACGTCGACGGCCTGGGCATCGTTGTCGCCGCCTATGATAGGCCGCTTCCACAGCTTCGCCATGGCGATCGCCAGGATGCCCGAGCCGCAGCCGACATCGACCGCGTTCGCGGTCTGCCTGGGATCGAGGGTCGACAACATTTCCAGGCAGCCGCGCGTGGTGGCATGCGTGCCGGTGCCGAACGCCATGCCGGCATCGATCCGGAGCGGCAGGGCACCGGCGGGAATGCCGCCGGTATTGTGCGAGGGATGGACCCAGAAGGGCCCGACCTTGAAGGGCTGGAACGAGCGCTGGTTCTCGCTCACCCAATCCTTGTCCGGCAGGATTTCCCACGTCCATTCGGCGCCGAGTGCGGGCTTGGCGCCGTGGCCGAAGATCTCGATGCGCCATGGCCCGTCGCGCGACAGTTCGCGGCTGGTGACGACGAAGCCGTCTTCGGCCAAAGGCTCCAGCGAGGCTTCTCTTTCCGCCCGTTCCCTTGCCGGAACGTCGAGCCAGGCACTCCAGCCCGTCACGCGGCCTCGATGAAGGAGTCGAGGACCTTCTTCGCGCCGGCCTTCTCGAATTCGATGTCGAGCTTGTTGCCGTCGACGGCGACGATGCGGCCATAGCCGAATTTCTGGTGGAACACCCGCTGGCCGACGCTGAGGTCGGGCTTGTCGCCCTCGACGGCGCGGCGGTCGTCGAACGTCTCGTCGCGCCAGCGCGTGCGCGGCCGGCCCATCGACGTGACGCCCAGGCTCTCGTAGTCGAAGCCGCTCGCCTGGTCGCGCAGGCCGCCGTGATGGCCGGCGGAGTAGGTGGCATAGAGGCCGGCGTCGCTCGACTCGGCCAGCCGGTCCTGCGGCAGCTCCTTCAGGAAGCGCGACGGGATCGCCGCCTGCCATTGATTGAACACCCGCCGGTTGGCGGCGAACGAGACATAGGCCCGCTTGCGCGCGCGCGTCAGGCCGACATAGGCGAGCCGTCGCTCTTCCTCGAGACCGGCGAGGCCCTTGTCGTCGAGCGCACGCTGGTTGGGGAACAGGCCTTCCTCCCAGCCGGGCAGGAACACGGTGTCGAACTCCAGCCCCTTGGCGGCGTGCAGCGTCATGACGCTCACCATGTCGCCGCCCGACTTCTCGGCATTGTCGGTGAGCAGGGCGACGTGCTCGAGGAAGGCCGCCAGGGTGTCGAACTCCTGCAGGGCGTTCGTCAGCTCCTTGAGGTTCTCCAGCCGGCCCTCGGCCTCGGGCGAACGGTCGACGCGCAGCATGTCGGTGTAGCCCGACTCGTCGAGGATGGTTTCGACGACTTCGACATGGCTCATGCCCTCGAGCATGGCGCGCCAGCGGTCGAAGCTCTTGATCAGGTCGCCCAGCGACTTGCGCTGGCGGCCCTTGAGCTCGTCGGTCTCGAGCGCCCGCCGCGTCGCCTCGAACAGCGACACCTTGTTGGCGCGCTGGATGACCCTGAGCGTGCGCAGCGCCGATTCGCCCAGGCCGCGGCGCGGCGTGTTGTAGATGCGCTCGAAGGCGAGATCGTCGTCGGGCTGCACGGTGACGCGGCAATAGGCGAGCGCATCGCGGATTTCCTGGCGCTCGTAGAAGCGCGGCCCGCCGATCACCCGATAGGGCAGGCCCATGGTGATGAAGCGCTCTTCGAACTCGCGCGTCTGGAAGCCGGCGCGGACCAGGATGGCGATCTGGGCGAGGGGATGCCTGTCGCGCTGCAGCGCCTCGATCTCCTCGCCGATGGTGCGCGCTTCCTCGTCGCCGTCCCACACGCCGCGCAGCGAGATGCGCTCGCCCTCCTTGAGGTCGGTCCACAGGGTCTTGCCGAGCCGGCCCTCATTGTGGGCGATCAGGTGGGAGGCCGCCGCGAGAATGTGCGGCGTCGAACGGTAGTTGCGCTCCAGGCGCACGATGGTGGCGCCCGGGAAGTCCTTCTCGAAGCGCAGGATGTTGCCGACCTCGGCGCCGCGCCAGCCGTAGATCGACTGGTCGTCGTCGCCGACGCAGCAGACGTCGGGCGTGCCCTGCGCCAGCAGGCGCAGCCAAAGGTATTGCGCCACGTTGGTGTCCTGGTACTCGTCGACCAGGATGTGCCGGAAGCGGCGGTGGTACTGCGCCAGCACGTCGGGATGGTTCTGCCACAGGCTGACGCAGTGCATGACGAGGTCGCCGAAATCGACCGCATTCACCTCGGCCAGCCGCGCCTGGTACTGCCGGTAGATCTCGACCGCCTTGCCGTTGGCGAATTCGCCGGCATCGTCGTGCGCCACCTTGTCAGGCGTCAGGGCGCGGTCCTTCCAGCGCTGGATGATGCCCGACAGGATGCGGGCCGGCCATTTCTTGTCGTCGATGCCCTCGGCCTGCAGCAGTTGCTTGATCAGACGCGTCTGGTCGTCGGTATCAAGGATGGTGAAATTGCTCTTGAGGCCGATCAATTCGGCGTGACGGCGCAGCACGCGCACGCCGACCGAATGGAACGTGCCGAGCCACATGCCGTCGGCGGCGCCGCCAATCAGTTGCGCCACACGCTCCAGCATCTCGCGCGCCGCCTTGTTCGTGAACGTGACGGCGAGGATCTGCGAGGGCCGCGCACGTCCGGTGATCAGCAAATGCGCGATGCGTGTCGTCAGCACGCGCGTCTTGCCGGTGCCCGCACCGGCCAGCACCAGCAACGGGCCGTCCTCGTGAATGACGGCCTTGCGCTGCTCCTCGTTCAGACCGTCGAGATAGGCCGATGGCGTGACGGCGCTGCGCCGGGCCGGCTGTGGATCAGTCGGGACGGGATCGTCGGCGATTTCGAACGGATCGGCGGGCGGCGCCATGCAGCGTCATATAGCAATCGGGACGGCAGACGCCTACAT
>DASRFX010000113.1:0-8686 GCA_035651335.1 Reyranella sp. | reverse complement strand
GTGAAGTGACGCCATGATCGGGCGCCTCCGCCTCTGGTCGGGATACGTCCTCCTCTTCTATGTCACGACGCATCTGCTGAACCACGCGCTCGGCCTGATCTCGCTGCGTGTGATCGAGATGGGCCGCGTCTGGTTCGTCTTCATCTGGCAGGGCCTGCCCGGCCAGATCGTGCTCTATGGCGCGTTGTTCCTGCATTTCTTCCTGGCACTGTGGGCGCTCTTCCGCCGCCGCACGCTGCGCCTGTCGCCGTGGGAGTGGACGCAGCTCATCCTCGGCGGCTCGATCATCCCGATCGGTGTGCTGCACGTCGTGGGCACGCGCGTGGCGCACGATTACTTCGGCGTGCACAGCGGCTATCCGTGGGTGCTGGGCTCGCTGGTTGCCGGCACGTGGTGGGGAGTGGCACGCCAGTTCAGTCTGCCGCTGGTCGTGTGGCTGCACGCCTGTATCGGCATCCACTTCGCCTGGCGCCTCAAGCCCTGGTATCGCGATTGGCTGCCAGTCCTGTACGCCGCAGCCCTGCTCGTCCCCGCCGCCGGCATCGGCGGCGCGGCGATCGCGCTGCGCGACTTCGCCGAGCTCGCCCAGCAGCCCGGCTTCCTGAACGATCTGTTCGAGCGCGTGAACGCGCCCGATGCCACCAAGGCGCACGATCTCTACATGATCTCGGACACCTTGATGACAGGAGCGGGCCTCTTGCTGCTCGCCTGCCTGTTCGCGCGGCCGATGCGCGACTGGTGGGAGCGCCGCGCCGGCGTGGTCTACCTCGCCTATAGCGACCGCCGTTCGGTGTCGCTGCCGACCGGCTTCTCGATCCTCGAGATGAGCCGAATTGCCGGCATCCCGCACGCGTCGGTGTGTGGCGGCCGCGGCCGGTGCTCGACCTGTCGGGTCAGGGTTGGCGGCGAGGATCGCGACAAGCTGCCGCCGCCTTCGCCGGAGGAGCAGAAGGTGCTGGCACGGGTCGGTGCACCGCCCAATGTGCGCCTCGCCTGCCAGCTCCGCCCGGCACCCGGTCACTATCGCATCACCACCCTGCTACCCGCGGGCGCCGGCCCGATCGAGGCCTACCGCCGCCAGCCGCAGGCCCATGGCGGCGAGCGCTATATCGCCATCCTTTTCGCCGATATCCGCGGCTTCACCTCGATCTCCGAAGGCAAGCTGCCTTACGACGTCGTTTTCCTGCTCAACCGCTATTTCCGCGCCACCGGCCACGCCATCGAAGCGGCGGGCGGCCGGCTCGACAAGTTCATCGGCGACGGCGTCATGGCGATCTTCGGCCTGAACGCCGAACCCACGGTCGCTTGCCGGCAGGCACTCGATGCGGCGCGCCGCATGGGCGCAGCGCTCGACGAGCTGAATGAAGCGCTGTCCGGCGATCTCGACCAGCCGTTGCGCATCGGCATCGGGCTGCATTCGGGCGCGAGCATCGTGGGCGAGATGGGCTACGAACGCGCCACGCAACTCACCGCCATTGGCGACACGGTCAACATTGCGAGCCGCCTCGAATCGCTCACCAAGGATTTCAAGGTTGAACTCGTGGTTTCACAGGAACTGCTGGATCGAGCCGGCGTGAAGCTCGATGACGCGCCGCACGAGCATGTCGAGATCCGCGGCCGGCAGGAGCGGCTGGACGTCCGCACCGTCAAGCGCGCCACCGATCTCACCGGCCAACTCACGCGAATGTCATCTTAGTTTCGTTGCCGCGACCGGTAGACCTCCAACAATCGCCTCGACACAGGAGGAGGACGACCATGCGCTCAGCTCTGCTCGCTAGCCTATCGATCGTCGCGTTGGGTGTGTCGATGTCTGCCTTCGCGGCCGGAGGCGGAGGCGGCGGCGCTTCGGAGAGCTTCCAGACGCCGGCCAAGCCGGTCGATCCCAATTTCGCGCAAGCGAAACTGATGATCGAGGGCAAGAACTACGCCGCCGCCATGCCGCTGCTGCGGCAGGTCGTGGCCAAGGATCCGCGGAATGCCGACGCCTACAATTTGATGGGCTATGCCACGCGCAAATCGGGCGATCCCAACGGTTCGCTGGTTTATTACAACCAGGCGCTGGGTATCGATCCCAAGCACCTGGGGGCGCACGAATATGTCGGCGAGGCCTACCTGCAGCTCGACCGCCTGCCCGAGGCCGAACAGCACCTGGCGCGGCTCGATTCGCTCTGCCTGTTCGGCTGCGCAGAATATCGTATGCTCAAGGCAGCCATTGCCGACTACAAGGCCGGCAAGAAACCGACGAACTGAACGGGGGAACTCGATGCGTCCGATCCTGCTTTCGCTCGCCGCCGCGCTCGCTGTCAGCGCCAGCGGTCCCGTCCTCGCGATGGGCAACTCAAGCGATACACCAACCCCGGCCGCGGCCTCGGTCGATCCCAACTACACCAAGGCCAAGGCCATGATCGAGGCCAAGGACTACAAGGGCGCCCTGCCGCTCCTGCAGCAGGTCGTGGCGAAGAATTCCAAGAATGCCGACGCGTACAATCTGATGGGCTACGCCACACGCAAGTCGGGCGATCCCAACGGGGCACTGCAATACTACAACACGGCTCTCGGCCTCGATCCCAAGCACCTCGGTGCGCACGAGTATGTCGGCGAGGCCTATCTGCAGCTCGGCAAGCTCGACCAGGCGGAGCAGGAGCTCGCCCGTCTCGACGCGCTCTGCGTGTTCGGCTGCCTCGAGCAGCGCACGCTCAAGGCGGCGATCGCCGACTACAAGGCCGGCAAGAAGCCGACGAACTAGCGAAACTGCCCTCGTGTGACGGCGAGGAATTGTGGCTATGCTCGGGGCCTGAACGCCCATTCATGCGCCCTCGGAGGGCCCTGAGCGATGAGCACTGTCACTCCCGTCCCGCTCGTTTTCGGCGATTACGCTCTTGAGGACAGATACCGGCTGGACAAGGGCCGGGTCTACCTGACCGGCATCCAGGCGCTGGTGCGCTTGCCGATGATGCAGCGCCAGCGCGACCTCAAGGCCGGTCTCAACACCGGCGGCTTCATCTCCGGCTATCGCGGCTCGCCGCTCGGCATGTACGACAACGCCCTGTGGGGCGCGAAGCGGTATCTGAAAGAGAACAACATCCACTTCCAGCCTGGGCTCAACGAGGATCTGGCGGCGACTGCGGTGTGGGGCAGCCAGCAGACCAACCTCTTCCCCAGCGCCAAGGTCGATGGCGTATTCGGCATCTGGTACGGCAAGGGCCCGGGCGTCGATCGGTCGATGGACGTGCTGAAGCACGGCAATGCCGCCGGCACGTCGCAATATGGCGGCGTGATCGCTCTGGCGGGCGACGACCATGGCTGCCAGTCCTCGACCCTGCCGCATCAGAGCGAACAGGTCTTCGCCGCCGCGATGATCCCGGTGGTCAATCCGGCGACCGTCCAGGAATATCTCGATTTCGGCGTGCTTGGCTTTGCGCTGTCACGCTATTCCGGCTGCTGGATCGGCTTCAAGGCGATCTCGGAGACGGTCGAGAGTGGCGCCTCGGTGTGGGTCGATCCCGAGCGCATCCAGATCGTGATGCCGACCGACTTCCAGCTCCCACCGGGCGGCCTCGGTATCCGCAATCCCGATCCACCGCTCGAGGCGGAGCGCCGCCTGCACGGTCCGAAGATGGCGGCGGTGAAGGCCTTCGTCCGCGCCAACGGCTTCGACAAGACCGTCATCGAGCCGCCGGCCGGCCGCGCGCGCATCGGCATCATGACCACGGGCAAGGCCTATCTCGACACGATGCAGGCGCTCGAGGATCTCGGCATCCCGATGGCGCGGGCACGCGAGCTTGGCATCCGCCTCTACAAGGTCGGCATGACCTGGCCGCTGGAACCCGACGGTGCGCGGCGCTTCGCCGAAGGCCTCGACGAGGTGATCGTGGTCGAGGAGAAGCGCTCCAACCTCGAGGACCAGCTCGTCCGCATTCTCTACAATCTTCCCGCCGGCAGCCGACCTGTCGTGATCGGCAAGGCCGACGAGACCGGCCAGATCATCCTGCCCAGCGAGGGTGAGCTGACGCCGACCGGCGTCGCCATGGTGATCGCCAACCGGCTGATCAAGCACACCGGCGATTCGCCCGAGCTCAAGCAGCGTATCGCCCGCCTGGAAGCCAAGGAGAAGCTCCTCAATGCCCCGCCGCCGAAAGTGGCGCGCACGCCGTTCTTCTGCTCGGGCTGCCCGCACAACACCTCGACCCGCGTGCCGGAAGGCAGCCGCGCCATGGCCGGCATCGGCTGCCATGGCATGGCGATCTGGATGCCCGACCGCCGCACTTCGCTGATCAGCCACATGGGCGGCGAGGGCGTGGGCTGGGTCGGCCAGGCGCCCTTCAGCAACGAGAACCACGTCTTCCAGAATCTGGGTGACGGCACCTACTACCACTCGGGCCTGATGGCGATCCGCCAGTCGGCGGCGGCCGGCGTCAACATTACCTACAAGATCCTCTACAACGACGCGGTCGCCATGACGGGCGGCCAGCCGCACGACGGCCCCCTGACGGTGCCGGAGATCACGCGGCAGGTCGAAGCCGAGGGCGCCCGCAAGGTCGTCGTCGTCACCGATGAGCCGGACAAGTACCCGATGAACGCGGGCTTCGCGCACGGCGTCACCATCCGCCATCGCGACGAGCTCGATGCCGTGCAGCGCGAGCTGCGCGAGATTCCGGGCCTGACCGTGCTCGTTTACGATCAGACCTGCGCCGCCGAGAAGCGCCGGCGCCGCAAGCGCGGCACCTTCCCCGATCCCGCCAAGCGCGTGTTCATCAACGACGCGGTGTGCGAGGGCTGCGGCGATTGCTCGGACAAGAGCAATTGCGTGTCCGTGAAGCCGCTCGAGACCGAACTGGGGCGCAAGCGCCAGATCGACCAGAGCAACTGCAACAAGGACTTCTCCTGCCTGAACGGCTTCTGCCCGAGCTTCGTCTCGGTGCATGGCGGCACGCCGGCCAAAGCCAGGCGCCCGCAGCTCAAGGTCGTCGAGAAGGACCCGTTCGAGTCGCTGCCGATGCCGACGATGCGTCCGCTGTCGGAGGCCTACGGCATTCTGGTGACCGGCATCGGCGGCACCGGCGTGATCACAGTCGGCGCATTGATCGGCATGGCCGCTCACCTGGAAGGCAAGGGCTGCACCGTGCTCGACTTTACCGGCCTCGCACAAAAGAACGGCGCGGTGATGAGCCACGTTCGGCTCGCGCCCAAGCCTGAGGACCTGCATGCCGTCCGCATCGCCGCCGGCGGCGCCAATCTGGTGCTGGGCTGCGACATGGTCGTTGCCGCGTCGCCCGCCGCACTCTCCCGAATCGAGCCCGGCATCACCAAGGCCGTCATCAACGGCTACATGACGCCGGTCGCAGCCTTCGTGCTGAACGGCGACATGGATCTCGGCGCCGAGGCGATGATGAAGACGATCCGCGACGCCGCGGGCGACGAGGCCACGTCGTTCGTCGACGGCACCGGCCTCGCCACGGCAATCCTGGGCGACTCGATCGCCACCAACCTCTTCATGTTGGGATACGCCTGGCAGAAGGGCCTGGTGCCGCTCTCCTTCGAGGCCATCAACAGAGCCATCGAGCTGAACGGCGTCGCCGTCGAAACCAGCAAGCGCACCTTCGCCTGGGGCCGGCTCGCCGCGCATAATCTCGGCGCCGTGCAGGCAGCCGCCAAGCCGACGCTGCGGGTCGAGAAGCCGGTGGCGCGCACGCTTTCGGAGATCGTTGCCAGGCGTGTCGAACTGCTGACGGCCTATCAGAACAAGGCCTATGCCGAGCGCTACAAGACCTTCGTCGATCGCGTCGCCGCGGTCGAGCGGGCGCGCGCGCCCGGCCGCTCGGGCTTGGCCGAAGCGGTCGCCAAGTCGCTCTACAAGCTGATGGCCTACAAGGACGAGTACGAGGTGGCGCGGCTTTACAGCGACGGCGAGTTCCTGAAGAAGCTCGGTAGCCAATTCGAGGGCGACTACAAGCTCTCGTTCCATTTGGCGCCGCCATTGTTCGCCGATCGCGATCCGGTGACGGGCCAACTGAAGAAGATGGAGCTGGGAAGCTGGATGATGCCGGCTTTCCGGTTCCTTGCCGGCCTCAAGGGCCTGCGGGGCAGCAAGCTCGACATCTTCGGCTACACAGCCGAGCGCAGGATGGAGCGCCGCCTGATCGGCGAATACGAAGCCACCATCGACAGCGTGCTCGCCACGCTCGACCAGGCCAACCACTCACTCGCCGTTCAGGTCGCCAGTGTACCGGAGACCATCCGCGGCTTTGGTCACATCAAGGAAAAGAACGTTAAGGCGGCAAAAGAGCGCGAGGCATCCCTGCTCGCCGCCTATCGCTCACCCGCGACAGAGAAGGCCGCGGCGGAGTAAGCTCCCGAGATCGCCGCCCATCGTCGGCGGCGGTCGCCTCAACACGTCGGGAAGCTCGTGGTCCACGCTGTCAGCGCGTCCTATCTGCGCTCCGAACGCCTGTCGCCACCGGCGCTTGGCGCGGCGGTGCTGCTGCATGGCCTGGTCGCGGCGGCGCTGTGGGGGCTGTCGGCGAACCGGCCGCTGCCGCCGACGCAGCGCCTCGATCCGATCGACATTACGATCGAGACGCCCAAGCCGCCGCCTGAACCGCCCAAGCTGCCACAGCAGGCGCTGCCGGCGCCCGCATTCGAGGGCCTGCGCCCGCCCGCGCCGCTCGAGTCCGATAAGCCTACACAGGTGCCGACGCCGCCCACTCCGTCGCGCGAGGTAGCCCCGCCGCAGACCGCCAGGGCTATCGAGCCGCCGAAGCCCGCGGCCCGACCTCATGGCATCGTCGTGCCGCCCGCCAATCCGCTGCCCCGGCCATCCCCGCTCGACCGGCCGCAACAGCAACGCGAGGCCGCGACGACACCGGGGCCGAACCAACCCACGCCCTCGCCCTTCGTCAATCCGGCCGACGAATACAATCGCGCGCGAGCCCAGGACAATTATCTGTACCAAGTCGTGAGCCGGCTGCGCGGTTACCGGTATTACGCCAAAGTCACCGCGACGGAGGGCGTCACCGTGGTGCGCATCGTGATCGCGCGCGACGGACGGCTGCTCGATGCCGAGGTCGTGGGCTCCAGCGGTCAACCGGAGATGGATCGCGGCGTGTTGGCCGGCGTTCGCGCTGGCTCGCCGTACGCGCCGTTGCCCGACGACATCAAGGGATCGAGCGCCACGTTCCGATTGCCGCTCGTCTCATTCGCCGATCAACGCTGAAAACGCTGCGGGACGCCGCCGCCTCCGAATGGGGTTGGGGAAGAGGCGAAGGCGTCCCGACTTGCGGCACCTTCGCGAAGGGAGGTTGCAAAGGCGCACAATCCGCCTATAGGCGGGTTCGCCTGTTCATAGATAGCGCAATCTACGGTCGTAGATTGCATCCGCGATGCGCTTATTAGGCGCGGCCGGTCTGATGGGAGTAAGAAGCCAGATCGAAGCCCCGGCCGATCGCGCTCTTGGCGCCGAGACGGTCGAGCGCGCGCTGCCACTTCGCTTCGAAATTGCCATCGAATACCAGCTCTGCGTCGGCATCGACCACGAGCCAGGCATTGTCCTGCATCTCCTGGTCGAGCTGGCCGGGCGCCCAGCCGGAATGGCCGAGCGCCAGCCAGGCGTTCTTCGGGCCGTGGCCGCCGGCCATGTCCTTCAAAATTTCGAGAGATGCTGTGAGCGCCATCCCGCCTTCGATGAGCAAGGTTTCTTCGCGCTTGTAGTCGGCCGAGTGCAGCACCAGCCCCCGCGAGGTCTCGACCGGGCCGCCGAACAGCACCGGCTTGTCGCCGGCTGCGGCCGGCACCTCGATGCCCAGTTGCTTGTAGACCTGGGCGAGCGGCAGATCGTCGACCTTGTTGTTGACGATGATGCCGAGCGCCCCGTCGGTGTCGTGCTTGCAGATGAAAACAACACTTTTCTGAAAGCGCTCGTCGGGCATGGACGGCGCCGCCACCAGGAAGCGGCCTACCAACGAGGCAGCGGGGGAGCTGGGCTCGGGCATGTGATTATGATCCTCCAAATCCATGGGGATTGTCCGGGCAAAGATCAAGGTCCGATGTGGCGCCATGGACAAAGAGCAGACCCTCGCCTAGGTTCCGCCTGTCTGAAGTAAGGAGCACTGAATGGCCAAAGTTGGCGATAAAGTGCCCAGCGCGACGTTGCGGATGCTGGGACCGGAAGGTCCCAAGCCGATGACGACCGAAGAATTGTTCGCGCCGGGCAAGACAGTTGTGGCGTTCGCCCTGCCGGGTGCGTTCACCCCTACTTGAAGTGCCAAGCATGTGCCAGGGTTTCTGGCCAACGTTGACGCGATCAAGAAGAAGGGCGTGGACACCATCGCCTGCATCTCGGTGAACGATGCATTCGTGATGGGCGCCTGGGGCAAGCATCAGAATGTCGGCGACAAGATCCTGATGCTGGGTGACGGCAGTGCCGAATTCTCCAATGCCATGGGTCTCACCATGGATCTCACCAAGAACGGTCTCGGCGTGCGCAGCCAGCGCTATGCCATGGTCGTCAAGGACGGGGTCATCAAGGACCTGTTCGTCGAAAAGCCGGGCGCCTTCGAGGTGTCGACGGCCGAGAACGTTCTGAAGCATCTCTGAGGTCCCGCCGGCGCGCGGGATCGATCTCGACGGCGGGGCCTTTGGTCCCGCCGTTGTCGTTCAAGGAGGGCGGTATGGCGAACGAAAAGCAGAA
>DASRFX010000112.1:0-2082 GCA_035651335.1 Reyranella sp. | reverse complement strand
CATACTCTTCAAGAGCAACCCGTAGGTGCCCCAGACGATCGTCGGCGGCTGCGAGCGGCCGCGAGCGCCGGTCGCCAGCAGCGCCGGGCTGCGCCGCGTCTGCCCGCGATAGACCCGCACCATGCCGGGCCGTGGCTTGGGCAGTGCTGCGAGCGCTTGGTTCAGCTCTTTCCACGTTGCGACAGCGTTCATGGGCGACCTCGACTGCAGCAGGACCGGCGGTGGGGCCAATGGCGCCCCTCGCTTTCATTTCACTCCCACCGCTTTGAGTACCCATAGCACGAACGCATTTCGCCGGGGCCGAAACCGACGAGCGAAATCGGTGGCCGTTTGGCCGCCCTGTTTCGCGTACTGAAATGCCGGTCCGGCTATCGCAAGGTGCGCCATCGCCGCATCGCCAAGAACGGGGCGCAAATGTGCGCGCAGCTCGCGCTCGCCAACCTCTACCTCGTCCGCGGTCGACTTGCGCCAGCATGAGGGAACATTGGGCCGTCAGGCCCGTTCACCACCTCGCGCGGCCGGCCCAGGGCACCGCTTCCGGCAATGAAGCGCCGGTGAGCGTCGAATGCCACCGCCGATGGCCATGCTGTTCAGAGCTTCCTTTGCATCAAAGCTATTGGCCGGCGCTTCGCGCCGTGTCCATCATCAAGCGGGCGAGCAGGTAGATGCGCGGGCCGACGCGATCGATGTCGATGTACTCGTCGAGCGTGTGGGCGCCGCCGCCCACGGGACCCATCGCGTCGAGTGTCGTCGTGCCGACGATGGCGGAGTAGTTGCCGTCGGTCGCTCCGCCGCTGCCTTCGACGCCGAGGTCGACGAGCTCGGCGTCGAGATCGAGGAAGGACCGCGTGAGCTCGGTCGCCTGGCGCAGCAGCGTCTTTGGATCCCCGTCCGCCGCAAAGGCCGCCACGGGCGAGAACATCCCAAGAGCGATCAGCGGAGCGGCCGCCCAACATGCCTTGTCTCGCTTCGACATCATGACGAGCCTCGCATTCACCGGCATCCAACCAATTCAGATGAGCGGCTGAGTTCTGTCGGCAGGGCTGGTCGCAGTCGTCGGCAATGCCCCCGGCCCGACGAACGTCAAATCCGACCCGGAGCTTGCATCGACCAGAATTCTAAGGAAAATTGATCTTCGTCATCCTTTGCATAAGCAGAACTTTGGCAATGCGCGGACTCAACCTCGACCAGCTTCAGGCATTTGCGTTGGTCGTCGAGACGGGCAGCTTCTCGGCGGCCGCCGAGCGCCTGAGCCTCACGCAGCCGGCTGTCAGCCTGCAGGTACGGCAGCTCGAACATCGGCTCGGGGTGCGCCTTGTTGAGCGCGTAGGTCGCCGGGCTCAGCCAACGGCAGCCGGTTGCGACTTCCTGGCGCATATTCGGCGAATCGACCAAGCGGTGACTGATGCTCTCAGAGCAACAGCTTCCCATCGTTCGGGCGACCTAGGCCGGCTGCGGCTTGGAACAGGCGCCACCGCCTGCCACTTACCTGCTTCCACCGATTCTGCGCGACTTGCGCCGTTGCATGCCCAAACTCGAAATCGTCGTTAGGACAGGCAATACACCGGATATCCTGCGCGCAGTGGACGACAACAAGCTCGATGCCGCACTCGTCACCCTGCCGGCGCCGGGACGGATGTTTCAGGTCACGCCGGTATATGACGATGAACTAGTGGCCGTCTTTGCTGTCGGAGAGGCGCCGACAAGGCCAACCTCGATTACACCCGAGACGCTGATTGCTCGACCGCTGGTCGTCTATGACTCCGATGGCCATACGCGCCGCATAATCGACGACTGGTTCTTGAGGCGACCTCGACTTCGCGCTGCATGCGCCGGATTCGCTTTGCGAGCCCCTTGACGAGCCGGAAGATTTCCTCGCTTTGATCTCTCTCTGGGGCCGGCGGATCGAAGAAGCGCCGCAATGCCTCGTTGACGAGGTCGGATTTGGTCAGGCCCAGCCGCCGTGTCGCCACTTTGAAGCGCCTGGCGACATCCTCAGCGAGGTAGATGCCGATCTTGGTTTTCATGGCCGCGCTCGGAGTAGTGTCCAATTGCCATTGTACATGCAATTGCGGCGAATTT
>DASRFX010000111.1:0-2944 GCA_035651335.1 Reyranella sp. | reverse complement strand
CCATGGCACGCGCACGCGGCGCCAACGCCATCATGGCGGCGGCGTATGAATCGACCTACGGCACAGTGCCGGGTTCGGGCTTCAAGAAGCTGCCTTTCGTCTCGGCCGATATCGGCGAGGACCAGGCGCTGATTGCCAGCGATCTGCTCGGCTACGGCCGCGATCCGCAGCAGCCAGCCCGCGACGTGATCAACAACGAAGGCAATATCGTCGTCCCGATCGATCTCCGGAATTTCGGCTACTGGCTGAAGCTCCTCATGGGAGCGCCGACGACGACGGTCGGCGTCGCCGCGACCGGCAACTTCGTCTTCAGCGCCCAGCCGGCGAACAATGCCACCATCACCATCGGCGGCACCGTCTTCACCTTCGTCACGGCGACCCCGGCCGGCAACCAGATCAAGATTGGGGCAACGCTTGCCGAGACCATCGCCAATGCGGTGATCGCCCTGAATGCCAGCGGCGTCGGCGCGATCTCGGCGCAGAGCTACAGCGCCGATCTTGCCGGGACGACGATCCAGATCGTGTCGGACACGATCGGCACGGCCGGCAACAGTGTCGCGATTGCCGCCTCTTCCTCCCCGGCGTCGAACGCTACCGCCTCCGGTGCGACCCTCTCCGGTGGATCGGCATCGGGCCCGAGCAACCATGTCTTTGTCGCCGGGGCGTTGTCTCTGCCCTCCATGTCGATCGAGGTGGGCATGCCGGACGTGCCGTCCTACGGCATGAATTTTGGCGCCGGCGCCAATACACTGGCGATCCCACTGCAGCGCTCGGGCCTCCTCAACGCCACGCTTGGCATCATCGCGCAGGGCGAGACCCGGTCCAATTCTTCCGGCGCGGGCGTACCGGCGGAATCGGTCATCGAGCGCTTCACTCAGTTCACTGGCCAGATCCGGCGCGACGGCGTGCCGCTCGGCAACGTCACCTCTGGCAACTTCAACTTCTCCAATGGGCTCGACAAGGTCGAGGTCATCCGACCGGACGGGCGGATCGGCGGCATCGATCCGGCGATGCTGGCGGTCACCGGCGAGGCCGTCGTGCGCTTCGCCGATACGACGCTTCTCGACCTCGCCACCGCGACCACGCCGATCGAACTCTCCTACGGCTGGTCGATCAGTGCCTCGAAGTCGCTGCTGATCACCGCCCATACCGTCTGGCTGCCGCGGCCAAAGCTGCCGATCACCGGTCCGAACGGCATTCAGGCGAGTTTCAGCTGGCAGGCGTCCGAGAGTCCGACGCTTGGCAAGACCTGCACCATCACGCTGGTCAACGACGTGTCGGCTTACTGACAAACGTCCAATCTCAAAGAGGCTCACCATGCTCAAACTCGCCTTCGACCGCGAGCCGTTCTGGCTCGACCTCGCTGCCGGGGTTCGCGTCCGCTTTAAGCCGATCACCGTCGCCGCCATTCTCGTCGCGCGCCAGGCAGCCGCCGAAGTGCTCAAGGCCGACGATGTGGAAGCCACCACCATGGCCGGGCTTGCCTTCACCCGGTCGCTGGTGCGGGCCGGTATTCTGGGATGGGAGGGCGTCGGCAATGCCGAGGGCCAGCCAGTCGAGGCTTCTCCAGAGAATGTTGACGCCTTCCTCGACCTCTGGCCGATCTTCGATGCGATCGACCGGCTCTACGTCGCTCCCGCGCTGATCGGTCCCGACGAAAAAAACGGCTCATCGCTCTCGCCGAATGGCACTTCGGCGGGGGCGACGGCTACTGCGCCGCGTGCCCGGAAAGCTGCAGCGACTGCCCGTACCTAGAACATGCGCCACAGACACCTGACGGCATCGCCGCCTGGGGCGTCCTGCGGCGGGTCGCGGGTCAGGTCCGCGCCGCCCATGCCGGCGTCTACGCCCTCGACTTTGCCGCCGTCCTTCTTCTCGCCGACGCCATGGGCGCCTTGAACAACCTCCTCTTCGAACTTCTCCCGGAGATCGAGCCGATCGTCGTCCGGGCCTATTCGAAAGACAGCACTTCATGACCGACCGGCAGGTGTCGATTCGCATCGGCGTCACCGGCAAGGACGACGTCAAGCGGGCTTTCGACGAAGTCCGCCGCGCCGGACAGGATGCCTTCGCCAAGGTCGGCACGGCCATGGATACGGCCGGCGCCGCTGCCGATCGCGAAGCCCAACGTCTGCAGCGATTGGCGCAGGCGGCGAAACAGGCTGCCGCGGCCGACACCGCGCAGCAGAACTTCAACCGGGTGCTGGGCGTCGGCACGTCCAATGCCGGATCGGCCCGAGATTCGGCCAAGGTCTTCATGGACGCGGCCAGAGCCGCCGAGGACCTTGAAAGCCGAACCCGCGCCCTCCGTGCGCAGATCGACCCGCTCGGTGCGGCGCAAGCCCGGCTCAATGCCGAGATCGCCGAGGCCAACGCCCTCTTCAGGGCCGGCGCCATCACGGCGCAGGAACAGTCTGCAGCCCACGCGCTCGCCCAGACGCGTTTCAACGGGACGGCAAAGGCCCTCGGCGCGGTCGGGGCGAGCACCAAGCTCACCTCGTCTCAGCTGGTCAATCTCAGCTACCAATTCAACGACGTGGTCGTGAGCCTCGCCGGCGGCCAGCGCCCGCTGATGGTCCTCCTCCAGCAGGGTTCGCAGATCAGTCAGGTCTTCGGGCCGGGCGCCGGCATCACCGGCATCCTCAAGGGCGTCGGCCAGGCGCTCGCCACGCTGATCACCCCGACCACGCTGCTGGTCGGCGGCATGGTCGCGATGGGAGGTGCCGCCCTCTATGCCTATGGCAGTTTCGTCAGCTCGGAGAAGCGGCTTGAGGCTGCCCTCGGCGGTGTCGGGCGGGCCGCGGGCGCCACCGTCGACGACCTGAACGACATTGCCGATGCCGCGGCCTTTGCCGGCCGCGTGTCCGTTTCAGCCGCACGCGACATGGAGGAGGCCTTCCTCCGCACCGGCAGGATCGGGGTATCGAGCTTCGTCGATCTGATT
>DASRFX010000110.1:0-22732 GCA_035651335.1 Reyranella sp. | reverse complement strand
GATGGATCCTGCAAAGAGCCGCGCCCGTGATATCCTGAATAAGTGGCAGGCCGACAAGGCCGCATAGCCACCACAGGAGGAGACGATGAGGCTTTGGACCTGGGCGGCGGGCGTCCTGCTGGCGCTCGCCCCGAACTCCTTTGCGCAGCCGGTGCCCCAGTTCCAGGTCGACCCGTTCTGGCCCAAGCCCCTACCCAACAACTGGCTGCTCGGGCAGATCGGTGGCCTGGCCATCGACGGACAGGATCATGTCTGGGTGCTGCAGCGGCCCCGCTCGCTCACAGCCGATGAAAGAGGCGCGACCCTGACGCCGCCGCGCAGCAAGTGCTGCGTGCCTGCGCCGCCCGTCATGGAGTTCGATGCCGAGGGCAATTTCCTGCGCGGCTGGAGCGGCAGCTCCGGCTACCAATGGGTCGGCCGCGAACATGGTATCTTCGCCGACAGCAAGGGTTTCATCTGGCTGGGCGGCAACGCCGAGAATGACAGCGCGATCCTGAAGTTCACGCGCGACGGCCAGTTCGTGGGCGAGATCGGCAAGATCGGACCGTCGGGCGGCAGCAACGACACGACCGTACTCGGCAAGCCGGCGGACGTGCAGATCGACGAAGCCAACAACGAGGTCTACATCGCCGACGGCTACGGCAACCGTCGCGTCATCGTGTTCGATGCCGAGACGCTCGCCTACAAGCGCCATTGGGGCGCCTACGGCCACAAGCCGGATGACGCCAAGACCGAGAAGTACGATCCCTCGGCGCCGCCGTCACAGCAGTTCGGGAATCCGGTGCACTGCGCCAAGGTGAGCCACGACGGCCTGGTCTATGTCTGCGACCGCACGAACAACCGCATCCAGGTGTTCAAGCGCGACGGCACCTTCGTCACCGAGTGGTTCTACGAGAAGAATACGCTCGGCAACGGCGCGGTATGGGACCTCGATTTCTGGCCCGACAGCAAGCAAAGCTACCTGATCAACGCCGACGGCGAGAACAACGTGCTGCGCATCCTGCGCCGCTCCGACGGCGCCGTGGTCGGCACGGTAGGCCGCGCCGGCCGCTATGCCGGCCAGTTCCACTGGGTGCACGCGATCGCCGTCGACTCCAAGGGCGACATCTATACTGGCGAAGTCGACAACGCCAACCGGGTGCAGAAATTCAAGCCGACGAACGGCGCGCCAAAGTGACGCCTGGCTAGGCCAGGTGCTTCTTGAAGTGCGCCAGCGTGCGATCCCAGGCGATCTTGGCCTGCGCCTCGTTGTAGCGCGGCGTCGAGTTGTTGTGGAAGCCGTGCTGCGTGCCGGGATACTTGAACATCTCGTATGACACGCCGGCCGCCTTCAGTCCCTGCTCATAAGCCGGCCACATGCTGTCGATGCGCTCGTCGTTCTCGGCGTAGTTGATCAGCATGGCCGCCTTGATCCTGGACACGGTCTCTGCTGCGGGTGCTGCGCCATAGAACGGCACGGCGGCCTTCACATCGGCCCCCAGGGTCGCCGCCAGATAGTTCGTCGTGCCGCCGCCCCAGCAGAAGCCGGTGACGCCCATCTTGCCGGACGAAAGCTCGTGCTTGTGCAGGTAGATCGCGCTGTTCACCATGTCGGTGCGCAACCTCGCGGGATCGAGCTTGGCCTGCAGGTCGCGGCCGTCATCGTCGTTGCCCGGATAGCCGCCGACCGGCGACAGTCCGTCCGGCGCCAAGGCCGCGAAGCCTTCGACCGCCAGCCGGCGCGCTACATCCTCGATGTAAGGATTGAGACCGCGATTCTCGTGAATCACCAGGACGACGGGAAACGGCCCCTTGCCCTTGGGATGCACGAGATAGCCGCGCATCATCCCCGAGCTGCCACCGATGGACGGATAAGTCACGTAGTTCGCCATGATGCGCTGGTCGGTGAAGGAGATCGTCTGTGCGTTGGCGTAGCGCGGCATCAGCGCTTGCGCCATGGTCAGCCCGCCCACCGTCGCCGCGGCAGCGCGTGACAGGAAGGTGCGGCGATCGATGTCGCCGTGACAGTATTCGTCGTAGAGATCGAAGATGCGCTGGTCGATTTCTGCCTGCGTCAGCATTCCGTCCATCGGCCTCTCCCTATCCAAGCCGTCGGCGATAGAGCGCGATCAGGCGCTCCCAGTGCCGTTCGGCGGCCGGCTTGTCGTAGCACCAGCGCTCGGGAAAGGCGAAGCCGTGATGCACGCCCATCATCACTTCTAGTTCACCGCCATTACCTGACTTGTCGAACAGGCTTTTCAGCTCCTTGACCATCTCGGGCGGCGCCAACTCGTCGTGCTCGGCACAGCAGATGTAGAGTTCGCTCTTGGCCTTGCCGAGAGTGAGGTGCGGACTCTCGACTGCATCGCTCACGAGCCAGGTGCCGTAGAACGATGCTGCAGCCGCGATGCGATCCGGGAAGCGTGCCGCCGCGGCGAGTGAATAAGGCCCGCTCATGCAGTAGCCATGCGTGCCGACCGGCCCCTTCTTGGAAGCCTTCTGCGTATCGGCATAGGCGATGAGGGCGGCGATATCGTCCATCACGGGCGGAATGGTCATCTTGGTGCGCACGGCGCGCATCCGCGTATGCTCGGCGCTGCCCTGCTTCAGCACGTCCGGGCCGTATTTCGTGTCCTTGCCCGCGCGGTAATAGAGATTCGGCAGCATCACGTAGTAGCCGACCGATGCCAGCCGGCGCACCATGTCGTAGAGCTCGCCGCGGATGCCGGGCGCGTCCATCAGGAACAGCACCGGCGGGTGCGGGCCGCCGCGTTCCGGATGGCAAATGAACGTTTCGACGGCGCCGTCCTTGGTCGGCACGTCCAGGATCTGCTCGATCATTCTGCGTTCCTCCGCTTTGCCCGATGCCAGCACCTTGCTACGCTCCGAACAACTACAAAGCTTCGGGAGTGAAACGACAATGAGTAAGCGTCTGTACGCGGCCGTCCTGCTTGCCGCCCTGTGGTCCCTGCCGGCCCACGCGCAATATAGCGACAATGCGGTGAAGGTCGGCGTCGCAACCGACATGTCGAGCCTCTATGCCGACATCAACGGCCCCGGCGCGGTGGTCGCCACGCAAATGGCGATCGACGAATTTGGCGGCAAGGTGAACGGCAAGAAGATCGAGCTCGTCACCGGCGACATCCAGAACAAGGCCGATGTCGCGGCCTCGCTGGCTGGCCGCTGGTACGACAGCGAAGGCGTCGACATGATCCTGGGCGCGGGCGCCTCTTCGTCGTCGATCGCCATCGAGGGCGTCGCCGGTCAGAAGAAGCGCATCTTTCTCGCTCCCGACCCGGCCTCCTCCGACATCACCGGCAAGCTCTGCAACCCCTATACGATCCAATGGGTCTACGACACCGCCGCACTAGCCAACGGCACGGGCTCGGCGGTCGTGAAGTCGGGCGGCAAGACCTGGTTCTTCCTCACCGCCGACTACGCCTTCGGATATGCGCTGGAGCGCGACGTGACCGCGGTGGTCACCAAGGCCGGCGGCAAGGTGCTGGGCGACATCAAGCATCCGATCAATACGCAGGACTTCTCCTCGTTCCTGCTGCAAGCGCAGTCGTCGAAGGCGCAGATCATCGGCCTCGCCAACGCGGGCGGCGACACCATCAACTCGATCAAGCAGGCCGCCGAGTTCGGCATCGTCAAGGGCGGCCAGAAGCTTGCCGGCCTGCTGGTGTTCGTCTCCGACGTCCATTCACTCGGCCTCGAACGCGCCCAGGGCCTGCGCCTCACCGAGGCCTTCTATTGGGACCTCAACGACAAGACCCGGGCCTTCTCCAAGCGCTTCGCCGAGAAGTTCAAGGGCAAGATGCCGACCATGGTGCAGGCCGGCTTCTACTCGGCCACCCTCGCCTATCTCAATGCCGTCAAGGCCGTTGGCACCGACGACGCCGACAAGGTGATGGCGCAGATGAAGGCCACGAAATGGGACGATCCGGTGTTCGGTAAGAGCTGGATCCGGCCCGACGGCCGCAAGATGCACGACATGTACCTGTTCGAGGTGAAGGCACCGGCCGAGTCCAAGGGACCGTGGGACTACTACAAGCTCCTGGCGACGATCCCGGCCGACCAGGCGTTCCGTCCGCTCGATCAGGGCGGCTGCCCCATGATCAAGCACTAGGACGATCAAGCATCAGGAGGTCACCATGCCCCAGTCGTCGAATATCTACGTCGGTGTCGCTGGCTATTTCGGCAAGCCTGACCAGACCGGCAAGGTCGGCGTGTTCCGCCGGCCGACCGGCGGCGGCGACTGGCAGCATGTGCTGGGCAACGTCGAGGCATACACCGTGTTCGTGCATCCGAGCGATGCCAACACGGTGTTCGCCGGCACGTCGGACGGCGTGTGGCGCAGCACGGATGCCGGCGTCAGCTTCAAGCGCGCCAACTTCCCCGATGCCAACCGGCAGGTCTGGTCGTTCCTCGTCGACCAGCGCGATCCCAAGCGCATCTTCGCTGGCGCTTCGCCGATCGACGTCTACCGCAGCGACGATGGCGGCACATCCTGGCGCAAGCTCGCCACGCCCAGGATTGGCACGCACTGCAGCGGTCCGTTCGCCTCGCGCGTGATGCGGCTTGCCCAGAACCCCAAAAGGCCGGACGAGATCTACGCCGCGCTCGAGATCAATGGCGTGATGCGCTCGACCGACGGCGGCGAAACCTGGACCGACTGCAGCGAAGGCCTGATCAAGCTGTCGGAAAAGGAGCATCTCAAGAGCAAGATCGTGAGCGACACCACGGCCGAGGGCATGCTCGACGGCCATGCCGTCACGATCAACCCGGCGGCACCTGATTCACCGATCGTCGCCCTGCGCATGGGCCTGTTCACCACGACCGATCACGGCAAGACCTGGCAGGACATGGATGTCCGGCGCTTCTCGCCCACGACCTACGGTCGCGACGTCAAAGCATCGCCCAGCGAGCCCAACACGCTCTACGCCGCCCTGTCGGTGGCAGCCGCGAGCCATGATGGCGGCCTCTATCGCAGCCAGGATGGCGGCAAGAGTTGGCAGCGTTTCGACAAGGTCCAGGTGCACGGCACGATCATGTCGATCGGCCTGCACCAGAAGGACCCCAATCAGGTCTACATCGGCGCTCGCTACGACGGCGAGGTATTCGGCACCCAGGACGGCGGCAAGAGCTGGCAGGCCATGCCGCTGCCCGGCGACGTCCAGCACATCTATTCAGTTGCCTGCGGCTAAGTCCTTAGAATAGCTCGGTAATCCGCCGCACGCGCGGGGCCGCGCGCGGCCTGCGAATTGCTGCAAAAGATACGTTTCTCCGGTGGGGCGGCTGGACTGGACAGCCCTATAATCCAGTGCGTCAAGAACGCGCGTTAAGGCTTTCTAAAAGCAAGTAATTACTTTGGAGATACATATGCTGTCCATTTTTCGCCATCTGATGAAGAACGAGCACGGCGCCACCGCGATCGAGTATACGCTGATCGCCTCCCTGATCGCCGTCGCTGCCATCACTGCCATGAAGACCGTCGGTGGCAAGGTCACCAACGTGCTCGGCAACGTCGCCAACGCGATGACCTGATTCCTTCTCCCCAAGAGATGGGATTGGACGGGCGCCTCCCAGGGCGCCCGTTCTGCTTTCAGGGTGTGACCGGCTCGTTCCGATAGAGCTCCGCCAGCGCGCAGTGATCGGTGAGCCAGGATCGCGCCCCATAGCGCCGCGCCACTTCCAGCGACTTCGCGAACTCGATGGCACCCATCGGGCGGCCGAAAACATGCGCATGCACCGTGATGTCGAGACATCCCGGCCGTCGCCCAAGTTGGGGCCAATGGGAGACGATGCGCTCGAATGTCCGGGTGAAGGCTTCGGGCTCGCTGCCGTAGCGCACGTAAAGCGGCATGTCGTTCACTTCCATGGTGAACGGCACCGCGATGATCGGGCCGGACCCGGTGTCGCGCCGCGACGGCAGATCATCGTCGAAGAAATCGGCATGCCAGTCGAAGCCTGCCTCTGCCAGCAGTCCGGAGGTGCGCGCGCTCGGCGTGCAACGCGGGCTGAGCCAGCCGGCCACCCGTTTGCCCGAGCTCTGCTCGAGCACTGACACGCAGCGCTTCAGGTCGCGGCTTTCTTCGTCGTCGCTCTGATAGGCCGGAATGAGATGCTGGCTCCAGCCGTGCGCCGCCACTACGTGCCCCGCATTGCCGATCGCGCGCATCAACTCGCCATGGCGTTCCGCGACGATGCCGCTGACATAGAACACCGCCCGCGCTTTTTGTTCGGCAAGGATGCCGAGCAGGCGCCAGGCGCCGACCTTCGGTCCGTATTCGGCCCAGGAACGCGCCTGCCTATCGAGCACGCCCGACTTCAGCGGATTGCCCATCGGGCCGATGCCGGGCGCGGCATCGTCGGCCCAGCCCTCGAGCATGACACTGACGGAGATCGCGAGCGGCCGATCCTTCGGCCAGCCGCTCGGCAAACAGGCGTCCGTCGTCATCCCGACGCCAGTGCGCTCAAGTGCTCTCGGCGTGCATGATGTCGCCGAACAGCTTCCAGGTCTGGCCCTCGAAGCGCTGCAACTGCACAGCCTGGATCGGATAATAATCGGTCGGGCTGGTGCTCACGGTGATGCCGGGCAGCAGCATGGGCACACGGAACTTCTGGAAGCTCGCCGCCTGTTTCATGAGATTGGCGCGCGTAAGGTTGTCGCCGCAGCGCCGCAACGTCTCGGCCATCAGGAACGACACGGCGTAGCCGCTGACGTTGCCGAGATCGGCGAGATGAGCGGTCGGATGGTACTTGGCCATCCACGCCTTGAATGCCTTCATGTCCTCGTGGTTTTCCCAATTGGGATCGGTCGGGTCCATCACGTAGGCCGCGGTCAGGATGCCCTGCACGTTCTCGAAACCCGCGGGCTTCATGACGGTGCCGACGCTGGCCGCGACGTTGTTGACGTAGTGCGCGGGCTTCCAGCCGAGATCGGCCACCTTGCGCATCGCCTGCGCCGCGAATTTGGGCGTGGCAATGTTGAAGAAGACGTTGGCGCCCGACGACTTGAGCTGGATCATCTGGCTGTCGACGGTCGGCTCGGTGATCTCGTAGGTGACGTGCTTGGCGACGCGCCCGACCTCCTTGCCCAACCCCTCCTTGAAACCCTCCCAGTAGTCCTTGCCGTAGTCGTCGTTCTGCATCAGCACGGCGATCTTCGGATCCTTCACATTGGCCAGGATGTGCTTGGCGTAGATCACCGCTTCGGTGTGGTAGTCGGGCTGGAAGCCCATGGTCCACGGGAAGTTCTTCGGATCGCCCCACTTCGACGCGCCGGTGGCAACGTAGAGCTGCGGCACCTTCTTCTGGTTCATGTATTTGTGGATCGCCGTGTTGCAGGCGGTGCCGAGCGTGTTGTGCGTGCACAGCACCTTGTCCTGCTCGACCAGCTTGCGGACCATCTCGACGGTCTTGGGCGGCAGGTAACCGTCGTCGTAGGTGATGAAGTTGATCCTGCGGCCGTTGATGCCGCCAGTGTCGTTGATCATGTCCCAGAATGCCACGATCGCCTTGCCGTTCACGCCATAGGCCGAAGCCGGGCCGCTATAGGGGCAGGTGTGGCCGATCTTGATTTCCTTGTCGGTCGCACCGTCGTCGTATTTCTTCTCGCCCAGCGCGACGTGCGAGGTGCCGAGCAACGCAGCGGCGGAGGCTCCCGCCAGGAATTCACGCCTGTTGGTGTTCATCGTTCCTCCCGAAACTGGAACTCTCTGGCTCCTGATCCGGGAAGCCTATACCGCTACAATCGGAATGGCGAGATGGCGGGATCGCTGTCCTCGCACGCCTTCAGGTGCAGAAGAAAGACCGTCGACATCTGGTTGGCCTCGGGCAGGCGAAAGGCGCCGGACCGCAGCCTCGCGGCGAAGTCGGTCCACGGGATTTCATGGATGCGCATCTGCTCGCTCGCATCGTGCCGCGGCTCACCGAGCTTGCGCACGTTCAGCGCCAGAAAGCTGTGCACCTGGTTGGTGAAACGCGACGCTGCCGGATGCAACGCACCCAAGGCATGCCACGTGCCCCCGCCGTAGCCCGTCTCCTCGAGCAGCTCGCGCCGCACCGCCGCTTCCGGCGTTTCCTGCGGATCGACATGGCCGGCCGGGATCTCGAGCATCGCATGCTGCACGGCGTGCCGGTATTGCTCGACCAGCACGACGCTACCCGCCTCGTTGACGGCAACGACGTTCACCCAGTCCGCGACCTCGATCACGTGGTAGGGCGACAGCGTCTTGCCACCCGGCAGCCGCACCGAATCGCTGCGCAACTTGAGCCAGCGGTCTTGGTAGGAATAGCGTGACTCGAGAAGACGCCACGGTTCGACAGGTGCTGCCATCACTTGCACCGGAACAGGACGCGATAGTTCACCTCGCCCTGCAGGCCGGCCAGGATTTCTTCATAAGGCCCGCCCTTGCAGGTCTGCTTCTCGTAGCGGTCGGCGACCTCGCGGGCACGCTCCATCTCGACCTCCGGATCGGGGTTGATCACCAAGGTGGCGCGGACGATCAGCATGCGCCATTCGTTTGGATTACCGGTGGGTGCGACACGCACCTCGAAGCGGCGGCCGTTGACCTTCACCGTCTCGACTTGCGAGCCCTCGAGCGAACCCTTCGGATAGCACCCGCCGACGGCAAGCAGCGCGAGGCAAGCCGTGCCGAGTTTTGCTGCCAACTTCATGCAGTCCCCCGATTGGGCCGGCGCTGGCGTCCCCTACGGGATTCGAACCCGTGTTACCGCCGTGAAAGGGCGATGTCCTAGGCCTCTAGACGAAGGGGACGAGACCGCGGCAGGCGGGTGCATGTAGCGGCAGAGGCAGGCGAAATCAATACGGGCAAATTACCACGCCAAGACCGAGCCCGCGGCAGTGGCGGCGTCGTCGATCTGCAGGCGCACCGATTCGCGGCCGTTGTAGCGCTCGATCCGCAGTGCCCCGGCGACGTGCAGCACCGGCTTGGCCGGGTCGAGCAATGCCGGCCCAAGCGCCGTCTGGGTGGCGCGAAAGGCGATGGCGTCGACCCTGCCGCGCTCCTGGCCGACAAGAGTGCAGCGCACGTGGCTCTCGCCGACCGGCTGGGCGTAGTTCACGCGTACGCCGGGCAAGGCAAAGCGCGGCAGCGCATTTCCGGCGCCGAACGGGCCCGCCCGCTCGATCATTGTCACCAGGTCCTGGGTCGCCGCGGCAGGCGTCAGTGCGGCATCTATGCCGAGTTCGCGCACCACTGGCGCCGCGCCCAGTTGCGGCGCGATCCGCTCGTCGAGAAACGCCGCCAGCTCGGGCAAGGCATTCTTCGCCACCGTGAGGCCCGCTGCCATGGCGTGGCCGCCGCCATTCAGCAGCAGGCCGGCCTGCCGCGCGGCAATCACCGCTGCGCCGAGATCGACGCCGCGCACCGAGCGACCGGAGCCCTTGCCTGTATCGCCGTCCATGCCAATCACGAATGCGGGCCGGCCGTAGCGTTCGACCAGGCGGCTCGCCACAATGCCGATCACGCCGATGTGCCAGCCCTCGCTCTCGACCAGCAGCACCGACGGCAGACCCCTTCGTTCCGGTCCGTAGGTTCCTTCGATGCGCGCGATCGCCTGATCCAGCACCTCGCGCTCGATCGCGCGGCGCTCGGCGTTGAACTCGTCTAGCCGCACGGCGAGCGCGCCTACCTCTTGCGGGTCGTCGCTCGCCAGCAAACGCGCGCCGAGATCGGCCTGGCCGACACGGCCGCCGGCATTGACCCGTGGGCCGATCAGGAATCCCAGATGATAGGCGCCGGGCGGCTCGCGCAGGCGCGCCACGTCGGCCAGTGCGGCAAGCCCGGCATTGCGGCGTTGCTGCATCACCAGCAGCCCTTGACGCACCAGCGCGCGGTTGACCCCGGTGAGCGGCACGACATCGCACACCGTCCCCAGCGCCACGAGATCGAGCCATTGGCGCAGGTCCGGCTCCGGCCGCGACGTGCCGTACCAGTTCGCTGAGCGCAGCGCGCGATTGACGCCGACCGCCAGCAGGAAGGCGACACCGACCGCCGCCAGTTGCTTGTGCGGGCTGTCGTCGTCGACGCGATTGGGATCGATGACGGCAAGTCCTTCCGGCAGGGCGATCTCGGCCTGATGATGGTCGATCACGATCATGTCGAGGCCGGCCTGCTTGGCCGCGAGCAGCGGTTCGTAGGCGGTGACACCGCAATCGACCGTCACCACGACGGCCGCGCCCTCTTCCCTGAGCTTCAGCAGCGCCGGTGCATTGGGGCCGTACCCCTCCTTGCGGCGATCGGGGATGTAGACGCCGATATTGCCGCCGACGCTACGGAAGAAGCGCAGCAGCAACGCCGACGAGGTGGCGCCGTCGACGTCATAGTCGCCAAACACCACGATCTTCTCGCCGCCCTGCACTGCCCGCACCAATCGCGCGACTGCGACGTCCATATCCTTGAGATGCGAGGGATCGGGCAGGAACTTGCGCAGCGTCGGCTCGAGGAAATCCGGCACGCCTTCGAGATCGACCTCGCGCGCCGCGAGCAGCCGGCAGATCGAGTCCGGCAAGCCGTGGCGCTGGGCCATGGCGAGGGCCAGACGTTCATCCGCCAGACGCGCCGCCCAGCGGCGGCCGGTGACCGACTTCTCGACATTGAGGAAGGCGGCACGCTGCACGCGTGCTTCAGTCGACATGCCTCACAATAGCCCAGCGTGCTGTGTGTATCTCACCACTGCCACTTGAACGGCCAAAGGCGCAGCACGGCGATGTTGATACGGTCGACCTGGGCGCCGCCAAGCTCGAGGGTGAGCGGCAGGCTCTTCACTTCGACCTCAACGCTGCGACGCACGCCGGGACAGCGCTTGTCCTGCGACTGCAGTGTGGTCGGCAGATGTCTGTTCTCCTGGATGACGTCGACCCACGCCTCAGCCGAGAGCGCGATCTGGTAGCGGCCGGCGGGAATGGTCTCGACGGTCACGACCGCGCCCCGACCGCCGTCGCTGCCGCGATCGGGCGACACCGGATAGATGACATCTGCCACCGGCAGGAGATTAAGCGCGAACGCACCCTCTTTCGGCACCGATTGGCCGGACCGCACGTTCGGCAGCGGTTCGTCGAACAGGTCGATGGTCCGGCCGACGGACCAGGCGAAGCTTCGGCAATTGTCGTCCTGCGCTGTCCCAGACGAAGTCAGCGCGAGGACACCCAAGACACAGGCGGCCGCCAGTCGACCCTGCATCGGTCCATGATGATCAAGCCCAGGACGGCAGGCCAGTCTTAATCGAGAAATTGTGATGCGCGGAAATCCACCGCACGGTTCCCGTCTTGGAGCGCATGACGATCGAATGGGTCTCGGCGCCCACGCCGTAGCGGCGCACGCCCTTCAGCATCGAGCCCGAAGTGACGCCGGTGGCGGCGAACATCACGTCGCCTTTGGCCATGTCGAGCATCGAATATTTCCGGTTGAGATCGGTGATGCCCCACTTCTTCGCGCGCGCCTTCTCGTCGTCATTGCGGAACAGCAGCCGGCCCTGCATCTGGCCGCCGATGGCGCGCAGCGCCGCCGCCGCCAGCACGCCTTCCGGCGCGCCTCCCGAGCCCATGTAGATGTCGATGCCCGATTCGCCCGTCGAGGTGGCGATCACGCCCGACACGTCGCCGTCACCGATCAGCATGATGCGGGCGCCAGCCTCGCGGACCTTGGCGATCAGCTCGGAATGCCGCGGCCGGTCGAGGATGCAGACCACGAGGTCCGACACCTGCTTCTTCTTGGCCTTGGCCAGGTCGGCAAGATTCTGCTTGGGCGCCTTGTCGAGGTCGACGACGCCGTCGGGCAGGCCGGCGCCAACGGCGATCTTGTCCATGTAGACGTCGGGCGCATTGAGGAAGCCGCCATCCTCGGCCATCGCCAGCACGGCCAAGCCATTGGGTAGGCCCTTGGCGGTGATGGTCGTGCCTTCCAGCGGATCGAGCGCGATGTCGATCTTCGGTCCGCCGGCGCCGACCTTTTCGCCGATGTAGAGCATCGGCGCTTCGTCACGCTCGCCTTCGCCGATCACGACCGTACCGTCGATGGAGAGAGTGTTCAGCGCCGAGCGCATGGCGTCCACCGCCGCCTGGTCGGCCGCCTTCTCGTCGCCACGGCCCATCAGCTTGGACGCCGCGAGTGCCGCCGCCTCGGTGACGCGCACGGCTTCGAGCGCCAGATTGCGGTCCATCTTCCCAACATCGGCCATCGTTTCCTCCTGACGCGTCGACTGCGCGTGCTTTCCCTCTAGAACGTCTCGATCCTGATCAGGCAGGGCTCCTCGGCCACGGCCTTCAGCTGCGCGATGCGGGCCACGGCACGTCGCATCCTCGCCTCCTCGGTCTCGTGCGTGGTCAGCACCACCGGCACCTCGCCGGACTGCGAACGGCCGCGCTGGAGCATCGACTCGAGGGAAATACGCTCCTTCGCCAGCACGCCCGAGACAGCGGCAATCACACCCGGCCGGTCCTGGACCATCAGCCGCATATAATAGGCGCCATGATGGCGGTCCATGGGCGACGCCTTCTTGTCCGCCAGGCGAGCGGCCGGGACCACGAAAGCCGGCATGTTGCGTCCGCGCGCCACGTCGACCAGGTCGGCCACCACGGCCGAGGCCGTCGGCCCCTGTCCGGCGCCGCGGCCCTGGAACATGGTCGTGCCGACGAAGTCGCCCTCGACAACGACGGCATTGAACACGCCCTCGATGTGCGCGATCGGGGCATCGATTGGCACCATGCAAGGATGGACCCGCTGCTCGATGCCGTACGGGGTCTGGCGGGCCAGGCCTAGGAGCTTGATGCGATAACCCAGTTCCTCGGCGAACTGGATATCCATCGAGGTGACACGGCGGATGCCTTCGATATGCACGCCGGCGAAGTTCACCTTGGTTCCGAATGCAGCGCCGGTAAGCACGGCGAGCTTGTGGGCGGCGTCGATGCCATCGACGTCGAAGCTCGGGTCGGCCTCGGCGTATCCGGCCGCCTGCGCCTCGGCCAGCACGACCGAGAAGTCGCGGCCGGTCGTGCGCATCGTGGTCAGGATGTAGTTGCAGGTCCCGTTCAGGATGCCGTACAGGCGGCTCACCTTGTTGCCGACCAAGCCTTCGCGCAGCGCCTTGATGATCGGAATGCCGCCCGCGACCGCCGCTTCGAAGGCAAGAATGCAGCCCTTCTTCTCGGCGATCGCCGCGAGCTCGGCGCCATGCATGGCGAGCAGCGCCTTGTTGGCGGTGATCACGTGCTTGCCTGCGCGCAACGCGCTCTGCACCAGCTTGCGGGCCGTACCGCCGGCGCCGCCGATCAGCTCGACCACGACGTCGATGTCGGCCGCCATCGCGAGTGCCAGCGGGTCCTTCTCCCAGCGCACGCCGGCAAGATCGATATCGCGCTTCTTGGCTCGTGAACGCGCGCTCACCGCAACGAGCTTGAGCGGGCGACCGCCGCGCAAGGACAGCAGGCGGTTGTGCTCAGCCAGAAGCTTGACCACGCCAGCGCCGACCGTGCCGAGGCCGGCGATGCCGATTTTGAGGGGACCAGTCATTCGGGGCGCCGTGATACGACAGCTTCAGGTCAGGCGCGAGCCTTCAGTGGCGTTATATTGTCCCCAACACCGCGCAAATAGAGGTCGATCGAGCGCGAAGGGTCGGCCAGCACGTTCTTGATGTTGCGGATTGCCTGCCGGATGCGGTGCTTGTTCTCGACCATGGCAATGCGAACGTGACCGTCGCCGTGTTCGCCGAAGCCGATGCCGGGGGATACGGCGACGTTGGCCTGCGTCAGCAACAGCTTCGAGAAGGGGAGCGAACCCAGCTCGGCGAATGGCTTGGGCAGCGGCGCCCAGGCGAACATGCTGGCGGCCGGTGCGGGCAGCTCCCAGCCCGCGGCCTTGAGCCCGTCGATCAGCACGTCGCGGCGTTCCTTGTAGGTGTTGCGCGCCTCGGCGATGCAGTCCTGCGGGCCGTTCAGTGCCGCACTCGCCGCCACCTGGATCGGCGTGAAGGCGCCGTAGTCGAGGTACGACTTGATGCGGGTCAGTGCCTGGATGAGCGTCTTGTTGCCGGCGGCGAAACCGATGCGCCAGCCCGCCATCGAGTAGGTCTTGCTCATCGAGGTGAATTCGACGGCGATGTCGCGTGCGCCCGGCACTTGAAGAACCGACGGCGGCGGGACTCCGTCGAAGTAGATCTCGGCATAGGCAAGATCGCTCAGGATCCAGATGCTCTGCCGTTTGCAGAAATCGACGATCGCCGCATAGAAATCGAGATCGACAACCTGCGCCGTGGGGTTCGATGGATAATTCAGCACAAGTGCGATCGGCTTGGGCACCGCGTGCTTCACTGCTCTTTCGAGCGCGGGCAGGAACTCCGCCAGCGACGTGCTGCCGGGCACCGGGATGTGCGTGACCGACCCGCCGGCGATGATGAAACCATAGGGATGGATCGGATAGCTGGGGTTGGGCACCAGCACCGTGTCGCCCGGCGAGGTGATCGCCTGTGCAAGATTGGCGAGGCCCTCCTTCGAGCCCAGTGTGACGATGATCTCGCTTTCGGGGTCGAGCTCGACGTTGAAGCGGCGCTGATAGTACGCCGCTTGGGCCTTGCGCAGTCCGGGAATGCCGCGCGAGGCGGAGTAGCCGTGCGCGCGCGGGTTGGCGGCGGCCTCGGCAAGCTTGGCGACGATGTGCGGCGCGGTCGGCAGGTCCGGGTTGCCCATGCCGAGATCGATCACGTCCTGGCCGGCCGAGCGGGCGCGCGCCTTCATCGCGTTCACCTCGGCGAACACGTAGGGCGGCAGGCGCTTCAGCCGGTGGAATTCGGAATCGTCCATTGCTCTTCCCTTGACGCGATCAGAAGTCGAGGAAGACTTCGGCGCGCCGGTTGGCGGCGACGCCGCGGGCGGTGCTGGTCTCGTAGATCGGCTCGCTGTCCGACGCGGCCTCGGCAACGATCGCGGAGCGCGGCACGCCGAGCGCCATCAGGCGGTTGGCAATCGCCAGCGCGCGGCGCTTGGAGACTTCATAGTTGCCGTTCTCGATCTGGACAGCCGACGCGCCGGTCACGTCCTGCGCGGCGTGCGCCACGATGCGCACCGTGCCGCCGTTCTTCTTCTGGATCGCGGCGACCTTCGATAGGATCGCGAGGTCCTGACTGCCCAATCCAGACGAGGCACGGCCGAACTGGATCACGGCGATCTGCAACGGACCGCTCGGCGCCTTCAGCGTGCCGGGCGGCACTTCGCCCGACTTGGCGTGCGCGACGTCCGCCATGATCGGACCGGCAGGCGGGGAAGCGGTGGGCGGCGAACCGGTGGACGGCGGCGCCGCTTCCGTGCGCCGGACCAGCGGATTGACGCCTGCCGAGCTTGGCTCCGTCGGTGTGACCGAAGTCGTCGCCGCGGGCGGCGGCATCGACGCACTCGTCACCTTGGAATCGACCGGCGGAGGCGCAGGAGCCGCGGCGGGTGCTGGAGCGGCCGCTGCCATCATTTGCGGCGGAACCGAAGCCGGCGCGGCCGGAGCCGTCGACGCCGGTGGCGTCCAGCCCGGTGGCGGATCGAAGGCCTGGTTCGGATCGACCCGGCGCGGACGCTCGGCGACCTGGGGTGCGGGTGCGGCCGGCGGTTCAGGCTTGGCGGCGGCGGTCGGCATCGCCGCCGGCGCGGGCTGCGTCACTGCCACCATCTGCGGCGGCGCGCCTGAGGATGTGGACGACGGTGCAGGTGAAGGTGCGGGTGTCGGCGCGGAATTCGCCGTCTGAGGCGGCGTCCAGCCCGGCGGCGGCACGAAGGCCTTGTTCGGATCGACTTTCTTTGGCGGGGCAGCGGGCGGCGGCACCGCTGCCGGCGCTGATTCGGGATTTGCTGCCGGAGCAGACGCCGGCGGGGGAACGCTTGCGGTCTGGATCTGGGGTGCTGCTTGTGCCGGCGGCGCGGCTTGCGCGGCGGCAGGCTGGTTCACCGGCGCGGCCTGCCCGGGCGGCGTCCAACCCGGCGGCGGTTCGAAGGCCTTGTTCGGATCGGCCGGCTTGGCTGGCGCTACGGCAGCCGCCGGCGCTGCGGGCGGCGGAGCGGCCGTGGCGGTGACAGCGGGTGTAGGTTCCGGTGCCGGCGACTGAGCCGGCGCGGGCGGCGTTGCCGGCGGCTCCGCCTTGGCTTCGGCCGTGGGTGTTGGCGGCGGTGCAGCGGCGGTCGTCGTCGACCCGGCCGGCGGCGGAACCGGCTCGGCTTTCACCGGCGCGTTTGCTGGCGCAGCGGCCTGAGTGGGCGCTTCCTTGGCCTCCTGCGCCTTGCGCTCGGCCTCTTCCTTCTCGCGCTTCTCGCGCTCTTCGCGGGCCGCCTTATCACGTTCGGCCTGCTCCTTCGCTGCCGCCTCGAGCTGGGCTTTCTGGCCGCCCTTGTCGGCGACGATCGAGCCGATCTGCGGGCCGCCCCGCGTTTCGTCGACGGCGGCGATCGAGGCGTCATACTGGCGGCCGGCGCTCGCAGGAGGCAGCGCATTGCTCGCGCCGACCTGGCGTTCGGCGCCGGGGCGAACCTTGGCGCTGTCGGACGGCGTACCGCTATCGAACCAACCGCATCCCGCCGCCAGCGCGAGCATCGACACGCTGACGAACAAACCGCTCCATCGGCGCCAGTCCTTGATCTCCCCATCTGCCCGCATCGTCGCCACCCGCATCGCCCTCGTCTGCGCCCTGCCCTTTGCCGTGTTTAACGGAGGCCGAGAGGAAGTTTGACCCCTGAGTTGTCGCAGCCTACCTAAAGACTGCGCTCAGGCCGCGCGGGATTACCCACAGGGGTTGCCGCCGGTCAGCTGAAACTACCGCAAGAAACGCCGAAAAGCCACTGATTCGTAAGGGGAAACGCATGTCGGAGACCTCCGGACCCCAAACTCCCTCGCCCTCCTTCCCCGGCATGACCGAGGCCGAAGTGGAGAAGATGCAGGCAGCTTTCAAGGACATCGCCGCGCGCAGCCAGAAGCTGCTCGAGGAGTTCGGCGAGCGCTACCGCAGCGAAGGACCGCAGCCAATCGATCCGCTCAGGCTCACCCAGACGTTCATGGACTTCACGGCCAAGATGCTCGCCGATCCCAACAAGCTTGCCCAGGCCCAGATGGAACTGTGGAACCAGTACATCCGCCTCTGGCAGACGACGGCGCAGCGTATGCTGGGGCAGAAGGTCGAGCCGGTCGCCGAGCCCGCCAAGGGCGACAGGCGCTTCAGCGATCCCGCCTGGAAGGATGAAGTCGTCTTCGATTACATCAAGCAATCCTATCTGCTGACCGCGCGCTGGCTACAGCACACCGTGAAGGAGGTCGAAGGCGTCGACGACAAGACGGCGCAGAAGGTCGACTTCTACACGAGGCAATTCATCGACGCGATGTCGCCCTCGAACTTCGCGATGACCAATCCGCAGGTCGTCAAGGCGACGATGGAGAGCAAGGGCGAGAATCTGGTGAAGGGCCTGCAGAACCTGCTCACCGACCTCGAGCGCGGCAAGGGCAAACTCGCTATCCGCCAGACCGACATGAACGCCTTCAAGGTCGGCGAGAATGTCGCCACATCGCCCGGCAAGGTGGTCTACCAGAACAAGCTGATGCAGCTCATCCAATATGCGCCGCGCACCGAGCAAGTCTACGCGACGCCGCTGCTGATCGTGCCGCCGTGGATCAACAAGTTCTACATTCTGGACCTCAAACCGCAGAACTCGTTCATCAAATGGGCGACCGAGCGGGGCTACACGGTATTCGTGATCTCGTGGGTCAATCCCGACGCCGAGCTGACCAAGCTCGTGTTCGAGGATTACATGAAGCTGGGGCCCCTCGCCGCCCTGGATGCGATCGAGAAGGCGACCGGCGAGAAGAAGGTCTCGGCGATCGGCTACTGCATCGGCGGCACACTGATGGCGACCACGCTCGCCTACATGGCAGCGCGCGGCGACGACCGGATCGCCGCCTGCACCTTCTTCACCGCGCAGGTCGACTTCACCGAGCCGGGGGAGCTCGGCGTCTTCATTGACGAGGACCAGCTCGCCGGCATCGAGGAGATCATGTCGAAGAAGGGCTATCTCGAGGGTACCGAGATGGCGACCACCTTCAACATGCTACGCGCCAACGACCTCATCTGGTCGTTCGTCGTCAACAATTACCTGCTGGGCAAGGATCCCTTCCCGTTCGACCTCTTGTACTGGAACGCCGACGCCACGCGCATGCCGGCAGCGATGCACATCTATTACCTGCGCAACATGTACCAGCGGAACCTGCTGGCAAAGCCGGAGGGGTTGGTGATCGACAACGTGCCGATCGATCTGCGCAAGATCTCGATCCCTGTCTATCTGCAGGCCGGCAAGGACGACCACATCGCGCCCGCCAAGTCGGTCTACAAGGCGACGCAGCTCTTCTCCGGTCCGGTGCGCTTCATGCTGGCGGGCTCGGGCCACATTGCGGGCGTGGTCAATCCGCCGGCGGCCAAGAAATATCAGCACTGGCTCAACGAGACGGCGAAAAACCCGCCGACGCTTGCCGATTGGCAGGCCGGCGCCACGGAGTTCCCGGGCTCGTGGTGGTACGATTGGGACAAGTGGTTGTCGGCCAAGTCGGGCGACAAAGTGCCGGCACGCGTGCCGGGCCAAGGCGGGCTGCCGGCGATCGAGGATGCACCCGGCTCCTACGTGAAGGTCCGGCTGATAGACTAAAGCGTCACGACGACCTTCTCGGCGACGAACGCCGGCTTGGCGCCGATCAGCGTCTCGCGCGACACGATCGTGTACTCGAGATCGGAGAGCCCGTCGCCCTCCATCTTTGAGCGGCCGACATTCTCCGGCGCGGCGATGTTGGGATCGTAAGCCGGCTCGACGCCGAAGCGCGCTTCGAACTGCTGCTTGTTCTTCAGATGCGCGGCGCTGGGCGATACCGCTCTGCCCTCGACCGCGAAGCCCTCGTTCTCGTGCGGCAAGGTCTTGAAGCGTCCGCTGCGGCGGGCGAACGGGATCTGCCGCACCAGGCAGCGGCCGTTGAGGTCAGCATCCTCGAAGCCCCAGCCCCAATACTGGTTGCTGAAGCCGTTGACCTTTTCATATGCGTCTTTCGTGAACAGCACCGCGCCGCCGGTGAAGCGGCTCATATCGTGCTTGATGGTGAAGCCGCGCGGGTCGAGCGTCGTCTCGGCGCCCTTGGAGGCGAGATGCACCCAGCCGCGCTGCGGGTCGCGGTAGTCGGCGCGTTGCGGCACGTAGTCGACGTCGTGGAAGCAGACGTAGTCGATCGCCTCGCACAGCAGCGCGTAGCCGACGTTCTTCAGCTTGCCGCGGTTGAACTCACCACCCGCCTGCTGCTCGACGACCAGCACGCTGGTGCGCCCCGGTGCCTTGTTGGGATGGTCGGCGAGGAACTTCTGCAGCGCCGGCAGGAACTCGGCGAGGTGCGCCGCGCGATCGCGATACGGCACCACCACGCCCATGTGCTGGTTGACGGAATTGTCGGTGACGAAGCCGGTGAACGTCATCGCTCGTCCGCCAAGGTCGCGCTGGCGACCTTGGGCATCAAGCCTTTGTGCGGGACGACGAGCCCCGGCACGGAAGAGCCGTCAGCGCTTCGAGAACTGGAAGCGGCGGCGGGCGCCGGCGCGACCGTACTTCTTGCGCTCGACGACGCGGCTGTCGCGGGTCAGGAAGCCGCTCGACTTCAGCGCGCCGCGCAACGCGGGTTCGAACTTCGAGAGCGCCTGGGCGATGCCGTGACGCACCGCGCCGGCCTGGCCCGACAGGCCGCCGCCGGACACCGTCGCGATGACGTCGAACTGGCCATTGCGCTGGCTGACGTCGAACGGCTGCTGGATCACCATCTGCTGCGTGGGACGCGCGAAGTAGATCTTCTGGTCACGGCCGTTCACCGTGATCTTGCCCGTGCCGAGCTTGACCCACACGCGGGCGACGGCGTTCTTGCGGCGGCCGGTCGCGTAGGCGCGGCCTTCCTTGTCGACTTCCTTCTCGCGCACCGGCGCGGGAGCCTGCGCACCGGCCAGCGGCGCCTTCTTCAGTTCGGCGAAGGACGAAAGTTCGGTAGCCATTTTAGCCGATCCTCGAATTCTTGCGGTTCAACGCGGCGACATCGAGCTTCTCGGGGTTCTGCGCCTCGTGCTCGTGCTTGGCGCCCTTGTAGACGCGCAGGTTCTTCATCTGCGCGCGCCCCAGCGGACCCCGCGTGATCATGCGCTCGACCGCCTTGACGATGACGCGCTCGGGGAAGCGGCCTTCGAGGCGCTTGCCCAGGGTCTCGCCCTTGATGCCCCCCGGATGACCGGTGTGATGGTAGAAGACCTCGCGCTCGGCCTTGCGGCCGGTCAGGCGGACCTTCTCGGCGTTGATCACGACGATATTGTCGCCGCAGTCGACGTGCGGGGTGAAGGAGGACTTGTGCTTGCCGCGCAGGCGCATGGCGATGATCGTGGCGAGCCGGCCGAGCACCAGGCCGTCGGCGTCGATCAGCACCCACTTCTTCTGCACGTCGGCAGCCTTGAGGCTGTTGGTGCGATGGCTGAAATTGTCCATGGTTCTTTCTTCCGTGAGGCGGCGCTTATGGGGGCTGAACTTCGTGCTGTCAAACACTTAAGTAAGAGGTAATATATTACCGATCTTCCAAGCACCTGATCGAAAAAGATTTTTCGATATACCCAAATGTCCCACCGGCTTGGGACATGTTCGATGCCGATAAAACCAAGTTTTTAGGCCAAATGTCCTAATTTTCCCGCCACGCCTGCCCCGGGGCGACAAACCCTATGGCACAGCGTGGCGCTTTCCCTCAAACCATCCCGGCCCTAGAACCCGCCGGCCCAGGCAGCGAGAGCAGAGGAACCGATGAGCTTTACGTCCAAGATTTTCCAGACCCGTACCGTGAAGATGGCCGACCGCGAGGAAACGATCGTCGCCGGCGGCCGCCACCTCTTCCCCCTGCTGCCCAAGGCGTTCGACGGCATCAAGCAGATCGGCGTGATCGGCTGGTCCTCGCAGGGCCCGGCCCAGGCGCAGAACCTGCGTGAATCGCTGGAGGGCACCGGCATCCGGGTCAAGGTCGGCCTGCGCGAGGGCTCGTCGTCGATGAAGGAGGCCGAGGCGGTGGGCTTCACCAAGGCTAACGGCACATTGGGCGAGATGTACGACGTGATCCGCGAGAGCGACATGTCGCTGCTTCTGATCTCCGACGCGGCTTTCGCCGAGAATTACAAGAAGATCTTTGCCGCCTTCCGTCCCGGCACCACGCTGGGGCTCAGTCACGGCTTCCTGCTCTCGCACCTGCAGGCGCAGGGCGAGGACTTCCCCAAGAACATCAACGTCATCGCGGTCTGCCCCAAAGGCATGGGCCCATCGGTGCGCCGGCTCTACGAGCAGGGCCGCGAGGTCAATGGCGCGGGCATCAACGCGAGCTTCGCCGTGCATCAGGACGTCAACGGCAAGGCGACGGACTACGCGCTTGCCTGGTCGGTGGCGCTGGGCTCGCCCTACACTTTCGAGACGACGCTCGAATCGGAGTACCGCTCCGACATTTTCGGCGAGCGCGGCATCCTGCTGGGCGCCGTGCACGGCATCGCCGAGAGCCTGTACGCGCGCTATGTCGGCAAGGGCATGGCCAAGGACGATGCCTATCTCAACACGTCCGAATCGATCACCGGACCGATCAGCAAGACCATCTCGCGCTCGGGCCTGAAGGCGGTCTACGACGAGCTCGACGACAAGGAGAAGGCGGCGTTCCGCAACGCCTACAACGCCTCCTACCATCCCTGCCGCGAGATCCTCGAGGAGATCTACGACGACGTCGCCTCGGGCAACGAGGTGCGCAGCGTCATCCAGGCGACGCGCCGCCACGGCACCTACCCGATGGGCAAGATCGACAGCACCGACATGTGGGTGGTGGGCGAGAGGGTGCGCGCCAACACCGAGCGCAACTATGCGCCGCTCAATCCGGAAACCGCCGGCGTCTACATGGCGTGCATGATGGCCCAGGTCGACCTGCTGAAGGACCGCGGCCATCCCTATTCGGAGATCGCCAACGAATCGATCATCGAGGCGGTCGATTCGCTCAATCCCTACATGGACTACAAGGGCGTCTCCTACATGGTCGACAATTGCTCGACTACGGCGCGGCTCGGTGCGCGCAAATGGGCGGCGCGCTTCGACTACATCCTGAAGCAGCAGTCATTCCCGGCGATCGACGGGAACACGACCAAGGGCGAGACGCCGTTCGACAAATTCATGTCGAGCAACATCCACGACGTGCTCAAGGTGTGCGCCGAGCTGCGTCCGTCGGTCGACATCTCGGTGGTGCCGACGCGGCGAGGATAAGCTCCGTGCCGCGCTTTCAGCGACCGCGCGGCGGGATCGAATAGGTGACCGTGGCGTGGGCGACCGGGTCCTTCTTGCCTTCGCTCCAGATGGTGAAGTCTCCCACCGCCAACGTCTTGCCGAGCTTCAGCAGCCGCCCCTCGCCGATCAAGTCGGCGGGCTCGGGCTTGCGCATGAAGTTGATGTTGAGGTTGGTCGTGACGGCGAGCGCCACCTTGCCCAGCCGGCCCATCAGCAGCAGGTAGAAACCGCAATCGACCATGGCCATCATGGTCGGGCCGGAGATCGTGCCGCCTGGCCGCAGATTGCGGTCGCCGGTCTTCATGCGGATGCGGATCAGATTGTCCTCTAGATGCTCGACCGAGACGTCGGGCGGCGCCTGCGGGAACTCGTCCCTGAGGAACCGGTGCAGGTCGTCGGGCGTCA
>DASRFX010000109.1:0-15208 GCA_035651335.1 Reyranella sp. | reverse complement strand
GCCGCCGCGGCGCCGGACGTGCAGCTCGAGGCGGTCGCCCTGGGCAAGCTTGGGCAGGGGCGACACCTTCTTGCGGTCCCGATCCGAAAGTCCGGCAAATTTGACGACTTGGCTGGCCATGGCCTGTTCTCCTTCGCCGATCACTATAGCGAGGAAGCGGGCTAACTGCAATAACTGAAAGTCCCACCAGCGCCTCGGCTTGGGTCGCCCAACGGAAGGCGCGCTTCCAGCGACCGGTCTCAGACCATTGCGGTTACGCCCTCCGGTGCAGACGACGCAAGTGACCCAACTCTGCCGTTAGCCCTCGTCCAGCCCCGCCTTTCGGAGACCCTCCAGGTAGCGTTCCGTCAATTGGGGGGTCTGGTAAGGCACGTTTACTCTCGCCCAATTCAGCGACAGCTGCGGCTGCTCGCGTCGTACGCCTGCCAACAGTGACCGCGCTTCGTCAACCAGGCCAACCTGCGCCAGGCTTGCGCAACGCATCCGCTGCGCCGCGTAGAAACCCGGGCGCAGTCGCGCCGATTGTGTTGCGTAATGGCCAGCCTCTGCATATCGGCCGGCAGCATAATGAGCGACGGCCAATGCCGCGAAGAAAAGGGCCATCATGGGGTCCAAGGGACTAAGCCTGATGGCCTCGTGTCCGTGCTCAATGGCCTCGCGATCCAGGCCCGCAAAGCCCAATCCATGACTGAGATGGAAGTGGCCCGCCGCGGAATTCGGATTGAGGCTCACAGCCTGACGAAACGCCGCGATTGACTCCTCGGTGTGTCTCTCCATCATCGCCCAGTAGCCGAGCGCGACGTGGGCCCAGGGATCCCGATCGTCAAGTGCAACTGCTCGAATGGCATGCTCGTGGCCGGCGAGCAGCCCTCGTTGGCGATCTGTCCAACCCATGTGCGCGGCGAACACCAGGCAAAACGCCAACAGGCTTCGAGACGGCGCGTAGTCGGGATAGGCCTCGACGGCGCGTTCGAGCGCAACGATTGCTGTCTCATTGTCCGGGCCCGTCATGCGCCAGACATGCGTTTGCGCGCGAGCCACAAGTTCCCAAGCCCCAAGATCGTTCGAGGAACGCGACAGGGCGCGAATGCCCTCCGCTGCCAGCAGGTGAGGTTCGATGGCCGCGGCGACGCTACAGGTGATTTCGTCCTGCACAGCGAAGATGTCGTCCAGCTCTCGGTCGTAGCGCTCGGCCCAATGATGGCCACCGGTCGTAGCATCGATCAGTTGCGTGCTAATGCGGAGCCGCTTGCCGGACCGGCGCACGCTGCCTTCGAGCACGTAGCGGACGCCAAGTTCGCGCGAGACCTGCTTCACATCGACAGCACGATGCTTGTAGACGAACGACGAGTTGCGGGCGATGACGAACAGCCAGCGGATGCGCGATAAGCTGGTAATCAAGTCCTCGGAGATGCCCTCCGCGAAGTATTCCTGCTCGGGATCATCGCTCATATTGGTGAATGCCAAGATCGCGATCGACGGCCTGTCCGGGAAGGGAAGGGTCGGTCTCGACGACTCTGACGACTCTAGAGTGTCGTTTGGAGAGTCTTCCTCCCTCACAGCGCCAACAAACCGGACGCCCTTGCGGGGCACTGTCTTGATCAAGCGTTGCGCCTCGCCGCTGTCGCCAATCACGCTCCGGGCACCATTGATGCAGCTTGTCAGCGTCGATTCCGACACAACGCGCCCGTTCCAGACTGCAGCAATGAGATCGTCCTTGCTGACGACGCGGGCACGGTTGCCAATCAGATGCATGAGCAGATCGAAGACTTTGGGCTCGATCGGCAGCAGACAGCCTCCGCGGCGTAGCTCACAGCGGTCCGTGTCGAGCGCATAGTCTTCGAAGAAGTAACGCAAATTTCCCCTCCTCACATCGTCCGCCGCCGACGCTAGCACGATCAGTGGGGACAAAGAATGGAGCCCATCCCAAGGATAAGCCATGGCCCTGCCAAGCGCTCGGCAAAGCGCGCTCCCCGGCCTCCTGCCATCTTCATCCTGTGGGAGGCAGTTCACCGGCCGGACGGGAGCGCTCAATGAACCATGGACGCATCTTGGTGTTGGCCGCCGTGTTAGCAACCAGCTGTGCCCTCGAAGTTGCCGCTCACTCCTGGTACCCGAAGGAGTGCTGTTCCAATCGCGACTGCGTCCCCGCAGACCTCATGACCACCGACGCACGCGGCGACAGGATCGTCGTCGTTGGGGCTCGGCGAATCTGGATCCCAGCAGGTCTCGCCGCGGGATCGTCGCCTGACGGTCGGGTCCACATCTGTTTCCGGGTGGTCGCAGGTGAGCTCGACAATAGCACCTTTGCGGTGCCCATCTGCCTGTTCGTCCCCGCACAGAGCTGACACAGGCCCAAGCGACCCAAGAGAGCCGGAAACACCTCGATGATCCGCTTCTGCATCTTCTCGTGCGCCGTGCTAGTCGCTGCTGCCTTCGCCTGCGCGCACACAGCGAATGCCCACTCCTGGTATCCGAAGGAATGCTGTTCGGACCACGACTGCATGCCGGCCGACGGCATCTACATCGACATCGGTGGCAACAGGATCGTGACGGTCGGGCATCGGCGCATATGGGTCCCGCCCGGGTTCGCAGTGCGTGCGTCACCTGATAATCGGATCCACGTCTGCTTCACCGACGATGCGTTTGGTGTCCAGGCTCCCCGCTGCGTGTTCATGCCGGCTGAAGGATGATGTGTGCACCGGCAGATACGCCGGTTGGTGTGAACGAGCGGTTGCAGTCGCAGCTATGGGGAGGTCTGTTTGGACTGATTGGCACGTCTCGGAGGATCACCATGAGCAGACCTAAGCCCGTTGAATATACCAAAGCGGCACCAGAGGTACGGGCGGTGTTCGATGACATCAAAGCGAAACGCAAAGTGGACGACGTAATGTTCGGCGAGCTCATGGCTGTTGTCGGGATGGCCAATCAGACAAATCGTTTTGCCGAAGGCTATCGTCTGCCGATCGATGCGGCATTCGACTGAGGCCGGCAGCGAAGGTTACGAGTCCGCAGTTCCTGGCCCATCGCGTCGCTGGCCGATCGTCGGTTTCCGAGCCAGTGCGACAACAGGATCTGCGTGGGCGGGCGCGCAAGCCTGCTTAAGGTCCAGGCTCTGGCGGATCTACCGCAGCGTAAGGCGCCCCCGGTGTCTCTCGCAACTTGTGCAACGGGCAGTTGCACAATACTTCCCTGACCTGCTCAAGCCCCTGACGCATCCGCATCAGAGCGCCGAAGCGATTGTCGCCGAGATCGTCGGCCGAGGGCCTTCCCGAATAGCCTTCACGCTGGCCGCTACGCAGACTGGCCTCCTGCGACACCAAGGCTTTCGGAACCTCCTCCCGGCACGACGCTGCGCCTCTCTCACCTCGTCCAAAGTTAGTTCGTCTGTTTGTTCGAACCAACAAACTAATGTGCAGCACACTTGCGCGCACCCAGACGCGGAGCCTTGGCCCATGCGCAAGCCAGCTCGGATCGCGTCGGCACTGATATTCGGCAGCAATCGGCTGCGGCTTTTGCGTCTCTCTTTTGGCGCCCCGCGGCCGAAAAGGCCGCGGCCGGGTCCTACCGCGCGGCCCAAAGGCCGCGCGCCCGAGCCCCGCCAGCGGGTCTCGGCCCATCCGGGTGACGGCCCCATGGCGCGGACCACGTTGACGACGCGCGCCGTCGTCGGGATGCAAGCCCGACAAAGACACCATGAGCGCGATCGGTCGCACAGCACCTGGCGGACGGATGGCGCTCAGAAGAGGCAGAGTGCAGCGGCTGTCGCCGTGACGGGTTTGCCGAGGTGAGAGAGAGGCTCTCACCGACCCGTCGCGGAGATCCGCGATGTCCAGATCCACCTCCCATGCCGGTACCAGTGGCGACCGGATCAACTTCTATGACGATATCACGAACAAGATCATCCGCGAGCTGCAAGAGGGCCGCGTTCCATGGGTGCAGCCGTGGGGCTCAGCGACCACGAAGGCGCAGCTCGCGATGCCGAAGAACGCATCGACCGGCCGTACGTACTCCGGCATCAACGTGCTCATCCTGTGGGGCGCTGTCATCCAGCATGGCTTCTCCGGCCAGAGCTGGCTCACGTTCCGCCAGACCTTGGCGCTCGGCGGTCATGTCCGCAAGGGCGAGCGCGGCACCACGGTCGTCTACGCCGACCGCTTTGTGCCGGACGACGCGAAGCAACGCGCGGCGGAAAGCGGCGGGGAAGCCCGCGCCATTCCGTTCCTGAAGCGCTTCACCGTCTTCAATACCGACCAGTGCGATGGCCTGCCGGACGAGATTGCGACGGTCGCGCCTCCTCCGCCACCAGGCACTATCGAGCCGCGCGTGGAGGCCCTGATCAAGGCGACCGGCATCGAGGTTCGCATCGGCGGCAACCGGGCATTCTATGACGCCTCGGAGGACTATGTGCAGGTGCCCCCGCCGGCCGCGTTCTTCGAGCCAGTCAATTGGCACCGCACGGCCCTGCACGAACTCGGCCATGCTTCGGGCCACCCGTCGCGCCTCAACCGCGATCTCGGCGGATCCTTCGGCTCGCGCAAGTACGCCTTTGAGGAGCTGGTGGCCGAGATCAACGCCGCCTTCTGCTGTGCTGCCCTCGGCATCGTGCCGACCGTCCGGCACGCGGACTATGTCGGCTCCTGGCTCGAGGTCTTGCACGAGGACAACCGCGCCATCGTGCGCGCCGCGTCGCTGGCGAGCAAGGCGGCGGACTACCTGCTGGGTTTCCTCCCGGAAGGCAGCCAGGCGGCACCGAACGGTCGGAGGGCGGCATGATCCTCCTCACACGCGAATTGCGCGACCGCCTGCTGGCCAACGGCCGTCAGCGCGACATCGACCATGTGCCCGTGGTCAAGTTCTTCAATCCGGTGGGGGCCGCGACGTGGCTTGCGACCGAGCTCGACGCGGACGACGACACGCTGTTCGGCCTCGCGGATCTCGGCTTCGGCTGTCCTGAGCTGGGCTCGTTCAGCCTGATGGAGATTGCATCGGTCCGCCTGCCGTTCGGCTTGGGCATCGAGCGCGATCTCTATTTCGAGGGCACGTTCCCGCTCTCCGTCTACGCCGAAGCGGCACGCAAGGCCGGTGGCATCGTCGAGGACGATGCCCGGCTCAAGGCGGCGGCCGAGGCGCTGCGCGAGAACCGGTGAGCGGAGCACGCCCTCGGAGGGATCCGCTGCCGCGTGCGGCGGTCCTCCTCGGTCCGCGGTGCCGTCGGCCAGAGGCAGAGAGGGGCGTGGGGTTTCACTGACGGGTTTGGAGGTCAGGAGAGAGTCTCCCGGCCGCCCGTCACGGAGAATCCCCATGGCCAACACACATCCCAAGATGCGCTTGAGCGTCTCGCGCGACATTCCCTTCAACAAGCTGGTCTTGAGCCAGGCCAACGTACGCCGCATCAAGGCCGGCGTCGCCATCGAGGAGCTGGCCGAGGACATCGCCCGCCGCACCTTGCTGCAGAGCCTGACGGTGCGGCCTGTGCTCGACCAAGCCGGCGCCGAGACCGGCATGTACGAGGTGCCGGCCGGCGGCCGCCGCTATCGCGCGCTGGAGCTGTTGGTCAAGAAGAAGCGTCTCGCCCGGACCGCGCCTGTGCCGTGCATCGTGCGCACCGAGGGCATCCCCGAGGAGGACAGTCTGGCCGAGAACGTGCAGCGAGCGCCGCTGCATCCGCTCGACCAGTTCCGCGCCTTCCTCGCCTTGCGCGAGAAAGGCCAGTCGGAGGAGGAGATCGCCGCCGCCTTCTTCGTATCGGCCAATGTCGTGCACCAGCGCCTGCGCCTTGCCGTCGTGTCGCCGAAGCTGCTCGACGTCTATGCCGAGGACGACGGCATGACGCTCGAGCAACTGATGGCCTTCACTGTCAACCCCGACCATGCGCGACAGGAAGAGGCGTGGGAAGCCTTGCAGCGCTCTCACATCAAGGAGCCGTACCAGATCCGCCGCCTGCTGACCGAAGGCGCGGTCCGGGCCTCCGACAAGCGGGCGCAGTTCGTCGGCCTCGAAGCCTACGAAGCGGCCGGCGGCACCATCCTGCGCGACCTGTTCGAGCCCGACGACGGCGGCTGGCTGCAGGAGCCGGCGCTACTCGAGAAGCTCGTGGCCGAGAAGCTGGAGCGGGAAGCGGGTGCGATCCGCGGCGAGGGCTGGAAGTGGGTCGAGGTGGCGCCGGAGCTCGCCTACGGCCACGCCTATGGGCTGCGCCGGCTCAGCGGCACCGAGGTGCCGATCACGGACGAGGAGCAGGCCGCCCACGACGCGCTCCAGGCCGAGTTCGATCGACTGGAGGAGAAGTACGCAGAGGCCGACGAGGTGCCGGAGGAGGTAGACCAGCGGCTCGGCGAGATCGAGACCGCGCTGGCGGCGTTCGACGAACGCCCTGTCGTCTACGAGACCGCCGACATCGCTCGCGCCGGCGCCTTCGTCAGCATCGACAGCGCGGGCGCCTTGCGGGTCGAGCGCGGCTATGTGCGACCCGAGGACGAGCCGCCCATCGCAACGCCTGACGGCGATAGCGAGGACGGCGCGAGCGATCCCGAGATGATGACATCCTCTGGGCACGAGGCGGACACGCACCATGACTCCGCCGTCGAGGAGCCGGATGAGGACGATGGCGTCCGTCCGCTGTCCGACCGGCTGATGACCGAGCTCACGGCGCACCGGACGCTGGCGCTGCGTGAAGCAGTGGCCAACGACCCGGATGTCGCGTTCCTGGCGATCCTGCACGTACTGTGCCTGAAGCTGTTCTACCGCTACGGCCTTGATTCCTGCCTGGAGATCGAGCCGAAGAGCGTCACGTTCGGCCATGCGCCGGGGCTCGCGGACACGGTACCCGCAAAGGCGAGCGAAGCGCGGCATGACAACTGGGCAGCACAGCTGCCCAAGGAGCCCGGCGAGCTGTGGGACGTCCTCGCCGGCCTCGACAGCGACAGCCGGCAGGCACTGTTTGCCCATTGCGTGTCACTCACGATCAATGCGGTCTACCAGGCCTATGACCGGCGGCCGAAGGCGATTGCCCACGCCGGCCGCCTCGCCAAGGCCGTCAGGCTCGACATGGCGACGGCCGGCTGGCGTCCCACGGTCGACGACTACCTCGGTCGCGTCAGCAAGGCGTGCATCCTCGACGCGGTGCGCGAAGCCAAGGGCGACGTGGCGGCGGAGCGCCTCGCCCACCTCAAGAAGGTTGAGATGGCAAGAGCGGCGGAAGAGCTGCTCGCCGGCACCGGCTGGATACCGGAGCCCTTGCGCACGCCGGGGCAGACGTTCACGCCGGTCGAGACGTCAAGCTCGCCGGAGCCTGAAGCACATCAACAGCCGGCGTCCGCCAAGGCGCGTGCGAAGCCGAAGCGCGGCACACCTGCTCGCGCTGAAGCTGCCGAATAACGATATCACCGAGGGCCCGCCATAGCGGCAGGCCCTCTTTTCACGGAGGCAGCCATGAGCGAAACCGCCGCCGATGTGACACGCCACCTTGCAGCCCGCGCGGAAGACGTGTGCCGGTACTATCTCTCCAACGGCCGTCGTGAAGGGCGCACGTGGCGTGTCGGCGATATCGACAACACGCCGGGCCGCAGCCTGTGCGTGCAGCTCACCGAGACCAGTAGGACCGCTGCCGGACGCTGGATCGACTTCGCCACCAGCGAGTACGGCGATCTGCTCGATCTGATCGCCCGCGCGCAGCGCCTCGACACCTTTCGCGATGTGGTCGATGAGGCACGCCAATTCCTGAGCCTGCCCGAGCGCAGTGCGACTCAGCCCGCGGCGCCGCCGGCCCCGAGCCGGTCGCGCGAAGCAGCCCGACGACTGTTCGCGTCCGCTAAGCCGATCGGCGGTACGCTCGCCGAAACCTATCTCCGCAGCCGAGGGATCACGAATGTGAACGATCTCATGGCATTGCGTTTCCATCCGCATTGCTGGTACCGCGCGCACGACGACGCGCCGCGTGAGACCTGGCCGGCGCTGATCGCCGCCGTCACCGATCTCCATGGCCGTATCGCTGGCGTGCAGCGCACGTGGCTGGCGCGCGATGGCTCCGGCAAAGCGCCTTTGGCGATACCACGCCGTGCGATGGGGCAACTTGCCGGCAATGGCGTGCGCTTCGGCGTGCCGACCGAGATGATGGCCGCCGGCGAGGGCCTGGAGACCATGCTGGCGCTGCGCCAAGTCCTGCCCGCGCTGCCGATGGTCGCGGCGTTGTCGGCGACGCACCTGGCCATGCTGATCCTTCCCCCGGGACTGCGACGCCTCTACGTCGCCCGCGACAACGATCGGGCCGGACACCGCGCGGCCGGCAAGCTCGCTGCTCGTGCGATGGAGAACGGCGTCGAGGCCCTGCTCCTCACGCCGTCCAGCGATGACTTCAACACCAATCTCTGCACGCTTGGCCGTGAAACGCTGATGGCATCCGTGCGTGCCCAGCTCACACCCGAGGATGTTGCCCGCTTCCTCGGCGAAGAGCATCGGTCCGAACGACGCCCGTGTCGGCGCGCGCTACCGTCAGGGTCGCCCTCGCAGTCGGCCGCGCCCGGCCTTCATGAGGGCGATCGGGCCAGAAGCGGCTGAGGCCCGCAACGGCTGTGCGCGGCTTTCTTCCCCTGGCGGCGCGAAAGGCGCCGCCATTCCTCGCGAGACAAGAAAGCCGTGCTCGCCGTCCTCCGCTTGCGCTCCGGCCCTGCAGGCTTCGCCTTTGGGTGCAGGCCTCAGCCGCTTCCGGCGAAAGCATCGCCTGAAGGCCGCGATAGGCGCGGCCTCACCTGAGAGGACTTGACCCATGACCATCGACCGCCTCATCGACGAGGCTGCGTCTCCCACCGCCCATCTGCTCGACGAGCTCGCCCTCTACGGCCACCGTCCCTATGACGACGAGCCCGATGCGCGGCCGCTACCTGAGCCGGCCAGGTTGCAGGGCGCCCTCGCCGACATGTTCGATGCGCTGGTCGCGACCCTGTCCGATACCCGACTCGAGCCCGACCTGCAGGCGTTGTTGTGGTCGATCGTGAACGTCTTCCACCGCCGCATCGACCGGATCGAGCGTGAGCTCGACACCAACGAGACTGCGCAGCGTGCGAGCCAACGCACCCAGGACGGCTCCGAGATCCGCTCGCTCGAGCTGGAGCGCCTGGTTGCGGAAGGGCTCACCTTGATCGAGCGCCGCAACAGCTTCGAGTTCCTGCGTGATGGTGCTGCCGAGCTGTTCAATGTCCACACCGGACAGGTTTGGCGGCCGCGTGCCGGCTCGATGGTCAACCATGCCACGCTGACGGCAGCGATGATCGACAGCCGTGAGTTCATCAATGCCCGCCGCCGTGCCGATGCGCAGGTGCTGTTGCCGAAGGGTACTAGGATTGCGTTCGCCGGTGGCATTGAGTTCAATGACCACACGCGAATCTGGGCCGTGCTCGACAAGGTGCATGCCAAGCATTTGGGCATGGTGCTGCTGCACGGCGGCTGTCCGCGTGGTGCCGAGAAGATCGCCGCCTGCTGGGCCGATCATCGCAAGGTTCCCCAGGTCGTCTTCAAGCCCGACTGGACTGGTCACCGCAAGGCTGCGCCGTTCAAACGCAACGATCAGCTGCTGGACGCCATGCCGATCGGCGTTATCGTGTTCCCCGGCTCCGGCGTCACCGACAACCTCGCCGACAAGGCCAAGCTGCTCGGCATCCCGCTGTTCGACTTCCGCGCCAGCGGCGGCGCATGAGCGCCGCCTTACTTATCCTGCTTGTGCGTGTCCGCTCTCGGAGCTTCTCTACCCAAGTGGTTCGCATGAACATGGCCGCATGCCGGCCGGAAAGGCCGCCGTGGTCCACCGCGAGCGAGCTTGCGAGCGCGCGAGGCTATTTGCGAAGGATCTTTTCCATCGCCCTGCCCTTGGCGAGTTCGTCGATGAGTTTGTCGAGGTAGCGGATCTCGCGCATCATCGGCTCCTCGATCTCCTCCACGCGGACGCCGCATACGACGCCGGTGATCAGAAAGCGGGACGGGTTCAGCTTCGGCGCGTGCGCGAAGAAATCCTCGAAGCTCGTCTTCTTCGCAAGCTCGGCTTCCAGCGAGGCCTGGCTGTGGCCGGTGAGCCAGCGGAAGATCTCATCGACCTCGGCCCGAGTGCGGCCCTTCTTCTCTGCCTTGACAACATAGGAGGGATAGACGCTCGCGACGGGCATGGCATAGATGCGGCGCCAGTTGGCGGCGGCCTTCGCTGTTGTTCGGGCTGTTGCTTGCTTCATGGCGGCTAGTCCTCCGGCGGCCCCGTGACGACCGGCATGACGTCGATGCCGTCGCCGGGGAAGACGGTGATGTGCGGGTGGTCCTGGAAGAGGCCGGCGGCGGCGGCGATGTCGGCGGCTTCGACGATCAGAAAGCCGGCGATCTGGTTCTGCGCATCGGCGATGCCGGATTTCGTGACGCGCCTGGTCTTGCCCACCATGACGTCGGTCGCGACGATGGCAGCGGCGTTGCGCTTTCCCCACTCCTCCCACGCCTCAGGCCGACCTTGTCGATCGCCTCCTGCTCAGATTTGGGGCGTCTGCGGAAGGCGGCGAGGTCTTCCGGCTTCATGGTGTAGACGGCGACGAAGCGGGGCATGGGCGTGCTCCGGACTTGCTGGGATGCGCATCATAGGGGGCCGACACCAGCGGCGCGAGGCATTCCAAGGTCGGGCACCAAGGACAATCGTCATATCGTGCGGGTACCCTGCTATCCGGGGAGCTCCGGACAAGGTCCCAGCAACGCTCGCATCTCACGGCTCGAAGGGCATGTCGAGCGCCGCGGGACGTTTGCGCCGTTTCGGTCCAGTCCACATGACGCCCGGATACCCTTGCAAGGGACGCAGCCTTTCGTAGCGATAGGCCCATTGCGGCGAGTCCTCGATGGCGACGTGATAAAGCGGTTCGCGACCGGTGCGGCCGTCGAACAAGGCGCGCGGTATGTTCACCATCTTCGATGACCGCCCGCGCGTATACGCAACGGGAGTGCCGCAGCGGGAGCAGAATGCGCGTGTATCCCCGGTCGCCTCGTCTTTGAAGCCGGTAAGCTGGCTCTCGCCCTTGGCCACGCGAAAGCGGCTGCGCCAACAGCCGACATACGTCGCATAGGCGGCGCCATGCGCGCGCCGGCTGGCCCGCGAATGGTCGTGCCACGCCCAGAACGCTGGAATGGTGATCTCGACCTGCACCTTGCCGCACAAGCACTGCCCTGTCGCGATGCCTGTTGGCGCCTTGCCGAACGCCTTCACCGTAACCCGGCTCATGTCACACCTCCGGGAGGACTATAGCGTGCCTCAGGAGGACGTGATTAGCACCACGGCGGCGCGAACGGCCCAGCTATACAGAAGCGGTCCTGGCCGTTGGTGAGATCGATGACGCACGGGCCGCGAGCGACCAGGTCTGCTCTTAGGGCAACCTCATCACTTGGCCGTCATACCTTGATCGAATAGTCCTGCGCGATTGTTCGTGTTGATCGTGTGTAGCAATTCTTCGCCGACCTGTCGGACCGCCGCCTGCGAGGGCAGCACCTCCACCGCGTGCCGCACTTCCTGACCGGGCTGCAATCGGCCCGAGTACCCAACCGCGAAAGTGAAGGCGTTGGGATCATTGAGGGGAAGTTCGTCTTCACGCACAGCGCCACGCGAGTGCGCGCCCTGGGCATCTCTGACCGCCTTGATCAGCCCGCGGCGCGTATACCTGTAGGGTTTCCGCGGGGTGTGGGTCTCGGACATCACGATCATGCCGTCCCACCAATGCTCAAAGGAGACGGTATCCCAGGTGGGCCACTCGTCGTTGCGGGCGTACTCCCAGCACCTCGGTACTGCGCTACGTACCATCGTGACGCCGTGCGGAGCCTCCATAGATCGGATGGTCTCCTGCACAAGCAGATTGTACTTGCCAGCAATCTCATGACCAGGCGGAAGCACGAACCGCTCGGCCGAGGAAGAGAATTGAAGCTCTTGTGCACGCGCGATTCGCAGAAGTACCGGACTCTGATCCTTGCCGTCGTCGGCAACGAGCTTCGCAATCTCGACGGCGATCAGGGACGAGATGAAGCGGTGACCACGGTCAAACAGCTCACACAGGACTGTGAGGTTCTGGTAGCAGATCGCCAAATCTCGGAAGTCCTCCTCCTCCTGTTTGTGGCGAACGAACCTCGTAGTCGGCTTGGTCCACGGCTGTTGCTCGCTCATGGCTTTACGCCGCCGCCGCCACATGCGCAGCCAAGCGATTGAACATCGCCTCGGCTTCGTCGCGGAAGACGAGCTTCCTCGCCTTGCGCTCATTGGCGTATCGGTCTCGGAGGAAATTGCCATATGGCCAGGAGCGTCTCTCTGGGTCCGACAGCTTGCTGTCGAAGAAGGTCTCCAGCCCGACAACATCTATGACCTGAGCCACTTCCTCGAACTCGTCACAGGACATGACCGAGTAGGGCGCACGGGCGAGCAGGTCCAGGTCGAGACCAGCAGTACGCATGCGGGCCTCGACTGCCTCGCGCAGCATCCCGGCCATCCGCTGCCCGAACAGGTGCCATTCTTCGAGGGTGACGACGACCGGGTAGCTCTTCCTGCCAGCCATGAATGGCAGATTGGGGAACGCCCCGGCCTCGTACTCGCAGAACCGCTCATAGAGCTGAACAACTGCATCGGCGAGCATGCCGATGTCTTCTTGAAGCGGCGTCAGGTCGCCCATGGCGGTCTTGGCCGGAACCCTGATGCGCTTCGTCTTGCACTCGATGAAGGCCGCAGCAGTGGCGCCCTCGACCAGTAACCAGTCACAGGTCGCTCTCGGCTTCTGCCGTGTGCCGTACTTCGCCTGCTCGATGTAACGGAGCGACGGCGCTGTTACTGCTGCAGCAAGTATCTCGCCGACGTGCCGCTCGAACGATGAGCCCAGGGCGTTCCCGAAATCCCGGTCCCCCTTGATCAGATCGAAGTAGAGGCCGCTAGTCAGCCGCCAGAACAGGAGCGTCGGTACTGGGCAGAAGAAGTACTGACAGGAGTTCGCCTCGACGCTAACGAGCGGAAACCGCCGAAGCGGCCCAACCTGGTAGGCATAGGAGTGGTCAAGGCGATGCGCGTCACCAATCATGGCGCGCAATTCTGGAAGCGGGCGGGCTGCGAACTTCAGGAACTGTTGGGCGTCTGGTGTCGTGGCATCACCGATCCTCAGCGCCGGTAATCTCACGAGTTCCAAATAGGCCAAGATCGCCTGACAGTAGAGACCATCAACCGGCAGGCCGACGACCTTGCGGCAGATCGCATCGACAGCAGGATCGCTGAAGATGCGGTGATAGCGGTACAGCAGCCTCGTGCTGGGCCGAAACTGTTGCCACGATACCTGCCGGTGCATGATGCGCGCCATCTCGATGAAGATGTCCGCGTCATCGTTGGCGCCATACAGCTCGTTTTCGAGGTTGCGTAGCTTCTGGACAATCGAGGCGAGCGTGGACCAGTCCCGCATGGACTTGGTGCCGCTCCCCGCATGCAAGATCACCTCGGTGGCCAGCGTCTCAAGCTCCCACTCGTGGATCAGGTAATTCACGCGACTGTCAGCGCGAAAGTCCTCGTGCTTCTCGATGTCATCAGGGAAGACGAATTCGCGGACCTGCAAGAACTGACTGTAGGCCCAGATCACGCGAAGCGAGTCGAGGATGCCGCATCGAGCGATCCGTCGTCGGAGATACTTGTAGTGGTCTTCGATGGCCATTCTGAATGCCGAGTAGTGCGATTCGGCGCCGTCAAGCAAGCCGATGGTCACACCCTCGATGCGATGAACTTCACGGGGCGCTGTGTGATCACTCGACGCTCCCGCGTCTCACATGCCGCGGACGTCTGGAGACCGTTGGCTTTCGGACAAGAGAGCAAAGCTTGGCAGCACCCATTCGCTTGCGACCCGCAATGTCTGCAATCTCTGCAATGCCATCATCACAACACACGGATCAGAAGCCACCACACAGCCACTTGGTGCGAGGGTACCTGGATACACTTATGCGCATCTCTAATAGACCGCTCCATGGTGGGGTCCGACTTGCGTCAGGCTGACAGCTCGTCAGCGAGATCGGCCAGCGGTGCAGCCGTCACATCGCGACCCGTGGCTGAGGATGTTGCCCTGGCCATTGGCGAGCATGGTCTACACCCGGCCCATGGTCGTGGCCGGCTGCGTGGCGCGAGCATCGTTACGTCACCCTCTAGGTAGCTGCAGATGACATCGAGAGCCGCCGGCGCAGACTCGTCGCGCTGCACGGCCGCTCGATCGTACGCGGCTCCAATGCATCCCCGGAATTCGTACACCAGACGTTTGATCTCCGGGGAGAGGTCGAGACCAGCGGAATTCCATAAATCTACGGAGATTCTTGCTGCTTTAAGCCTGCGATCGGATGCTCTGCCGCCTCCTGTCCGGATCAGTTCCCGCGCCCTCCCGCACCTTCCTCCGCCTTCCCCCTTTTTGCCGCGTTTCCCCATTCACGCGGCGCCGCCTTCCCCGGCATCGTGGGCCTGCATCGAGCACGTTCGTGCCGAGGGGGAAACCAGGGACATGACGCCGGCTCGCACATCCGCGCTCCAGATCGGCATGGCGCTCCTGGTCGGCGTCGGCAGCCTGTGGGCTGCCACGCAGTGGGCAGCCGCCATGCTCGGCCACCAGCCGGCTCTCGGCGCTCCGATTCTCGACCTCACCATCTTCAAGCTCTATGCACCCTGGCAGCTCTTCACCTGGTGGCTCGCCTACGATGCCCAGGCGCCGCACGTCTTCGCCCGTGCCGGTGCCTTCGCCGCCTTCGGTGGGCTCGCCAGCGGAGCACTCGCCATCGGGGGAGCCGCCCGGCGGACGAGCCGCAGGTCCAAGCCCACGACCTATGGCTCGGCCCGCTGGGCGGAGGCTTCGAACGTCAGCAAGGCCGGCTTGCTGCAGGATCGCGGTGTGGTCCTCGGTCTCTACGGCAACCGCTATCTGCGCCACGATGGTCCCGAGCACGTTCTGGCCGTGGCGCCGACGCGGTCGGGCAAAGGTGTCGGCCTGGTGCTGCCCACGCTCCTCACCTGGCCGGGCTCGGCCGTCATCCACGACATCAAGGGCGAGAACTGGCAGCTCACCGCCGGCTGGCGCGCGCGGTTCTCCCACTGCCTGCTGTTCGATCCGACGAGCCCGCTGTCGGCCCGCTTCAACCCGCTGCTCGAGGTGCGCAGGGGCCCGCACGAGGTGCGCGATGTGCAGAACATCGCCGACAT
>DASRFX010000108.1:0-22738 GCA_035651335.1 Reyranella sp. | reverse complement strand
GGGCATCGCCATCTCGATGACCATCCTCGGCATGGCGGGAGGCGCCTGGATGGGCGGCGAGCTGTTCGACCTCACCGGCTCCTATCGTGCCGCCTTCATCAACGGCATCGTCTGGAACCTGCTGAACGGCGCCATCGTGTGGTGGCTGCTGAGCCGGCAACACCGCCGCCTCGTCTTCGCCTGAGCCCATGAACGCCTTGCTCGATTCGCCCTATGCCTGGCGCCGTCTTGCCGCCAGCGTGACGCTCAGCACCATGGGCGGCATCGGCATGTGGGCTCTTACCGTCGCGCTGCCGACGGTACAGGCCGATTTCGCCGTCACGCGCGCCGACATCTCGTTCGCCTACTCGATGAACATGCTGGGCTTCTTCGCCGGCGGCGTCGCCGTCGGCCGGCTGGTCGACCGGCGCGGCATCGTCTTCGCCTCGATCCTGAGCGCGCTCGGCCTGGCGGCGGGATTTGCGCTGTCGGCCGCGACCTCGTCGCTGATCCTGTTCGCGGTTGCGCAGGTGCTGGTCGGCTTCAGCGCCGCCGCGACCTTTGCGCCGCTGGTCGCCGACATCTCGCTATGGTTCGAGCGCCGCCGCGGTGTGGCGGTCGCCATCGCCGCCGCCGGCAACTACATCGCGGGCGCGATCTGGCCGCCCATCGTCGAGCTGGGAATTCGCGACCACGGCTGGCGAACGACCTACCTCGCCGCGGGAGCCCTTTGCCTGCTCGTGATGATTCCGCTGGCCCTGACGCTGAAGCGGCGCGCGCCCGACCACGAAACAAGCCAGGCGACGGCGGTGACGCGGCGGTCGCTCGACGCGCTCGGCCTGTCGCCCAACGCGCTGCAGGCGCTGATCGCATTGGCCGGCGTGTCGTGCTGCGTCGCCATGTCGATGCCGCAGGTCCACATCGTCGCCTACTGCGCCGACCGCGGATACGGCGTGGCGGCGGGAGCCGAGATGCTGTCGCTGATGCTGGGCTTCGGCATCGTGAGCCGCATCGCCTCGGGCTGGCTGGCCGACAAGGTGGGCGGCGTGACGACGCTGCTGATCGGCTCGACGGCGCAGGCGGTGGCGCTGCTGTTCTACCTCGTGGCCGATTCGCTCACGTCGCTCTATCTCGCCTCGGCGCTGTTCGGCCTGTTCCAGGGCGGCATCGTGCCGTCCTACGCCATCATCGTGCGCGAATACTTCCCGCCGCGCGAGGCGGCGACCCGGGTGGGACTGGCGGTCTCCGCGACCATCGTCGGCATGGCGCTGGGCGGCTGGATGGGCGGTGCGCTGTTCGACTTGACCGGCTCGTACCGGGCGGCCTTCCTCAACGGCATCGCATGGAACGTGCTGAACGCCGCCATCGCCTGGTGGCTGCTCAGTCGCCAGATACGACGGCCGCCGACCCGCCAAGCCGCAGCCTGAAGGAGCAACTCATGCGCATCGTCGCCATCCGCGACATCGTCTCGCCCATCCGCTCCAACATCGCCAACGCCTACATCGATTTCAGCCAGATGACGGCCTCGGTCGTCGCCGTCGTCACCGACCTCAAGGTCGAGGGCAAGCCGGTGGTCGGCTTCGGCTTCAATTCAAACGGCCGCTACGCCCAACACGGCCTGCTCGGCGAGCGCTTCATCCCGCGCCTGCGCGACGCCGCTTCCGGCAGCCTGCTCGACGGCGAGGGCCTGCTCGATCCGGCCAGTTGCTGGAAGGCGATGATGGGCAACGAGAAGCCGGGCGGCCACGGCGAGCGGTCGGTGGCCGTCGGCGTGCTCGACATGGCACTGTGGGATGCCGTCGCCAAGGCCAAGCGGGTGCCGCTGTGGAAGCTGCTGGCCGACCGCTACAACGGCGGCAAGCACGACGACAGGGCCTGGGTCTATGCCGCCGGCGGCTACTACTATCCCGGCAAGGATCTCCAGGGCCTGCAGGACGAGATGAAGCACTATCTCGGCCTGGGCTACTCCTGCGTGAAGATGAAGGTGGGCGGCGTGCCGCTCGCCGAAGACCTCAGGCGCATCGAGGCGGTGCTGAAGATCGTCGGCTCGGGCGAGAAGCTCGCCGTCGACGTCAACGGCAAGTTCGACCTGCCGACCGCGATCGAGTTCGGCAATGCCATCAAGTCGTTCGGCCTGCGCTGGTACGAGGAGCCGCTCGACCCGCTCGACTACCTGGCGCATGCCGCGTTGGCCACACAGTACGCTCCGCCGCTCGCCACCGGCGAGAACCTGTTCTCGATGCAGGACGCGCGTAACCTGATCCGCCATGGCGGCCTGCGCCCCGACCGCGACATCCTGCAGTTCGACCCCGCGCTCTCCTACGGCCTGGTCGAATATCTGCGGACGATCGACATGTTGAAGCAGAACGGCTGGTCGCCGCGGCGCTGCGTGCCGCATGGCGGGCATCAGTTCGCGCTCAACATCGCCGTCGGCCTGCAGTGCGGCGGCAATGAATCCTACCCGCAGGTCTTCGCACCGTTCGGCGGTTTTGCCGACGATTGCCCCGTCCAGGACAGCCGCGTGAAGATGCCGGACGCGCCCGGCATCGGTTTCGAGCGCAAGGCCGACCTGTGGGCCGTGATGAAGGAGCTCGCCTGAGCTAGCCCTCGGGCTTCAACAATCCCTTCTGGATCAGCTCCGCGACATTGGCCTCGTCGGCCTTCAGCGCCTCGGTGAATTGAGCCGGCGTCGAGGGCCGCACCACCGCGCCCAGCTCGCGCAGGCGCTGGTCGACGGTCGGATCCTTCAGTCCGGCGACGACACCCTCGTTCAATCGCGCGATCAGAGGCTCGGGCGTGCCGGCGCGCACGAACACGCCGGCGGTCGTGCCGCCCTCGAACGGCGTGCAGCCCGCCTCCTTCAAGGTGGGCACGTTGGGCAGATCGGGAATCCTGCTCAGCCCGAAATTGACCAGCGGCCGCAGCTTGCCCGTCTTGATGTGCGGCATCGAGCTGGTGAGCTGGTCGGCGAAGCAGTCGATGTTGCCCGCCAGCAGGTCGTTGATGCCGGGCCCTGAGCCCTTGTAGGGGATGACGTTGAACTTGATCTGCTGGTTGAGCTCGAGCCGCAGGATGGCGACGTGATTGGTCGTGCCGTTGCCCGAGTGGCCCATGGTCACCGAGCCGGGCTTGGCCTTCGCCTCGGCGAGCAGCGATGCCACATCCTTGAAGCGGCTGTCGGCGCGGGTGACGATGAGGGTGGGCGCGGTCGTGAGGATGCTGACCGGCGCCAGCATCTGCAGCATCTGTTGCTTGCCGGCGAAGATCGGCGCGACATAGGCCACGGTGAAGCTCGCCATCACGATCGTGTAGCCGTCGGCCGGCGCGTTGACCGCCGCTTCGAGCCCGACGACGCCGCCGGCGCCAGGCCGGTTGTCGATCAGCACTGTCTGGCCCAGCAGCTTGCCCATCGGATCGGCGACCAGACGTGACGTCACGTCGTAGTTGCCGCCCGGCGCGAAGGGTATGACCCAGCGGATCTGCTTGGACGGAAACGTGTCCGATCGCGCCGGTCCTGCCGCCAGCCCCACCGCGCCCGCCAATACGCCGCGGCGCAACATCATGGTCATAGATACACGCCCTTCATCTGCGCCTCGGCATAGCGCGTTCCCGCGGCGGCGCCGACCGGAATGGCCTGCGACAGGCCTTTTGCCTCCTCCTCGGTCAGCCCGACGTCGAGCGCCCCGAGATTCTCGTCGACGCGCCGGGTCTGCTTGGTGCCGGGGATCGGCACGATATCGTTGCCTTGCGCCAGGACCCAGGCGAGCGCCACCTGTCCCGGCGTGCAGCCCTTCTTCTTGGCCAGGGCCTCGACATTGGCGACCAGCGCCAGGTTGCGTGCAAGGTTGTCGCCGGCGAACCGCGGATGGCGACCGCGCCCGTCGCCTTCGGGAATGTCCGAGGCCTGGCGCACCGAGCCGGTGAGCAGGCTGCGTCCGAGCGGCGCATAGGCGACGTAGGCGATGCCGAGCGCGCGGGTGGTGGCCAGAGTCGCCTCCGCATCCTTGCGGTAGAGCAGCGAATACTCGCTCTGCACCGCTGCGATCGGATGAGTCTTGTGGGCGCGTCGGATGGTATCGGGGCTGGCTTCACTGAGGCCGAGCGCCCGCACTTTCCCTGCCTTCACGAGACCGGCCATGGCCCCCACCGTCTCCTCGATCGGCACCGAGGGATCGACGCGATGCTGGTAGTAGAGGTCGATCACGTCGATGCCGAGCCGCTTGAGGCTGGCATCGCAGGCCGCCTTGACGTGCTCCGGCCGGCCGTCGACGCCGTTGGCGCCGCCCGGCCGCTGGACCTGACCGAACTTGGTCGCCACGACCACCTTGTTGCGCCAGCCGCCCGCCAGCGCCTTGCCGAACAGGGTCTCGTTATGGCCCCAACCGTACATGTCGGAGCTGTCGAGAAAATTGATGCCGCGGTCGATCGCGTGATGCATCACGCGGATGCCTTCCTCATCGGCGCTCTTGCCGTAGGCGCCGGACAGCGACATCAGCCCGAGTCCGATGGGAAAAACACTGAGATTGCTGGCCCCGAGCCGGCGGGGCGCCTTGGTGATGACGACAGTCATGGTTCCTCTCCTGGCCGGACGCTAGCATATGACGGCGCGGGGCGGGCTTGTCGAAAATGCGCGAGCCAGCCACTCTGCTCCGCCGTGCGACAGATCGTTTTGCTTGCCGCCTGTCTGGTGACGTCCGCTGCGTCGGCGCGCGCGGCGAGCTTCGACTGCACGAAGGCAGTAACCGTCGTCGAGCGGACCATCTGCGCCGATCCCGGCCTGTCGAAGAGCGATGACATGTTGGCCAGCACCTATGCCCTGGCGCTGGAAGCGAGCCTCTATCCGGCCGCCCTGCGCGCCGCGCAGCAGCAATGGCTGGCCGACCGCGACAAGCTCTCCGATGTCGAAGCGCTCCGCGGAACCTATCGCGAGCGCATCCAGGCGCTTGGCGAGGCGAGGGCGAAATGGCAGCGGGCGCGCCAGCCGGTGTCGATGGACGAGGCGCGCACGCGCTGCGTGACCTCGCCCGACGCGCTGTCCGACGACGGCTGCCGGGTCGACTTGTTCGCCGCAGTGCCCGGCGCGCCGACGCTGACCTACCACCTGCAATCCTACATGGACGGCAAGCTGCGCCTGGGAGGCGGCGTGGCCGTGTTCGAAAGTATGGGTGATCGCCTGAGGCCCGTGGCGGTTCTTGCCGTCGAGACGGCCCACTTCGACGTGCCCCGTGTGGTGGCCTCGCCGGCCGGCAAGCTGTTGGTGATCCCGGGTCATCTGGAGGGCACCGGCAATTTCAACGCCGAGGCGGTCTATTTGTACGAAAGCGAACATCTTCAGGACGTCGATACCGTGAGCTGGCTGAGTGACCTGCAAAGGCGCCTGCCCAAGGGCTGGGGCGCCTGGAAAGGTATCTATCCTGACTATCGCACGCTCACCGCCACGACGCCGCTCTGGCAGACAGGCGACGGCAATTGCTGCCCGACCGCCGGCCGCGCCGATCTCCGGTTACGTCTGCACAACCGGCGCCTGACGATCGACAGTATCGAGATCATCAAGGGCGAGAGCGCGGCCCGGCAGGATCGCTAGACCTCAAATCACTGCTTGGTCACTGTCGAAAGATTGGGTGGGGCCTAGAGTTGGCGCGAACCATTTTGGAGCGCGAGCATGCTTGCCTCGACCAGATTTTTCGACCCGTTCGGCGAAGTGTCGTTCCCCCAGGAACTGAAGCGCATGGTGCGCTCGGCCTGTCCGCAATCGGTGCTCAACTGGCGCGAAGCGCGCTTCTATGCCCGATATGGCGAGGTCGAACTGCATCTGCTCGACATCCTCTGTCGCCGCAACCGCGAATCGATCGACGTCGGCGCCAATGACGGCAGCTACGTCCATTTCCTGCGGCGCAGTTCGCGGCTCGTCCATGCCTTCGAGCCGATGCCCGAGCTGGCCGATGCGCTGAGCGTCAAGTTCGCGCATTCGAACGTGACCGTGCACCGTTCCGCTTTGTCGAGCGAGGAAGGGACGGCCGAATTGCGCATGCCCGTGGTGGACGGCGTGACGGTGACCGGATGCTCGACGATCTCCAGCGATGCATCGACGAAATACGCCGCCCATCGCACCGTCGCTGTGCCGATGCACCGGCTCGACAACATCTACTCGGGCGATGTCGGCTTCATCAAGATCGACGTCGAAGGCCACCAGCAGGCCGTGCTCGAGGGTGCGCTTCGAACCATCCAGCGCAATCGCCCGCGCATGCTGGTCGAAGTCGAGGATCGCCTATCGCCGGGTGGCCTCGCGCCCGCCCGCGCCTATTTCGACGCCCTGAGCTATCGCGGATTCTTCGTCTATGGCGGCAAGCTGCACCCGGCCGAAGAGTTCTCGGTTCCGGTCATGCAGGATCCGGCCAATCTGCCGGACCTCACCGCGCCGCTGACCGCGCGCCAGCGCTTCGGGCGCTATGTCTACAACTTCCTTTTCCTGCCGTCGGAGGAAGCGCGCACGATCAGCGCCCGGCTGAGTGAGCGCCTGGCGAAACTCTGACGGCATCGCCCGGTGAAAGCTCGCTGACGTCCGGCCGGGACATCGTCCTGGAAGTCGGAAGGCCGCGGATCGTCTCGAGCAACAGGCGGCCGATGCGGTCCCAATCGAAGCGATCGACGCATAGTTCGTAGGCTCTGTTCTGCTGCGCATCGAGTGCTGCGACATCGTCGATCGCCGCTACCATGCCGTGGGCCAGAGCCTCGTGGCTCCTGAACAGGCGAATGCCGTCACCGTCGACCAGCGGTGTGCCAGGAACTGCGCCTTCCATTGCGAACATCGGCAGTCGGTTGAAGACATAGTCCAGGCTCTTGAGCTTGAAGCCTCCCAACAGGTCCGGCACCACCGCCAGCCGTGCATTTGCCATGTAGGGGCGGACGTCCGGCACCATGCCGGTGATTTCCACCGTCGGGAAGCGGCGGCGCAGGTCGGCAAGATAGGATGGCTCGGCCCCCCCCACGATCTGAAGCTCGACGCCGGCGCGCGACAGCAACGGCTCGCCGACGGCGAGGAAGGCTTCGAGACTTAGCCTCTTCGGCGGCCAATCGAAGCTGCCCACCGCGATCACGCGACGCGGCACGCCGAGATCGATCGTTCGGCTGACGACCTTTGGGCCGCCATAGCCGGGCGGCAGGAAGAGGACCGGCTTTCCCGGCGGCGCCAGGTCAGCCATGGTCTGGCGATCCTCGGGCGTATTGGCCGTCACCAGGTCGCAGGAGCGAACCAGTTGACGCTCCAGGCGGTCGGCTTTCCAGGCGTCGTACTGCTTTGCGAGCTTGCGGGATCCACTCGCGGCGCGAGCGAGTTGCCGCGCGACACCGGTTTCGTAGTTGTGAGCCAGGTAGACGAGCTTCGTGCCGTGACGGTCGCGATATCGGAGCAACAAGGGGAACGCCCAGGCGGCGGCGATACTGTCCAGAATCACCGCCTCCCAGTCGCCATTCGCCAGGCAGGATGCAACCGCTGTTTCCATATCCGCAACATGACAGCGCGTGGCAACCATAGGCGCCGTGGAAAGCAGCCTCGCCCATCGCGATTTCGGACGGTCCGCGGCGAAGAAGAGCTCGACGCCCGGACCACTTCGACGCGACATTCCCGGCGCGCGCTCAAGGCCCAGCACGGTCAGCTCCGTTCCCGCCCTCGCGACGGACGAGATCAATCCGGCGGAATAGATGAACTGCCCGTTAATGGCCGGTTCCGGATCGCAGAGGGTCAGCCAGAGACAACCCATAGACGTTTCCCAGACGTGTTGATGCAGCGTCGACGATGCATCGGCGGCGATTGCAGAGCCTGTGATCAATAAATGGCGGTAGCGGACAAAACGGCGAAAAAGCGGACGCCCATCCAGCGCTCGTTCGTTGCATCCGATGTTTGATATCCCGCGTCTGCGCGCAGCCACAGGCTGATCACTGGTTGAAAGCCTCGTGAACGCATTTGATCAAGGCCTGAACTTGGGAGGTCATCATGCCGTCCATGGCGGCGGAGAAAGCGTCACTCGAGAGCCCGCACAACAGCCCCTACGTTTGCCGGCGCTCGGATAGCGTGTTCTCCGCCATTGAGAAGTGTTTGGACAACGGCCTCGGCAGCTGCCTCGTGGTCGAAGAAAACGAAAGGCTGGTAGGCCGCATCTCATTGGACGACATCCGCCGCTCGATCCTCGATGGCGTCACCCTTCCCGATCTCACGGTCGAACATCAGCTCGCCGCCAAGCGTGCGCAAGCCAGCGCTCATCTGCGCAACGATACCGCGGACAACGACGTCCTTCGTGCAATCGTCGATCATCATGGCCATCTGACCGGAGTCCAAGTCGACCGGTCGATGCAACCCATTCAGGTCAGCCGCCCCGATCTGTCGCATCGAGAGTTCCGCTCCGTGCTCGAGGCATTCATCTCTTCCTGGATCTCGAGCAAGGGTCCGTACGTCGAGAAATTCGAGGGAGACTTCAGCGAATATGTCGGCGCCGGTCACGGCATCGCCGTCACCAACGGCACCGTTGCCCTTCACCTCGCTCTCATGGCCTTGGGCATCGGGCCGGGTGACGAAGTCATCGTTCCCGACCTGACGTTCGCCGCGACGATCAACGCGGTGCTCTACTGCGGCGCCCAGCCGGTGATCGTCGACGTCGACGCCAATACCTGGACCATGACCCGCGAAATCGTCGAGGCTGCCTGTACGTCGCGGACCCGCGCCATCATCCCGGTGCATCTGTACGGCAGGCCGGCCGAGATCGGGCCGATCGTCGAGTTCGCCCGCGGACGAGGCATCGCCGTGATCGAGGACTGCGCCGAAGCGCCGGGCGCACGCTACGGCGGCAAGATGGTCGGCCAGCACGGCGACATCGGCTGCTTCTCCTTCTACGCCAACAAGATCGTCACGACCGGCGAAGGCGGAATGTGCCTCACCGACTCGCCCGAGCTGGCGACGTCTCTGCGCTGCATGCGAGACCACGGCATGACGCCCGGCCGCTCCTACTGGCACGAACGGATCGGCTACAACTATCGCCTGACCAACCTGCAAGCGGCCATCGGCCACGCCCAGATGTGGCGCATCGGCAAGGTGCTCGAGCGCAATCATCGGATCGAGAGGCTTTATCGCCGCGCGCTGGCCGGCATTCCGGGAGTGCGGTTCGCCGCAACGATGGGGCGCGAATACGAGCCGGTCGTGTGGCTTGCGTCGGTGTTGGTGCCGGCGCAGCACCGCGATGCGATCATCGCGGCGGCGCAAGCCGACCGCATCGAAATGCGCCCGTTCTTTTATCGTCTGTCCGACCTGCCGCCTTATGCGGGCTATGCAAGGCACTGCCCCAACAGCGCTGCCTTGTCAGCCTCGGGGATCAACCTGCCGACATCTCGCGACGTCGACGATCAGGTCGTCGAGCGCGTCGTCGGCATATTCCGTAGCGTACTCACCTGAGGCCAAAGCGTCCCATGTTATCCACGATCATCGTCGGCGGCGGGCCAGGAGGCCTGGGGCCGCTCATCTGGGCGGCCCAATCCGCAACCCTGCCCGACTGGCTTGCCCAAGGCGTGCTCGTCGTCGACCGGCAGCGCATCCTTGGCGGCACACTGGGCCGCTACGCCATCAATTCCGACTCGCTGGGCGGCGCCTATCTCGAGTTCCTCGATGCCAAGGGAATTCCCGACGAGCTGCGGGCGATGCGCGACGATCCGGTCGCCCGGGAGATGGAGCGCTTCTACGACGGCTTTCCATCGCTCGATCTCGTCTACCGCTTCCTGCTCCGACTGGGTACGGCCATGGAGGCGGTCATTGCCCGGCATCCGGCGAGCGCCTTCTGGAGCGGCACGGACGTTCGCTCGCTGCACCTGAAATCCGACGGCACGCTCGAGGCGCGCACGGTCGGCCCCGATGGCACGGCCGCCGTCATATCGGCGCGCACGGCAATCGTAGCGCTCGGGGGGCGGCAACACTGGATCCAGCAGCCGCTGTGCCCCGGCCTCGCCCTCGAGAACTGCCTGCTGCGCTACGTCATGCCCTCCGACCGGCTGCTCTCCCACATCGGCTTGAAGGAAGCCGGGCGCATCCTGCACTCGGACAGGGAGCGGCCGATCGTCATCCTCGGCGGTTCGCACAGCGCCTATTCCGCGGCATGGACACTGGCCAACCTGCTGCCGGGCGAGGTGCTCGGCCAGCGCCGAGTCTATATCCTGCAGCGCCGCCCACCGCGCATCTTCTACGCCTCGAGACAGGCTGCGGAAGCCGACGACTATCCGGTCGACGACGGCGACATCTGTCCACGCACGCAGAGGGTCAACCGGCTCGGCGGATTGCGCAGCGATGGGCGCGACATGTGGCGGCGCATTGCCGGACGGCCCGACGTGCCGCGGGAGACCCGTTTCACCGTCCTGCCGCTGAACGAGCTACCGGTCGATGAGGTTCGCCGCCTCCTCGAAGACGCTGCTCTGGTCATTCCGGCCTTTGGATATCGTTCCGCGACTTTGCCGATTTTCGACCCAAAGGGCCGGCGCCTGGAACTCAGTGCCGATGCCGGCGGCAACAATGTCGCGCAGGATTGCCGTTTGCTCCTGGCTGACGGAACGACACTGCCCAACGTATTCGGCATCGGCCTCGGCACGGGCTATCGCCCGTTCGGTGCCATGGGCGGCGAGCCGAACTTCAACGGACAGGCCAACAGCCTGTGGCTCTATCAACACGGTATCGGAGCCATGGTTCACCGCGGCATCCTCGAGCAACTCGAAGGAGCGACTTCCTCGCGGAAGCGAACGCATGCGGTGGAGGCGTCGGAGCGTTGGCCGATAAGCCTGCACGACGCGCCGCAAAGCGCAGAGTGACTTCAGGCAAACAAAAGGCGTTCCGGACGCTGTCCGGAACGCCAATTGACCATTCCTGTCCTCGACGGCGCCGCTCGGGGCGTCCTTATGATCGGCTCAATGCGACGCCGAGCCGAAGAGATCGCCGCGCACGATCGCGGCGAGCCGCTCCTTGCCGACAACCGACTTCATTGCGGGCTTGGGCGCCTCGACGACCACGGTGCTGACCGGCCGGGTATTCTGCGCGACGGCCATGACCTGCAGGAAGCTCGCGGTGCCGAACGTAACGCCCAACGCCAGGAAAAGCATTGTTGCAGCAATAATGAGATGACGCATTCCACACCTTCCCACTTTCGTGTGGCGCCCCCCATGGCGCCTCAATTTCCCTGCCCACAATGCCGAAACCGTGTCTCTGCATTGCCGGCGCAGATATAGGCCAGGCAGCGGGATACGGATACTCGATTCTGGTCTCAAACCGATGGAGAACCCCGTTTGGTGCCCATTCTGGGTTTCCAACGGGCGACTCCGCGAAAGCTCGAATTCCCCGAGTCCGAGGGCGACGGCCGTGGCGGTTCGGACTAAAATATCGACGTGGCGGTTCGCGGCTCTGTCGAGAGCGGTGACGTTATCTGTTTCACACCGCCGACAGGGCCTCGACCTTCGACCTTTAGGTGCAGGAGGAACGACCATGGCCATGCACAATCACATCCGCAATCCGATCGAATGGAGCTGGGACAGCCTGAAGCTGACGACGCATGCCGTGGGCTCGGCGGCGCATGCCTTGGACGAAGCGCTCGACGAGCATGAAGCGGCGCCGCCGCGCGTGCGCCGCATCGGCATCGCTGATCTAAAGGACGCCTTGCGCAAGGGTCTCGACGATTTCGGCATTTATCGCACCGACGTGATCTTCGCCTGTCTCATCTATCCGCTGATCGGTCTCATCCTGGCCCGCTTGGCATACGGCCACGGGATGCTGCCCCTCATCTTCCCCCTCGCCTCCGGATTCGCCCTTGTCGGCCCGTTCGTCGCCATCGGCCTCTATGAGATGAGCCGGCGCCACGAGCGCGGCATCGAAGCAACCTGGGCCGACGCATTCGCCGTCGTTCGGTCACCGGCTTTCGGCGCAATCCTGATGATGGGCTTGCTGCTGCTCGCCCTGTTCGGCCTGTGGCTTGCCGCAGCGTGGGCGATCTACGATGCGACGCTCGGGCCGCAGCTACCGTCATCGGTCGAGACGTTCATGACCGACGTTTTCTCCACACGCGCCGGCTGGGCCATGATCGTCGTCGGCATCGGCGTGGGATTTTTGTTCGCCGTGCTGGTTCTCGCCATCAGCGTCGTGTCGTTCCCGCTGCTGCTCGACCGCCACGTCAGCCCACGCGTCGCCATGACGATTTCGGTGCAGGCGGTGCGCGAGAATCCGCGCGTGATGGCGCTGTGGGGCGCGCTGATCGCGGCCGGCCTGGTGATCGGTGCCATCCCGCTGTTGCTCGGGCTCGCCGTCGTCGTGCCCGTGTTCGGGCACGCGTCCTGGCACCTCTACCGCAAGGTGGTGGTCAACCAGCCTACTTAGGCAGTGATATCGCTCGACTGGATGCGCTTCACGCCGGCATCGGTCATCTGCTTCCAGGCGGCCGCCAGTGATCCGTTGAGGTCGATGGCGCGCGTTGCGTCCTCGATCACGTAAGTCGTGAAGCCGAGCTTGCGCGCGTCGATGGCTGTCCAGGCGACACAGAAGTCGGTGGCAAGGCCGGTGACGAAAACCGTGTCGATGCTGCGCGCTTTGAGATAGGCAGCGAGACCGGTCGACGTCTTGCGATCGGCTTCCTCAAACGCCGAATAACTGTCGACCCCCTTGTGGAAGCCCTTGCGAATGATGAGTTGCGCCGTGGGCAGCTTGAGATCCTTGACGAGGGCCGCATCGTCGGAACCCTGCACGCAGTGATCGGGCCACAGCACCTGCGTGCCGTAGGGCATCTGGGTCGTCTCGAACGGCTTCTTCCCAGCGTGTGCGCTGGCGAACGACGCATGCCCCGGCGTGTGCCAGTCCTGCGTGACCACGATATTCTCGAAAGCCGGCGCAAGTTTGTTGATCACGGGCACGACCTGGGCGCCGCCTTTCACCGGCAAGGTGCCGCCGTCGACGAAGCAGTTCTGCACGTCGACGACGATCAGCGCCGACGTCGCCGATGGCTTGATCGGTCCCGCCGCCCGCAGCGGCCGCGACAATCCCGTCGTCGCCAGAAATCCGACGGCGACCGCAGATTTGAGAAAGCTCCTGCGCGACGGATCAACCTTGCTCTCGATCATGCGAACCCTCCCGTGCTGTGGGGCTGTCCGAGTCTAGCGTGCTGCTCAAGGCTCGCCCAGAGGGCGAGACCGGGTCGCCATGCCCGGCCAAAGCAAGTAGTGTGCCGTCGACAATGGCTGCGCCCCTGATCTCGATCGTCGTGCCCACCTACAACGAGGCCAAGAACGTGGCACCGATCTACGCCTCCCTCATGGGCGTGCTTCAGGACACATCGTGGGAACTGATTGTCGTCGACGACAATTCGCCCGACGGGACGGCCGAGGCCGTCCGCCAGCTGGCGCGACAATACCCAAACGTGCGGTGCATCCAGCGCGTCCAGGAACGTGGCCTGTGCTCGGCCGTCCTGTGGGGAGTCCAGGCCACGCACGGCGACGTCATCGTCGTCATGGACGGCGACCTGCAACACGATCCGGCCCTGATCCCGGCGATGCTGGAGCAGCTGCGCAATGGTCACGACATCGTGTCGGCGTCGCGCTTCCTCTCGGGCTCCTCCGCCACGGGCCTGTCGTCCATGCTGCGCAACAGAATCTCCCAGCTGGGCAACAAGCTGGTCGACATGTTCCTGGGCGTGCGGCTTACCGATCCGCTGACCGGATTCTTCGCAACGTCGCGCAGCCTCTTCCTGAGGTCCGTGCCGCGCATGCAGGCCGATGGGTTCAAGGTCTTCTTCGATCTCGTCTATCACAACAGGAAGGCCTCGATCTCCGAGCTGGCGTTCGACTTTCGCGCCCGCCAGAGCGGCGAGTCGAAGCTCCAGATATACGTGCTGTGGCTGTTCCTGTGCGACATCGCCTCCAAGCTCACCTTCAGCCTCGTGCCGACCAGGTTGGTCAGCTTCGTGAGCGTCGGCACCATCGGCCTGCTGGTCCACTTCTCGGTGCTCTACGCGAGCCTTGCGCTGGGGGCGGTGTTCTGGATGTCGCAGGCGATCGCTACCGTGCTCGCGATGGTCTTCAATTTCTCCCTCAACAATGTCCTGACCTATTCGTCGCAGCGCCTGAAGGGCATGGCTTTCCTGGAAGGCCTGTTCCTCTATGCCCTTGTCGCTTCGGTCGGCATCGTGGCCAACGTCAGCACGGCGCAAATGACATACGTCCATTTCCGCCACTATACGTTTCTCGCCGCCTGCACCGGCCTCGTGATCGACGTCATCTGGCGCTACGCGCTGTCGAACAGGCTGATCTGGGGTTCGGGCTCGATTCTGCGCAGAAAGAAGTAGCTGCAAGTGCTCGGATCGATCGCGAACGCGCGCGCAAACAATCCCTGTCTGTCCGGCCTGCTCGCCGTCATCGCCGCAGGGGCGATGATCGCCCTGGCACCGTGGCTCCCCACGAGAGGTCTGTTCCTGCTCGCGGCCATTGTGATCTCTGTCGTCGCGCTGTGGGTTATCTACGTCGCGTGCCGGGCCGAGCAGCAGCCGCTCGACTCTCGGCTTGCAAACTTGATGAGAAGAAAGGGCCGGCACCAAAGCCAGGGCTTTGCGCTCGTCCAGCGCGCAGGCGTGATCGGCTGCGGCGCCGCTTACGGCTATCTCGGATTGGCCAACTCCGGTTACGCATGGACGGACGACCTGAGCGGCTGGGGCCTGCTCGACAAGCGCATCGTGTTCTTCGCCTACGTGCTGCTGGGCGCGTTCTTCGCCTATCATCGGCTGGTCGTTTCACTGTTCGCACCGGCGCCGGATGTTGGCAGAGCGGCCGGCACAACCGACGCCGCCGGGCGAACTCGCGTGATGAAGATCGCCGGCGCCTTGCTCGCCGGGTTGCTGGCCTATTGCTGGCTCGCCCTGCCGGCGTTGCTCGATGCCGATCCTGGGGCAGGCCCTGGTCTCGCCAAGTTCTACGAGTTCCACAATCACGCCCAGCTGGGCGCCCTCGAGCAGATGCGACAGGGTGCAATGCCGTATCTCGAGGCGCAGACCCAGTATGGCATCGGAAATCTCGAGCTTCTGTACGTCCTGGTGCGCGCCATCAATTTCAGCAGCCACGGGGCATTCGCCACCAGCATCCTGCTCGATGCCGCCTGCATCGTGCTCTTTTTCATCATCCTGCAGCTGACCGTAGGCCTGCGCTGGGCAATCGCCGGCATGGTGGGCTGGATGTTGTGGCCGAGCCCGATCGACGTGCTGGGCAGCATCCCGGCGTGGGGCATCCTGACGCGATGGCTCACCCTCCCCGTTTTGGCGCTGCTGCTCGCCCGGCGACTCCTGGACCGCGATCCCGATCGGCGCGCGTGGCCCACGGCAATGGTCGCGGGATTGATCTGGGGTGTCGGTGGGTTTCTCAGCCAGGAAAGCTTGAGCGGCGGCATTCTCGTATTCGGCCTGTCGCTCACGCTCTACGCGCCGGCATCCAGGATGTCGCTCCGGTCCGCGCTTCTGTTCAGCGTCACGTTTCTGGCGACAGGCGCCATCGTCTTCGTCGCGTCAATCTCCAGCGTGGTCGGCTTCAGCCATTGGTTCGAAACCTACCAGCTCGCGTCGAACAAGGCCTATCTCGTGACGGCAGGCATCACGAACAATTGGTGGTCCGACCCGCTGGATTCCTACGCGCAATGGCGCGGCTTTCTGCAAACCTACGGCTTCGCCCTCCTGTTGGTCGCCGTCCTCGGATTGCTGGCGCGGTTCTTCGCGCTCGGCTGGTGGACGGCCGATGGAAAGACCCGGGCCTTCGTCGCCAAGTTCTCCGGTGTCGCGGTCGGCGCTTTTGCTCTGCATATCTTCAGCCTGCTGCGGTCGGATACGACGCATCTTTCCGGCCCGTCGTTCCTGCTGCCGCTGTGTCTCCTGATGTTACCGTCGTTCATGCTGCGCTGTCTGCCCGCAGGCCGGATGCGCCTGGCGATGGTGCTTCTCAGCATGGCGATTGTCGTGGAGGGATTGGTGGTCGGTGCGCCGGTACTGGTGCGCCATCTCGGACAGTCCGCGGCTGCGTGGCAGAATACGAAAGCGGTCCTCGCCTTCTACCGCGACATGCGCGACCGCCGAAGTGAGACGCCCGACCTTGCCGCCCGCTATTCGCCGTTGCCGGAGTACCAAGTGGCGATCCGCAACCATCCCGACTTCGCCGAGGCGCAGGAGGTGTTCGCCTTGCTGCGCGAGCATCTGCATGGTCGGCCGGTCGAATTCGTCTTCTACCGGATCGACGACCTCATTCCCTACCCGGAGCTGTTCTACTTCATGGGCGGCTTCCGATCGGTCTCCGGCATCACCTCGCCGCTCACCAGCATCTGGGTGGCATCGGAGTATCGGGCATGGATCGACAAGATCGTCAACGCCAGCCCGGCTTGCCTCTTTTACGAACCCGATCCCGATGTGCCGTCGAACCCGCGGCGCGCGATCTATCAGGCCTGGGCAAAGAAGACGCAGGGGCTGAGCGGCGTTACGACCGAACCCATTCGGGGGCGCCGCCTGTACGGCATTCTGTCCTGCAAGCCGTAGCGGGCGCTGTACCCTTTCCTTGCGCGAGACCTGCCGCTAGCCTTTGAACCCATGCGTGCAGGCGAAATCGTCTTCACCGGGATGGACCGCGTGGTGTTCGGGCGGCCGGCTCCGCAAGCCGTTGTCGAGGCGGCCGAACGGCTCGGCGCCAAGCATGTGTTCATCCTCGCCGGGGCCACGCTCAACCGCAAGACCGATGCGATCCGCAAGATCGCCGAAGCGCTGGGGCCGCGCTATGCCGGCACGCACGACGACATGCCGGCGCACAGTCCGCGCGACGCGGTGATCGCCTGTGCCAACAAGGCGCGCGAAGCGGGCTGCGACCTCCTGTTGAGCGTCGGCGGCGGCTCGACGACCGACGGCGGCAAGGTCGTCACCCTTTGCCTCGAGCACGATATCCGCGAACCGGATGGGCTCGAGCCCTTTCGCACTGTCGTCGACCCAGTCACGGGCAAACGGAGCTTTCCCGCATACCGTACGCCGAAGGTGCGGCAGATTTGCGTACCGACCACCCTGAGCGGTGGCGAATTCAACGCGCGCGCCGGCGTCACCGAGCCTCGTCTCAGGTTGAAGCAGGCCTACATTCATCCGGGCCTGATCCCGCTCCAGGTGATCTTCGATCCGGCGATCACCGTGCATACGCCGGAATGGCTATGGCTCTCGACCGGCATCCGCGCGGTCGATCACGCGCACGAGACGTACTGCTCGATCGACGGCAACGCCTATACCGACAGCACGTCGCTGCAGGCCCTGCGCCTGCTCGGGCGCGGCCTGCCCGCGGTGAAGCGCGATCCATCCGATCTTGGGGCGCGACTCGATTGCCAGATCGGCGCCTGGATCTCGATGATCGGCATCGTCAGCGGCACGCGCATGGGTGCGAGCCATGCTATCGGCCACGTGCTGGGTGGTAGCGCGGGCGTGCCGCACGGCTACACGTCCTGCGTGATGATGCCGGCGGTGCTGGCGTTCAACGCTGGGGTTATGCATGAGCGCCAGGCCGAGATCAGCGCCGCGCTCGGCCGCCCTGGGCAGACCGCCTCGGAAGTTCTCGACCGCTTCATCAGCGGGCTCGGCCTGCCGCGACGGCTGCGCGATGTCGGCGTCAAGCGCGAGGACCTGCAGCGCATCGCCACCAACTGCATGCTCGACGACTGGACCTTCAGCAATCCGCGCAAGATCAACGGCGCACAGGAAATCGTGCCGATCCTGGAGTCCGTGTATTGAGGGTATGATGGCGGAGAGGGTGTCCGCCCAACATCTGTCTACTGGCATTCGTGGCCGTCCGAATAGTCCCGTTCTGTAAGCACTTTCCCGCCCTGTCCGTCCGTAGCTGTCCACTGGCATTTTCCTATGTACCCACCAAATTGGCGGGTAGAATGGTGGGTAAGCCATGGCACGTACGATTCACCGGCTGAAGCCGATCACCCTGACCCGCAAGATGACCGCAGGTTACCACGCTGACGGTGGCGGGTTGTACCTGCAGGTGACGGACGCGGGCGCCAAGAGCTGGATCTTCCGCTACTCCATCGCCGGCAAGCGTCGCGAGATGGGTCTAGGCCCCTACTCCGCCAAAACCACCAAGGGCGCCGACAAGCGCGTCGTGAGCCTCCATGCGGCCCGGGAAAGGTCCGCAGAGGCCCGGGCGTTGGTGAAGTCCGGCAAGGACCCCATCGCCGTCAGGGAGGCCCAGCAGGCCCAGGAACGCCTCGAAAGGGCCCGCGGCGTGACGTTCGACCAGGCGGTAGAGCTCTTCCTTGAGAGCCACGAGGAAGCCTGGAAAAATCCCAAGCACCGACAGCAATGGCGCAACACGCTGAAGACCTACGCCGGCCCCAAGATTGGCAGCCTGTCCATTGCCGACATTGGGACGCCGGAAGTGACCAAGGTGCTCGAGCCGATCTGGCGGACCAAGCCCGAAACGGCTTCCCGGCTCAGGGGCCGGATCGAGCGCATTCTGGATTGGGCGCGCGTCCGCCAGCTCAGAGAGGGCGAAAATCCGGCTCGCTGGCGTGGCCACCTCGACAAGGTCTTTGCTGCCCGCTCCAAGCTGCGCAAGGTGAAGCATCACGCCGCGGTGCCGATCGATGACCTGCCGGCAGTCTACGCCAAGCTCAAAGTCTCCCGGGGCATCGCAGCCAAGGCCCTCCGGTTCGCCATCCTGACCGCGGCGCGGGCCGGCGAAACGGTGCACGCCACCTGGGCGGAAATGAACCTCGACGACGGCATTTGGACCGTCCCCGCCTCCCGTATGAAGGCCGGTAAGGAACACCGCGTGACCCTCTCGCGGGAGGCGTTGGCGATTCTCAAAGACCTGCACAAGGTGCGGACGGGACCGCTGGTATTCGTCGGCAACAAGCGGAAGGCTTTATCGCTGACAAGCCTGTCAAAGGCGCTTCGCACGGCCGGCGGCGAAAAAGCAACCGTCCACGGAATGCGCAGCACCTTCAAGGATTGGTGCAGCGAGCGAACCTCGTTCCCGTCCGAAGTGTCGGAAATGGCCCTCGCCCATTCCATCGGCGACAAGGTTGAGGCGGCCTACAGGCGGGGCGAGTTGCTTGAGAAACGCCGCGCGATGATGGACCAGTGGGCGACGTTTCTCGCCAGTAGGTCCACCGCCAAGGTTGTCCCTATCGGAGCGCGACGGCGGAGCGCATAGACTGTCATCGGTGTGGCTAGGGCGACGGTCCGAACATCCCTTCCGCGGGGACTGCCACGCCGACCACCAGCGCGGGCGCCTGCGGAGGGCGCGATGGCTAAGAGGAAGCGCGAAGCGGCCCGTCGCCCTCATCCCACAAAGGACGAGGTTCAAGCGGAATTGCGCCAACTCGCGCTTTATCTTTCCGGTGCGGCCCAAAATCATCCCGCAGCGCTGATTGGTGAGAAGCGGCGCCTCAGGCGAGCGGCTGGGGCGATCTATGCGTACCTGCGCAAATGGGCTCCCTCGCTCGATCACGCATTTGGGTTGGTCCGACCTCCCGGAAACCCAGGGGGCCATACGCCGTGGGAAGGCATTGCGGCCGACGCGGATCGGCGAGGACTTACAACCTCCCAGCTGATTGCGGAGCTGCCAGCCTCGGTGTCCGGTCGAGATGAGGCGACCGTACGCGAGAACAGGAAGCGTGGGCGCGCTGCATATCATCGTACGGCCATCCAAGATGCGGTGAACAGAGCTTATAGTTCGCTTGAGCGCGAGCAGGATGAAGAGCGGAAAGCTCGCATTAAAGAAGTTCGCCGCTTTAACAGACGACACGGCATCAAGCCGAAGCGCTAATTTAGACGGGGGTCAATTCCCGACATTTGACCCCTCATCCCGCCCCTCCACGCACTTGGTACAGGTGCGAAGTCCCCAGCGACACATAGGGACAAAAGGGCGCGAATGTCTCAAGGCCAAGTCAGATTCGAATCCGCAGCAGACGACACTAAGCGCGAGCCTCTCGCTGTGCCAATGACGCGAGTTCCAGATTGGCTCGGCATCAGCCGGTCCAAAGCATATGAGGAAATCGCTGCGGGAAGGCTGAGGGCCGTCAAATGTGGCTCGAAGACGCTGATCCCTTACGCTTCTGGTGAAGCGTGGCTCGCGTCCCTTCCCGATATGGCCGCCTGAAAGCAAGACCCCTCCGGTGGATGGCCGGAGGGGCGAAGCGCTCTCGCTCAAAACCCACTGACATAGGAATCGAACGACAATGACAATTCTATTTGAAGGCGGGCAGTCTGGCAACGCCAGGGGCGTTGCCGGCAAAACTAATGTGATTTCATTCAGGCGAACCGGCATTGAGTTCGGCGCCACACGCGACGCATCCGCCGATGCATTCGGCCGATTGACGGCCACCCTCATAATGCAGCGCCACACACAAGGTACTCTCGAGCCGGAGCTGCTGCGTGCATTGCTCGCTGGCGTGGGATTGCCGACATGACTGATCGGTTCCTCGTGACGCGATCCGGCAGTGAGCCGGTGTTCATGGATCTGGCGGGCCGAGAGGCTTGGGCGCTCGCCAATCTGGTGGCTGCGGGCCCCGATGGCTGCACGCCGATCGACACGCCCGGCCCGCGCTGGAGCGACTACGTATTCAAACTCCGGCGCCGCGGCATCGACGTGGCGACCGTGACGGAGGCCCACGGTGGCGATTTCGCAGGCACGCACGCCCGGTACGTGCTGCGGACCAAGGTCGAGCGGGTGGCGCCATGAGGGACTATGGCATCGTTCGCACCCGCTTCTGGGCTTGGGCGAAAGACAAGGGCCTGTCGCCTGCCGCGCGTGAACTGGCGCTCTACTGCCTGACGTCGCCGCACACGACGGGGGCCGGGTGTTTTCGGCTGCCCATCGCGTACATCGCAGAGGACCTCGGAACCGTTCCCGAAACCGTTCGGCAGACGGTTTCCGAGCTGTCGCAGATAGGGTTCCTGCAGCACGACGAATCGACGGGCTGGGTCTGGATCGTCGGCTTCCTCGATCACAACCCGATCGCCAATCCGAACGTGGGCAAGTCGCTGATGCACTTCATTGAGGCGGTGCCGAAGAAAGTCCCATTCTACGGGGATTTTCTCGCATCACTCTCCAAGTATGGAGACCGTTTCCCCAACGGTTTCCTTAACGGTTTACGGAACGGTATGGCGAACGGTTCCGCCAACGGTATGCCTAATCACGAACACGAACACGAACACGAACACGAGATAGAACACGATCACGATGGCGCGCCTGACGGCGCTGCCGATGCTGCTGACCGAGAGGCTGAACCCCGTGAACGCTCTGCCGAGCAACTAGCCTTCGACACCTTCGTCGAGACCGCGAAGAAATATCCCCGATGGCCTGTCCCAACGGGCATGACCGAACCACGCCGCAAGGCGTTGGGCGCGCGCCTGCGTGACGTGGGCAGTCTGGAGGGATTCAAGGCTGTGCTGGCGAAGGCGGAGGCGTCGTCGTTCATCCGCGACGAGATGACGGGCTGGGGAATCGACTGGTTCCTGAAGGCCGCGAATTTCGCGAAGGTCCGGGAGGGCAACTACGACAACAACCGGCGGGTGGGCCCGGTCGCCCAAACCGCTGAATCACATCGGGCCGCCTGGGCGGAGGGCCAACCATGAGCGCGGTGGTGCCCATGATGCGCGAGCAGGCGCAGCCTCTTTCGGCGGGCGCGTTGGTCTGGGCCCAGGGTCAGGGCTTCACTGAGGAACAGTTCACGGCCTTGGCTGGCGGCCTGCAGATCGGCGAGGCGAAGGATATTCCGGGGGCGCTGGTCGTGCCGTTCCTCGAGGATGGGAAGCAGGCCGGCGTGCAGATCCGGCGCTACGTCACGGGCATGTTCGAGCCAGTGCGCACGGTCGGGAGCTGCGATGGCCTCTACAACGTCGGCGCCCTGTGGGATCTGACGCTGAAGGATCAACCCATCATCGTTACCGACAGCATTCCCGCCTGCTGGGCGTTCATGACCGCCGGCCACAAGCGGACGGTGGCGCTGCCGTTCCTACGGCCGATCGGTGGCCGCCGCTGGGAGTGCATCGACGAGACCCGGCAATTCTGGGAAGGCTCGCAGATCATCCTGGCGATCAGCGAAGGACCCGAGGGCGCCGAAGTGCGCGAGGATCTGGCGGCACAGTTCGGGCGCCCCCGCTGCCGCTGGCTGCCGTGGCCCAAGGGCTGCAACGGCGCAGCCGATACATTCCGGCTGCATGGGGCGCGCGGCCTGCAGGCATCGATCGAGCGCGCGGCATGGTTCAGCACACCCGACATCTACCGCCTGAGCGAACTTGCCGAGCCGCCGGCCAACCCTGCCAAGGACATCGGGATTGTGGGTTTGGGCGAACACTACCGCGTGCGGCTTGGGGACCTGGCTGTAGTTTCGGGCACGCCCGGCACGGGCAAGACCAGCTTCGTCAACGAGGTCGTGGGCCGCCTTGTGCGGCGCTATCAGTGGCGCGCGGTCTTCGCCAGCTTCGAGCAACGGCCCAAACCGGACCACCGCCGCGCGCTGCGGACCTTCCACGCTGGCAAGCTTGAGCGTGCCATGAGCCCCGAGGAGAAGGCTGCGGCTGACGCCTGGATCGAGGAGCATTTCCTGTTCCTGCGGCCGGCGGACGATGCGGACACTGACTTGGCATGGCTGCTGGACCGCCTCGAGATGGCCGTGCAGCGCATCAATGCCCAAGTCGTGGTGATCGACCCGTGGAACGAGCTGGAACACATGCGCGCCCCT
>DASRFX010000107.1:0-234749 GCA_035651335.1 Reyranella sp. | reverse complement strand
CGGGCGCCTCACCATGCGGGACTTCACCGAGCCCTTCCTCGATGCCTATCTCGCGCGCACCGGCGAGGGCGTGTCGCCGTCGATCCGGGCGAAGAGATGGACGCCGAGCGTCTCGAGCTGGTAGGCGCCGACCGACGCCAGCACGCCCTCGCCGGTGCGCGCGAGATAGGCATCGAGGAAGGGCTCGGTGAAGTCCCGCATGGTGAGGCGCCCGCGCTCGGTGCAGTGCCACAATCGCGCATTGGCCTTGGCGACGACGACCGACGAGAAGAGCTCGTGCGTCTGGCCGCGCAGGGCGAGCAGCTGCTGCCGGGCAGCCTCCATGCTTGGCGGCTTGTCGAACATCCGGCCGCTGCAGGCGAGTGTGGAGTCTGCGCCGACCACCATCGCCTCCGGATGGCGCGCCGAGACGCGCAGCGCCTTCATCTCCGCAAGCTTCTCGGCGATGTCCTGCGGCGTGGCGCGTTCGCCGAGCAGGCTGCGCTTGATCTCGTCCTCGTCGACGCCGGACGGTTCGACCGTGAAGACGAGGCCGGCCTGCTCGAGCATGCGGCGCCGCGACGGACTTGCAGACGCGAGGATGAGACGAGGGGCCGGCATGTCGGAGGAGAACTCTTACGCGGGTTCGAGGCGATACAATCCACCATTCCCGCTCTGCGTGACAAGGTAGAGCAAACCGTCCGGCCCCTGGCGTACGTCGCGGATATAGGGAAGATGGTCCTCGAGCAGCCGCTCTTCGCCGCGATACTTCTCGCCGTCGAGCTCGATGCGATGCAGGGCGTGCTCGGCCGACAAGCCGCCGGTGAACAGCGAGCCCTTCCAGCCGGGAAATTTGTCGCCAGTATAGAAGGCGAGGCCGCACGGCGAGATCGACGGCACCCAGGTGCGCAGCGCGTCCTCCATGCCGTCGCGATGGCGCTCGTTGGTGATGATGCTGCCGTCGTAGTTGGTGCCGTAGGTGACGACCGGCCAGCCGTAGTTGGCGCCGGCCTTCAGGATGTTGAGCTCGTCGCCGCCCTTGGGGCCGTGCTCGACTTCCCAGATCTTGCCGGTCTCGGGATGCATCGCCAGCCCCTGCGGATTGCGATGCCCCCAGGAAAAGATCTCGGGCCGCGCGTTCTGCCGGCCGACGAACGGGTTGTCGGCGGGGACCGAGCCGTCTTCCTTCAATCGCACGATCTTGCCGGCGAGATCGCCGAGATCCTGCGCCTGCTGCATCTGGAAGCGATCGCCGCAGCTCACATACATCAGGCCGGCGCGATCGAAGACGATCCGCGAGCCGAGATTGAGGCTGCCCGGCCGCCGCGGCAGCGCCTCGAAAATGCGCGTCGTGTTCTTGAGCCCGGCGTCGGTCAACTCGGCGCGCGCCACCGCGGTCGCGGCACCGCCTTGGCCGGAGTCGACATAGGACAGGTAGAGAACGCGATTGCGCGCGAAGTCCGGATGCAGGCAGACATCGAGCAGCCCGGCCTGGCCCGCGGCGTATACTTCCGGCACGCCCGCCAGTGCGCGCGGCTCGAGGCGGCCGTCGGCAAAGACCCTGAGCCGACCGGGTCTTTCGGTGATCAGCATCCGACCATCCGGCAAGAAGGCGATGCTCCAGGGCTGCACCAGCCCCGACGCCAGCGTCACCAGCCGGTAGGCCGCTTTGGCGCTCCTGAGCGGGGCCGCGGCCTTGTTCTGGGCCAGCGCCGGCGCGGGCAGGGCCGAGGCGCTGGCAGTCAGGATGAATCGACGCCGGTTCATGCAAACTCCCGGAGCTGGCGAGGCTGGCGCGGAAAGGGCCGGTCACTATACTCGTCGCCTTCAACGCTCGGGGCGACCAAAGGGGGGACGAGAATGCCGAAATCCATCTTGATTCATGAAAATGGCGGCCCGGAAAAGATGCAGCTGGCCGACGTCGAGGTCGGCTCGCCCGGCCCCGGCCAGGTGAGGATCAGGCACACCGCCATCGGCCTCAATTTCATCGACATCTACACCCGCTCCGGCCTCTACCAGACGCCGTTGCCCAACGCCGTCGGCCGCGAGGCGGCGGGCGTGATCGTCGAGGTGGGCCCCAAGACCAAGGGCTTCAAGAAGGGCGACCGTGTCGCCTATTGCGGCGTGCTGGGCGCCTATTGCCAGGAGCGCGTCATGGGCACCGAGCAGCTCGTGCACGTGCCCAAGGGCGTGAGCGACGAGGAGGCGGCCGCCATCATGCTGAAGGGCATGACGACCGAATACCTGGTCGACCACACGCCCAAGGATTGGCTGCGCAAGGGCGACATCATCCTGTTCCACGCCGCCGCAGGCGGCGTTGGCCTGTTGTTCGGCCAGTGGGCCAAGGCGCGCGGCTACAAGGTGATCGGCACGGTGTCGTCGCCCGAGAAGGCGGCGCTCGCCAGGAAGAATGGCTACAAGTGGGTGATCGACTACACCAAGGAGAACATCGTCGAGCGGGTGAAGCAGATCACCAAGGGCCGTGGCGTGCCGGTCGTCGTCGATGGCGTCGGCAAGGACACTTGGGCCGCCTCGCTCGATTGCCTGCAGCCGCGCGGCCTGATGGTCTCGTTCGGCAACGCCTCGGGCCCGGTGCCGCCGCAGAATCTCGCCATCCTCAATGCCAAGGGCTCGCTCTACGTCACGCGGCCCAGCCTCGGCGCCTACACCTCGACCCGCAAGGAGCTCGAGGCGGCGGCCAAGGCGGTGTTCAAGATGGTGAAGAGCGGCAAGGTGAAGATCGCCATCGACCAGCGCTATCCGCTGGCCGAGGCCGCCCAGGCGCACATCGATCTCGAGAGCCGCAAGACGACAGGCCAGACCATCCTCATCCCCTGAGTGACGGTGCCCTGAAGGATGGTCATCGTCGGGCTGACCGGCTCCATCGGCATGGGCAAGTCGACCGCCGCGAAGATGCTGCGGCAGATGGGTGTGCCTGTGTACGACGCCGATGCCGCCGTTCACGAGCTGCAGAAGCCCGGCGGGGCGGCGCTGCCGGCGATCGAGGCGGCGTTCCCCGGCGTGGTCAGGAACGGCGTGCTCGACCGCCAGGCGCTGGGCGCGCGCGTGTTCGGCAACAAGGAGGCGTTGCGCAAGCTCGAGGCGATCGTGCATCCGCTGGTCGGCCAGAAGCAGCGCGCGTTCCTCAAGAGCGCCTCGCGCCGCGGCGTGCCGCTGGTCGTGCTCGACATCCCGCTCCTGTTCGAGGGCAAGGGCGAGCGGCGCATGGATGCGGTGATGGTGGTGAGCGCGCCCGCCTTCCTGCAGCGCCGCCGCGTGCTGGCGCGGCCCGGCATGAGCGAGGAGAAATTTGCCGGCATCCTGCGCCAGCAGGTGCCCGACCGGACCAAGCGGGCCCGCGCGACCATCGTCATCCCGACCGGCCTCGGCCTCGCTCCGACCCGTCAGGCGCTCGAGCGCGCGGTCGCCCGCCTGAAGCGCTTGCCGCCGCGCTCCTGGCCGCTTCATCCCTGGCGGGAGAAATTCACAGCCCGGCTCGCGCAGGCCCATCGCAAGTAGCGCCGGAAACAGGCTACAAGCGAGGCATGCGGGAAATCGTCCTCGACACGGAGACCACCGGCCTCGATCCGCTGGCCGGCCATCGCGTTGTCGAGATCGGCTGCATCGAGCTGGTCAACATGGTCGCCACCGGCCGCTCGCTGCAGCTCTATCTCAATCCCGAGATGCCGATGCCCGCAGGCGCTCAGGACATCCACGGCCTGACCGACGAGTTCCTGGCCGACAAGCCCCTGTTCGCCGACAAGGTCGAGGAGCTGCTGGAATTCATCGGCGATGCGCAGCTCGTCATCCACAACGCACAGTTCGACCTGGGCTTCCTCAATGCCGAGCTGGAGCGGCTGAAGCGGCCCAAGCTCGCCAACACCTATGTCGACACCGTCTCGGTCGCGCGCCGCAAATTCCCGGGCCAGCGTGCCAGCCTCGACGCGCTGTGCGAGCGCTTCGCCATCGACAACTCCAACCGCACCAAGCACGGCGCACTGCTCGATGCCGAGCTGCTGGCCGAGGTCTATCTCGAGCTGAGCGGCGGCCGCCAGCGCGACCTCGGCCTCGCCGCCGAAGTCGCCGTCCGTGCCTTGGGCGCCATCGCGGCGATGCCCGCCGGCCCCGCCCGGCCGGTGCGGACCTTCGCGCCGAGCGCCGCCGAGCTCGCCGCCCATGCCGAGTTCCTGAAGAAGCTGAAGGACCCGCTCTGGCTCAAGCCGTAGGCGGGCAAGCGCCACTTTTTCAAGGAAGTCACCGGCCTGCTAGACAAGCTCGAACCGCATCGCGCTTTCCTGGCGAAGACGGTCGACGAAGGAGGATCGATCAACCTGATCGTGAACCTGTACGGCGACTCTTCCCGTAGCCGCGTTGTTCAGGCGTGCCCAACCGGGCCCGACGGCATGGCGCCGCTGGCCTGCTGCTGGGCGAGCTGGTTGCGGTAGAGCGCCACGAAATCGACGGGGGCTATGTTGAGCGGCGGGAAGCCCGCCTCGCGCGTGGCGTTGGCGACGATCGAGCGCGCGAACGGGAAGAGCAGCCGCGGCGTCTCGATGAACAGCAGCGGGCCCATCGCCTCCTGCGGCACGTCGGGCGCCAGCGAGACGGTGCCGGCATAGACCAGCTCGAGCATGAACAGCGGCTCTTTCTCCTGCGTCTGCGCGCTAGCCTCGATGGCCAGGGTGACCTCGAAGGTCTTGGGGTCGAACTGGCGGGTGTTGACGGCGACGTTCAGCGTGAGCTGCGGCTGCTTCTGCTCGATCAGGCTCTGCGGCGCCCGCGGATTCTCGAAGCTCAGATCCTTGATGTACTGGCCGTGCATGGTGAGCGGGACGGCCTTGGCCTGGCCCGGGGTGGGGCCGGCATTGGGGGGCTGGGGGATGTCGGTCATGCTTTCTTTCACTGAACAGGCGCGCGGGCGGTACCACGCAGGGCTGCACTGCACAAGGCGCTGGTCAGGTGCGTCGCGGCGGCGATTGCAAAAAACCGCCCCATGGCGAAAATATTTGCGATGGATCGACCCTCTCTCCGGCCGCTGGTGGGCGTTTCTGCCTGCTTCAGGGAAAATGGCCGCGGCGGCTGGCACCACGCCGTGGGCGACAAGTACATCCAGGCCGTCATCCGCGCCATCGGCGCCCTTCCCGTGGTGATTCCGGCGATGGGCCCGGAGCTCGGCGACAATGCCATGACCGAGGCGCTCGACCGGCTGCTCGAGACCCTGGACGGCGTGCTGCTGACCGGCAGTCCGTCCAACGTCGAGCCGCACCATTATGAGGGCGAGCCGTCACGCCCCGGCACGGCGCACGACGCGGCGCGCGATGCCACCACCCTGCCGCTCATCCGGCACACGATCGACCATGGCGTGCCGCTGATCGCGATCTGTCGCGGGGCGCAGGAGGTGAACGTGGCGCTGGGCGGCACCCTGCATCAGCTCGTGCACGAGGTCGCGGGACGGCGCGACCATCGCTCGCCCAAGGCCGCGACCGCCGACGAGAACTATGCCGTCGCCCATCCGGTCGAGGTGGTCGAAGGCGGCCTGCTGGACAAACTGGTCGGCCAGCGCCGGCTGATGGTGAATTCGCTGCACGCCCAGGGCGTCGATCGTCTGGCCGAGCGCGCCAGGGTCGAGGCGATAGCCGACGACGGCCAGGTCGAGGCGTTCAGCGTGCCCGATGCGGCGGCCTTCACGCTTGCCCTGCAGTGGCATCCCGAGCATCGTGCGCTCGAGAATCCGGTGTCGATGAAATTGTTCGAGGCTTTCGCCGAGGCCGCCCGCAACTGTGCAGCGCGCCGGCTCGGCGCACCGCTGCTGCGCGCCGCCGAATAGGAGGAGCGTCATGGACGGCGCATCCACGCGCAACAACGCCCGCCGCGACTTCTACGAGCGCATCGGCGGGCTCTCAATGGCGCCGCTCTGGGAATCGCTGCACCAGCTGGTGCCGCCCAGCCCGGCGCCGAAATACGTGCCCGCCGCCTGGGACTACGACAAGGTGCGGCCGTTCCTGATGGAATCCGGCACCTTGATCACCGCCAAGGAGGCGGTGCGCCGGGTGCTGATCCTCGAGAACCCGGCGATGCCCGGCAGCTCGTGCATCACGCCGACGCTCTATGCCGGCCTGCAGCTCATCCTGCCGGGCGAAGTGGCGCCGTCTCATCGCCACACCCAGTCGGCGCTGCGTTTCATCGTCGAGGGCGAGGGCGCCTACACCGCCGTCGACGGCGAGCGCACGATCATGCGCGAGGGCGACTTCGTCATCACGCCGACCTGGACGTGGCACGACCACGGCAACCATTCGTCGAAGCCCATGGTGTGGCTCGACGGGCTCGACATCCCGATGATCGCCATGTTCAACGCGGGCTTCGCCGAGAACGGCGCCGAGGACGAGCAGGCGATCACCGCGCCGGAAGGCACGTCGGATGCGAAGTTCGCCTCAGGCCTGCTGCCGGTCGACTGGAAGCCGGCCAGGCAGACCTCGCCGATCTTCAACTATCCCTATGCGCGCACACGCGAGGCGCTGGCGAAACTCGCCAAGGCCGGCCCGCCCGACGCCTGCCACGGCTACAAGCTGCGCTACGTCAATCCGGCCAATGGCGGCTCGCCGATGGCGACGATGGGCACCTTCATGCAGCTCCTGCCCCAGGGCTTCGCCAGCGCGCCCTACCGCAGCACCGACGGCACGGTGTTCTCGGTCGTCGAGGGCGAGGGCGAGAGCACGATCGGCGACAAGACCTTCGCCTGGAAGAAGCGCGACCACTTCGTCGTGCCGAGCTGGGCCAAGGTCGTGCACAGAGCCAAGAAGGAGGCGGTGCTGTTCTCCTTCTCCGACCGCCCGGTGCAGGAGCGGCTCGATCTGTGGCGTGAGGATCGCGGCGGCAAGTAGCCGGCTGGATCACGCCTTGCGCTTCTGCGCCGCCACCGAGCCCGCGCATTGGTCGACATCGATCAGCGGCCGCAGCTGCGGATCGTAGGCCTCGGAGTATTGGGCGTGGCCGGAGGTCATATAGATGAAGAGCGTGCAGCCGTCGGACTGGTAACGCAGCGCCCGGGTCGCCCCATCGCGGCGGTCGAGGCTCGGCGGCCCGAAGGTCGCCACCAGCTGCGTCTCGTCCATGCCCTTGATCTGGCTGACCGGGATCGGCCGGCCGGCATTGAGCGAATGGAACACGCCCTTTTCGCTGCCGGTCAGCGAATAGGTCGGTTCCGAGTTGGTCGTCACGCAGCCGCCGAGCAGCAGCACGGCGGCGATTGCCCCAAGGCCCGCTTTCATCGGCCGCAAGTCTAGCTCTGGCCGGGCGGTAGGTTGAAGAGGGGCCAGCTAGCGCCGGGGCGGCGTGAGCGTTTGTGCCACATGCACCATGGCGACCGTGCCCAGCACCGGCACCAGCAGGTTGAGCACCGGAACGGTGCCTAGAAACACGATGACGATGCCGGTGAGCCACAGGATGCCGACATTGGCCTTGCGCCAGGCCTTGACGTCGGCCGGGCAGAGCCGGCGCAGCGCCACCTGCTCATAGTAGACACGGCCGGTCAGCCAGCCATTGATGCCGTAGAACAGCACCGCGCCCAGCCCGGCGATGAACAGCGCCAGTATGTAGAGCGGCAGCATCACGAGGTTGAGCACGATCACGGCCAGCAGGAAGACCAGCCCGGTCCAGATGCCGGTCCAGATCGGGATGCCGCGCGCCGGCCCAAGCCGAGGGTAGTGCTCGCTTTCGACGATGTCGGCGATCTTCTCGCTGAAGATCGACACCACGATGCCGAAGCTTGCCGGGAAGAACAGCACGGCCATCACGATCACGGCGCCGCCGCCCAGCCAGACGATCAGCTCGTTCACCCAGTGCCACTGGAAGGCGGCGAAATGATGCAGCCCCCACCATGCCAGCGCGGCGATCGCGACCTGCAGCACCAGCGACAGCAGCAGCGACTGCCAGATCACGCCGCGTAGCTTGGGGTCCGACAATTGCCGGACCGCCAGTTCGAAGGCGCGGATCAAGCCGGGTACGTCACGGCTGCGGGCCGACGATGCCGGCCTGCCTGAGCTCGCCGATCTCCTTGGCCGAGAAGCCGCGCTCGCCCAGCACCTCCTCGGTGTGCTGGCCGCGCCTGGCGGCCGGACCCCTGACGCCTTCCTTGGTGCGCGAGAAGCGCGGTGCGGCAGCCGGCTGGGCGAAGCCCGCGACGTCGACATAGGCGTTGCGCGCCTTGGCGTGCGGATGCTGCGAGGCCTCCTTCATGGTGAGCACCGGCGCAAAGCAGATGTCGGTGCCTTCCATGATCGCGCACCATTCGTCGCGCGTCTTGGTGCGGAAGATCCCTTCGAGCCGGCTCTTGAGCTGGGCCCATGCCTTGCGGTCCATCTGCGGCGGCAGCGACTGGCCCTTCAGTCCGGTCTTCTCGAGCAGCTCGTCGTAGAATTGCGGCTCGATCGAGCCGATCGAGACGAATTTGCCGTCCTTGGTCTCGTAGGTGCCGTAGAAATGCGCGCCGCCGTCGAGCAGGTTGGCTTCGCGACTGTCGTCGTTCCAGATGCCGGCGCCCATCATGCCGTAGATGCCGCCGAGCAGCAGGGCCGCGCCATCGACCATGGCGGCGTCGACGACCTGGCCCTTGCCGGAGCGCTGCGCCTCGAGCAGCCCGCACACCATGCCGAAGGCAAGCAGCATGCCGCCGCCGCCGAAATCGCCCACGAGATTGAGCGGCGGCATCGGCTTTTCCTTGCTGCCGATCGCATGCAGCGCGCCGGTGAGCGCGATGTAGTTGATGTCGTGGCCGGCCGCCTTGGCGAGCGGCCCTTCCTGGCCCCAGCCGGTCATGCGGCCATAGACCAGTCTGGGATTGCGCTTGAGGCAGACCTCGGGGCCAAGGCCCAGCCGCTCGGCGACGCCCGGCCGGAACGGCTCGGTGAGGCCGTCGGCCTTCTCGATCAGGCGCAGCACGACCTCGACGCCTTCCTTCTTCTGCAGGTCGACCGAGACCGAGCGACGGCTCCTGTTGTGCACCGCAAATTTCGGGTCGGCGATGCGGTCCATGACATGCGCCTTTGTTCTGTCGATGCGGATCACGTCGGCGCCCATGTCGCCCAGCATCATCGAGCACATCGGACCGGGCCCGATGCCGGCCAGTTCGACGATCGTCAGTCCCGAGAGCGGACCAGCCATGGTTTTCCTCCTGCGGAATTCGAATTCGGGCTTGCCGCCGACTCTATAGCTACAGATGGGCGGCAAGGAAGGACTGTGGAAACCAATCGGGTTCCTTCTAACACCGGCGCTAGAGTGACGACGCCTTCGCCTGCCTTGCTTCTGCTCCGCGAGGGCTTTCCACACTTTCCGCTAGCGCGCTGCGCCTGAGGAATCACGGGGAGCCACAAGGCTTTCAAATAATAGCGAAGAGCGGCCGACGGGCCCTCAATGCTGGCCGATCAAGAACAGCCGGTCTAAAGTCCGCGCCGCCGGCACGGCATGGAGGCGCAGGATGGGGTTGGGGCGTGTGATCGCGGGGGCGGCGCTGGCACTGGGCGTTGCCGGTACCGCGATGGCGCAGCCGGCATCGGCGCCGCTTCCGACCAGGGAATACACCCAGCAATTCCTGGTGCCGGGCTCGTGGTTCCATGGCGTGCACGGCATTGCCTTCAACAAGGACGACCAGTTGTTCGCGGGCTCGGTGCTCGGCCAGACGATCTACCGCGTGCAGGTCGATTCGGGCGAAGTGGAGCCCGCGGTCAATCCGCCCACCGGCATGGCCGACGACATCGCCTTCGCCGAGGACGGCACGATGGCGTGGACCGCCTTCCTGATGGGCAAGGTCTATATCCGGCGCGGCAACAAGACCGTCGAGGTGGGCGGCTTCTCCGGCCCCAATTCGCTCGCCTTCAGCAAGGACGGCAAGCTCTATGTCTCCGAGGTGTTCCTGGGCGACGCGCTGTACGAGATCGACCTCAAGAATTTCGACAAGCCTGAGTTCAAGTCGTTGCAGCGCGGCGACCTGCGCAAGGTCGCCGACAAGCTGGGCGGCCTGAACGGCTTCGAGATCAATCGCGACGACGGCTTCCTCTATGGCCCGCTGTGGTTCAAGGGCCAGGCGGTGAAGGTCAATCTCGAGAACGGCGCCGTCGACGTCGTGGCGAGCGGCTTCGTGACGCCGGCGGCGGCCAACCTCGATCCGCAGAACCGCGACAACCTCTACGTCGTCGACACCGGCACCGGCTCGGTGTGGAGCGTCAGCCTGACCAGCAAGGCCAAGAAGCTGGTGGCCTCGCTCAAGCCCGGGCTCGACAATCTGGCGTTCGATTCGCGCGGCCGGCTGTTCGTGACGTCGATGACCGACAACGGCATCTATCTGGTCGACAAGGCGACCGGCGCCGCCCGGACGATCGTCGAAGGCAAGCTCGCGATCCCGACCGATCTCGCCGTGGTGAGCGACAACGGCAAGGAGACGGTGCACGTCGCCGACGTCTTCAGCTATCGCACGGTCGACGGCGCTAACGGGGCGGTATCCGACGTGCTGCGCGTGCACGGCGACACGCACAACTATCCGCTCGGCATCTCGATCGGCCCCCGGCACGTGCTGCTGTCGAGCTGGTTCTCCAACACCGTCGAGAAGGTCGATCGCAAGACCAACAAGCTGGCCGCGACTTTGGCCGACTTCAATCGTCCGGCCGACGCGATCGAGGGCAATGACGGTACGCTCTATGTCGCCGAGCTGGGCAGCGGCAACCTGGTGAAGGTGAGCGCCGACGGCAAGCAGCGCAGCACCGTCGTCAAGGATCTGCGCGCGCCGGTGGCGATGGCGCAGGGTCCGGGCAACGTGATCTACGTCACCGAGAACGGCGCGGGCGCGGTGACCTCGCTCGATCTTGCGTCGGGCGCGCGCCGGACGGTGGTCGACGGCCTGGCCGGGCCCGAGGGCATCGACGTCGGCCCCGACGGCAAGATCTACATTGCTGAAGTGGGCCAGCGGCGCATCCTGATGATTGATCCGGCGACAGGCGCCAAGACAGTCATAGCCGCCAATCTGGATATAGGGCTGGAAACCTATCCCGGCGGACCGCCGGCGCTGGTGACGACCGGCGTCGCGGTCGCCAAATCGGGCACGGTCTATGTCTCCTCGGATCGCCGCAATTCAATCTACAAGCTCACCCCGCCCGCCCACTGAAAGAGGAATCGGATGCCCGGCATCCCCTTCATCAAGGATTTCAAGTTCGACTATGGCACCGCGATGGAAGTGACGCCGCTCGTGCGGCGCGTGGTGGCGCGCAATCCCAACCCGTTCACCTTCAAGGGCACCGGCACCTACATCATCGGCCACGGCAAGGTGGCGATCGTCGATCCCGGGCCCGACCAGCAGGACCACATCGACGCCGTCCTGAACGCGGTGCGCGGCGAAACCGTGACGCACATCTTCGTCACCCACACCCATGTCGACCACGTGCCGGCGACGCCAGCGATCGCCCGGGCGACCGGCGCCAAGGTCTATAGTTACGGGCCGCATCCGACGCCGGCCGGCGTGGCGACCGAGCAGGAGGGCGATTTTTCGTTCGCACCGGACATCAAGCTCAACGACGGCGACGTGGTGGCGGGCGACCGCTGGAACGTCGAGGCGGTCTACACGCCAGGCCACATCTCCAACCATCTCTGCTTCGCGCTCAAGGAAGACAACGCGCTGCTGTCGGGCGATCACGTTATGGGCTGGTCGACGGCAGTGATCTCGCCGCCCGACGGCAACATGGCCGATTACTTCGCTTCCCTGCGCAAGCTCCTGCCGCGCGGCGAGCAGCTCTACATCCCCACACACGGCGCGGAGATCCGCAACCCGCATCCGTTCGTGCAGGCCTATATCGAGCATCGGCTCGCCCGCGAGGCGCAGATCATGGCGCGCCTCAAGGAGGGGCCGCAGACGATCCCGCAGATGGTGGCCAGGAACTACGCCGACGTGCCGCAACATCTGCATGCCGCCGCCGGCCGCTCGATGCTGGCGCATCTCATCCAGATGGTGAAGGACGGCCGGGTCAAGACCGCCGACGGCCGTGCCGCCATCGACAGCACCTATCGCCTCTAGGAGATCATCCCATGGATATGAAACTTGCCGGCAAGACGGTCCTGATCACCGGTGGCAGTCGCGGCATCGGCTTCGCCTGCGCCATGGCGTTCGCGTCCGAAGGCTGCAGCGTGCACATCGCCTCGCGTTCGAAGGAATCGCTCGAGGCGGCGCGCGACAAGATCCGCAGCCGCCACAACGTGCCGGTCGAGATCTATCCGGCCGACTTCTCCAAGGGCGACACGGTGCGGGAGGTCGTCGGCAAGGTGGGCCATGCCGACATCCTGGTGAACAACGCCGGCGCCATCCCGCGCGGCGACATCTTCGGCATGACCGAAGCCAAGTGGCGCGAGGCGTGGGAGCTCAAAATGTTCGGCTACGTGAACGCCACGCGCGCCATGCTGGAGAAGATGTACGCGCGCAAGAGGGGTGCAATCGTCAACATCATCGGGCTCGCCGGCGAGTCCTACAACTACGACTACGTCGCCGGCACGACGGCCAACGCAGGCCTCATGGCCTTCACGCGCGCCGTCGGTTCCAAAAGCGTCGAGCAGGGCGTGCGGGTGGTGGCGATCAATCCGCCGGCGACGCGCACCGACCGCATGGAGACCCTGCTGCGCTCGCAGGCGCAGAAGCAGTTTGGCGACGCCGAGCGCTGGCGCGAGCTCACCAAGCACATGCCGTTCGGACGTGCCGCCGAGCCCGACGAGGTGGCCGATCTGGCGGTGTTCCTCGCCTCCGACCGGGCGAGCTATATCAGCGGGGTGGTGATGACCCTGGATGGCGGCCAGGCAGCGCGGCACTAGTTCAGGGCGCGGTCGTCGGTCCGCCTTCGATCCGGTCGGCGGCGTTGGCGACGTTGACGTCGTGCACGATAGTGACCGGCTGCTTGAGCCGGGCGATGCGGGCATCGTCCGTCAATGGCTTGCCGCCGACCGTCACTGCGGCCAGCAGGACGAGCAGGAAGCCGACCGCCATGCTCGGCAGGTAGCCCCAGCGCGCGCTATGGCGCCAGCACGGAAAGGCTGCAATGCCAAGCAAGGCCAGCAGCACTGAAAGTGTCAGGGCCAAAAGTGTACTCCCCCAGTCATCCACAAGGAGAACGACCGGGGGAGCGACTGGTTGCAGTCAGGCCTAGTTGAAGCGGTAGTTCACGCCGACGCGCACGACGTTGCCGATCGAGCGTTCGCTGATGCTGGTCGTGGCCGGCGACGACAGCGGCGTGTCGGGCGTGCCGAGCCACAGATACTCGAGCTTGGCCGACCATTTGTCGTTCAGCTTGCCCTCGATGCCGCCGCCGAACGTGTAGGTCCAGAAGTTGTTGGATACGTCGAAATAGCCGTTGGGCGTGTCCATGCCCTGCAGGCGCTGATGGCCCCATACCGCGCCGCCGGTGACGTAGGGCATCACCGAGCCGACCGGATAGCCCGCGCGCACGCGGAAGGTGCTGAACCACGGCATGCTCGACGTGGCGTTGATCGTCGAGTTGCCGACGCCGCCGTTGATGTTCGACGTCATGGTCGAACCCTGGAAGTCGACTTCGGGGCCGAGGACGACCGGCCCGATCAGCCAGTTGTAGCCGACCTGCGCGCCGCCCAGGAATCCGCTGCCGGTCCCGAACAGTCCGCCGCCGCCGCTGGCGCTGTAGCCGAGGGCGGCCGAGGTCTGGCCCCATTCGCCGCCGGCGTTGAGACCGGCGTAGAAGCCCTCCCAGCTCGAGTTCATCTGCTGCGCGCTGGCGGCCAGCGGCGCCGCCAGCAAGGCAGCCCCGGCCGCGAGCGCGAGGCCGATGGATTTACGTACCGTCATGACAAACTCCACAACTGTGTTGGTTGAGGTGGGTAACGCGATTGAGCTGGCCAAAAGCGGCTGACAAACGGCATTTGCGTGCAAGCGAGGTGAACGCAGGCCAAGCGTGTCAGCGCTGCATCAGTAATTTGTGGCGTACCGATACTTTCAGCGAACCGATCGTGGAGGCCGTGCGGCGAAAACATGCCGCCGATTCATGCGGCATGCGAAGAACCGCCTAATCGGCGGCGCGCGCGTGGCGCTGAAACTCTTCACTGACCGCGCGATTGATGTCGAAGTGCACCTGCATGGCTTCCCGCCGCGGCACCCATACGCGCGTCACCAACACGTAGCTGGCGTCGTTCAAGACCTCGATGCCGATCTGCGCGACTTCGCGAACGCGCTTGTCGCGTCGCACGATGTCGCGCACGCGCGTGATGACGGAGTCGACGTCGTCCGACAGCGGCCGCGTGAATTTCAATTCGACCCGCTCGGTGTCGTTGCGCGACGGGATCTTGACGATCTCGCCCCACAGCTTGCCGTTGGGGATGATCACGCGCACGTTGTCGTCGGTGTCGACCTCGCTATAGAAGAGGTTGATCTCGCGCGTCGTGCCGATCACGCCGCCGGTCTCGATGCGATCGCCGATATGGAAGGGCCGGAACAGCACCAGCATGATGCCGGCGGCGAGGTTGCTCAGCGTACCTTGGAGGGCGAGGCCGATGGCGATGCCGAGGGCGCCCAGCACGGCGACGAAGCTCGTCGTCGCCACGCCGAACGTCGACAGCACGGCGCTGAAGGTGAAGACCAGCAACGTGTAGCGCGCGCCGTTGGCGAGAAAGAGAGTGATGGTCCGGTCGAGGCGCGTCGTGCGCATGCACAGCCGGACAATGGCGCCATAAAGCAAACGGGCACCCCACCATCCCGCACCGAGGATGATGATGGCGCCAATAACCCGCAAGCCATACGTCGTGACCAATGCCACCAAGACGTTGGCGGCATTGGTCCATTGTTGTTCGAGGCCCATACGCTACTCGTCGGGCAGATCAGAAGGAACCGAGGTCAGCTCCAGTGACCTTCGATGTAGAGCCAGCCACCCGGGCGGCGCTCCCAGCGGCCCGGCACCCAGACGGCGCCCATCCGCGGGCGTTCGACATAGTGTCCGCCGATCCAGACGTATTCGTGGCCGTTCCAGCGCCAATGGCCGGGCTGCCAGAACTCACGCTCGACCCGTTCACGCGGCAGAACCGGGACCACCTCCACGCGAGGCGGCGGCGGCGCTTCCGGAACGTAGATCTCGGCCTGCAGCTGCGCCATCGCCGACGGAGCCAGTGCGGCCGTGCCGGCCACGACGGCGATACCGCCGAACAGGCGACGGCGTGTCACATTCTTCATGGGATGAACCTCCTCTGAAGGGCAGAGGAAGAACGCCGACCCCGTCGGCCGGTTCCTTTGACCGGAAGCGCTCTAAGGTTGGGCGGGCGCAGCCAAGTCGTTGGCGCGTATGAAATCCCGCACGCGCGGCATGATCTGCTCGCGCCACTTGCGGCCGTTGAAGATACCGTAGTGGCCGACGCGCGGCTGTTCCCAGTGCACATGGCGTGCGCCGGGAATGTTCGGCGTGAGGGCATGGGCGGCCCGCGTCTGGCCGATGCCCGAGATGTCGTCGAGCTCGCCTTCCACCGTCAACAATGCCGTTTCGATTGCCGACGGATCGATCTTGCGGCCACGGCTTAGCCAGACGCCGCGCGGCAGTTGGTGTTCCTTGAACACGACCTGGATGGTCTGCAGGTAGAACTCGGCGGTGAGGTCCATCACCGCGAGATATTCGTCGTAGAAGGTCCGGTGCGCGTCGGCGTGATCGTCGTCGCCTTTGATCAGATACTCGAACTGGCGCATGTGCGCGTTGACGTGCCGATCGAGATTCATGGTGATGAAGCTCGTGAGCTGCACGAAACCGGGATAGACGCGCCGCATGGCGCCCGGATAGTTGAAGGGCACCGTCGAGATGACGTTCTGGCGGAACCACATCATCGAATTGCGCATCGCCAGATCGTTGGGCACGGTCGGGCTGCGGCGCGTGTCGATCGGCCCGCCCATCAAAGTCAGCGACTTGGGCTGGCGCGGGTCCCTGGCCTCGGCCATCAGCGACGCCGCCGCCAGGACGGGCACGGAAGGCTGGCACACCGCGATGACGTGCAGGTCGGGCCCGAGATAGCGGCAGAATTCCATCACGTAGTCGACATAGTCGTCGAGATCGAAGTTGCCCTGGGAGAGCGGCACCTCGCGCGCATCGATCCAGTCGGTGATGTGCACGTCGTGCTCGGGCAGCAGCGCCTCGACGGTGCCGCGCAGCAAGGTGGCGAAGTGACCGCTCATCGGCGCCACCAGCAAGACCTTGGGGTGGCGCCTGGCGGTGTCGCGCCGGAAGCGCAGCAGCTGGCAGAACGGCTTGCGCAGCAGGATCTCTTCGTTGACCGCGACGGTCGTGCCGTCGACCTCAGTGGTCGCCAGGCCGAATTGCGGCTTGCCGTAATTCTGGGTCAGCCGGGCGACGATCTCGGCGCCGGCCGCGACCGACTTGCCGAACCACGTCTCGGATAGCGGGTTGTAGGGGCTCGAATAGACCTGCTCGAGGGCGTTGGCCCACAGGCGGACCGGCTGGGCGAAGCGACGGTTGAGCTCGTACGCGTAGTAAAGATCCATGACCGCGCGGATTGTACTCTTCGCGACTCGTGTGTCACGTGAATACCGCAGTGCACAATTCGTGACAATTCAGCCGGTTAGAGCAACCTTTGCACGCCGGCGGCGATCGTCTCGGCCTTGGCTTCGTGGGTGAAATGGGTGACGAACCGCCCGCTGCGGTCGAGCAGATAGACGATCGAGGAGTGGTCCATCAGGTAGGGCGCGCCATCCTTGCCGGGCACCTTCTGGTAATAGACGCGATAAGCCCGCGCCGCCGCCGCCACCTGGTCGGGCGTGCCGGTAAGGCCGATGAAAGTCGGCCCGAAATTCCCGACATAGTCTTTCAGAAGCTTGGGTGTGTCGCGCTCCGGATCGATGGTGATGAAAACGAGATTCACCTTCTTGGCGGCATCGGGACCGAGCTTCTCGATCGCCGTTTCCATCAGAAGCAGCGATGTCGGGCAGACGTCCGGGCAATAGGTGTAGCCGAAATAGATCAGCGTCGGCTTGCCCTTTAGGTTGTCGCTGCTGAAAGCATGGCCGTCCTGGTCGACGAGGGTGAATGGCCCGCCGATCGCCGGCTGCTTGCCCTGGTAGGCATCCCAGCCGATCCAACCGGCGGCCCCGAGGAGGACGGCGATCCACACGCCGAGCAGGGCCTTCATGACAGGCGACATGGATGCAGGATGAGCCGATGGCGGCGGCTCGACAAGCGAGGCGGCCCGTCGCACGCTCGCCGTGCAAGGAGATGCGATGGGCAGTGACCTGGTCCAGCTGGCGCGCGCCGCCGACTTTGCCGCCCGCCGGCATGTGGGGCAGCGGCGCAAGGGCGAGAGCGCCGAGCCCTATATCAACCATCTGACCGAAGTTGCCGCCCTTCTCGCGCTGGCGACCGATGGCGACGATCCTGTGCTGGTGATGGGGGGCCTCCTGCACGACACGCTCGAGGATACCGATGCCAGGTACGAAGACCTGGCGAGGGAGTTCGGCGCCGACGTGGCGGCCCTGGTGAAGGAAGTGACCGACGACAAGTCCCTGCCCAAGGAAGAACGCAAGCGGCTGCAGATCGAGACGACGCCGCGCAAGTCCCGACGCGCGAAGCTGCTGAAGATCGCCGACAAGACGTCGAACCTGCGTGCACTGGTGCAAAGCCCGCCGCGCGGATGGACGGAGCAGCGCTTGCGCGACTATGTCGTGTGGGCCGTGGCGGTGGTGCGTTCCTGCCGCGGCCTCAACGCCCGGCTCGAGGCGGACTTCGATGGGGCCTATCGCGAGGCCAGGCAGCGCTTCGGCGCTTAGAGATGATGGGTTCGGCTGCTTCCTTCCAGTCGATTCCAGCCGAACCCATCATACTCGAACGTCAGTTCGGCCGGACGATCGGCGCCACGGAGCGCGCCATGCCAAGCAGCCGTTTATCGGCCATCGCCTCGGCCATCATCATGAAGCCGACCGGCAACTCGCCGGACGCATGGCAGGGTAGGCTGATCGCGCAGCGATCGAGGAAGTTGCCGACGGCCGTGTTGCGCAACAGCAGCAGGTTGTTCTTGGTGAAGCTGTCGGGCGTGCTGACATCGGCGATCTTCGGCGCTGGAATGGCGCAGGTCGGCGTGATGACCGCGTCGAAATTCTGCGTGATCGCCGAGACACGCCGCTGCAGGTCGGCGCGCTTCTGGCCAAGCCAGATATAGTCGGCGGAGCCCATCTCCACGCCACGGCGAATGCGCGGTGCGATCAGCGGGTCGTACTCCTTGCCGCGACGTGCCAGGACCGGCTCATGCCAGGCATAAGCCTCGGGTGCCGCGAACCCGCCCTTGGCGTTGATCAGCGGGATCTCGAGCAGCTCCTTGAGCTCGATGCGCTGGATCATCACGCCCTTGGCCTCGAGCGCCTTGCAGGCCCGCTCGAACGCGCGCGCGACCACGGGATCGAGATCGTCCATCATGTATTGCCTGGGGATGGCGAAGCGCAGCCCGGCCAGCGGGACTTCTTGCGGCACGCGGATGGGCTCGGCGGCAAACACCGCGTCGACCATGGCGCAGCATTCGACCGTGTTGGCAAGCGGCCCGATCGAATCGAGCGAGGTCGCCAGCGGCACGACGCCGTCGATCGGCACGCGCCGCGCGGTGGGCTTGAAACCGACGATGCCGCAGCACGCGGCTGGAATGCGCACCGAACCGCCGGTGTCGGTGCCGAGCGCCGCCACTGCCATCTGATCGCCCACCGAGACCGCGGCGCCGGAGGATGAGCCGCCGGGCACGCGCGTGCGGTCGGCCGGGTTGCCCGGCGTGCCGTAGTGCGGATTGGTGCCCACGCCGGAGAAGGCGAACTCGCTCATGTTGGTGCTGCCGACGATCACCGCGCCGGCTGCCCGCAGGCGCGCCACCACGGGGGCATCCTCGGTCGCCGGCGGCGCGTCGTCGAGCGCCCTGGATCCGGCGAGCGTCGTCTCGCCGCGCACATCGCACAGGTTCTTGATCGACACCGGAATGCCGGCAAGCGGCCCCGGCACGACATTCACCTTGCGCAGCATGTCGCTGGCGTCGGCTGACGCCAGCGCCGCTTCGCGCCATACCTTGACGAAGGTGCGCCGGCCTTCGCCGGCGGGATCCTCGATACGCGCCAGCGCCGCTTCAGTGAGCTTTCGCGAAGTCGTTCGGCCAGCGGCCAGATCCGCGGCGAGTTGCCCGATGGTGGGGTTGGTCGTCGGGTTGGCCATGGCTCTCCTTGTTCGTGCGCCTCAATGGGCGCGGTGCTTCACGAGGTCGTCGACCACGCTGGGGTCGGCGAGAGTGGAAGTGTCGCCCAGGTTGCTGAAGTCGTTTTCGGCGATCTTGCGCAGGATGCGGCGCATGATCTTGCCGGAGCGTGTCTTGGGCAAGCCGGGCGCCCACTGGATTACGTCGGGCGTGGCGATCGGGCCGATCTCCTTGCGCACCCAGTTGTTCAGTTCCTTGCGCAGCTCCTCGCTCGGCTGCTGCCCGGCCTTCAAGGTGACGTAGGCATAGATGCCCTGGCCCTTGATGTCGTGCGGGAAGCCGACCACGGCCGCCTCGGCGACCTTGGTGTTGCCGACCAGCGCGCTCTCGACCTCGGCGGTGCCGATGCGATGGCCCGAGACGTTGATCACGTCGTCGACGCGACCGGTGATCCAGTAGTAGCCGTCCTCGTCGCGCCGCGCGCCGTCGCCCGTGAAGTACTTGCCGGGATAGGCCTTGAAATAGGTGTCGATGAAACGCTGGTGATCGCCGTAGACCGTGCGCATCTGGCCGGGCCACGAATTGATCAGGCAGAGGTTGCCCGAGCAGGCGCCTTGCAACTCCTTGCCGTCGGCATCGACCATCACCGGTGTGACGCCGAAGAACGGCCGTGTCGCCGAGCCGGGCTTGAGCTTGGTGGCGCCGGGCAGCGGCGTGATCAGGATGCCGCCGGTCTCGGTCTGCCACCAGGTGTCGACGATCGGACAGCGCGAATCGCCGACCACGCGGTGGTACCACAGCCACGCTTCCGGATTGATCGGTTCGCCGACCGAGCCGAGCAGCCGCAGGCTCTTACGGCTGGTCTTCTTCACCGGCGCCTCGCCGTCGCGCATCAGGGCGCGGATCGCGGTCGGTGCGGTGTAGAAGATGTTGACCTTGTGCTTGTCGACGACCTGCCAGAAGCGGCTGGTGTCGGGATAGTTGGGCACGCCTTCGAACATCAGGGTCGTGGCGCCGTTGGCGAGCGGTCCGTACAGGATGTAGCTGTGGCCGGTCACCCAGCCCACGTCGGCCGTGCACCAGTAGATGTCGCCGTCGTGATAGTCGAACACGTACTGGTGGGTCATCGAGGTGAAGACGAGATAGCCGCCGGTCGTGTGCAGCACGCCCTTGGGCTTACCGGTCGAGCCCGACGTATAGAGGATGAACAGCGCATCCTCGGCGCCCATCGGCTCGGGCGGGCAGTCGGCCGCGACCTTGGCCTTGATCTCGTGCCACCACACGTCGCGCTTGGCGTCCCAGCCGATCTTTCCGCCGGTGTGCCTGACCACCAGCACCTTCTTCACCATCGGCGCCTTCCTGATCGCCTCGTCGGTGTTCGCCTTGAGCGGGATCGGCTTGCCGGCGCGCACCCCCTCGTCGGCCGTGATCACGACATTGCTGTCGCAGTCGACGATGCGGTTGGCGAGACTGTCGGGCGAGAAGCCGCCGAACACCACCGAATGGATGGCGCCGATGCGCGTGCAGGCGAGCATGGCGTAGGCCGCCTCGGGAATCATCGGCATGTAGACCGTCACGCGATCGCCCTTCTTGACGCCCAGTTCCTTGAGCGCGTTGGCCATGCGGCAGACTTCGCCGTGCAGCTCGCGATAGCTGATCTTCTTGCTCTTCGCCGGGTCGTCGCCCTCCCAGATGATCGCCGTCTGCTCGCCGCGCTTGGCGAGATGGCGGTCGATGCAATTGGCCGAGACGTTCAGCACGCCGTCATGGAACCAGCGGATGCGCACGTTGCCGGTATAGTCGACGTCACGGACGGCGCCCGCACTGTAGGGCTTGATCCAGTCGATCCTCTTGCCGTGCTCGCCCCAGAATTTCACCGGGTCCTTGACCGAGGCGTCGTACATCGCCTTGTACTTGGCGTCGTCGACCCAGGCGCGCTTCGCCCAGTCGGCGCTGACGGCAATAAGTTCGTCACTCATGGCATCCTCCCGAAGTCCTTATAGGCGCGCGTTATCCGCGATTTTTAGCGCGCCCAGCCGCCGCCACGCAAACCAGCCAAAGGCCAGGATGACGAGCGGCATGACCGGCAAGTCGAGGCGATTGAGCACCATGCCGAAGAAGGGAATGAGCCACAGCATCATCAGAACCAGCCGCTCGAGCGGCTGGAAGCCCATCGCCATGCCGCAGCGGAACATCATCAGCGCCGCCGGCATCAGCAGCAGCAGGTCGTAGTTCAGCGTGTAGGGCGAAACGAGGAAGGTCGCGGTGGCGAGCACGGCAATGCGTGCGTCACTCTGTCCCTTCCGGCTGAAGGCAAGCCAGACCGCGGCGACGGCGAGCACCGCGCCAGCGAGCTGGATGGTGCTGGCGACGGCGGGCGGCAGGCCGATGATGCGGGCGGCGGCAAGCAGCGTCGTCATGTGCATGTAGATGCGCTCGAACATTTCGTTCACGACGCGCGGCGAGGCCGCTTCGCGCGCCGCGTCGAGGAAAGCGAGCCAGAAGTCCGTGCCGAAGACGGCAAGGCTTGCCAGGCAAAGCGCGGCCACCGTGGCCGCCATCCACGCCAACGCCCGCCATCGGCGCGCGGCCAGCAGCGCAAGCGGCACCAGCGCCCAGATTTGCGGCTTATAGGCGAGCAGTCCGAGCAGGATCCCCGCCAGCGCCGGCGAGCGCTCGAGTGCGCCCAGGCCGCCGTAGAATAGGGCGACGCTGAGGAACGTGTTCTGGCCGGCCAGCACCGTCCAGGTGGCGGCGGGCGACGTCACGATGGCGAGCCAGCCCCAGCCGTCGCGCCGTCCCTCCAGCGCGGTCGCGAGCGCCGCCGTGCCGCCCATGAAGAGCGCATAGGCCTTGCCGACGGCCACGAAGCCGAACGGCAGCAGCATCAAGAGCCAGATCGGCGGGTAGAAGAACGGCCGGAAGTGGACGTAGTGACCGAACCGTTCGGGGAAGAGCGCATTCTGGAAGTCGGTGAAGGCATCGATGTTGTAGACCAGCGCCAGCTTGCCCTCGACCCACGCTCGCGCGGCCGCCCAGAAGACGAGATAGTCGGGAAACAGCACGTCGAACGACGAGCCGATCAGCGGCCCGCCGCTGAACAGGAAGACCACATAAAGCAGGTCGTACAGGCCGAACGCGCCGCAGAAGGCCGCAGCGATCACGAGATCGTTGCGCGATCCCTTCGTCATTCGGTGTGCCAGGTCGTGAATTCCTCGAGCGGCGCGCGCTCGGTGACCAGGCTGTTGGGCACTTCGTCGGGATCGGCGTAGCCCAACGCCAGCCCGCAGATCACCACCTGGTCGTCAGGCACCTTGAGCTCGCGGCGGACCACGTGCTGGTAGCGGCTGAAGGCGGCCTGCGGGCAGGTGTGCAGGCCTTTTTCGCGGGCGAGCAGCATCAGGTTGTCGAGGAAAATGCCGCTGTCGATCCACTGGCCCTTTTCCATGATCCGCTCGACGCACAGGATCATGCCGACCGGTGCATCGAAGAACTCGTAGTTCTTGCGGAATTGCCTGGCCATGCCGGCGGCGTCGCCCTTGGGCACGCCGAGCAACGTGTATAGCTGCTTGCCGACGGTCTTGCGGCGCGTGTCGTAGAGCGGCGGAAACTTCTGAGGATAGACGAAATACTCCGCGCCCGGGCCATGGTCGCCCTCGTCCATCGCCTTGAGGATCGCCGCCGACAGGCGCTTGCGCGCCGCCCCCATGGTCACATGGAGCTTCCATGGCTGCAGGTTGCCGTTCGACGCCGCGCGCGTGGCGTTGCTGATGATCCATTCGATGTCGGCCTTGCTCACCGGGTCGGGCTTGAAGACCCGCATCGATCGACGGGTGTTGATGGCTTCCGACACGCGCATGGACGACTAGCTCCGATTGAGATGACGACGCAGGAAGTCGAACAGCTTACGACGAGCCGCGGCGTTCTGCTGCTCGGTGAAGTAGTGCGTTCCGTCAGGCACAATGAAGGTCTCGACGTCCTTGCCGTGCCTCTTGAGCGCTTCGGCCATGGTGGCGGTCTGCGCCACTGGCACGTTCTCGTCCTTGGCGCCGTGGACCAGCAGCACCGGCACGTCGATCTGCGCCACCCGCAGGACGGGGGAGCGCACCGGCAGCCCCTCGGGCCCGCAAAGATCGTCGAGATAGTCGCGGATGAATGGATTGGCCTTGTACCAGCCGGCGAGATCGGTCGGAGCGAAGAACGAGGCGACGGCGCGGACTGGCGGCTTGTGCGCGGCCGTCAGCAGGGCGACCTGGCCACCCATCGACGCGCCGACCAGGCCGATACGCTGACGGTCGACCGACGGCCGCTTGCCCAGCCAGTCGATGGCCGCCAGCACGTCGAGCGGCTGGCGCAGGCCCTGGTCGCTCTCGCCCTCGGAGCCCAGCCAGCCACGCAGCGACAGCGCCAGGGCGGCATAGCCATTGGCGGACGCAGCCCGCGCCAGCCCCGCCATCGCGTGGGCGTGGCTGGCGAAGCCGTGCAGGAGCACCAGCGCCGGATGGGGCGCGACGCCGGCCTGCGGCTTGAAGAAGTAGCCGCCCAGGGTGACGCCGTGGCCCGGCACGTCGACCTTCTCGGCGTCGGCGATGTCGGGCAGCTCTTCCCAGCGGTGCGCCACCTCGATCGGCACGCCGTCGGGATCGCGAAAGCCCACCGAGTAGTATCCCGGGGCGAAGTAGTCGAGCTCCTTGGGCGGCTGCAGGATCTCGGCGCCGGCGTCGCGCAGCTCGGCATAGACCTGGTCGACCTGGGCGCGGCTCTCGGCCGAGACGGCGAGCCACAGCGCGCCGGGGCCATGGCTCACGCCATCCTTGGCCTGGCGCATGACGAAGTGGTCGTAGCCGCGCGACCACATCACACGGTCGGGACTGGCCCACACGCGGTGGAAGCCCAGCATCGGCAGCCACAGGCGATGAAAGTCGATGGAGCGCTTGAGGTCGCTGACCTCGATCGCGGCGCCGGCGAAGGACGGACGCGGCCGCATCAGCGTTCCGGCAAGCCGAGCGCGCGCAACTCGTCGCGCCGCAGCGCTTCCTCGCCGGCCAGGAAGAACTCGTCGAGTTGCGGCGGCTTGACGTGCGTGCCGGCCAGCATGGCGTGCGCCTGCCCGCGATGATGGATGTCATGCTGGAAGAGATGCTCCAGCACGTTGGCGACCGGCGAGGGCGGCGGCTTGCGGTTGGGCCGCGGCAGGATGCAGTCGGCGGCGAGCGACGTTTCGGTCTGCCGTTCGCAGAACGCGATCAGCCGCTTGTCGCTTTCGGCCTGGACGAGACGCAACGATCTGCCGTCGGCGTAGTCGCGATCGGGCTCGCTGTAGCGGCGCAGGGCGTCCAGCCCCCCGAGCGCGTCGATGTAGTACAGGTCGACATCGAGGATGTGATTGAGCGTCTTGCGGAGCGACGGGAAGAAGCTCGTGCGCGGGGCGGCGAACTCCTCGGGCGTCAGCGCCTCGCAGGCGACGAGCAGCCGGTGGTTGGCCCACGCATTGTTGTGCGCCATGGCGACGAAATGGCCGACGAGTCCCGCTCGGCTGGGGCCCGTCGCCATGGCGTCGCCGTCCGGCTGCCTACGCCGCCTGCGCGAGGTTGCGCAGCACGTACTGCAGCACGCCGCCGTTCTTGAAGTACTCGATCTCCTCGGCGGTATCGATGCGGCAGGTCAGGACGACCTTTTCGGACGTGCCGTCGCGGCGATGGATCGTCATGGGCACGTCCATGCCCGGCCGCAGGCCCTGTTCGATGCCGCTGATATCGAAGGTTTCGTGGCCGGTCAGGTTGAGCGTCTTGCGCGTCATGCCGGCCTTGAACTGCAGCGGCAGCACGCCCATGCCGACCAGGTTCGAGCGATGGATGCGCTCGAAGGTCTCGCAGACCACGGCCTTCACGCCGAGCAGGTTGACGCCCTTGGCCGCCCAGTCGCGCGAGGAGCCGGTGCCGTATTCCTTGCCGGCAATCAGGACCTGCGGCGTATTCTCCTTCTTGTATCGCATCGCCACGTCGTAGATCGGCTCGGGCTGGTCGGTCTGGTAGTGGTGCGTGAAGCCGCCCTCGACGCCCGGCACCATCTCGTTCTTGAGGCGGATGTTGGCGAAGGTGCCGCGCATCATCACCTCGTGATTGCCGCGCCGCGTGCCGTACTGGTTGAAGTCCTGCGGGGCAACGCCGTGCTCCTCGAGGTACTTGCCGGCGGGGCTGTCCTTCTTGATCGACCCGGCCGGCGAGATGTGGTCGGTCGTGATCGAATCGCCGAACTGGCCGAGCGGGCGGGCGCCCGCGATGTCGCTGAGCTTGCCCGGCGTCCTTCCCATGCCGTCGAAGTAGGGCGGATTGCGCACGTAGGTCGACTTGTCGTCCCAGCTATAGGTGAGCGTGGGCTTGGTCTTGATCGAGCGCCAGAACGTGTCGCCCTTGAAGACGTCGGCGTAGCGCTTCTTGAACGCCTTGGCCGTGACGTACTTGTCGACGACCTTCTGGACCTCCTTGTTGGTCGGCCAGATGTCCTTGAGGTAGACCGGCTTGCCGCCCTTGCCGGTTCCGATCGGGTCCTTGGTGATGTCGATCTTCATCGAGCCGGCGAGCGCGTAGACCACCACCAGCATCGGCGAGGCGAGGTAGTTGGCACGGGTCTGCGGGTTGACGCGGCCCTCGAAGTTGCGATTGCCGGACAGTACCGCGCAGACCACGAGGTCCTTGTCGTCGATCGTCTCCGACACGGGCTCGGGCAGCGGGCCCGAGTTGCCGATGCAGCTGGTGCAGCCGTAGCCGACGAGGTTGTAGCCGATCTTGTCGAGATCCTTCTGCAGGCCCGACGCCACCAGGTATTCGGTGACGACCTGCGAGCCCGGCGCCAGCGAGGTCTTGACCCACGGCTTGACCTTGAGGCCGTGCTTGACGGCGTTGCGCGCCACTAGGCCGGCCCCCAGCATGACGTACGGGTTCGAGGTGTTGGTGCAGGAGGTGATGGCCGCCAGCACGATGTCGCCGTGGCCGAGGTCGTAGTTCGTGCCCGCGCACTTGTGGCGCTTGCCGTCGTCGCGCCGCTCGAACTCCTTCTCCATGTTGGCGACGAACTGCTGCCTCGCCTGGCTGAGCGGCACGCGGTCCTGCGGCCGCTTGGGGCCGGCGATGCTGGGTTCGACGTCGCCGAGATCGAGGGTGAGCGTATCGGTGAAGACCGGCTCGGGCGACTTCTTGCTGCGCCACAGGCCCTGCTTCTTGGCATAGGCCTCGACCAGCCTGGCCGCCTGCTTGCGGTTGGTTGTCTCAAGATAGTTGATGGTCTCGCTGTCGATCGGGAAGAAGCCGCAGGTGGCGCCGTACTCCGGCGCCATGTTGCCGATGGTGGCGCGGTTGGCGAGCGGCAGATCCTCGAGCCCTTCGCCGTAGAATTCGACGAACTTGGAGACCACGCCCTTCTTGCGCAGCATCTGGGTGACGGTGAGCACCAGGTCGGTCGCGGTGGCGCCTTCCTTGAGCCTGCCGGTCAGCTTGAAGCCGATCACTTCGGGAATGACCATGGGCAGCGGCTGGCCGAGCATGGCGGCCTCGGCTTCGATGCCGCCCACACCCCAGCCGAGCACGGAAAGGCCGTTCACCATCGTGGTGTGGCTGTCGGTGCCGACCAGCGTGTCGGGATAGAGCGTCGTCTCCTTGCCCTGCTTGTTCTGGAAGACGACCTGCGAAAGATATTCGAGGTTGACCTGGTGGCAGATGCCGGTGCCCGGCGGCACGACGCGGAAATTGTCGAACGCCATCTGGCCCCAGCGCAGGAACTTGTAGCGTTCGAGATTGCGCTCGTATTCCAGCTTCACGTTGGCCTTGAAGGCCGAGCTGTTGCCGAAATTGTCGACGATGACCGAATGGTCGATGACGAGATCGACGGGAACCAGCGGGTTGATCTTCTTGGTGTCGCCGCCGAGCTTGCCCATGGCGTCGCGCATCGCCGCGAGGTCGACGACGGCCGGCACGCCGGTGAAGTCCTGCATCAGCACGCGCGCTGGACGGAAGTTGATCTCCTTGGTCGACTTGCCGCCATTCTTCAGCCAGTCGGCAAAAGCCGCGATGTCGGCCTTCTTGACCGTCGTGCCGTCCTCGTTGCGGACCAGGTTTTCCATCAGCACGCGGAGGGAGAACGGCAGGCGGGACAGGTCGCCGACCTCTTTTTCCACCGCGGCGAGGCTGTAATAGACGTAGTTCTTGCCACCTACCTTGAGCGCCTTGCGGGCCTTGAAACTATTGGGATGGGTGGCGGCCATTTCGGTACTCCTTGCAGGCGGTTCGGTCGAATGGGTTGGCAAAATAGGGGGATGAAACGACCCAGGCAATCCGTGGATGCAGGCCGCTTCGGCCTATGCCAAATTGCTCCAATGCAGCGCGGAATCTTGCGGACTTTGGGGGTTTTTGCCGTTCTCGTGTCGATGACGTCGGGGGCGTCCGCACAATTGCAAGGCGGCGCGAACTGGGACACTTCGGCTCAGCAGTTCGGTGGCACGGGCGGAGCCGCCGCACCCCCGCCGGTGCCGCGCGATGCAAGCCTCGAACAGTTGAACAAGATCCTTTCGGTCTCGCAGCTCAAGCCCGCGGATCGTTCCTTCTATCTTGGTCTGCGCGCCTTCGTGCTGAGCCGGGCCGGGCGCGAGGGCGACAGCCGCAAGGACATCGCCGAGATGGGCAAGCTTCTGCCCACCAACTGGCAGATCATGCTGTGGAGCATCATGCCGGCACTGGCCGGCGGCGGCGATCGCGCCACCGCGTTGCGCACCCTGGATTACGGCCTGCAGCGCAAGCCCAACGATCCATGGCTGCTGGTGGCGCAGGCCCAGGTCTATATGCAGATTTCGGACTTCCAGCAGGCGATGAACATTCTCGACCGGGCAATGGGCAGCGCCACTGGGGTGCCCGACCGGCGGGTGGCCGTCTTCAACCGCGGCCAGGCCAATTTCAACCTCGGCAACTTTCAGCAGTCGTCCGACGATTTCGATGCGTGGCTTTCGGGTTTGACGACGGTGAAGGCGCGTATCGACGGCACGTTGTGGCGTTTCGCGGCGCAGGTGCACACCAAGCACGATGCGCGTGCGGTCCTGAACAAGGATATCGGCAACGAGAACCTCTACCAGTGGCCGGGGCCGATCGCGAAGTTCCTGCTTGGCAAGCTGCCGCCGGGCGAGCTCGAGGTGGCCGCCGAGTCCGACCAGACCGCCAAGGTGATCAACGGCAAATGCCCGGCCGCCTTCTACGTCGGCATGGAGGCGCAACGTCGGGGCGACAAGCAGCGGGCGCGCGAGCAGCTGCAGCTTGCGCAAGCGCGCTGCCCGACCACGTCGCCCTACAACTGGGCGGCCTCCAGCGAGCTCAAGAGGCTCTAGTATGGGTCGGCGGCTCATCCCGGCAGGATGAGGGCCCGAACCTACATATGACAAATATATAGAAACTCTCGTTTGGAGAGCTTCTTCGTCTTGGCAGCCTTCCTCCCAAAGTATTTGCAGTTTAGGCGTCTCACCTGTCTCAGGCGTCTCAGGCTGTCTCACACGGGGGGTGGGGGTGTTCCGTGAGACTCGAGACAAAAACCCTTACGCCATCGGCATTCGAGGCGTCTCAGGCGCCTGAGACTCGAGGTTTGTTCAGCCGACCAGGGCGAGCGGAGCGACAAAGCGGGTGATTTCCGCCGCCACCAGTTGCGGCTGCTGCAGGTGGGGGCTGTGGCCGCAGTCCGGCAGCAGCCGGGTCTCGCAATAGCCGCCGACCTTTCCGGCGATGACGCCGAGTTGCAGCTCGCTGCCATATTCGTCGTCCTCGCCCTGGATCGCCTGGACCGGCACGACCACGCCGGGCAGCCGCCCGTCGGCGTCCATCGGCTCGAAACCGGGCGCCAGCCATGCGTCGGCCCACAGGTGGAACGTCCGGTCGACGTCGTCGTGGTAGCGCGCCAGCTTGTGGCGCAGGTCGGCGGCGTAGGCTTCGTGCGCGCGCGTGATGGCGGCGGTGCAAACCGGTTCGTTGACGGCGTGCGCGGCCAACGTGACCACCGCGCGCAACGGTTCGGGATCGGTCGAGGCATAGTCGAGGGCGATCGTGCCACCGTCGCTGTGGCCGACCAGGACGCAGTCTTCGATGGCGAGCGCGCTCAGCAGCCGCGGCAGCACGAGGTCGGCTTCGATCTCCATGTAACCGAGCCCGGGATCGCTGGGCCACGGGCTGGAGCGGCCGTAGCCGGTGCGGTCGTAGACCACGCCGCCGCAGCCCGTGGCGTCGCACAGGCGTTGCGGGAAATCGCGCCACATCTCGATGCAGCCGAGCCCCTCGTGCAGGAAGACGAGTGTCGTGCGCTCGAGCCCGTCGCCCCGTTGCGGCGACAGACGGCGGAAGCGCAGGCGGCGGTCGCCGAGATCGGCGAATTGGTCGCCGGACGGGATCGAGGTCACGCCTCAGATGTAACCGGGACGCGCTCGCGTGAGAAGACGCCGATCAGGGCCGGCAGGACGGTCAGGAAGAGCAGGGGCGCCAGCAGCATGCCGCCCACGATCACGATCGCCAGCGGCCGCTGCACCTGGCTGCCGATCGCCGTGGAGAACGCTGCCGGCAACAGTCCGACGCAGGCCGCCACGCAGGTCATCAGGACGGGCCGCATCTGCAGATCGCAGGTGCGCCGCAGCGCCTCCTCGCGATTCATGCCGCCCGCCATCAGGCGGTTGAAGCAGCCGACCAGCATGATGCCGTTCATGGCGGCAATTCCGAACAAGGCGATGAAGCCGATGGCGGCGGAAATGCTGAACGGCATGCCGGCCAGAGTGAGGCTCAGGATGCCGCCGATCAGGGCGAGCGGAATGGCGCTGCCCGCCAACAACGTGTCGCGCAGGCTGCCGAAGCTCACATAGAGCAGCAGCAGGATCAGGGTGATGGCGATCGGCACCGCGACGGAGAGGCGATCGATCGCCTTCTGGAAGTTTTCGAAATCGCCGGCCCATTCGAGGCGGTAGCCGCTCGGCAGCGGCACCTCCTTGGCGACGCGCTCCTGGGCTTCCAGCACCGCCGAACCGAGATCGCGACCGCGCACGCTGAACTTGACCGGTACGAAGCGCTGCTGCTGCTCGCGATAGATGTAGAAGGCGCCGGCCGAGATGCCGACGTTCGCGACCTCGCTCAACGGCACCTGGACGACCGAGCCGTCGGAGCCCGTCGCGCCGACGGCGAGATGGCGCAGCGCCTCCGCGCTCTGGCGGTAGCGCGGCGCGAGCCTCACCAGCATCGGGAAATGCCGGTCGCTTCCCAGTTCGTAGAGATCGCCCGCCGCCTCGCCGCCGACGGCGGCTTGGATGGTGGCGTTGATGTCGCCGGGAGACAGCCCGTAACGCGCCGCGCGGTCGCGGTCGATGTCGATACGGATGGTCGGCTGCCCGACGAGCGGCGGCACCGCGACGTCCTTGATGCCGTTGACGGCCTGGATGACGTTGCGGATCTTGATCGACAGCTGATGCAGGACGTCGAGATCGGGCCCGATGATCTTGATCGCATTCTCCGCGTCGATGCCTGACGCCGCTTCCTCGACGTTGTCCTCGATGTACTGCGAGAAGGCGTAGTTCACGCCCGGCACCGCTGCCTGCAGGGCGGCCGACATCTGGGCGATCAGGGTTTCCTTGTCGAGGCCCTTGCGCCATTTGTCGAAGGGCTTCAGCGGAACGAAGAATTCACCGTTGGAAAAGCCGTCGGGATCGGTGCCGTCGTCGGGTCGGCCGTTCTGCGAGATGACCGTCACGACTTCGGGGAAGCTCTTCATCACCGCCCGCATCTTGTTGATGTAGACGTTGCCCTCCTCGAGCGACACCGAGGCGGGCATGGTGGCGCGCATCCAGATGTTGCCCTCTTCGAGCTTGGGCAGGAATTCGAGGCCGATCGTGCTGGCGGCAAAGGCCGCGATGAGGGCGAGCCCGCCTCCGGCACCCAGCACCATCATGCGATGCTCGAGCACGACGGCGATGATCCTCTCGTAGCGCCGGCGCACGAAACGCACGATCGCCGTCTCGACTTCGGATACGCGCTCGGGCAGCAGCATGGCCGCCAGCGCGGGCGACACGGTGAAGGTCGCCAGCAGGCCGCCCGACAGGGCGTAGGCGTAGGTCTTCGCCATCGGACCGAAGATGTGGCCTTCGACGCCAGACAGCGTGAACAGCGGCAGGAAGCCCGCGATGATGATGGTGGCGGCGAAGAAGATCGCCTTGGTGACCTCGCCCGCCGATTGATAGATGGTGGCGATCTTCCCCGTCACGCCGGCGGGTGCGGCGATCGCGGTCGACGACCTGTGGCCGGAACTGGTTTCGGCGAGATGCCTGAAGACGTTCTCGACCATGATGACGGTAGCGTCGACGATGATGCCGAAATCGATGGCGCCCATCGACAGCAGGTTGGCCGACTCGCCGCTCAACACGAGAATGATCACGGCGAACAGCAGGGCGAACGGGATCGTCGCCGAGACGATCAGCGCGCTGCGCAGGTCGCCCAGGAACAACCACTGGATGGCGAAGATCAACAGCACGCCCATCAGCATGTTGTGCAGCACGGTATGCGTCGTGACGTCGACCAGGGCCCGCCGGTCGTAGACGCGCACGATGCGCACGCCTGGCGGAAGCAGGTCCGAGTTGTTGATGCGCCCGACCTCGCGTTCGACCGCGTTCAACGTGGGCAGCGTCTTGGAGCCGCGCCGCATCAGCACGATGCCCTGGACGATGTCGTTGTCGCCGTCCTGGCCGCAAATGCCGAGCCGCTGCTGGAAGCCGACCGAGACCTGGGCGACGTCGCTGACCAGCACCGGGGCGCCGTTGCGCACGCCGATCATCGTGTGGCGGATATCGTGCATGGTGCGGATCTGGCCGACCGAGCGGATCACCGCCGACTGCGGACCGAGATTGATCGTGTTGGCGCCGACATTGATGTTGGCGTTGTTGAGGGCGTCGAGCACCTGCTTCAGGGTGAGGCCGTAGGCCAGCAGGCGGTCGAGATCGACGGTGATGTCGAAAGTCTTGAGCTTGCCGCCCCAACCGGTGACGTCGATGACGCCGGGCACCGCCTTGAAGCGGCGCTGCAGCACCCAGTCCTGCAGGGTCTTGAGATCGGTCACCGTGTAGCCGGGCGGGCCGACCAGCCGATAACGGTAGATCTCGCCGATCGGACTGGTCGGCGACAGCGTCGGCTGGGCGTTGTTGGGTAGCTGGCCGAGCTGACTCAGCCGGTTGATGACGAGCTGCGAGGCTTCACGGTAACTGAGGTCGTAGGTGAACTGCACCTTCACGTCCGACAAACCCACCAGCGAGATGGTTCTGACCGAGGTCACGAACGGCAAGCCCGACATCTGCACTTCGATCGGGATGGTGATGTAGCGTTCGATCTCCTCGGAGGACTGTCCGGGATTCTGCGTGACGATCTCGACCAGCGGTGGGACCGGATCGGGGTACGCCTCGATGTTCAGCTGCTTGTAAGCAAACACGCCGCCGATGATCAGCGCCGCGCCGAGAATCAGAACCAGCACGCGTTGCTGAAGCGCTGCACCGACAACTGCCAGCATGTGACCCTTTTGGTCGTTTGCATCCGTCGTGCTGCGACGGTGCCTCCCTGAGGGTCACCTATACACCCTTTGTGCATTCGCACTAAAGATGCATACGCACTACCTCTGCGACACGATCGACTGTGCTGTCGGTCTTGCAGTTTGTCTGCAGCTCAGGCGTTTCGTCGACTCGATGTTGCCGTCGCGATTCCACCAGCCGCCGCCCAATGCCTGAAACAGCGCTGCAGTATCTGTGAAGCGGCTGGCCTGGGCCTGCACACGGGCGAGCAGCGCGGTTTGGTACGTTTGCTGTGCCGCAAGCACGAACAGGTAGGTGATGTCGCCCAGCGCGAGACGACGACGGGCGATGTCGAGGCTCGTCGCTGCCGCGCGCTCGGCGGTCACCGTCGCCTTCAGGGTGAGGGCGTCGTACTCCAGCGCACGCAGGACGTCGGCGACGTTGCGGAACGCGGTGAGCACGGTCGAGCGATACTGCGCATCGGCCTGTTGCAGGGCCGCCTGCGCGGCACGCTTCTTCGCCGCCAGCGCACCGCCATCGAGGATGGTCTGCAGCAGGCTCACGCCCGCCGTCGTTCCGGTCAGGCCTGGACCGAACAACGTGTCGGTCGAGAGCGACTGGGTATTGAGGCCGACATTCAGGGTGATCTGCGGGAACTGGTTGGCGGTCGCAACGCCGACCAGCGCCGTGGCCGAATGCAGGGCTGCTTCGGCGGCGCGCACATCGGGCCGTTGCTCGACGAGCTTCGACGGCAGGCTGAGCGGCAGCTCCTCCGGCAGGCGCAAATCCGCCAGATCGAAGCGTTCGGCGACCGTCGCGCTCGGGTACCGGCCGGCGAGCACGGCCAGCAGGTTGCGTTGTTGCGCCAGCGCCTTCTGCAGCGGCGGCAGAGTCGCCTCGACCTGGGCAAGGGCGGCTTCCTGAGCGGCGACGTCGCCGCCAGGCACGGCGCCGAGGCCGCTCGATTGCCGCAGAATGTCGAGCGTCTCGCGCTGCGCGGCGATGATCTGCTGCGTGGCCTCGACCTGGGCCCGCAACGACGCCTCCTGGATCGCCGCGGCGACAACGTTGGAGGCAAGCGAGAGATAGGCGCCTTCGACCTGGAAGCATTGCTGCTCGGCCAACGCGTCGAGTGACTCGATCTGCCGGCGATTGACGCCCCAGAGATCGAGCATGTAGGTGAGCGTCAGGCCGAACGTGAACAGGCCGTAGATCGTGGCGCCCGTCGACGTCGCCGGGGACAGGCTGGTCGGCGTCTGGTTCTGCGAGGCGCCGATGCCGCCCTGCAGCGTCGGGAAGAGCGTTGCGCGTTGTGCGCGCGCATTCTCCTGCGCCACCTTGAGTCCAGCCAGCGCCGCTTGGACGTCGGGGTTCGCCTTGAGCGCGCTTTCGATCAGGGAATTGAGCTGCGGCGACTGGAACACGCCCCACCATTGCCCGGGGATGTCGAGGTTCTGGACAATGGTCTGCGCTTCGCCGTTGGAAATGTCGGCGGAGACGAACTGCGGCTTTTGCGGTTCCGCGAGGTACGTCGTCGTTTGCGGCGGCGCGGGGGGCTTGAAGTCAGGCCCCATCGTGCAGCTGATCAGCGCCACCGAGGACAGGGATCCGACCGCGGTGCGAAGCAGACGGATCATGCGCGCGCCTCCGCCGGGCCCTCGGCCGGTGTCGCCGGCTGCGGAACACGGCGCCGCGAGAACAGGCCGATCGCCGCGGGCAGCACCGTCAGGAACAGGAATGGGGCAAGCAGCGTGCCGCCGACCACGACGACCGCCAGCGGCCGCTGAACCTGGCTGCCGATCGCCGTCGAGAAGGCGGCGGGGAGCAGGCCCACGCAGGCGGCGACGCAGGTCATCAGGACGGGCCGCATCTGCTGGGCGCAGGTCTCGCGCAGCGCGATGTCGGGTTCGAGGCCGGAATCGACCAGGCGGTTGTAGCAACCGAGCACCATGATGCCGTTCATGGCGGCGATGCCGAACAGGGCGACGAAGCCTATCGCGGCGGAAATGCTGAACGGCATGTCGAACACGAACAACGAAAGGATGCCGCCAGTGAGTGCCATCGGGATCGCGCTGCCGGCCAGGAGTGTGTCGCGCAGCGAGCCAAAAGTCACGTAGAGCAGCAGCAGGATGAGCGAGATCGCGATCGGCACGGCGACCGCGAGGCGCTGCAGGGCTTTCTTGAGGTTGCCGAACTCGCCCACCCATTCGATGCGGTAGCCGCCCGGGATCTTGACCTTTTCAGCGACGCGTTGCTGGGCCTCGAGCACGGCGCTGCCGAGGTCGCGGCCGCGCACCGAGAATTTCACCGGCACGTAGCGCTCCTGCTGCTCGCGGTAGATGTAAAACGCCCCCGAGACCAGTTGGACCGAGGCGACCTCGGAGAGCGGCACCTGCGTCACCCCGCTCGCGCCCTGCACGCCGATCGGGATGCGCTTGATGGCTTCGAGGTTCGCGCGGTAGCGCGGCGCCAGGCGAACGATCATAGGGAAGTGCCGGTCACTGCCGTTCTCGTAGAGATCGCCGGACGCCTGGCCGCCGACCGCCGCCTGCACGGTGGCGTTGATGTCGCCCGGTGCCAGTCCGTAGCGCGCCGCCTTGTTGCGATCGATATCGATGCGGATGGTGGGCTGGCCGAGCGAGGCGAAGACCGACAGGTCGGAGATGCCGGGGACGGTGGAAATCGCGTTCTTCACGTCCTCCGCGACCTTGGCCAGCGTGTTCAGGTCGTTGCCGGAGATCTTCACCGAGTTCTCGCCCTTCACGCCGGACGCGGCCTCTTCGACGTTGTCCTGGATGTATTGCGAGAAGTTGAACTCGACGCCCGGAAACGCCTTCACCAGCGCGTCGTTCATCTCGGCGACGAGCGCCTCCTTGTCGAGGCCCTTGCGCCACTGGTCGAACGGCTTCAGCGGCACGAAGAACTCGACGTTGAAGAAGCCGGTCGAATCGGTGCCGTCGTCGGGTCGGCCGTGCTGGGAGATCACCGTGATCGCCTCGGGGAAGCTCTTGATCAGCTTGCGCATGCGGTTGGCATATTCGTTGCCGGCCTCCAGCGAGATCGAGGTCGGCATCGTGGCGCGGATCCACATGTTGCCTTCCTCGAGCTTGGGCAGGAATTCGAGGCCGATCGTGCTGCCGGCAAGCACCGCGAGCGCGGCCACACCCAGCCCCGCCGCCACGGTGGCGCGGCGGCGCGCCAGCACGATGTCGCGCAGCTTCAGATAGTACTGAGAGACCAGCCGCACGGCGCGGGTCTCGGCATGCGCCACGTGCTCGGGCAGCAGCAATGCCGACAGGGCCGGCGACACGGTGAAGGTGGCCAGCAGCCCGCCGGAGAGGGCGTAGGCATAGGTGCGCGCCATCGGCGCGAAGATATGGCCCTCCACGCCCGACAACGTGAACAGCGGCATGAAGCCCGCGATGATGATGGTGGCGGCGAAGAAGATCGCCTTGGTGACCTCGGTCGAGGAGTTGAAGATCACCGCCGCCTTGCCGGCGAGACCTTCCGGCACTGGCCGTCGCGTGAACACCGAGCCCGGCTGCCCGGTCTGCGACAGATGGCGGAAGATGTTTTCCACCATGATCACCGTGGCGTCGACGATGATGCCGAAGTCGATGGCGCCCATCGACAGCAGGTTGGCCGACTCGCCGCTCAGCACCAGGATCACGACGGCAAAGAGCAGGGCGAAGGGAATCGTGGCCGAGACGATCAGCGCACTGCGCAGATCGCCGAGGAACAGCCACTGGATGAAGAAGATCAGCAGCACGCCCATCACCATGTTGTGCAGGACGGTGTGGGTGGTGATGGAGACCAGGGCGCTGCGGTCGTAGATGCGTTCGATGTGGACGCCGGGCGGCAGCACGCCGGAATTGTTGATCTTGTCGACCTCCGCCAGCACGCCCTTCAGGGTCGGCAGGGTCTCCGCGCCGCGCCGCATCAGCACGATGCCCTGGACGATGTCGTCGTCGTCGTCCTGGCCGGCGATGCCGAGCCGCGGCTGATGGCCGACCGTGACGGTGGCGACGTCCGATACCAGGATAGGAGCGCCGTTGGGCGCCGCCAGCATGGTGTTGCGGATGTCGTCCATCGAGCGGATCTGGCCGACGGAACGCACGATCGCCGACTGCGGGCCGATATTCACCGTGTTGGCGCCGACATTGATGTTGGCGTTGTTGAGCCCGTCGAGCACCTGCTTCAGGGTGAGGCCGTAGGCCAGCAGCCGGTCCAGATCGATCGTGATGTCGAAAGTCTTGGTCTTGCCGCCCCAGCCGGTGACGTCGATGACGCCGGGCACCGCCTTGAAGCGGCGCTGCAGCACCCAATCCTGGATGGTCTTGAGATCGGTCACGGTGTAACCGGGCGGCCCGACCACGCGATAGCGGAAGATCTCGCCGATCGGGCTGGTGGGCGACAGCACGGGTTGCGCGCCGTTCGGCATCGGCGGCAGCTGCGACAGGCGGTTGATGACGTACTGCGCCGCCTTCTCGTAGGTCACGTCATAGGTGAACTGGACCTTGACGTCGCTCAGCCCGAACAGCGAGATCGTGCGGACGGCCTGCACGTAGGGAATGCCCGCCATCTGGATCTCGATCGGGATGGTGATGTAGCGCTCGATCTCCTCGGACGATTGCCCCGGATTCTGGGTGATGATGTCTACGAGCGGCGGGACCGGATCGGGATACGCCTCGATGTTGAGATTGGCGTAGGCGAACAAGCCGCCCACCATCACGGTGGCTGCGAGAATGACCACGAGAATGCGCTGCTTGAGCGCGGCGGCGATGAGAGCTTGCATGGCCGGGAAGGCTGCGCGAAGAGGCTGGCGCCGTCAGTCGCGGGAGGCGGCGCGATCGATGAACAGGGTGCCGCTGGCGACCACCGTCTCGCCGACCGACAGGCCCTTGCGCACTTCGACCAGGCCGTTCGTCGTGGCACCGACTTCGATCGAGCGGGTGACCACGGCCTTGTCGTTGGGGCGCGCCACCCAGACGCGCGCCTGGGAACCTTCGTAGATGACGGCATCCTGTGGTACCGCCGGCATCAGCCGGTTCGCGCCGGAGATGATGCGGAACGAGGCGAACATCTCGGGCAGCAATTCACGATTGGGATTGTCGATCTCGGCGCGCACCGGCAGGCGGCGCGTGTTGGGATCGAGCGCCGGCGCGACATAGGACAGCCGCGCGTTGAAGATGCGGCCGGGATAGGCGAGCACCGAAACCTCGACCGGCGCGCCGACCTTCATCTTGGGCGCGTCCGATTCGCGCACGTTGGCGACCAGCCACACCGTGCTGAGATTGCCGACGGTGAACACCGGATCGCTGGCGCCGACATTGATGTACTGGCCGACGCCCACCTTGCGCTGGATGACCGTACCGGCGATCGGCGCAGAGACGATCGTCTCGGCGCCGATGCGGTCGGACTTCTCGAGCTTGTCGATCTCGGCGTCGGAGCGGCCGAGGATGCGCAGGCGATTGCGCACGGCGGCCAATGCGATCTCGGCCGAGCGCATGTCGCCCTGTGCCGCGATGAGATCGGATTGCGCCTGCTGGAGGTCCTTCTGCGTGCCGCCGCGGATCGCCACCAGCTCGCGCTGTCGCTTCTCCACGCTCTGGGCGAGCTCGAGCCGCGACTTGGCTTTCTCGACACCGGCGACGGCGGTCACCAGGTCGTTCTGCCCCTGCACGAACTCGCTCGCCTCGATCGCGAACAGTGGCGCGCCGCGCTCGACATAGTCGCCCGGCTTGGCGATCAGGCGGCTGACGCGGCCGGAGTAGGGCGAGAAAACCGGCGTGGTGGTGTCGTCGTTGATGGCGATCTTGCCGTCGGTCGCGCGCTCGTCGCGAAACGCCACTTGTCGGACCGGCACGAGTTTCAGGCTGCCCCACTGATTGTCCGTCGGGCGGAAGGCACCGTCGGAATCCCGGGCCGTGTTGTCGGAGCGTGCGACCGCGTTGCTCGGGCCGCTGTCGAAGGCCCAGATCGCGCCGACCGCAATGGCGATGAGTCCACCGCCCGCCAGCCACAGGCGATATCGGCGCAGACGACCAACAGCGGTCGAGGTGGAAGGAGCGGTCATGAAACGGGCATTCCGGCAAGCGACGCTCTGGCGTCGCGTCGCAAGCTAGTCCCTTCCTATTACGTCAACCTGACGGAGCCATCGCGAAATCTCGTGCTAAAATGCTGACGCAAAGCTGAACAGGATGGCGTCATACCAATGAGAGTGCTTCTCGTTGAAGACAATCCAGACCTTGTGTCCTTGCTGACCAAGGGACTTGCGCATGCCGGCTTTGCCGCAGATTCGGTCGGCACGGTCGGCGACGCCAAGCACGTCCTGGCGACGATGAAGTACGCGCTCATCGTTCTCGATCTCGGGCTGCCGGACGAAGACGGTCTGGCCCTGCTGCGCGATCTGCGCCGTCGCGGCGATTCGACGCCGGTGCTCGTGCTCACGGCGCGCGATGGCGTGACCGACCGCGTGACCGGCTTGCGCGAGGGCGCCGATGACTATCTCGTGAAGCCGTTCGCGATGGAGGAGCTCGTGGCGCGCCTGCAGGCATTGCTGCGCCGTCCCGGAAATCTTCTGGGCAAGCTGCTCACGTTCGGCAACGTCGCGCTCGACACCGAGGGGCGGCAGGTCTTCGTGTCGGGCGCGCCGCGCGCCTTTCCGGCGCGTGAGACCGCCGTCCTGGAGATCCTGCTGCGTCGCGGCGGCAATGTCGCGCCCAAGCGGCTGTTCGAGGATCAGCTGTTCGGCCTGTCGGGCGAGGTCGGCTCGAACGCCGTCGAGGTCTATGTCCATCGCCTGCGCAGGATGCTGATCGATGCCGGCGCATCGGTGCGCATCCATACGGTGCGCGGCGTCGGCTATCTCATGGCCGAGGAAAAGCGCTCGGGCTGAACGACGATGACGCGCTTTCGCTCGATCGGCACGCGCATCATCGTCCTGCACGTGGTGGCGATCGGTGTCACCTCCATTCTGATGCCGCTCGCGCTGTACTGGCTGCTGAGCAGCGCCGCCAACAAGCTGCATCGCGACCAGCTGCGCGCCGAGGCACTCACGATCGCGAGCTACCTCAAGCCCAAGCCCGAGGGCGGGCTCGAACTGGACATTCCGCCCGATGCGCGTCCGCTCTATTCCGGCCAGTACGCGCTCTATTCGTACGCCGTGCTGGATACTTCCGGCCACGTGCTGTTTTCCTCGCGCGAGGACGGAACGGCGATCTTCCTGCCGGACGAGGAATCGATTCGCGAATGGTTCGTCCGGCGACGCAGCTCGGGAACCGTGCTGTTCGGGGTGAACGTCAGCCGGCCGATCGGCGATCACCTCTACAACATCCAGATCGCGCAGGATCTCGCCCATCGTGACGTGATCATCGACGACGTCGTGTCGTCGTTCTTTCCGCGCGTCGCCTGGATCACCTTCCCGATCCTGTTGATGCTCCTGCTGGCCGACATCATCATCTTCCGGCGCGCGCTCCATCCGGTGCGCGAGGCCTCCAATACGGCGGCGGCGATCGGCCCGCAGCGCACCGAAGTGCGGCTACCCGAGCAGACGATGCCGGCCGAGATCGCACCCCTGGTCCACGCCGTCAATCAGGCGCTCGATCGCCTCGAAGGCGGCTACCGCGCCCAGCGCGATTTCACCGCCGACATGGCGCACGAGCTGCGCACGCCGCTCGCCATCATGCGCGCGCGCGTCGATTCGCTCGATCCCGGTCCCGCGCGCGAGGCCCTGCAGGCCGATCTTGTCAACATGGCGCGCACCGTGAACCAGGTGCTCGACATCGCCGAGCTCGAGAGCTTCATCGTGGCCACAGACGCCCGGGCCGACCTGCACGTCGTATGCGCCGATGCCGTGGCCTTCATGGCGCCGCTCGCCGTCGACCAGGGAAAGACGATCGCGCTCACCGGCGAGCAGCAGTCCGTCTGGGTGCGCGGCCACAGCGAGGCGCTGTTTCGCGCCGTGCGCAACCTGATCGAGAACGCGATCCGCCACACGCAGGCTGGCGCCTCGATCGAGGTCGAGGTGCGGGCCAGCGGCGTGGTGCGCGTGCTCGATGACGGTCCGGGCGTGCCTGAATCGGAGCGCGAGCTGATCTTCAGCCGCTTCTGGCGTCGCGACCGCGCCAAGGCCGACAGCCGCGGCCTTGGCCTCGCCATCGTGGCGCGCGTCGCCGAGGCCCATGAGGGCAGCGTCTCGGTCGAAGACCGGCCGGGCGGGGGAGCGGTCTTTGTCTTGAAGCTGCGGCCTGCCTAGACGGGTGCGGCCGGACTTCAAGTGGCCCAACGTCCGGTCTACGCTTGCATTCCAGAAAGCCGAGGGAACGCAAGCGATGGCCCAGCACTACGATACCCTGGAGACCCGCACGCCGGCCGAGCGCGAGAAGGCGCTGATGCAGGCGCTGCCGCAGCAGATCGCGCACGCCAAGGCCAATGCGCCGTTCTTCGCGACGTGGCTGAAGGATGTCGATCCGGCGTCGATCGCCTCGCGCGCGGCGCTCGCCAAGCTGCCGGTGCTGCGCAAGTCGATGCTGGGCGAGGTGCAGAAGAAGAGCCCGCCGATGGGCGGCCTGATCACCGTGCCGATGAGCAAGGTGCGCCATGTCTTCATGTCGCCCGGTCCGATCTTCGAGATCGACACCGATGAGCCAGACTATTTCCGCGGCGCGCGCGCCATGTTCTCTGCCGGCTTCCGCGCCGGCGACATCGTCTACAACACCTTTTCCTACCATCTGACCCCGGCCGGCATCATGATGGAGTCGGCGCTGCGGGCACTGGGTTGCGCCATCGTGCCGGGCGGCGTCGGCAACACCGAGCTGCAGCTCGATGCGATCGCCGCCATCAAGCCCAAGGGCTATGTCGGCACGCCGTCTTTCCTGAAGATCCTGATCGAGAAAGCGGCTGAAACAGGCAAGGACATCTCCTCGATCAAGCACGCCTTCGTCGGCGCCGAGGCGCTGCCGCCCAGCCTGCGCCAGATGTTCGTCGACAAGGGCATGACCTGCCTGCAGAGCTACGGCACGGCCGATGTCGGCACGATCGCCTATGAGTCGGCGGGACCCGACGGCAAGGTCGAGGGCATGATCGTGGACGAGGGCGCGATCGTGGAGATCGTACGGCCCGGCACTGGCGATCCGGTGCCCGAGGGCGATGTCGGCGAGGTGGTCGTCACGACCTTCAACAGGGCCTATCCGCTGGTTCGCTTCGGCACCGGCGACATGTCGGCCGTGCTGCCCGGCACGAGCGCCTGCGGACGCACCAATATGCGCATCAAGGGCTGGATGGGCCGGGCCGACCAGCGCACCAAGGTGCGCGGCATGTTCGTCGACCCCGAGCAGATTGCGGAGATTTCCCGCAAACATCCCGGCCTCGGCCGCCTGCGCCTGGTGATCGACTGGGTCAATCAGGCCGACGTGATGACGCTCAAGGTCGAGGCGCCGTCTCCATCGTCCGACCTCGAGAAGGCGCTGGAGGGCACCATCCGCACCGTCTGCAAGGTGGGCGGCAAGGTCGAGTTCGTGGCGCCGAAATCGCTGCCCAACGACGGCAAGGTGATCGACGACGTGCGCAAATATACGTGAGGGCGTCCGGCCAAGGGCCGCGACCTCACTTCACATGGCCAAGCAGCGAGCGCACTGGCAAAACCGCCACAATTGCCGTATTTACTGGATCGTGCGGTCGCCCCGAATGACCCCCTCGAAATAACGGGGCCCGCTGCCCATGGAGGTACTATTGAAGAGACGCAGTTTCGTCTCCGGAGCCGCCGCCCTGGCCGCGGCCAGCGCGGGCCCCGGCGTTGTCAGTCCGGCCTTCGCCACCGCCATCCAGCCCTATAGCTGGGACCTCAATCCGCCCACCGACACGCGCGAGAACTTCATCGCCTGGGGCAAGAACCGGGGCGAGGATCCGACCTTCCTGGGCGAGCGCTGGGACCGCTTCCAGGCCATGGTGCGCAACAAGGATCTGTGGGGCGCCGCCACGATGCGCGCCTTCCTGCTGACACCGCGCGAGGAGTTCGCCTCGGTCAATCCGGCCATTCACAAGCGCGCCTACGAGCACGCCTTCCTCGACATCGGTTACGGCGTCACCATGTCGGGTCCGCACCTGCAGGGCCGCATGACCAACGTGATCGACGTCAAGCGCGGCGAGAAGGTGCTCGAGATCGGCACCGGCTCGGGCGTGCAGTCGGCCTACATCGCCAACCTGACCGAGAACGCCTACACGATCGAGATCATCAAGCCGCTCGCGGACCGCACGCGCGCGCTCTACGACAAGCTGATCGACAAGGGCTACACCGAGTACCGGCACATCAAGAGCAAGTCGGCCGACGGCTACTATGGCTGGGAAGAGGCAGCGCCCTTCGACAAGGTGATCGTCACCTGCGGCATCGATCACGTGCCGCCGCCGTTGCTGCAGCAGCTCAAACCGGGCGGCCTGATGGTCATCCCGGTCGGCCCGCCGGGCGCGCAGCGTGTGCTCAAGGTGGCCAAGCTGGTCGGCTCCGACGGCTCGATTACCACCACGCGCGAGGACATCTACGGCGGCAAGATCGTGCCGTTCGTCCCGTTCACCAAGCTAGAAGGCGACAAGGTCGTCGGCACGCATAACCGCTAACAGCGGGGCGCCGCACTCATGGCTGTGACGAACGCGGTCGATCTCGACAAACGGCCGCCGCTCACCTTTTACCTGTCCGTCGGGCTGGTGGCCGGCAGCATCATCGCGCTGCAGATCGGCATCATGCGCGTCTTCTCGGTCGGCAGCTGGGCGCATTTCGGCTCGCTGGTCGTGAGCCTTGCCATGTTCGGCTTCGGCCTCACCTCGGCGGTGATGTGCGTCGGCAAGAGCTGGTTCGAGCGCCACTGGCAAGGCGCGGTGAAGTCGGCACTGCTGCTGTTCGGGCCGCTGATGGTGGTGTGCAACCTTGCCGCCCAGCAGGTGCCGTTCAACGCCATCTTCCTGATCTCCGATCCGATGCAGAAGTGGCGGCTGTTCGCCAATTTCGTTCTCTACTTCCTGCCCTTTCTCGCCGGCGCGCTCTATCTCGGCGTGGTGTTCCTGAAGGCCCAGAAGACCTTCAATCGCGTCTATTTTGCCGACCTGGTGGGCTCGGGCTTGTGCGGACTGTCGGTGCTGCTCGCGCTCTATGTCTTCAAGCCGCAGGACATCGTCATGGCGCCGCTGCTGCTGTGGCTCGCCGGCGGTCTCTTGTGGTTCGTGTCGCTGCGCGACAATCGCGGTATCTTTGCCATCCTGGCCGTGGCGGTGGCGGCCAGCCTGGTGCACTACGCGGTGCCGGAAGCGCTCGGCATCCCCAAGCTCGCCGTGTCGGACTACAAGGGCGTCGCCTACGCGCGCAAGTTTCCGGACAACAAGCGCGTCTACGAGCGCGCCTCGCCGTTCGGCTACATGGAGATCTATTCGAGCTCCTATCTCCATTTCGCGCCCGGGCTCAGCGACAACGCCGCATTCAACCTGAAGACGATGCCGGACAACGCCTATCTCGGGCTCTACATCGATTCCGACGGACCGAGCGGCATCATCAAGGATCTGCCGGACGATCAGACCGCCTATTTCCGCTATCTGCCGATGTTCTATCCGTACGTGCTGAAGCACGATCCGAGCACGTTCGTGGTCCAGTTCGGCGGCGGCATTTCGACGGCGGTGGCGCTGAGGTCGGGCTCCGAGCACGTCACGGTGGCGGAAGGCAACCCCGCGATCCTGACGGCGTTCCGCGAGGATCCCGGCCTGCGCAAGTTCACCGGCGACATCCTCAACAACAAGAAGGTGTCCGTCATCGACTTTGACGGCCGCCTCTATCTCGCCAATACCAAGAATCGCTACGACGTGATCGACCTGTCGCTCGCCGATTCGGCCGGCCTGTCGAGCCCCGGCGGCTTCGCCATCGTCGAGAAGTATTCATATACCCGCGAAGCGATGGCGGCCTACATGCGCGCGCTGAAGCCCGGCGGCATCCTGTCGGTCACGCTGTGGAACAAGGAAGAGCCGCCCAAATCGGTGCTGAAGCTCTACGCCACGATGGCCGCCGCGGCGCGCGATGTCGGCGGTGATGATATCGCCAGGAACTTCTACGTCGTCTCTTATTATCTTTCGACCGCGACCGTCCTCTACAAGCAGGGCGGCTTCACGGCTGACGATATCGCCAAGCTGCAGGAACACACCAAGGCGATGTCGTTCGACGAGATCTACTATCCCGGCATCAAGATCGACACCTCGGACCTCAAGCAGATCCTGCAGGACTATCGCGACCAGTTCTTCTATGCCGGTCCGCCGCCCGACCCGACGGCGCCGAAGGAAGAGGCCGAGCCGCACGACAAGCCGCCGCCGGGCGTGTCGGGCGACAAGGGCACGGTCGCCCCGACGGACGGCACGCCACCGATCGCGCGTGTCCCTGCCACGGTGCTGGGCCGGCTTGCCTGGTACTATCACGTGCATGGCGGCTGGCAGAAGGTCGCCGACGACTACGTCTTCGACACCCGCATCCTCACCAACCACCAGCCATACTTCGCCGCCTACATCAAGGTGAAGGACCTGCTGAAATTCCTCGACCGGCTCGAGCTGGTGCAGGACGAGTGGGGATACATACTGTTGTGGGCGACGCTCGGCATCGCCGCGGTCTTCGCCGCGACCCTGGTCCTGTTCCCGGTGGTGTTCGGCTGGCGCACGATCTTCAGCCGCTATCCCGGCAAGTTCGGCACCATGGTGTACTTCCTGTGCCTGGGGCTGGGCTACATCATCGTCGAAGTCGGCATGATCTCGCACTTCGTGCTGGCGCTTTCCAATCCCACGGTCTCGGCCTCGGTGTTGATCACCGGCATGTTGGTGTTCTCGGGCCTGGGCAGCTTCACGTCGGAGCGCTTCCTCGATCGCGCGCGGCGGGTGATGCCCCGGATCTTCACCGCGATCTTCCTGATTCTGACCTTTTACGCCTTCGCCATCGACTATGCGCTCGACTGGATCGGCACCCTGCCGTACCTGCTGCGCATCGTGCTCTGCCTGCTGCTCTTGATGCCGCCGGCTTTCCTGATGGGCTTCCCCATGCCAACAGCGATGACGACGTTGGGCCGGCTGGGCAAGGACCACATGTTCCTGTGGGCATGGGGCGTCAACGGCTGCTTCTCGGTGATCGGCGCCGCGCTGGTGCCGATCGTGGCCACGAGCTTCGGCCTGCCGGCCGTCGTGCTGGTCGGCGCGATCGCCTATCTCGTCGCCCTGCCATCCTTCTTCTCGGTGCTGAAGCCGCTCAAGGGCGAGCGGCCAGCGGTTGCGTGATACGCCGGGCCCTGTTGTTAGGAGCCCTGTTCATGCCGACGATCGCGCGCGCCAGGACAGTGAGGAAGACCCCGATCAAGCAGGCGCCGAAGCGCGCGGCCGCGCCCGCAGGCCCGCCGCCGCTCAAGGAAGCCAAGAGCCAGCTCATCGCCTTCAACGCCTCGGCCTTTCCCTATCGCGGCCTGGTGCCGGACACCCGCAAGCCGTTCCTCGATGTGCGCCAGGGCCGGCGTTTCGGCCACACGACTTTGAAGGGTGACGTCTGCTGGGAAGACACGACCTACAGCGACCGCCGCTCGCTGCTCTATTTGCCGGCCGGCTTCAATCCCATGCTGCCGTTCCTGATCGTGATCTACCTGCATGGCCAGGGCGCGACGCTGGAGCGCGACGTGATGGTGCGCCAGGGTGTGCCGCGCCAGATCGCTGAATCGGGGCAGAACATCGCCCTGGTGGCGCCGCAGCTCGCCTACGACGCCGCCGATTCGAGCGCCGGCAATTTCTGGAAGCGCGGCCATTTCGCGCGCTATATCGACGAGGCGGCGGAGCGGCTCATGCGGCTCTACGGCGACAAGAGGGTCGGGCCGAAATTCAACGCCGCGCCGGTCGTGGTCGTGGCCTACAGCGGCGGCTATGTCTCCGCCGCCTATTCGCTGGAGCGCGGCGGCGCGGTCTACCGGGTCAAGGGCGTGATCCTGATGGACTCGATTTACGGCGAGGAGGAGAAGTTCGCCGCCTGGATCGCGACCCGCCGGCGGTTCGGCTTTCTGCTCAGCGCCTATACCGAATCCACGATCGAAGGAAACGGCAACCTGCAGGCCCTGCTCACCAAGCGCCGCGTCCCATACAGCGCGAGCGGGGTGCCCAAGAGCCTCACGCCGGGCACGATGGCGTTCGTGCCGTGCGGCGCGTGGGAGATGCATAACGATTTTATGACACGGGCGTGGACCGCCGATCCGCTCAAGCAGGCGCTGGCGATGATCCCGGGCTATCCGCAGACTCCGCCGCCGCCGCCGGTTCGTGCTAAGAAACGGGCATGACCGATCCGCTGCGCCAGGAGCTGCTCACGATCTTCACCGGCCGCGCCACGCGCCGCTATGGCCTGAGCGCGGTCAACCAGCTGCAGCACGCGCTGCAGGCGGCGACGCATGCCGAGAGCGATGGCTGTTCGCCGGCCACCGTGCTTGCCGCGCTGCTGCACGATGTCGGCCACATGATCCATGCGCTGGGCGAGGATCCGGCCGGCCGCGGCATCGACGACGTACACGAGGAACTGGGCGCCAAGTGGCTGGCCGATCGCTTCGGCCCGGACGTCTGCGAGCCGGTTCGCCTGCACGTCGCGGCCAAGCGATATCTCTGTGGCACCGAGGCGGACTATTTCGGCAAGCTCTCGGCCGATTCGGTGCGCAGCCTCGGCCTGCAGGGCGGGCCGATGTCCGCCGACGAGGTCGAGGCCTTCCGCAAGCTGCCGTACCACGAAGAGGCCGTCCGGCTGCGGCGCTATGACGAGGCGGCCAAGGACCCCGCGGCGGCGACTCCCGACTTCGACCACTTCCTGCGCCACGTCGCGGCCTGCCGCAAATGATCGGCCCTCGATGATTGACAGGGCCGACGTCGAGGCGGCGTGGACCCGCATCCAAAGCCATGTCCGCCGCACGCCGGTGATCGAGCTGCCGGCGGGTGCGTTCGGCCTTGGCTCGCCGATCGCGGTGAAGCTCGAGCAACTCCAGGTCAGCGGCACTTTCAAGGGACGCGGCGCCTTCCACAAGCTACTGTCGTCCGAAGTGCCGGCAGCCGGCGTAATCACCGCGTCGGGCGGCAATCATGGGGTCGCCGTCGCTTACGCCGCGCGAAAACTCGGCCACAAGGCGGAGATCTTCGTGCCCACCATCTCGGCGCCGGCCAAGGTGGCGCGGCTGAAGAGCTATGGCGCGATCGTGCATCAGGTGGGCGCGGTCTATGATGAGGCGCGCGCGGGGTCGGAAAAGCGTGCGGCCGAGACCGGGGCGATGATGGTCCATGCCTATCAGGACCCGGGCGTCTTCACCGGCGCAGGCACGATGGCGCTGGAATTCGCCGAACAGGCCAAATTCGACACGCTGCTGATCGCGGTCGGCGGCGGCGGCCAGATCGCGGGCTGCGCGGCCGCCGTCGGCGAGACGATCAAGGTCGTGGCGGTCGAGACTGAGGGCACGCCGACGCTCTACGCGGCGCGGCGGGCCGGCAAGCCGGTCGACGTGAAGATTTCCGGCATCGCGGCCGATGCGCTGGGCGCGACGCGCGTCGGCGCCGCCAATTTCGAGATCGCCCAGAAGCTGGTGCGCGACAGCCTGCTGGTCAGCGACGATGCCGTGCGGGCGGCGCAAAAGGCGCTGTGGGAAGAGCTGCACGTGATCGCCGAGCCATCGGGCGCCACGTCGCTCGCCGCGCTGATGTCGGGCGCCTACAAGCCTCTTGCGGGCGAGCGGGTCGGTATCGTGGTGTGCGGCGCGAACACCGAGCCCGGTTCGGTGGCGTAGCTAAGGTCGCTTGATCTCGGTGACGACGGCGCGGTTGGCCTTGCCGGCGCTGTTGGTGGCATCGAAGCGGATCATGTAGTGCTCGCCCGGCGCGATCCACCAGCGCGACAGCGAACGGAAGCCGTCGGGGCCCTGCTCGTTCATCTCGACCACGAAGCTGTCGACCAGCGCGTCGCCCGGCCCGATGCGCTTCTCGTACTTGGCGACGGTCAGGATGTAGCTCCAGCTCTTGCCGCCCGCGCTGTAGCTCGCCTCGATCTTCTTGCCGACCTCGAGCGGCCACAGCCGTTCGGGTCGCAGCGCCGAAATGAACGGCGTCATGTCGCCGCCGTCGGCCGACGGATTGGCGAACAGAAGGGCGCGGATCTTGAACGGCTTGCCGCCGATCGTGTCCATCCGGCAGTCCATGTCGTCCTGCCCGCGCGACACCACGGTAATGCCGCTGTCGAAGGTGATCGCGGTGCCCGCTGCCGGACAGGCGAACGGCATGGTCTGGGCGACGGCGGGCAGGGCAATGGTGGCGGCGGCGAGGCCGGCGAACAGAAGGCGTTTCAGCATCCGCCTTTCCTTACTCGACGAAATGGCAGGCCGCCAGCGCGCCCGTCGAGATCGGCCGCAGCACCGGCTTGTCGAGGCGGCAGCGCTCCTGCGCCATCGGGCAGCGCGATTGGAACGGGCAACCGGCCGGCGGATCGATCGGGCTCGGCAGCTCGCCCTGCAGGACCGAGCGCTTGCGTGTGCGGGCGAGCTTGGGATTGGCGACGGGCGCCGCTTCCAGCAGGGCCTTGGTGTAGGGGTGCTGCGGCCGGCGCCAGATCTGGTCGCGCCCGCCCGCTTCCATGATCGAGCCGAGATACATCACCGCGACGCGGTCGGCGATATGCTCGACCACCGACAGATCGTGGCTGATGAAGAGATAGGACATGCCGAGCTGGCGCTTCAGGTCCTCGAGCAGGTTGATCACCTGTGCCCGCACCGACACGTCGAGCGCCGACACGGGCTCGTCGCAGATGATGAGCCTGGGACTGAGCGCCAGCGCGCGGGCGATGCCGATCCTCTGGCGCTGGCCGCCCGAGAACTCGTGCGGAAAGCGCTGCTTGGTGTCGGCCGGCAGACCGACCCAGCCGAGCAGCGTATCGACGCGTTCGGCGATGGCGTCCGGCTTCCAGCCGGCCACGACCAGCGGCTGGGCGACGCTGCGGCCCACCGTGGAGCGTGGATTGAGCGAGCCGTAGGGGTCCTGGAAGATCATCTGCACCTTGCGGCGCATCTCGTTCAGACGCTCGCGGTCGAGCGGGGCGATATCGGTGCCTTCGACGCGGATCTCGCCGGCGGCCAGCGGCACCAGGCGCAGGATCGCCTTGCCGAGCGTGCTCTTGCCGCACCCCGACTCGCCCACCAGCCCCAGGGTCTCGCCGGTGGCGATGTCGAGGCTGACGCCCGACACCGCCTGCACCACGCCGGCGGCTGTGTTGAAGCGCACGTGCACGTCGCGGAGCGACAACAGGGGCACGTCGCGCAGCGAGAGCAGCGGCTCGCTCATTCGAAATCTCGCTCGGCGGCGAAGCAGGCTACCTTGCGGCCGGCGACGGGCTCGGTGAGTTGCGGCTGCTCCTGTCGGCAGCGCGCGAAGGCCCGTGGGCAGCGCGGGGCGAAGGCGCAGCCGACGGGAAGTTCGTTCAGGGGCGGCACCATGCCCGGAATGTCGGCGAGCCGCGCGGCGCGTTCGCCGCCCGGCGTCGGCGTGGCGCCGATCAGGCCGGCCGTGTAGGGGTGCAGCGGGCGCTCGAACAGATCGTCGACGGTCGCCTCCTCGACCTTGCGGCCGGCATACATCACCACCACGCGATCGGCGGTCTCGGCGACCACGCCGAGATCGTGGGTGATGAAGATCATCGCCATGCCCGAATCGGCCTGCAGCTTCTTGAGCAGCGCCAGCACCTGGGCCTGCACCGTGACGTCGAGCGCCGTCGTCGGCTCGTCGGCGATCAGCACGGAGGGATTGCAGGCGATCGCGATCGCGATCATCACCCTCTGGCACATGCCGCCCGACAGCTGGTGCGGATAGGCGCCGAGCCGCCGCTCGGCATCCGGCATGCCGACCTGCTCGAGCAGTTCCAGCGCGCGCGCCCGTGCGGCGCGGCGGTCGAGCTCGGTGTGGGTGGTCAGCACCTCGACGATCTGACGCTCGACCGTCGCCACCGGATTGAGCGAGCTCATCGGGTCCTGGAAGATCATGCCGATCTCCTTGCCCCGCACGTCCAGCATCGCCTCTTCGGAGAGGGTCACGATATCGCGGCCGTTCAACCGCACTTCGCCGCCGACGATGCGCGCCGGCGGGTCAGGCAACAGCCGCATGATCGACAGAGCCGACAGCGACTTGCCGCAGCCCGACTCGCCCACCAGCGCCACCGTCTCGCCGGCACCGACCGTGAGCGACATGCCGTCGACCGCCTTCATCTCGCCGCGGCGGGTGAACAGCGTGGTGCTGAGACCGGTCACTTCCAGGGGAGCGGCGGCCATCAGCGGTCCCGGAGCTTGGGATTGAGTGCGTCGTTCAGCCCGTCGCCGATCAGGTTGAGGCAAAGCACGGTGATCATGATCGCGGTGCCGGGAATGGCGCAGATGTACCACGAGCTGCGGATCAGCTGGCGGCCATCGCCCACCAGCCGGCCCCAGCTTGCGACGTTGGGATCGCCGAGGCCGAGGAAGGACACCGCCGATTCGAACAGCACGGCGCCCGCCACCACCAGCGAGCTGAGCACGACCACCGGGGGCAGCGCATTGGGCAGGATCTCGCCCGCGATGATGCGCAGGTCGCCCATGCCCATCGCGCGGCAGGCCTGGACGAACTCGCGGTCGCGCAGCGCCAGGAACTCGGCGCGCGTCATGCGGGCGATCGGCGTCCAGGTGACGATGCCGATGGCGATCACGATGTTGTTCAAGGTCGAGCCCAGGATCACCACGATGGTGAGCACGAAGATCAGGTTGGGGATGGTCTGGAAGAGCTCGGCGCCGCGCATCACGACCTCGTCGACCCAGCCGCCGAAATAGCCCGCGACGGCGCCGACCGAGACGCCGATCAGGGTGGCCACGGCCGAGGCGAACAGGCCGATCAGCAATGTCGCGCGCGCGCCATGCACCAGCATGGCGAGGATGTCGCGCCCCAGCGAATCGGTGCCGAGCGGGAACTCGGGGTCCTGGCCCGGCCAGATCTCGGGCGCGCCGACGATGCGTAGCGGGTCCGTCGGGAACAGCACCGGCGCCAGGATCGCCGCCAGCGCCACCAGCAGGATGACGATCGCGCCGAACAGCGCCCCGCGATTGCGCGAGAAGCGGGCGAGGAAATCCATCAGCCGGCCCGCCTCATCGCAGCTCGATCCGCGGATCGAGCCACATGTAGACGAGGTCGACCGCGATATTGGCCGCGATCACCACCAGCGAACCCAGCACCATGATGCCGAGGACCACCGGGTAGTTGCGCGAGGAGACGCTGTCGAACAGCAGCGAGCCGACGCCGGGCCAGCTGAACACGCTTTCGATCACCACGCTGCCCGCCAGCACCGTGCCCATCTGGACGCCGAGGATGGTGACCACGGGCAGGAGCGCGTTGCGCATGACGTGGAAGATCGTGACTTGGCGGCGCGACAGGCCCTTGGCTCGCGCCGTGCGCACGAAATCGAGCTGCGCCACCTCGAGCATCGAGGAGCGCATGACACGGGCGTAGATCGCGGCATAGAACAGGCCGAGCGCCAGGGTCGGCAGGACGAGATGGCGCAGCACGTCGAGCACGTCGAGCAGGCCGCCGCCCGCGCCGCCGATCGTCGCCATGCCGTCGACCGGCAGCCAGCCGAGCTTCACCGCGAACAGCACGATCATCATGATGCCGAGCCAGAACGAGGGCGCGGCGAAGAAGAACATCGCCAGCACCGAGACCAGCGTGTCCCACACCGTACGCACCTTGAGCGAGGCGACCACGCCCGCCGCGACGCCGACCGCGACCGCGAGCGTGATCGCCGACACCATGAGCAGCAGGGTCGCCGGCAGGTTGACCCAGATCGCCTGGATCACCGGCATGTTCTGCCGGTAGGAAAAGCCGAAATCGAAATGGGCAAGCGCCCAGATGTACTTCACCAGCTGCAGCCAGACCGGGTCGTCCATGCCGTAGGTCTTGCGCAAAAGCTCGACCGTCGCCGGATCGCTCACTTGGTTCTCGGCCGTCATCAGGTCGAGGAAGCTGCCGGGCGCGAGATGGATCAGCACGAAGTTGATCACCACCACGCCCAGGATCAGCGGTATCGCCTGCACCAGCCGGCGGCGCAGCAGGCGAAGGGCGGACCTGCCTCTGCTGGCCGCTACGACGCCAGCCATATGTCGTGCCAGCTCGCCGCGAGATAGTTGGGGTCGTTGGAGTGGTTCTGCACCTTGGTGCTCGCCACCGTGATGGTCTCGAGCTCGAGTAGCGGCAGGTTGGGCGCCTCGATGGCGACCGCCTTCTGGAAGTCGACGATCAGCGCCTTGCGCTTGGCGGCGTCGGTCTCGACCTTGATCTTCTCGACCAGCGCGTCGATCTCGTCGCTGTGGAAGCCCGAGGCGTTGCGGAACGGCACGCCCTTCTTGATGCCGTCGCTGGTGTAGTACTGCGTCGTCGACGGCACCGGCTCCGACGGATTGGCCTGGTTGGAGATGGCGATGTCGAAATCGTAGTCGGTGTAGATGCGTTTGATCGAGGTCGGCCGGTCGGGGACCGTGAGATTTACCGTGAGGCCGACATCCTCGAGGCCTTGCTTGACGATGGTGCCGACCTTGGCGTTCTCGGTGAACCAGCCGGCCGACAGAAGGTTGACGGCGAAGCGCTTGCCGCCGGCGGCCTTGGGATGGCCCGCCGCGTCGAGCAAGGCCATCGCCTTCTTGGGGTCGTACTGCGTGCTGAAGACGTCGGGCGTGTAGAACTCCTTGTTGGGCGAGAAGATCGGGCTCGTGCCCGGCCGCGCGTAGCCGTAGTACACGGTCTTGGCGGTCAGGTTGCGGTCGACGGCGAAGAACATCGCCTGCCGCACTTCCTTCTTCTGGAAGATCGGATTGCGCGTGTTGCATTCCATCGAGGTCGACCAGACGGATTCCTCGTAGCCCTTGGACGTCGCCACGAACTTGCCGGTGTTGGTCAGCCGCTTGATGTCGGGCGGCGCCACCGGATTGAACACGCCGATATGGATCTCGCCCGCCTCCATGGCGGCGGCGCGCCCGGCCGGATCGCGCACGTAGCGGATGATCAGCCGGTCCATGTAGGGGAAGCCCTTGCGCCAGTAGTCCTCGTTCTTGACGTACTCGAAGTGGCTGCCGCGCACCCACTGCTTGAACTTCCACGGGCCGGTGCCGATCGGCGCGTTGTTGGCGGGGTTGGTGACCGGGTTGCCCTCGCCCCAGACGTGCTTGGGCACCACGTAGTTGACGCTGCCGCAGAGCAGCGAGGCGAAGAAGAATTCGGGCGTGGGCTTGCCGAACTTGATCACCACGCTGTCGGCGTCGGGCGCCTCGCAGCCGGCATAGTCGCCGAGCGCCGAGGCGGCGGCGTACTTCTTCCAGATCTCGTCGATCGAGAACACGACGTCGTCGACCGTCATGTCCTTGCCGTCATGGAACTTCACGCCCTTGCGGATCTTGACGGTGTAGGACTTGAAGTCGGCGGCGGGCTTCCAGCTCTCGGCCAGCTCGCCCTCGAACTGGCCGTCCATGCGGCGGTTGCCCAGCCGCTCGAACAGCTTGGACGAGGAGAAGGTCGGGCTCGAGCCCCCGCCCGACGGCACGTAGCAGGCCTGCGGCTCGCCGCCGCCCCAGGTCGCGACCAGGGTGCCGCCGCGCCTGGGCTCCTGCGCCAGCGAGGAACGGCCGAGACCGATCGTCCCAAAGGCCAGCGATCCGGCGCCGAAGCCGCGCCGCGTGATGGTGCTCATGAGCCTCTCCGTTTCTGTCCGTCAGCCGCTGAGCGTCGAGTAGGTCGCCCGTCCCACCGCCAGCAGCGCCTTTTGTTCGTTGAATACGTCAACATCGACGACGCCCACGCTCTTGCCGTTGCGGCGAACCGTCGCCGTGGCGATGAGCTTGGTCTTGATCGCCGGACGCAGGTAATCGACGCGGAAATTGATGGTCGGCAGGCCGCGCCGCAGCGCCATGATCAGGGCGTAGTCGCCCACCGTGTCGATGATCGCCGCGATCGGCCCGCCGTGCCATTGCCCGGTACCCTTGCCGCGCTCGAACTCCGGCCGCATGGCGCATTCCATCGTCACCCGTTCCTTGACCGGGTCGGCCTCAGTGACTTTCAGCCCGAGGAACGAGATGAATGGCGAATGGTCGAGCATCTTCTGCAGCTCGTCGCCGCCGAGCGGCTTGGGCGCGCCGGCGTCGGTCATGGCGTCACCACGATCTTGCCGAACACTTCGCGGTCCTCGATGACGCGCAGCGCCTCGCGCGCGTCCTTGAGCGCAAAGGTCTTGTCGATCAGCACCTTGAGCTTGCCCTGCTGCACCAGCTCGAGCAGTGCTGCGATGTCGGAGCGCATCCAGCCGTTGGAGCCCAGCACCTTGAGCTCGAAGGTCCAGATGAAGCGGATGTCCTCCTGCGGCGCGAAGCCCGCGGTGGCGCCGCAGGTCAGGAGCCGGCCGCCGACCTTCAGCACCTTGAGCGAGGGCACCCAGGTGTCGCCGCCGGTGTAGTTCACCACCACGTCGACGCCGAGATCGGTGCCGCCGCCGCGCCGCGTCGGCTTGCCGTACATGGCGTAGATTTCCTTCACGAAGTCCTTCTCGACGTAGTTGATCGTCTTGTCGGCGCCGAGCTCGATCAGGCGCTTGGCCTTGGCGTCGGTGCCGGCGCAGGCGATCACCTCGCAGCCCTCGAGCTTGGCGAGCTGCAGGCAGCACACGCCGACGCCGCCCGAGGCGCCGAGGATCAGCACCTTCTCGCCCTTCTTGATGTGGCCGTTGGTGCGCATCATGCGGATCGCCGTGCCGTAGGCGACCGGCAGTGCCGCTGCGTCGGCGAAGCTCACGCCGTCGGGAATCCTGATCAGCTGGTGGGAGCGCGCCCGGCACAGCTCGGCCAGGCCGCCATGCACGGTCTCGCCCATCAGCCCGCCCTCGACCCGGTTGATCGGGTCGACCAGCACGCGGTCGCCCTTCTTCCAGCCGCTGACGCCCGGTCCGACCTCGGCGATCTCGCCGGCCACGTCGAGACCCATGATCGCCGGCATCGGCACCTTGATGCCCGGCATGCCGCGGCGCGTGAACACGTCGTGGTAGTTGAGCGACGAGGCCTTGACCGCCACGATCACGTCGCCCTCGCGCAGCTGCGGATCGGGAAAATCCGTCTCGTAGTTCAGGCGGTCGGGTCCGCCATGCTCGCGGACGACTGCGGCTTTCATTCGTTCACTCCTCCGGGTGGGATCTGCTGCGCCAGCACGCGCTTGTCGATCTTGTTGGTGCCGGCAAGCGGCATCTCGTCGACGAAGAACACGCGGCGCGGATGCTGGTAGGCCGGCGCGTTGGCCAGCGCATAGTCCTTCACCGCCTTCTCGTCGAGCGAGGCGCCGTCGGACTTGACGACGAAGGCGACCGGCTTGTGGCCCTTGAGCTCGTCGGGCACGGGAATGACCGCGGCCTGGTGGATGCCGGGATGCTTCTCCAGCATCTTCTCGACCTCGCCGGGATAGATGTTCTCGCCGCCGCACACGAACATGTCGTCGGCGCGGCCGACGACGAAGTAAAAGCCGTTTTCGTCGCGCCGGAACACGTCGCCGGTACGGTAGTAGCCGTCCGCCGTCATCACCTTGGCGGTCGCCTCGGGCAGCTTGTGATAGCGCGTCATCAGCGCGCCGCACTTCATTTCCAGCACACCCTCGTCCTGCACTTCCTTGCCGTCGCGCACCAGCCGCAGCTGCACCGCCGGATGCGGATAGCCGGTCGAGAGGCCGGGCTGCTTGAGGCCCTTGGGATGCGGGCCGAACACCACCGGCCCGGCCTCGGTCGTGCCGTAGGCATTGGCGACCAGCGCCTTGGGGAACACCGCCTGCGCCTGGTCGATCAGGGATTGCGTGAGCGGCGCGGAGCCCATGCGCACCACCCTCACCGACGAGAGGTCGGTCCGCGCCAGCAGCTCCTTCTCGCGCAGCATCATGGCGATCATGGTCGGCACGGAGGTGAGGAAGTCGACTTTGTATTTGCCGGCGGCCTCGATGTAGCTCTTCGAGGTGAATTGCGGCAGCAGCACCACCGTGTCGCCCTGGCTGAAGATCGCCTGGCACGAGGCGAGCCCGTTCATGTGATAGAGCGGCGCCGCCACCAGCGAGCGCTGGCCGGGCGGGCCGGGCCAGCGCGCCCGCGTCGTCATCGCCCAGATATGCGAGTAGTGCGACAGCACCACGCCCTTGGGCCGGCCGGTCGAGCCTGAGGTGTAGAGGAACATCGCGTCGTCTTCCGGTGCCATCTTGACCGGCGTGAACGGACCCTCGTCGAGAAACGTCGCGAAATCCTTGTCGAAATCGATCGTCGGGATCGATTTCGGCACCGCCTTCAGGCGCTCGCCGTCGCCCAGCACAAGCCGCGCGTCGCAATCGGCCAGCACGTATTCGACGGTGGCGGCCGGCAGCTTGAAGTTCAGCGGCACGGCGACCAGGCCCGCCTGCATGATGCCGAGGAAGGAGAACAGGTATTCGCCGCGGTTGGCCGAGGCGATGGCGACCCGCTCGCCGCGCTGCAGGCCGCGCTTCAGCAGGCCGCGCGCGATGGCGCCGGTCTGCCGCCGCAGGTCGCCATAGGTGAATTGCCGCTCGGCGCCGAGGCCGAGATCGAACAGCGCCACGCGGTCGGCCGGCGCCTCGCGCGAGATCGCATCGCCTTGATTGTCGAAACGCATCTCTGTCATCGCAACCCCATGACCTCACCCTGAGGAGGCCCGCAGGGCCGTCTGGAAGGGTGGGCAGCAACGCGCTGGTGCCCATCCTTCGAGACGCGGTCCTGCGGACCGCTCCTCAGGATGAGGTTATCTACTCCACGAATTCCAGCACCGCGTTCACCGCCTGCCTGGCCGGCACGACGATGCGGTCCTTCTCGCGCGTGCTTTCGATCTTGCCGGCCTGCAGGGCCTGGGCCGCCTTGGCGAGCGACACCGTGCGGAAGGTGAGCCCCGCCATGTAGGCCGGGCGGCCTTGCGGATCGGGCACGGCCGGCCCGAACTGCGCCTTGAGCTCGGCTTCGGTCACGATGTCGAAGCGCGAATTGCCGATCACCACCGTCTTGCCGCCGTTAATGTCGCGCACGTTGTCGGTGCCGAACATGTCGGCATAGAGCTTGGCGCCCTTGGCGGGGTCGGGCTCGACGATCGTGGCGCGCGCCACCGCGACGGTGCCGTTGGCGTGATGGCGCCACTCGTCGCGCCACACCAGCTCGCGCGTGAAGTGATGGCAGTAATAGACGCGGCCGTACGGCACGACGCCCGTCTTCATGCGCACGGTGCGGAAGCGGGCGTCGCCTTGCCCGCCGGTGTATTTCACCGGCCGCGTGAACTCGACCGGCGCCTCGACCGGCACGCCCGCCTTGGTGAGCTCGGCGTAGGTCACCGCCGAATCCTCCGAGCCGAACACCAGGCCGTTGAGGCCAAGCGGGAACTGCAGCAGGTCGAGCCGGCCGCTGGTCGCGCCCTTGGGCACCGCGATCAGCTCGAGATAGTCGGTGCCGAACATCGCCAGGTGATTCATCGAGCCCAGCGAATGGTAGCCGCGCTCGGTCAAGGTGAAGCCGAGCCGCCGGTAGATGTCGGCGGCGCTGTCCATGTCGTCGCGCGCATTGATCACGACGTGATCGAGCGTCGCTGCCGGTAAGCTCATTTTTCCAACCCCTCCACCCGTGAGCATCGCGCATCTTGGCACGCCGCACACGTCAGGTTTTCTTATATTCGCGGGCGTACGGCTCATCAGCGGAAATCAATTCCAACGGCGAGCCGGTTGGGAGAATGAATGCCCAAATTCCAGGCGGCCAGCACGAATATGATGTCATGGCTGCCATTTTGCTGCGCGGCCTGTCGCGCACGCGCTTTGCCGATATAGTCCCAACCATGAGACCGAACCATCCGCTGAGCCGCATCGCCTACCAGGTCATGTGGGATCGCCTGATCTCCGTGGTCGAGGAGCAGGCGCAGACCCTGGTGCGCACCGCCTTCGGCACGCCGACGCGCGAGGCGGGCGATCTGTCGGCCGGCGTCTACGACACCCAGGGCCGCATGCTGGCCCAGGCCGTCACCGGCACGCCGGGCCACGTCAACTCGATGGCGATGAGCGTCGGCCATGTGCTGAAGAAGATTCCGCTCGCCGAGATGAACGAGGGCGACGTCTTTATCCTCAACGACCCGTGGCAGGGCACCGGCCACCTCAACGACATCGTGATCGTGACGCCGACCTATCGCCGGGGCCAGGCCATCGGCTTCTTTGCCGACACCCTGCATGTTGTCGATATCGGCGGCCGCGGCATCGTCGGCGCTGCCCAGCAGGTCTACGAGGAGGGGATCTACATCCCGATCACCCGGATCGCCGAGAAGGGCAAGGTCAACCAGTGGCTGGTCGACCTGATCGCCGCCAACGTGCGCGAGCCCATCCAGGTGATCGGCGACATCTATTCCCTGATCTCGAGCAACGAGATCGGCGGCCGGCGGCTGACCGAGATGATGGACGAGTTCGGGCTCGAGCGGCTCGACGACCTGGCCAAGCACATCCTCGATCATTCGCGCGCCGCCACCCTGCAGGCGATCTCGCGGCTGCGGCCCGGCACCTATCACAACGAGATGACGGTCGACGGCATCAACGGCAAGCCGATGACCTTCAAGGCGAAGCTGAGCGTCAGCGGCGACGGCATCGACGTCGAGTATTACGACGTGCCGGGCACGGTGGCGCTCGGGCTCAACGTGCCGATGTGCTACACCGACGCCTACACCGCCTTCGGCATCAAGTGCATCGTGGCGCCCAAGGTGCCGAACAATGCCGCCTCGCTCGCCTGCGTGCGCACCACCGCGCCCGAGGGCAGCATCCTCAACGTCAAGCATCCGGCGGCCGTGGCCGCGCGCAGCACGATCGGCCACATGCTGCCCGACATCATGTTCGGCTGCCTGATCCAGGCGCTGCCCGACGGCGTGCCGGCCGAGGGCACCTCGTGCCTGTGGAACCTCCGCCTGATGGGCGGGCTGGGCCGCGCCGAGCTGACGCCGGAGCAGATGAAGGTGGCGACGCCCTACAACGTGATGTCGTTCCACTCCGGCGGCACGGGTGCGCGGCCGCGTGCCGACGGGCTCAGCGCCACCGCGTTCCCCTCGGGCGTCAAGAACGTGCCGGTCGAGATCACCGAGACGCTGGCGCCGCTCGTCGTCTGGAGCAAGGAATACCGCCAGGATTCCGGCGGCGCCGGCGAGTATCGCGGCGGGCTGGGCCAGGTGATGGAGATCGGCAGCGCCGAGAACATGCCGTTCGGCATCTCGCCCACCTTCGACCGCGTCGTCTTCCCGGCGCGCGGGCGGCTGGGCGGCCAGCCCGGCGCCAACGGCAACATCGAGATCGTGGGCGGCAAGACGCTGCCGCCGAAAGCCCACTCCTCGATCCCGGCCGGCCAGCGCCTGCGCGTCAGCATGCCGGGCGGCGGCGGCTACGGCGATCCGCTGAAGCGCCCGGCCGCCAAGGTCGCTGAGGACGTGATGCTCGGCCTCGTTTCAGTGAAGGCGGCGCGCGAGCTTTACGGCGTGGCGCTCACGGCCGACGGCTCGGTCGACGAGGCGGAGACGGCGCGCCTCAGGGCCAAAGTGGCGGCGGAGTGAATACGTCCAACACGATCGCGGCGATCTTTCTCGCGTTCGTTGCCGTCTTTTTTGTCGTCGCCTGGCGTGGCCGCAAGCTTCGGAAGAAGGAAGAACAGAGCGCGCCGCCGCGGCAGCCGGCGATCAGCGCGCTTCCGCCCGCCCCGAGCAGCCTTCGCAAGGGCACCACCTTCGAGCGGTACTCGCTGCTGATCAAGGCGCGGCGCATCTACCTCGGCTTCTACCGGGTCATGGCCTTGCTCTTGGCGGCGTTCGTCGCCCTGGTCCTGGTCAGCGAAGCGCAGATGGCCGACTCCCATTTCAGCGAGGCCCTGGGGGTCATGAGCTTGCTCCTGCTCGTCAGCGTGTCGGCGCTGGCGGGCATCGGCGCGGCCGCGTTTCGCAATCGTTCGGCCAGGATCCTGCTGTTGAGACCGTTCGAGGAGCAGCACATCTCGCGTTCCCTGAAGGCTTTTGTCGTCCGGCATCTCGGCCGGACCGGTTTCGTCTTCACGCTGTCGGATCGGGACTTCCGCCCGTCGACGATGCCCGTGGTCGTCTACTGGCTGAGAGCGGGCCCGCTGCAGATCGCCTATACCTTCGTCCTCTTCATCGTCGGCTCGTTTCTGCACAATTCCCGGCGGCTCGCTTCGGTGGAGAAGGAGCGGCATCTGCGGCTGCTGAAGGTGCGGCTGGCGCAGAAGTTCAGCTTGAGCTTCTGGTCATTCCTGTCCGGTGATGCGCCGTTCAATATCCGGTCGACGGACGAGTGGTGGCAGAGCTGCGTTCATCTGCTGGTCCAGTCGTGCGACATCGTCGTTGTCGACCTGTCGAGGGTGAAGCCCGGCATGGCGTGGGAGCTCGATCACCTGAGCGCCGAGGGAGCGCTCAAGGACTGCCTGTTCCTGACCAATGAGGAGTCGGCAACGCAGGCGCCCATCGCCTTGGCCGCCCATTTCTCCAAGGCAGACCTTCCGCCCATCCATGTCTATTCGCCGGCCGGCAAATTGCATGATGCGGCGCGCTACGAGGAGCAATTCCGCGCGCGTTTGCAGGCGTGCCTCAGGCCGCCGATGGAGTCCTAGAGAAGGTATTCTCCTCCGCCGTTCCGGGAGAGGAGGTCCTCATCACCCTTGTGCGGGGCCGCGCCATCGCGTTCCGCGATGCGCTCACCCCGCCCTCGCGAGCTCCGCTCGCGAGAAGTTCTATACGACAGAATCGGGTTCCTTCTAGCACCGGGGTTAAGGTGGCGACGCCATGATCGCCATCACATTCCCATGTCGTCCTGAGGCGAAGCGAAGGACCTACGGGTTCAACATCGCGTTGTCGCGATGCCAGGTCCTTCGCCGCGCTGCGCTCGCTCAGGACGACAGGACGGGCCGATTGGCGCAGTTGGCGCAGATGCAGGACATGCCTCGAGCGATTCAAGAATCGTCAAAAGCGCCGCTGTTTCAAGGTCTTGGATATACCATCAGTTCGTTTGGCGCGTTTTGGCACCGTGCTCCGCAAGTTTCGTTCAGCGCCCGAACTTGCCGGTCAGCGTCGCCTTCTCGAGCGTGTTGAAGTGCAGGTTGAAGCCCACCACCGCAGCCGACGTGTCGGCCTGCACCGGCAGGGTCGCCTCCTTCACCGCGAACAGCGTGAACTGGTAGCGGTGCGCGCCGTGGCCCGGCGGCGGGCAGGGGCCGCCATAGCCCGGCTTGCCGAAATCGGTGCGCGTCTGCAGCGCGCCCTTGGGCAGCAGGTTTGCCTTGGGATTGCCGGCGTCGAGCTTGAGCTCCGTAACGTCGGCCGGGATATTGACCACCACCCAGTGCCAGAAGCCCGAGCCGGTCGGCGCGTCGGGATCGAAGCAGTGCACGGCGAAGCTCTTGGTGCCGGCGGGCGCGCCGGTCCACGACAGCTGCGGGCTCTTGTTGCCGCCGGCACAGCCGAAGCCGTAGTCCGACGACAGGATGTGGTCCATGCCGAGCGTGCCGCCTTCCTTGAAGTTCTGGCTGGTGAGAACGAGCGCCATGGTTTCCTCCTGCGTTGGCCGGCCGGCAGGATAGACTCACCGGGCGACGACGGTGAAGCTCTGTTCGGCCAGCTTGCGGTTGCCCGACCAGAGCTGGAAGGTCCATTGGCCGGGCACCAGCTCGAACGGATCGTCGAGGCTGTAGTCGGTGTAGGAGGTCTCGCCGATCTTGCGATCGAGCGTTCGCTCGATCTGCCGCACGGTCGGCTTGCCGGGCGGGGTCAGGCCCTGGGGCGGAAACAGGATGACCTTGCGGATCGGCACGACGGCGCCGTCGGGCGTGCCGGTGAGATGATAGCGGAAGCCGAAATGCACGCCCTTCTGCATCGGCACCTTGGTCGCCCTGAACTCGAGCTGTTCGCTGTCGGAGGTGTTCGCGGGGATGCCGTTGGCATTGGGCTGCGAGCTGGTGACGTGGACGCTGTAGATGCCGGGATCGATGATCTCGATGCCGGTGACCTGCTGCGCCTTTGCCGGCGCCAGTGCCAGCAGGAGCAGGCCGAAGGCGAGGGCGCCGTAGCGCATCAACGCTTCCTGCCGAAGATCCTGACGCGCGTCTGCCGGCGGCGGCGCACGAAGATCAGCGCGCCGATCACGATGACCGCCGCCACGAGCCACAGGATCTCGGTCGATCCGTCGCCATTGTCGGGCGAGAGCCCGAACAGCCTTTCGATGAAGTCCATGAGTATCGCCCCGCTAGTTCGTTGTGATGTAGCCCAGCTTCGCCTTGGCGAGCGCCTTGTTGAGCGGGCCGAGCTCGGCCTTGACCAGCGCCTCGAACCTGCCGACCAGGTCGTCGACCTTCTGCATGGTCTCGCGCGACACCGCGAGCGTCTGCGTCGTCGGCGCCGCGTCGCCCACCGTCGTCATCTGCACCATGTCGAACAGCGTGTCGTTCAGCCCGGCCGGGTTGCGCAGCACGTCGCGCGCCGACTTGCGCTCGGGGTCGACCAGCACCTTCTCGATCGCCGCGAGCTTCTGCACCAGGCCGGTCGTGCGCTTGACCAACGGCTTCTGGCCCTTCCCGGCGCGGCCCGCGGTCTCCTCAAGCTGCTTCTTGATGCGGCGCAGGGCGTTCACCGCCTCCTTGAGTTTGGAGAGCGAGCCGATCAGCTGCATGTGCAGCTTGAACTGCGCGGCATAGGCCTCGGCCGTGGTCGAAAGACGGGGGTCCTTCACCAGGGTGAAGGACGCAGCCTCGCTTTCGCCGTCGACCGAGAGCTCGACGCCGTAGCTGCCGGGCACCACGGTCGGGCCGGGCGGATTCTCGGGATCAGGCACCAGCGGCTTGGGCCGCGGCGGGGCGAGGCCGTAGTCGAGCCGCGTCGGTCCGGGATGCTTGAGGTCCCAGACGAAGCGGTTGAGGCCTTTCTTGGCGGTCGGCCGGCGCGCCGGCGGCGCCTCCTTGTCGGCGCTCGAAAAGCTCACGATCTTCGGTCCGCGCTCGCCCTTGTCGCGGAAGGTCAGCGTCACCGGGCCCTTGGGCGCCTCGGCGAGCCAGTACCAGATCACGGCGCCGTTCGGCGGGTTCTCGCCGACATCGATGTGCTCGCGGTAGCGCGTGCCGTCGGCGCGCTCGACCATCACCGTGCTGCCGTCGATGCCGAAAGCGGGGCCGTAGGCGATGCCGGTGCGCACGTTGGCGCCGGCGCTCCAGTGCAGCTTGGTGCGGATCGCGGTTCGTGGCGGAAAGAGGCGCGTGCGGTTCTTGCCGTCCGCCATGCCGCGCAGCGCGGTGACGTCGTCGAGGATCCAGAACGAGCGGCCGTGCGTCGCCGCCACGAGGTCGGCGTCCTTCAGCTTCAGGTCGTAGATCGGCACGTTGGGCAGGCCGCCGCCCATGCGCCGCCAGTGCCTGCCGTCATCGAGCGTGAACCAGATGCCGGTCTCGGTGCCGACGAAAAGCAGGCCGCGCGCCTTGGGATCGGCACGCACGACGCGGCTGATCTCGTCGTTCGGCAGGTTGCCGTTGATCGACGTCCAGCTCTTGCCGCCGTTGCTGCTCTTGAACAGGTAGGGCTTGTAGTCGGCGAGCTTGTAGCGTGTCGCGGCGAGGTAGATCGTGTCGGGGTCGTGCGGCGAGACCTCGACGCAGCCGACATAGGCGAGCTTGGGCATCGCCCTGGGCGTGACCTCGGTCCACTTCTTGCCGCCATCGCGCGTCACATGCACCAGGCCGTCGTCCGTCGAGGCCCAGATCTCGCCGGTGCGGTGCGGCGACTCGACCACGCAGGCGCAGGTCGCGTGGACTTCGGCGCCGGCGCTCTCGCGCGTGATCGTGCCGCCCGACGGGCCCTGCCGGCTGCGGTCGTTCAGGCTCAGGTCAGGCGAGATCTTTTCCCAGCTCATGCCTTCGTCGCGCGTGCGGAACACGCAGTTGCCGCCGGCATAGAGCGTCTGCGGATCGTGCGGCGAGAACACGATCGGATAGGTCCACGCGAAGCGGTATTTCATGTCGCGCGGCGCGATGCCGGTCGATTCCTCGGGCCAGACATTGACCAGCTGGATCTGGCGCGTGCGATGGTCGTAGCGCTGCAGCGCGCCCGAGCCGCCGGGGCTCGAGCCGATGGCGCCGACATAGACGATATTGTGGTCGCGCGGGTTGACGGCGACGAAGCCCGATTCGCCGGTGCCGGGATAGGAGCAGTCGGCGAGCGTGATCACGCCCCATTCCGACGCCGACGGCACCGAGATCGAGGTGTTGTCCTGCTGCGTGCCGTAGACGCGGTAGGGATACTGGTTGTCGATGTCGATGCGATAGAACTGCGCCGTCTTCTGGTTGTAGATCGTCGACCACGAGGCGCCGCCGTTCAGCGAGACGTGCGCGCCGCCGTCATTGCCCTCGATCATGCGCTTGGGATCGTTGGGGTCGATCCAGAGGTCGTGGTTGTCGCCGTGCCGCGTCGAGACTTCGCTGAAGCTCGCGCCGCCGTCGGTCGACTTCCACATCTGCAGGTTGGTCACGTACACGGTGTCGGCGTGGCCCGTGTCGGCGAAGACGTGCGTGTAGTACCAGGGCCGGTGCATGAGGTCGCGGTTGGACGAGACCTGCGTCCAGCGCTGGCCGAGATCGTCGGAGCGGTAGAGGCCGGTCTTGTCGCCTTCCGCCTCGATCAGCGCCCACACCCGGCCGCCGCGGACCGGCGAGACGGCGACGCCGATCTTGCCCAGCAGTCCCTCGGGCAAGCCGGGGAATTTCGAGATCTCCTCCCAGCTGTCGCCGCCGTCGAGGCTGCGGAACAGGCCGCTGCCCGGCCCGCCGCTCGATATGTTCCAGAAGTTGCGGCGTGCTTCCCAGATCGAGGCGAACAGGATGCGCGGGTTGTTGCGGTCCATCGAGAGGTCGATCGCGCCCGCGACGTTGTTGCGGAACAGCACGCGCTCCCAGCGCTTGCCGCCATCCTTCGAGCGGTAGACGCCGCGCTCGTTGTTGGGGCCGAAGATGTCGCCCAGCACGGCGGCGTAGACGAGATCGGGATTTTGCGGATGGATGACGATGCGGCCGATGAACTTCGAGTGCCTGAGCCCGATGTGACTCCACGAGCGCCCGGCGTCCGTCGATTTGTACATGCCGTCGCCGTAGGAGACGTCGAGGCGGATCGCCGTCTCGCCGGTGCCGGCATAGATAACGTTGGCGTCCGATGGCGCCACGGCGATCGAGCCGACGGCGGAGGAGCCCATGAAGCCGTCCGACACGCAGCGCCAGAACACGCCGGCATCCGTCGTCTTCCAGATGCCGCCGGCGCAGGCTCCGAAATAGAAGGTCTGCTTGTCGACCGGATCGCCCGATACCGCAACGACACGCCCGCCACGCGGTGGGCCGATGCAACGCCATCTCAACGCCTCGAAGTCCTCCGAGGCGTCCCCGCTCGTCTTCTTCATGCCAGGAACGGTAGGCCCTTCACGTGGGGAGTCGCAACCCTTCCCGTATTGCCCGATACTTCAGCGACAGGGGAGGAAGCGCAATGAGGCTCCACAGGCTAATTGCAGTCCACATTTTCGGGGCAGTCGCCGGCCTGTTTTATATGGGCGCTGCTTGGGCCGCGCCGATTCACGACGCCATCGCGGCGCAGGATGCCGCTCGGGTCAAGGCGCTGCTGGCGCAGGATCCGGCGAACGCCAACCTCGCCGATGCGCGCGGCAGCCGTCCGCTGTGCCTGGCGGCAATTGCGGGCAATGAAGCCATCGCCGACGAACTGATCGTCGCCGGCGCCGATCTCAACGATGGCGGCACCATCCCGCCGCTGGCCTGTGCTGCCTATGCCGGCGCGCTCGACCTCATGAAGAAGCTGCTCGACAAGGGGGTATCGGCCACGGCGATGACGGCGGGCAAGAGCACGATGATGCATTTTGCGGCGCAGGGCCGGGTCCGCACCGTCACCAGGCTCGGCGACGGAAAGGAGACCTACACCTACGCTCCCAACATGGGCGCCGTGGCGTTGCTGCTGGCGCGGGGTGTTCCGCCGGGGGCCGCCGATGCCAACGGCGTCACGCCGCTGCACTTTGCGGCGGCCGACGGCAACCCGGGGATCGTGACCCTGCTGCTTGCGGCAAAGGTGCCGGTCGATGCCCGCTCGGCGAGCGGGGCGACCCCCCTCCACTATGCCAGCCAGCGGCTCGAGCGGCTGGTCGCCAGGGACGGAGACTGGCGCACCTTCAAGATGGCGTCGAACGTCGAATCGGTTCGCCTCCTGATCGCGGCCGGCGCAGATGTAAACGCCGCGATGACCGACGACCTGAAGATGACGCCGCTCATGATCGCAGCCGCCTGGGGCTTGGGCGACGTCGTCCGCGCGCTTCTCGAGGCCAAGGCGGACGTGAAGCTGAAATCCGCCGACGGCAAGACCGCTCTGCATTTCGCGGCCGAGAGCGTCGAGACTCTCGAGATTCGCCAGCACGGCGAGGGCGACCAGCAGCAGCTGCAAACGGTGCTGCCAACCGACACGATCGCCGCCCTGCTGAAGGCGGGAGCGGATCCGGCGGCGCGCGACAATGCCGGCCATACGCCTGCCGATGTGGTCAGGAACCAGGAACCGGAGGTGGTCAAATTGCTGAAGGCCGGCCCTTAGGTGTTCTTGGCGGTGATGGTGTAGCCGCAGTAGCGGCAGCGCCGTGCGTTCTTGTGCAGCGAGTGGCCGCAGGACGGGCAGGGCTTGCGGCCGGAGGTGCTCCACAGCGACGGGCGGCCGCGGTCGTGCTCGCGGCCGGCGAGCGCCCACAGCAGCGCGGCGATCCAGCCGATCACCGTCCAGCCGAGCAGCAGGTTGACGCCGAAGATCGTGTGCATGTTGGGACGCTGGCGCACGACGGCGACGAAGCTCGGCACCAGGTAAAGGACGCCCACCACGCCCATGATGGGACCGAGAGTGTTGAAGTTGGTCACGCCGCTCCGGCTTATCTTCCCGCCCAAGGCATAGCAGGTCCTGCCCGGGCGGCCGTCGGATTAAGCGCTCAAATTGGGGTGATGAGGAGACGCATCGCGCCGCTGCGGCGCGGTTACTCGGGCTTGATGCCCTTGTCGCGGATGATCTTGCCCCAGCGCTCGGACTCGCCTTTGACGAAAGCCGCGAAGTGCTCGCGCGAATCGCCGACGGCATCGGCGCCAAGTTTCGTCATCTGCGCCTGCACGTCGGGTGCATGCAAAATCTTCGCGAGCGCGCCATGCAGCTTGTTGGTGATGTCGGCGGGTGTGCCCTTGGGCACGAAGATGCCATTCCAGCCCACCATCTCGTAGCCGGCAATGCCCGCCTCCTGCATGGTCGGCAGCTCGGGCACCAGCGGCGAGCGCTTGGCGCTGGTGATGGCGAGCGCGCGCAGCTTGCCGTCCTTCACATAGGGCAGCGTGCCCGGCACGTTCTCGATCATGAAGGCGAGCTGGCCCGCGATCAGGTCGGCGAGCGCGGGCCCGCCGCCCTTGTAGGGCACGTGCACGGCGTCGAAGCCCGCTACCGACTTCAGCGATTCGACGGCGAGGAACGGCGTGCTGCCGACGCCGCCCGAGCCATAATTCAGCTTGCCGGGATTGGCCCGGGCGTAGGCGATGAACTCCTTGACCGACTTGACCGGCAGCGCGGGGTGCACCACCAGCATCAGCGGCGCGGAATTGACCATCGTCACCGGCAGGAGGTCGTTCAGCGGATCGTAGCCCATATGGGCGAACAGGAACGGGCTCACCAGCATTGCCTGGTTGCCGATCATGAAGGTGTAACCGTCGGGCGGCGCCTTGGCGACGATCTCGGCGCCGACATTGCCGGCGGCGCCCGGCTTGTTGTCGACCACGATCTGCTGGCCGAGCGCCTCGGCGAGATGCTGGCTGACGATTCGCGCCATGATGTCGAGGATGCCGGCGCCGGCGGCGAACGGCACGACCAGGCGCAAAGGCCGGCTGGGCCAGCTCTCGGCCCGGACGGGTGCCGCCGCACCGGCAGCGGCCGCGCCGGCGATCAGCGAACGGCGGCGGATCATGTCATGGCCTCGTGCGCGAGCTTGGTGTCGACGGTGGCGTCGAAGGCGATGTCGTGCAGGAGCGTGCCCGCGGCGCGCATGGCGGCATGAAGCCGGTCATAGCCCTCGCGCTGGATCACCGGAGTGTGATTCCAAAGCTTCAGCACACGGTAGCGCTCGATGCACTGGGCGAACAGGTCGCTCGGCACGTCGGGGAAATAGCGCTGCAGGAGCGCGGCGATCTCCGCCGCCGGCGCCTTGGCGAACCAGCCCAGGGTGCGGTGCACGGCGCGCGTCATCCTGAGGAGCTCGTCGCGGCGATTGGCCAACGTCTCCTTGCGCGTCACCAGGGTCGTGTAGGCGGTCAGGCCGCGATTGGCTGCGGCATGCCAGATGTGGCCCGCGCCCGAATTGACCAGCCGCTCGGTATAGGGCTGGAAGACTTGGATGGCGTCGAGCGTGCCGGCGCGCAGGGCCGCTTCGTTCTCCCCCATGGTCTTGTCGTAGACGCGCTGCAGGCTGGTCGGCGCGACACCCGCCTGGCGGATGTCGTTGGCGAGACAGATCCACGGCGTCGGCACCTCCGAGACGGTGGCGAAGCGCAGCATGCGGAGGTCGGCGAAGCGGAAGCCCGGGTTGGGAACCTTGCCGACAATGAAGAACGGATCGCGCGCCACGACGTCGCAGAAACAGACCAGCGGCGATTTGGGATCGGCGTGATGGCTCATCATGACGCGGAGCGGCCCGCCCCACATCACATCGACGTCGCCCGCCATCAGTGCCCGCGCGGCGGCCGGCGGATCGGGCGAGGGCACCAGGGTCACCTCGACGCCGGACTCCTTGAAGGCGCCGGTCGCCTCGGCGGCATAGAATGGCGCATAGAAGAGAGCGCGGAAGTTTTCGGAAAGCCTGATCGCCATGGTGCAAACCTACACCCGGCGGCGCGTTATCAGTTGATGAAAATCGCCACCTTCAACGTCAACGGAATCAATGGCCGCCTGCCGGTATTGCTGCGCTGGCTCCGGGAGTCGAAACCCGATATCGCCTGCCTGCAGGAGCTGAAGGCGCCGGACGAGAAATTCCCGCTCGGCGCCATCGAGGAAGCGGGCTACGGCGCGATCTGGCACGGCCAGAAGAGCTGGAATGGCGTGGCGATCCTGGCCCGCGGCGTCGTTCCGGGCGAAACCCGGCGCGGCCTGCCCGGTGATCCCGACGATACGCACAGCCGCTACATCGAGGCCGAGATCGACGGCCTCAGGGTCGGCTGCCTCTATCTGCCCAACGGCAATCCCGCGCCTGGCCCGAAGTTCGACTACAAGCTGGCCTGGTTCTCACGCTTCAATCGCTATGCCGCGAAGCTGCTAGCCTCGAAGCAGGCCGTCGTCCTGGCCGGCGACTTCAATGTCATCCCCACCGAGCTCGATGCCTACAAGCCCGAGCGCTGGGTCGACGATGCCCTGTTCTTCCCCGAGTCGCGCGCGGCCTATGCGAAGCTGCTGAAGCAGGGCTGGACGGATTGCCTGCGCAAGCTCCATCCCCGCGAGCGCATCTACACGTTCTGGGATTACTTCCGGAACGCCTGGCCGCGCGATGCCGGGCTGCGCATCGATCATGTGCTGCTGGCGCCGTCGGTGGCGAGCCGGCTGAAGCGCGCCGGGGTCGATCGCGGCGTGCGCGGCTGGGAGAAGGCGAGCGATCACGCCCCGGTGTGGATCGAGCTCGCCGCCCGGCGTGCGCCGAGGAAGGTGCGAAAGGTCACCGAATAGCGCAAGGCCGCGACCGGCGGAATCGAATGCTCCCAATCGTGCCGCACCGGACCGCTCAGCCGATAGAGCGAGCGCGGCTGCACGTCGATGGCCCAGCGCTCCCAGCCGGATCCCTTGCGGCGGCGGAGCCGCAGGCGGCAGGGCGAGACAAAGGAGAAGGCGACCACCTCGCCGAACTCGGGCTTGTCGCGGTGCCAGCCGATCGGCGCGCCCGGCGCGTACTCGGTCACCAGGGCGTGTTCGAGTTGCCGGGCGTCGATGCCGGTCAAGTCGGCAGCGCGCCTGCGCAACGGCAGTAGGAATGGCGGCAGGGGGTCGCTGCGGCGAACGGCACGCGCGCCGTAGTCGTAGCGCCAGCCGAAGGAGACGATGCGACGCTTGCCCAGGTAGCCGTGGAACTCGAACGGCTTGAACGGCAATGATTCGATCTCGCGCACAAAGGCCTGTTCCTCTGCTTCCGTCAGCGCATCGTCGCGGTAACGGAAGCCTTCCGGCGGCGTCATCGCTGGCTGAGCTCGGCCACGACGTCGGCCGGATCGGGCAGGAACTTCCAGGTTGCCCCGGCGGCCTCGACCAGGCGGCGCCAGCCGTCGAGGCGGCGGCCGTACCGTGCCGGCTCGCGGTTGTCCTCCGGCAGGCGGGTGACGTTGGTGGCGATCACCTGCATGCCGGCGAGCTCACGCGGCAGCGGCGTGTCGCGCCGGCAGGTGGGCGGCAGGTCCTCCTCGAAATCCGAGAACACCACGACGCGGCGCTGCCTGGCGGGGCGCGTGATGAGATATTGCGCGGCCTGGGTCAGCGCACCCCTGATGTCGGTGAAGGCTGTGGCGTGCGCGTGGGCGGCATAGTCGGCGAAGCGGTTGGCCGCGGCGAGGATGGCGGTCTGTCGCTCGCTCGGACGGTCGGGCGCCGTCAGCCGCAGGATCACCGCCTCGTCGGAGAAGCTGCAGGCGCCGATCTCCGCCACGGCGAAACTGTCATGCGCCTTGATCGACGCCATCATCGCCCGGATGGCGCGCGCCGCCTTGTCGAGCTCGCGGAAATAGCTGCCCGAGACATCGAGCAGCACATAGGTGGCGCTTGACGGCGCGCGCTCCTCGCAAGCGGCGAGCGCCAGGCTGCCGAGCAGCAGGCAACGGCGGGCGATCATGTCCGCCGGCGCTGCACGACGAGCCGTTCGACGAAGAGCGGCAGGAAGATCAGGACGTCGTAGAGGGCGAGGCCCACACCCATCATTCCGTGGGCGAGATGCGCGGCGAGGCGCACGACGAAGCCGAGCGCCAGCAGCAACTGGCTGACGGCCATCTGCAGGACAATGCGGCCGTTGCGGATCAGCATCTCGATGGCGAAGCCCAGGAAGGCGAGCGCAAAGGGAATGACGAAACCGAAGGCAGCCTGGGCGTAGCGCGAGATCTGGCCAACGGTCTGCGCAGTGGCCGAGGGCGCGGCACCGGCAAGCGTGCCCATCAGCTCGCGCTCCAACCGGCTGATCTCGTCGCGGGTGAGCGCCAGCGCCGATTCGATGCCAGCCAGGACGAACAGCGCCGTGGTCAGGATGACGATGATGGTGAGCCGGAGCGCGCGCTTCTGCTCCAGCCGCTCGATGGCGGGAAACATGCTGGTGCCGCCCAGCGCCTCCAGCAACACCATGCCGACGGCGACCTCGAGCACGATGATGGCGAGCGCTGCCAGCCGATAAAGCGGGATGCCCATCACCTGGTAGGAATCGCCCAGTATCTCGGTCATCGGCCGCTCGAGCAGGGCGAAGTTCAGCCAACCGGCGATGCCGACCGCCAGGCTCAGGACCAGGGCGAAGGCGAGCCGCGTGCCGGGCGAGGCGGACGAGCGCTTGCCTTCCTGTTCGAGATGGGCAGCGAGCAGCCGGTCATGATGCGCGATCGCAGAAGTGGCGCCGGCGGCGAGCCAGCGATGAACCAGCCGGAAGGCATGTGCCAGCCAAGGACAGGCCGATCGCAGCAGGCGGTGCGCCGGCACGCGCGCGGCATAAAGCAGGGCGACGAGCGCCAGCACGAGCGCCGGATTGCGCCAGTCGCCGATCCAGTCCTGAAGGGAGGCCCACCACATTGGTCCGCTACATGCGAACCAACAGCGTCGAAAGCGTGGCGGAATCTAAGCGGCTTTGGCCCGCGGCTCCGTGGTCGCGACCCAGACGCCGGTGCAAACCGCGATCAGCCCCAGCACCAGCGGCACGGTGATCGGCTCGCCCAGCATCGTGGCGCCGGCGACCATGGCAATCATGGGATTGATGGTGATGGTGTTCGCCACGCGGGTCGGGCTCGTCTGTTTCAGCGCCAGCACCCAGAGAAAGAAGCCGAAGGCACCGCCGCCGGCGGCAAGATAGAAGGCGACCACGCTCTGTGTGGTATCGAACATCAGGACCTGGCCGATGCGCCCGGTCAGGGCGCAGACCACGAGCAGCGCGCCGCCGCCTGCGACCATGCTCATGGCGAGGAAGCCGAGCGGGCTGGAGCGCTGCGTGTAGGGCCGCGTGTAGACGTTGTAGAGCGCCATGCAGATGGTGGCGCCGGCCATGATCAGGTCGCCGCGCCAGGCGCCGGGCGGCGAGCTGCCGAGGCTGGCTGACAGCGCCGTAGCGACGCCGCCCATGGCGAACAGCACGCCGATCGTCTTGCGCACCCCCAGCGCCTCGAGGCCGAGCATGGCGCCCGTAACCATGGTGACCAACGGCAGTGTGGAGAGCGCGAGCGTCGCGCGGCCGACCGTGGTGTAGGAAAGCGACAGGTTATAGACGACGATGAAGACGGCGTAGAAAAGCACGCCCAGTCCCGCCACGGCTGGCCAATCGGCGCGCGGCGGCATCCTCGGTCGCAGCAGCAGGGCGATCGGCAGGATGATCAGTGCGCCGCCGCCGAAGCGCACGCCCGCGAGAAACAGCGGATCGTAGTGGCCGATCATGAAGCGCGTGGCGACCGCCGCGCCGCCGCCCAGCGCGCTCGAGGCGATCGCGATCAGGACTCCGGTTTTTTCGCTCATGGCCGCGAGACTGACGTCAATGCGGCCGCGACCAACTACTCGGGAGGTAATTGCTCAGGAGCTTTCGTTGCTCAGCACGTCGCCGAACAGCTTCCATGTCTCGCCGTCGAAGCGCGACAGCTGCACCGACTGGATCGGATAGAAGTCGGTCGGGCTGGTATTGATCTTGATGCCGGGCAGCAGCAGCGGCACCACGAGGTTGCGCATGCTGGCCGCCTGCTTCATCAGGTTGGCGCGCGTGAGGTTGTCGCCGCATTGCTGCAGCACGTAGCGCATCGTGCACGAGACGGCATAGCCGTAGGTGTAGGAGGCGTCGGCTAGGTTGCCCTGCGGGATGTACTTGGCCATGAACGCCTTCCATTCGAGGAAGTCCGGCGCATTGGCCCACTGCGGATCGGTCGGATCCTTGAGGTACGCCGCGGTGATGATGTCCTTGCTGTTCTCCAGCCCGGCGGGCTTCAAGGTCGAAGCGACTGAAGCCGCGACGTTGGCGAGGTAATGCGCGGGTTTCCAGCCGAGATCGGCGACCTTGCGGATCGCCTGGGCGGCAGCCTTGGGCGCGGCATCGTTGAACAACACGTCGGCCCCGGAATCCTTCAGCTGGATGATCTGGCTGTCGACGGTGGGGTCGGTCACTTCGTAGCTCGCCGTCTTGATCAGGAACTTGTCCTTCGCGGCCCCGAACCCCTTGATGAAGCCGTTGAGGTAGTCCTTACCCGAATCGTCGTTCTGGTAGAGCATCGCGACCTTGGCGTCGGGATGGTTCTTCATGATGTGCTTGGCGTAGATCGCGGCCTCGGTGGCGTAGTCGGGCTGCCAACCCATGGTCCATGGGAAATGCTCGGGATCGCCCCACTTCGAGGCGCCGGTGGCGACGAAGAGCTGCGGCACCTTCTTCTGATTCAGGTACTTCTGGACCACGGTGTTGGTCGCGGTGCCGAGCAGCTGGAAGATGGCGAAGACCTGATCGTCCTCGACCAGCTTGCGCACCATCTCGACGGTCTTGGGCGGCTGGAAGCCGTCGTCGTAAGTGATGAAATTGATCTTGCGGCCGTTGATGCCGCCCTGGTCGTTGACCATCTGCCAGAAGGCGGTGATGCCCTTGCCGATCACGCCGTAGGCCGACAATGGCCCGGAGTAGGGATTGGTGTGGCCGAGCTTGATCTCCTTGTCGGTGACGCCCGGGTCGTACTTCTTCTGGGCGCCGACGATCGACGGAGCAGTCAACGCGAACGCAGCACTCCCGACCGCGAACGCGCGGCGACGAATCCTGGACATGATGTCTCCTCCTGTACGCCCCGATGACCGGGTCTTGCCGGCGAGCCTATCAGAGCCCGTCGGGCGAGGTGTAGGGCAGGCCCTGCGCCTCGGCGACCGGCTGACAGGTGAGCTTGCCGGCATGGACGTTCAACCCGTGCCGTAGATGCACATCGTCGGCAATTGCCTTCTTCCAGCCCTTGTCGGCGAGCGCCAGCACGAACGGCAGGGTGGCGTTGTTGAGGGCGAAGGTCGAGGTGCGGGCGACGGCGCCCGGCATGTTGGTGACGCAGAAATGCGTCACGCCCTCCTCGACATAGACGGGGTGCGAATGCGATGTCGGCTTGGAGGTCTCGCAGCAGCCGCCTTGGTCGATGGCGATGTCGACGATGACGCTGGCGGGCTTCATCGATTTCACCATCTCGCGCGTCACCAGCTTGGGTGCGGCCGCGCCCGGCACCAGCACGGCGCCGATCAAGAGGTCGGCGCGGCGCACCACCTCGCGCAAGGCATCGCGCGTCGAGAAGATGGTGCGTGCGTCGGGCAGTTGCACCGCGATGCGGCGCAGGACGTCGGCCGAGCGGTCGACCACGGTGACGATGGCGCCCATGCCGAGGGCGATCGTGGCGGCATGGGTGCCCGAAACGCCGCCGCCCAGCACGACGACGTCGGCCGGCGGCACGCCCGGCACGCCGCCCAGCAGCACGCCGCGGCCGCCCGACGTGCGCTCGAGATAGCGCGCGCCGACCTGCGGCGCGAGGCGCCCTGCGATCTCCGACATCGGCGTCAACAGCGGCAGGCCGCCGGTGGGTGAGGTCACGGTCTCGTAGGCGATGGCGGTGACGCCGCTCTGCATCAACTCCCGCGTCTGCGCGGGGTCGGGGGCGAGATGCAGATAGGTGAACAATACCTGGCCGGTGTGCAGCCGCTTGCGCTCGCTGGCCAGCGGCTCCTTCACCTTCACGATCATCTCGGCCTGGCCGAAGACCGCCTCGGCGTTGGGCACGATGCGTGCGCCGGCCGCGACGTACTGATCGTCAGTGAGGCCGGCATTCTCGCCGGCGCCGCGTTGCACGAGCACTTCGTGTCCGTGATGGACAAGCTCGGCGACGGAGGAGGGGACGAGGCCGACGCGGTCCTCGTGATCCTTGATCTCGGTGGGGACGCCGACTCGCATGGGGTTCACTCCTTTGCGGTCAGGCTAACAGTGCGGCCGGGTATGGGGTTCCCGATTTCATTTCATGGCTAGAACTTGATCCCACCCCTGATCACCCGGTCATAGCCGGTCCACTGCGGGTGGCCAGTGACCGCGTGCGCTGGGTCCGGCTACAGCAGGTGACCTGCGCGCTCGGCCTTGGTGCGGAGGTAATTCTCGTTGTGCCCGTTGGCAGGAAAAGAATGGGCTACACGCTCGACAACCTCGACACCGAAGCGCGCAAGCTGCGTGATCTTCTCGGGATTGTTGGTCATCAACCGCACGCGCTTGATGCCCATGCGTGACAGCATGGTCGCGGCCGGCGCGTAGATGCGCTCGTCGGCGTCGAAGCCCAGCTGCTCGTTGGCGTCGATCGTGTCGAAGCCGTCGTCCTGCAGTTCATAGGCGCGCAGCTTGTTCACGAGGCCGATGCCACGGCCTTCCTGTGCGAGATAGAGCAGCACGCCCGAACCTTGTCTGGCGATTTCGGCGATGGCGCCGCGCAGCTGCACGCCGCAATCGCAGCGCAGCGAGCCCAGCAGGTCGCCGGTGAAGCACTCGGAATGCAGGCGGATCAGCACCGGCTCCGTCGGATCGATCTCGCCGACGACGATGGCGAGATGCTCCTTGCCGCCGTCGCTCGGGCGCCAGGCGAGAATGCGCGCGTTCTCCGCGCCTTCGAGCGGCACATGCGCCTGTGCCACCTGCTGGAGATTGCGCGAGGAGATTTCCTCGTAGGCGAGCACGTCCCTCGCCTCGACATAGACGAGATCCTGCTCGCGCGCCCAGTCGCGCCGCTTGTTGTTGGGGTCGCGGCTGAGCGGCCCCAGCGCGACCGCGGGCAGCAGGCGCGAGAGCTTGGCCAGCTCGATCGCCGTCTCGGCGATGCGCGGCGCGTGGCTCGCGATCGGGCGCGAAAGATGGCGCAGCGCGACATGGCGGCCGGCGTCCTCGGCCTCGTGCGGGCGCAGGATGATATCGACCGGCACGCCTTCTGGCAGGTCGAGCGTGATCGGCTTGTTGGTCTCGCCCATGCCGCCCGCGATATGGGGCGGGATGTCCATGCCGATCGCCTCGGCCCGGCGGCGCGTCGTCACCAGCACCGGCGCGTCCTGCGCCAGCCCCTGCAGGCGCTGCAGGGCGCGCGCGCTGCACGATTCGGCCGCGATCACTAGCCCGCCCTCGCCGTCCTCGTCGCGCAGCACGACGATGCCGCCGCGCCTTAATTCCGCCATGGCGCGTTCAACCGCAGCTTGCGCGGAGGCGGTCGGCGAATGTACTTGACCGGGAACCATGCCTTTCTCTTTAGCATGCCGGGGCTTAAAGTAGATATATGAACGTCTCAGCGAGCGGCGGCGGGGCTGCTGCCGTCAACAATCGCGGCAAGAAAATTCTGCTGGTCGATGACGACCAGGCGCTGCGTTCGGTGCTGGCCGAGCAACTCGACTTGTACGACGGCTTCACCACCATCCAGGTCGGCACCGCGGCCGAAGGATTGGAGCGCGCCAAGCAGGCGCACTATGACGCCGTGCTGCTCGACATCGGCCTGCCGGACATGGACGGCCGCGAGCTCTGCAAGCTGATGCGCCGCCAGGGCGTGCGCGCGCCGGTGATCATGCTGACGGCGGCCGACTCCGACGCCGACACGATCCTCGGACTGGAATCGGGCGCGAACGACTACGTCACCAAGCCGTTCCGCATCAACGTCCTGCTGGCGCGCTTGCGCGCCCATCTGCGCCAGCACGAGCGCAGCGAGGATGCGGTGATGACGATCGGCCCCTACGAGTTCCATCCGGCAGGCAAGGTGCTGCTGGAGAAGGGCGGCAAGAAAAAGGTCCGGCTCACCGACAAGGAAGCCTCGATCCTCAAGTACCTGTTCCGCGCCGGCGATCGGCCGGTGGCGCGCGACGTCTTGCTGAACGAAGTGTGGGGCTACAATGCCGGCGTCACCACGCACACGCTCGAGACCCACATCTACCGCCTGCGCCAGAAGATCGAGCGGGATCCGACGCAGGCCGCCATCCTGATCACCGATCGCGGCGGCTATCGCCTGCAGCCATAACGAGACGTCCCGAGGGAGGACGGCCAATGTCGACTAAACGCATCTATTCCCTGCCGGTCGACGTCACCGACTGGAAGTTCGACGGCCAGACCGAGATCCAGTTCAACTGGGAATACGACGACGGCTCCGACTCGCTGCTCGAGCTCTACGACAAGGGCAAGAAGCAGCAATGGGATGCGAGCACGCGGCTCGACTGGTCGCTCGAGCTCGACCAGGACAATCCGATGCAGCTCAAGGACGAGGCCATCTCGATCTACGACACGGATGTGTGGCGCAAGATGACCGACAAGGAGAAGGCCTGGCTGCGCCGTGAGCTGCAGGCCAACTCGATCAGCCAGTTCATGCATGGCGAGCAGGGCGCGCTGATCGCGACCGCCAAGATCGTGGCCACCGTGCCGGACATGAACGCCAAGTTCTACGCCGCCACGCAGGTGATGGATGAGGCGCGCCATGTCGAGGCCTACAAGCGCCTGCTGCACGAGAAGTTCAAATTGGCTTATCCGATCAACAAGGCGCTGAAGACCCTGCTCGAGCAGACGCTGTCGGACCGGCGCTGGGATATGACCTATCTCGGCATGCAGGTGCTGATCGAGGGCCTGGCGCTCGCCGCTTTCCAGTCGATCCGTGACAAGTCGGGCAGCACGCTTGCGGGCGCGGTCAACGCCTACGTCATGCAGGACGAATCGCGGCACGTGTCGTTCGGCCGGCTGGCGCTGCGCGACTACTATCCGCAGCTTTCTGACGCAGAACGCGACGAACGCGAGGAATTCGCGGTCGATGCGCTCTATTTCATGCGCGATCGCTTCAACCAGGCTGAGGTCTGGGAGCGGCTTGGCCTGCCGCAGAAGATGCTGGACGACATCCACTACAACTCCAAGCAAATGAATTCCTTCCGCGGCCGGCTGTTCAGCCGCGTCGTGCCGACGATCAAGGATATCGGCCTGTGGGGACCCAGGGTTCGCAAGGCCTTCGCCGAGATGGGCGTAATGGAATACGCCGAGATCGACGTGGCCCAACAGCTCGCCAACGACGGCAAGGTGGCCGAGGACTTCGACAGGAAGATGTTCGTCGAGAAGTCGATCGCGGCCGAATGACGGCCCATGGCCGTCATCCCGACCTCGGCGACGGATCTGCGGTGGAAAGATCCCTCGTTTCACTCGGGATGACGCGGTTCACCGCCAAGTGATCTGCCTGTGACGCGCGGCTGGGCTAGCGTCGCTCCCTGAAAAACAGGGAGACCGCTCATGCTTCGTCGTTTGCTCATTGCCGCTGCTGCCGCTGTCGTTTGCGTCACCCCTGCCTTCGCTCAGGAGACGATGCGCGTGCGCGGCACAGTCGAGAAGGTCGACGGTTCAACGATGGTGGTGAAGGCGCGCGATGGCGCCGATCTCACGATCAAGGTGACAGGCGACAAGCCGGTCTACACGGCGCTTGTCAAAGCCCAGCTCGCCGACATCAAGCCCAATTCCTATATCGGCGTCACCTCGGTGCCGCAGGCTGACGGCACGTTGAAGGCCGTGGCCGTGCACTTCTTTCCCGAAGGCGCGCGCGGCACCGCCGAGGGCCATCGTGCGTGGGACCAGCAACCCAACAGCATGATGACCAACGCCACGGTCGACGCCGTCGTCACCGGCACCAGCGGCGAGACGGTCACGGTGAAGTACAAGGGCGGCGAGCAGAAGGTGATGGTGACGCCGCAGACCTCGATCGTGCGCATGGTGCCGGGCGACGCGGCCGACGTGAAGGCCGGCACCAAGGTCATCATCTTCGCCGCCAAGAAGCAGGCGGACGGGACCTGGACGACCGAGCGCGTCACTTACGGCAAGGACGGCATCACGCCGCCGATGTGATCGCGCGCTAAATCATGAAGGGTTCGGCTGCAATCAGCCGAACACTTCATGCCCTGTGGAACCGCGATCACCCATTCAGCTCTAGATCAAAAGCAGCACGAGCAGCGCGGCCGGCACCAGCAGTGGCCAAGCCATGACCTTGATCAGCAGGGCGCCGGCCACGGCGCCCGCCAGATAGCCTATCCAGGTGAGCGCGAGCAGCCGGCGATTGACGATCGCCGGCAGGCTTTGCTGGCCGGCGGGCCACAGGAAGTCGAGCAGGGCTTCGGCGCCGCGCGCCAGCGTGCTCGTGACCACGACGGTGCTCACCGTCGAGCGCGCCAGTCGGGTGATCGCAGACGCCTGCGCCCCCATCGCCGCGGCCACGGCCAGCAACGCGACCTGCTCGCCGACCGGCAGGAAGCCGACGGCCGCCAGGGTCGCGGCCTCGATCACCAGAGCGGGGCGCGGCGATTGCGTGAGCCGGAGCAACAGGCGCGCCAGCATGGCGCCGCCGAAGAAGGCGAGGAGCGGCACGAGATGGTGCCAGGCCTCGAGGCCGTTCCATTGCGCCACGGCGATTCCGGCCAATACCGTGTTGCCCGTCATGTTGGCGGCGAAGACGCCGCCCATCGTCATGTAACCCACCGCGTCGGCGATGCCCGCGACGACGGTCAGGGTCGTCGCCACCACGGCCGGCGGGCTACGAATGGCACACCGTCGTCAGACGACGTCGTAGGTGATCTCGACCTCGGGGCCGAAACAGTGGCCCTGACAGGTCAGGATCCAGTTGTTGGCGAGGTCGTCGGCCGTATAGATGTCGTTCTTCGCCAGCACGACCTTGCCCTTGATGCGCTTGGCCGCGCACGAGGCGCAGAAGCCTTCCTCGCACGACGACAGCGGGTTGAGGCCGGCCGCGCGGGCCGCCTCGAGGATGGTCTGCCCTTTTTTGTAGGGCACCTTGTGCACCTTGTTCTCGAAATGGATGGTGATCTCGCTGGGGATCACTTCGCCCTCTTCCTGCTCGGGCATCGGCACGTCGGCATTGCCCGACGCCTCGAAGCGCTCGACCAGAACCTTGTCGCGCGGCATGCCGGCGTCGGTCAGCGTGTGCTCGACCAAGGTCATGAACGGGCCCGGCCCGCAAAGATAGGCTTCGGCGGATTCGAAGCCCTTCATTGCTTCCAGGATCTCCTCGCGGGTGGTGAGGCCCTGCTCCTTGTCGAGATGGTGGATGACCTCGAGCCGGCCGCCGCTCGAGGTGATCAGGTTCAGAAGCTCGTTGTCGAAGATGATCGAGGGCTTGTCGCGGTTGGCGTAGAACAGCCGGATTTTGCGTGTGCCCGATTTCAGCGCCGACTTGATGAGCGATATCATCGGCGTGATGCCCGACCCGCCGCCGAACAGCAGGAGCGGCGCCGTGCTGTCCTTCAGCACGAACCGGCCGGCCGGCGGCATGACGTGCAGCGAGCCGCCTTCCTTCAGCGCATCATTGAACCAGTTGGAGCCTTTGCCGCCCGCCACGCGTTTGACGGTGACCTTGAGATGCGGGCCGTCGGTCTCCGGCGCGCTCGACAGCGAATAGCAGCGATTGAAGGCGCCCTGCTCGTGCGGCACCTGGAAGGTGAGGAACTGACCGGCGCGGTACTTGAACTTGTCGGCGATGTCGGCCGGCACCTCGAGCACGAATGAGCGGGCGTCCAGGGTTTCTTGAACGATCTTCGCGATGCGCAGCTGATGATAAGCCATTGATAAATCCACGTTCACACGACCTGCGATTTCCCGGAGGACTCCCCTGCCAGACTATGGTAGGTTCGCCAAGAAAAATGAACGAAGCGTCACTTTTGTCGCTTCGCTCCTCCAGGAAAGCCCATCGCCAGGAGCAATAGCCCATGACGACCAAGAAAATCTACGAGTTGCCGGTCGAAATCACCGACTGGAAATTCGACGGCGCCACGCAGATTCACTTCAATTGGGAATATGACGATGGCTCGGCCGATCTGCTGAACCTCTACGAGAAGGGCAAGCAGCAGCAGTGGGATACCTCCACACGCATCGACTGGAAGCAGGAGCTGTTCGAAGACAATCCGATGGGCCTCGCCGACGAGACGATTCCCATCTACGGCTCGCCGGTCTGGCAGAAGATGACGGAGAAGGAGCGCAACTGGCTGCGCTTCAACCTGCAGTGCCATTCGATCTGCCAGTTCATGCACGGCGAGCAGGGCGCGTTGATCGCGACCGCCAAGATCGTCAACACCGTGCCGGACATGAACGCCAAGTTCTATGCCGCCACCCAGGTGATGGACGAGGCGCGCCACGTCGAGAGCTACAAGCGGCTGATCCACGAGAAGTTCAAGGCGGCCTATCCGATCACCGAGTCGCTCAAGAACCTGCTCGAGCAGACGCTGTCGGACCGGCGCTGGGACATGACCTATCTCGGCATGCAGGTGCTGATCGAGGGACTCGCTCTCGCCGCCTTCCAGCGCATCCGCGACAGCGCCAAGAACAACCTCGCCGCGTCGGTCAACGCCTACGTCATGCAGGACGAGGCGCGCCACGTCACGTTCGGGCGGATGGCGCTGCGCGAGTACTATCCGCAGCTCTCGGATGCCGAGCGCGGCGAGCGTGAGGAGTTCACGGTCGAAGCGCTCTATTTCATGCGCGACCGCTTCGACCAGGGCGACGTCTGGATGCGCTCCGGATTGCCGGTCGACGAGCTCAAGAAGTACGCCTACGAGTCGGGCGCCATGCAGGCCTTCCGCTCGCGGCTCTTCACCCGCATCGTGCCGATCCTCAAGGAGATCGGCCTGTTCGGGCCGAAGGTGCAGAAGGCGCTGGGCGACATGGGCGTGATGGAATACGCCAAGATCGACGTCGAGAAGCTGCTCGGCAACGATCTCAAGGTCGCCGAGGATTTCGACGCCAAGAAGTTCGTCCAGAACTCCCTGGCGGCCGAGTAATCAGAAGGGCCGATCGCCCCTGATCGTCACCCGGTGGCCGTGCCGCACCGCCGGGTGATAGTCGAACGTCGCGCGATGCATGGCGCAGCGATTGTCCCAGAACGCCACCGAATGCTTCTGCCAGCGGAAGCGGCATTGGAACTCCGGCGTCTCGGCATGCCGGAACAGCATGTCGAGCAGCGCGTCGCTCTCGCTCTTGCCGAGCTCCATGATGCGCGTGGTGAAGCCGCGGTTGACGAACAGGCACTTGCGCCCGGTCACCGGATGGGTGCGCACCACGGGATGGACCGCCTCGGGAAACCGCTTGTCGCTTCGGCCGTAGGCATCCTTTGAATAGACGTGCGCCGAGCTGTGCATTGCGGTGAGCCCCTCGCACAGCCGCTTCATCGGCTCGGACAGGCTCTCATAGGCGACATACATGTTGGCGAACTGCGTGTCGCCGCCGCTTTCCGGGCCCTCGTGCAGATAGAGCACCGAGCCCATCGGCGGCTCGGCCTCGCAACTCATGTCGGAATGCCAGACCTCGCCGGTCGCCACCTTGGTCTTCTCGTCGGCATGCACGACGCGGATCTCAGGATGGCCCTCGAGCTCGGCCTTCGCCGCCGGATGGACCAGCAGGTCGCCGAACAGCCGGCCGAACGCCTTGTGCTGCTCCACGCTCATCCGCTGGTCGCGGAAGAAGATCACCTGGTGCGCCATCAGCGCATCGTGCAGCGCGCTCGCTTCGCTGTTGCCGAGCGGGCGGGAGAGATCGACGCCGGAGATCACCGCGCCGATCGCGGGCGTCACCCTGGAAATGCCGATCGCGCTCATTGGCAGCTCTCCACTTCGGGCGGCGCATCCAGCACCGTCGCCACCTTGGTGATGTCGAGGCAGCGCGCGCCGACCCAGCCCTTACCCTGCACCAAGAGCGCATAGCGCGTAAACAGCGCGGCCTGCTCGGCCGGGGTCGGCTTCTCCTTGGCGAGAATCCAGTAGAGCGCGTAGAGGTTGGCCTTCTCGACGTCGGCGGCCGCCGCATCGGGATCCTTGCTCCACAAGGCTGCGTCCTTGTCGGCGGCGCCGGTCGGATCGGCGAGACCCGCCAGCCAGATATGGGCATTGCGGACGAGCTTGTAGGAATCGCCCTGCTCGGCACGCAGCGTTTTCATTTCCTGCGCGCGCTGCAGGAACGGCTTGCCGGCCACGCTCTTGCCGGGACAACCGTCCTCGCGGCAGAGCGCGGTGAAGGTCAGGAACTCGGCAAGGATGATCTCGATGTTGCCGTTGTTGTGCTGGCGCCAGGCGCGGGCGAGGCTCCAGCCGTCGCGCACCTCGTTGGTCCACGGCTTGGCGGCGGCCGGCGTGTCCTTCTCGAGCGAGCCGATCACCACCTTGGCCGCGGCGTCCCACTCGGGCGGAATCTGCGCCCGCGCCGGCGTCGCCGCGCAGAGCAGCAGCAGGGCGGCGAAGCACTGTCTCAGTAGCGACGCGCGCGCTTGCGGTCGGCGCTCTCGTATTGCACCAGATCGTCCGCCCGCATCTCCGTCGCGTCGCGTGGGGCGAGGGCCCGGGCCTGCGCCGGCGTGATCAGGCGGTAGTGCGGCACGTCGCATAGGGCAGCTCCCACTTCCCAGCAATCGTCGTCGTTGGTCACCCACAGCCTGGTGGGAAACCGGCGCAGGTCGACCGGGCGCGAGAAGGTGCGCAGGCTCTTGCGCTGGCGATTGGTGTATTCGTGGAAGTACGACATCGCAAGCTCGCGCGGGCTGCGATAGACCGGGTCGCGCCAGCGCAGCCACACGTGGTTGCTCTTGGAGATGGCGCCCCAGCAGCCGCCGCGCCTGAACACGGCGATCACGTGATCGGAATCCTTGTGCGCCGTGAGGTCCATCAGCAGCGGCGGGTCGCCGTTCAGCCACAGCGCGCAGGCCGCCACGAACGCCGCCTCGATGCAGTGCGCCCGGCGGTGCCGCAGCACGCCCCGCACGGAACGCAAGGTGTCGCCCTGCTCCTCGAAGTTGGCGCCGAGGCCGATGACGAATTCCTGGATCTTGCGCGGCGTCGTGAGCGCACGCAGCGTCCGTCCCTCTTCGGATGTCAGGCGAAGCTCCGAAGGGGTGGGACGATTCCGGTTATGCATTGTCCCCGGGAAGGGTGGTGGAGCTGAGGGGGATCGAACCCCTGACCTCCTCATTGCGAACGAGGCGCTCTCCCAGCTGAGCTACAGCCCCTTTCCCTGAAGAAGGCGCGGATAATGGTTGGCGGGGCACCTGTCAAGCAAAGCGGCCTATGTTAGCGTCCGGCCGAGCAAACGACGAAGAGGCAAGGCAGTGGCAAACGGCAAGAAGGCAGTGCACAGCGACCGCGCCCCCAAGGCGCTCGGCCCCTATTCGCAGGCCATCGTGGCCGGCGGCATGGTCTATTGCGCGGGCCAGATCCCGCTCGATCCGGCGACCGGCAACGTCGTGGCGGGCGGCATCGCCGAGCAGACGCGGCAGGTGCTGGCCAACCTCAGGGCGGTGCTCAAGGCGGCCGGCTCCGATCTCGACCGCACGGTGAAGACCACGGTCTTCCTCAAGAGCATGAACGACTTTGCCGCCATGAACGAGGTCTACGGCCAGGCGGAATATTTTGGCCCCAATCCTCCGGCACGCTCCACCGTCGAAGTCGCGCGCCTGCCGCGCGACGTCATGGTGGAGATCGAGCTTGTGGCACTTGCTGCGTGACTGGGCGTTGATGAACCATTCGATCATGGCGTGGCTGCTCGGGCTGGGATCGCTGGTTCTGCTGGCGATCCTGATCGTCCATCTCCTCTTCGCCCTGCTGCTGATCGTACCGACCTGGCGGATCTGCGCGCGCGCCGGCTTCTCGGGCGCGCTGTCGCTGTTCCATCTCGTGCCCGTGATCGGCTCGTTCATCGTCATGGCGATCCTGGCCTTCAGCACCTGGCCGGCCGGCGAGGCTACGCCGCGGGGCTTGTAGATGGGCTTCGACGTCGCGGCCCTCATGGGCCTCCTGGGAATCGGCGGCGCCTTCACCCTGGTTGCGATGATCCTCGCCGCCTGGATGGCCTGGCGCATCGTCGAGAAGGCGGGGCTGCCCGGCTGGGCCGGCCTGGGCGCGGTGCTGCTGACCCTGACCGGCGTCGGCACGGTGGTGCCGCTGATCCTGCTCTGGGTGTTCGCCTTCATGCGCTGGCCGCGCGATGCCGTGGCGGTGGCGCGCGCCGCGGCCTCGGGCGCTGCGTCGGCGGCGCCGATGGCGCTCACTCCGCCGCCCGCCGCGCCGCGCGGCTGGCGTCTTGCCGGCGGCGGCGTCACCCTGGTGATCGATGGTCCCTTGAACACCTGGCTGCTGACCGGCGCGCCGGCCGAGAAGCCGGGCGAGCTCAGCGTGCCCGATCCGTCGGTCGGCCGTCCGCACGCGCGCCTGCTGGTGGCGGGCGAACGGCTGGGGCTCGAGGATCTCGGCACGCCGGGCGGCACCTTCATCGACGGGGCGCGGCTCTTGCCCGAGCACGGGCCGCGCGACATTTCGGCGGCGGGCGTCATCCGTGTGGGAACGGTCGAGCTCACACTTTCCAAGGCCCGTGCTGCCGAGTAGGGTGCGCGGCCGGCGCCAACGGTGGGGACTGACTGCCAATGAATCCTTTGTTGTGGCTCTTCAACACGGTGATCGAGCTCGTCGTCTGGGTGGTGATCGCGAGCGCCATCGTGAGCTGGCTGGTCGCCTTCGGCGTCGTCAACATGCGCAACCAGTTCATCCGCACCGTCGTCGATGCGCTCTACCGCCTGACCGAGCCGATGCTGCGCCCCATCCGGCGCATGCTGCCCAACCTCGGCGGCGTCGACATCTCTCCCGTCGTGCTGCTGGTCGGGCTCTATTTCGTGCGGTATTTGGTCAATTATTACCTCGGCGGCTTTTACTGATCCCGGCTTCCTGCGTCGCAGCGCACACGGCATCGCCGTCGAACTGCGCGTGCAACCGCGCGCCCGCCGCACCATGCTCGAACTCTCCGGCGACACCTTGAAGGTTCTCGTCACCGCGCCGCCCGAGGACGGCCGCGCCAACGAAGCGGTCGTCGCTCTGCTTGCGGGCGAATGGCGCCTGCCGAAATCGGCCTTCGCGGTCATCAGGGGTTCCGCGTCGCGCCACAAGACGATAGGTATCGCGGGCGAACCGGCGGCGCTCGCCGGCCGCGTCGTCGAATGGATGAAGCGACATGGCTGAAGCGAAGCTGATCGACGGCAAGGCGTTTGCCGCGGGCCTGCGTGCGCGCGTCGGCGAGGGCGTTGCGAAGTTCGCCGCCGAGCACGGCATCAAGCCGGGCCTCGCCACCGTGCTGGTCGGCGCCGACGGCGCGAGCCAGGTCTATGTCAAGAGCAAGGCCCGCACCGCGGCCGAGCTCGGCATGGAAAGCTTCGACTATCGCCTGGCCGCCGAGACCACCGAGGCCGAGCTGCTGTCGATGATCGGCCGGCTGAACGGCGATCCCACCATCCACGGCATCCTCGTGCAGTTGCCGTTGCCCCGCCACATCGACACCGCCAAGGTGCTGATGGCGATCGACCCGGCCAAGGACGTCGACGGTTTCCATCCGATCAATGTCGGGCGGCTGGGCACCATCGCCGCCGGCGCGCCGCTCGACTTCCCGGTGCCCTGCACGCCGCTCGGCTGCTCGATGCTGATCGCCGCCGTGGCGGCCCCGCTCGCCGGCAAGCAGGCCCTCGTGGTCGGCCGCTCGACCCTGGTCGGCCGGCCGGTGGCGCAGCTGCTGCTGCGCGCCGACTGCACGGTGACCATCGCGCATTCGCGCACGCGCGACCTGCCGGCGCTCTGCCGCACCGCCGACATCCTGGTGGTGGCGATCGGCAAGCCGCAGTTCGTGCATGGCGACTGGATCAAGCCCGGCGCGACGGTGATCGATGTCGGCATCAACCGCGTGCCCGCTTCCGGCAACGCGAGCCGGCTGGTCGGCGACGTGGCGTTCGACGAGGCGATGAGGGTCGCAGGCCATCTCACGCCCGTGCCGGGCGGCGTCGGCCCGATGACGGTCGCCTGCCTGATGTACAACACCTTGCGCTCGGCGCAGGAGTGGGCGGGCGCTTCGCTCTAGCCAGGCGGACGGCGAACCACATCGCTCAATTCTTCAGCATGCCGGCGACCAGCGCCGACACGTTGTAGCGCATCATCGCCTCGTAGGTCGGCGCCGGCCCGTCGGGTTTCGACAGCGCATCGGTGTAGAGCGGCGGGCCGACCACGGCGTCGGAATCGCGGGCGATCTCGGCGACCAGCGCGGGATTGCCGAAATTCTCGATGAACAGCGCCTTGATCTTCTCGCTCCGGGCCTCGCGGATGAGCCGGGCGATGTCGCGCGCCGAGGGCTCGCTGTCGTCCGACGGCCCGCGCACCGAATTGAAGGCGACGCCGTAGGCGCGTGCGAAATAGCCGAACGACTGGTGGCTGGTGATGACACGCCGCTTGCCCGCCGGCACCCTGGCGATCTCGGCCCGCACCCAGCCATCGAGCACGGCGAGGCGCCGGTCGTAGGCGGCGGCGCGTTCGCTCGAGGTGCCGAGCCCGGCGGCGATGGTGGCGGCGTAGCGCCGGGCGCAGGCGACGTCCTGCCAGCAATGCGGATCGTCGTCGACGCCGCTGCCGCGCGAGGCGACGATTGTCTTGCCCTTGAACTCGGCCGCCTGGGCGAGCCGGTCGAGCCAGCCCTCCAACCCCAGGCCGTTGCTCACCAGCACGTCGGCGCGGGCGAGTTTGCGCGCATCGGCCGGCGTCGGCTGGAAGCTGTGGCTGTCGGCATCGGGCCCGACAAGAGTCGCGAGTTCGACCTCGTCGCCGCCCACCTGGCGCACGAAGTCGCCCAGGATCGAGAAGGTGGCGACGACCCTGGGTTTGGTAGCAGCGCGCGCGCTTGCCGCCGCGAGCAGCGGTGCGGTCAGCAGAAGGGCGCGCCGGTTCAGCATGTCAGAGCGTCTTGGCCAGCGCCGCGAGCTGATCGGTCGCTTTGCCCCAGCCTTCGTGGAAGCCCATCTTGGCATGCGCTTCGCAGTCTTCCTTCGTCCAGTGCAAGGCGCGCGCGGTGTAGCGCGTCTTGCCGTTGCCGGCATCCTCGAAGGTCAGCACGCCGGTGAAGAACGGCTTCTGCGAGGGCTGCCAGGCCGCGGTGTAGGCATCGGTGAAGACCAGCTTCTCGTTCTTCACCACTTCGAGATAGACGCCGCGGTTGGGCATCTCGCTGCCGTCGGGACCTTTCATCACGATGTAGCTCGCGCCGCCCGCGCGCACGTCGGTCTCGGCGTGCACGGTCTTGAACGGCGGCGGCGTGAACCACTGCACGATGAGCTTCGGCTCCGTCCAGCAGCGCCACAGCTTCTCGCGCGGCGCGTCGATCAGGCGGGTGAAGGTGAGCTCGCGGTCGTTGGACATGCCTATCTCCAATACTTAACCATATAGTTAAGTATACTCAAAGCGTCCCCAGATCAAGCCACTGTGGCTTGTGGCCGGTGGCCTCGAAGAAACGCAACAGGTCGGTCAGCTCGACCGCGGTCGTCATGGTGTTGGTGAGCGGATGGCCGTTCACCGGGCCCGGCGCCTTCAGCCCTTCGTCGAGCACCAGGCGCACCGCATGGCCGGTGTCGTTGATCACGGCGAACGGCGTCACCGAGCCCGGCTCGACGCCGAGATACTTGCGCAGCCGCTCGGGCGAGCCGAAGGAGAGGCGGCCGGCGCCCAGCCGCTCGCCCAGTTGCTTGAGGTCGATGCTGCGATCCTCGAGCGCCACGACCAGCCACATCTCCTCCTTCTTGTTGCGCAGGAAGAGGTTCTTGATGTGATGGCCGGGCAATTCACCGCGATGCTCCTTGGCCTGCTCGACGGTGAACACTGGGGCGTGCTCGACCGTGCGCTGCGCGATGCCGAGCTCGGCCAGCCGGTCAAAGAGTTGTTGCGGGCTCAGCATGAGGTAATCTCGGCACGATGAAGGGAATCGTCCTCTCCGGCGGCAGCGGCACGCGGCTTTACCCGATGACGCGCGCCGCCAACAAGCAGCTTCTGCCGGTCTACAACAAGCCGATGGTCTACTACCCGCTCACCACGATGATGCTGGCGGGCTGCCGCGAGATCCTGCTGGTCGTCAATCCGCAGGACGAGGAATCCTATCGCCGCCTGTTCGGCGACGGCCGGCAGTGGGGCCTCGACATCTCCTATGCCGTCCAGCCCAGGCCCGGCGGCATCGCCGAAGTGTTCCTGATCGGCAAAAAGTTCATCGGCGGCGAGCGCGTCGGCCTGATCCTGGGCGACAATCTCTTCTACGGCGATTCGCTGCCGGCGCTGGCCGAGCGCGGCGCCAGGGGGAAGGGCGCCGCGATCTACGCCTACTGGGTCGCCGACCCGCAGGCCTATGGTGTCGTGGAGTTCGACGCCCACGATCGCCCCGTCAACATAGTCGAGAAGCCCAGGGCGCCGCGCTCCAACTGGGCGGTCACGGGACTCTATTTTTATGACGCCGACGTCTGCGACGTCGCTGCGTCCATCCCGCGCTCGGCGCGCGGCGAGCTCGAGATTACCGACGTCAACGCCCGCTATCTCGCCGAGGGCCGGCTGACCGTCGAGAAGCTCGGCCGCGGCTATGCCTGGCTCGACACCGGCACACCGTCGAGCCTCTTGCGGGCCGCGCAGTTCGTCGAGACGGTGGAGGATCGCCAGGGCCTGCAGATCGGCAGCCCGGAAGAGGTCGCCTGGCGCAAGGGCTACATCGACGATGCCGGGCTGGCGCGGCTGATCGAGCCGATCCGGCAGAGCGAATACGGCAAGTACCTGCAGCTCCTGCTCGACCGTGGCTGAGGTTGAGTCATTTTCAAACATACTACTAATAGACGCAGTCGTATTAAACAAATACGATTTAATATGGACTCTTGTGGTCCGCGCGCGCTCGCGCCGAATCGCGCGAACGAATCTTGCGCTCCGGTTCCAACGACCAGTGCGAATCGCTAGCGCACTAGCGCTAACTGCGCTAACCGGCTGCTTCGGTCGTCCTGAGCCAGCGCAGCGCGGCGAAGGACCTGGCATCGCGACAGCGCGACGTTGAATCCGTAGGTCCTTCGCTCCGCTCAGGACGACAAGGTGTCGGATGGCGATCATGGCGTCGCCAACATAACCCGGCCGTTAGAAGGAACCCCATTCTGTCGTATAGAACTTCGAGCGAGGGCGGCGCCGCCGCAAAAAGGCGCGATTTCACGGACTTGCAAAGGCCGGCGAAACCCCCTATCAACACCGCCTTCCGGCACCTACCCGGCCGGAAACGGAGCGCGGGCGTAGCTCAGGGGTAGAGCACGACCTTGCCAAGGTCGGGGTCGAGGGTTCGAATCCCTTCGCCCGCTCCAATATTCTTCCCCTTTTCGAGAGTGATTGCCGGTGGATCTGCAGGCTGAGCTGAACCTGCGCGTGCCGCCGGCACCAGGAGCGAGCGGCCGCGCCAGCCTGCGCAAGCTCCTGAAGCGCCGCTCGACCGTCGCCTTCCTGATGACCCTGCCGCTGATCACGGTGCTCGTCGTGCTGCTCGCCTATCCCATGGGCTCGGCGATCTATCTCTCGATGCTCGACAGGAGTATGACCAGGTTCGTCGGGCTCGACAATTTTGCCCGCCTGTTCGCGAGCGACAAGTTCTGGATGGTCTTCTGGCAGACCAGCCTGTTCGCGATCGCCGCGGTCGCCTTGAAGGCGATCCTGGGCTTCGCGGCCGCGCATTTCATGCACAACATCCCGGCCCGCGGCCAGCGCAAGTGGCGCGGCATGCTGCTGGTGCCGTGGGTCATTCCGCCGACGCTCAGCGTGCTCGCCTGGCGCGAGCTGTTCGATCCCTCCTACAGCGCCTTCAACTGGATCCTCCAGCATCTCGGCATGGAGCGCATCTTCTGGCTCGGCGAGGCCGGCTGGGCGCGGTTCTGCGTCATCCTGATAACCGTGTGGTTCGGCACGCCATTCTTCATGATCATGTACCTGGCGTCGCTGAAGTCGGTACCTGACGAGCTCTACGAGGCGGCGGCGATCGACGGCGCCACTTGGTGGCAACGCACCCGTTACGTCACCTTCCCGATGACCCGGAGCGTCATCGCCATCGTCATGCTGTTCTCGCTGATCGGCGGCTTCTCCGGCTTCACGCTTGTTTACGTGCTGACCGGCGGCGGGCCGCTGGGCGCGACCGGCGTGCTGGCCACGGCGGCGTTCTTCGTCGGCATCATGGGCGGCAATTTTCCGCTGGCCGCTGCGGTGTCGCTGTGCATGGTGCCGGTCCTGGCGGCGGCGGCGACCCTCATCCTGCGCGGCATCGCCAAACGCGGCAGCGGCGCCTGATCCTCCCGCGCTGTTGTGCCAATTGATCCCGCACTCGGTGTGATATGGTATCGAACTCGAAAAGGGGGCGCCGATTGCCGAAGCGGAACTACGCTCGACGCGAGTTGCTTGCCGCCGCCGCGCTCGCGCCTGTGCTGGCCGCCGGCGCCGGCGCCGCGCAGGCCCGGACCGCCCGCGTCGGCTGGCTGGCGCCGGGTAACTCGGATCCTGCCTGGGCGCTGTTCACCGACGCGATGGCGAAGCTCGGCTATGTCGAGGGCACGACCGTCACCTACGATCGCCGCTCGGCGGAATCCGACCTCGGCAAGATCGATGCGCTGGCTGCGGTGATGGTCGCGGCCAAGCCCGACGTGATCGTCGCCTACTTCACGCCCTCGATCTGGGCGGCCAAGAAGGCGACGTCGGCGATCCCTATAGTGTTCGTCGGCGGCGCGGTCGAGACCGGCCTGGTCGGGAGCTTTGCCCATCCGACCGGCAATCTCACCGGCGTGCTGGGCGGCGTCATCACCCTTTCGGGCAAGAGCGTGCAGCTTCTGCAGGAGATCAATCCCGCCCTTCGGCATGTCGTGGCGCTGTGCAACAAGCCCGATCCGTTCTCCGTGCCGTTTCTGGCCGAGATCGAGAAAGTCGGCGCGGCCGAGCATGTCGAGATCGAGCCGGTCATGATCGAGCACGCCGGCGACCTGTTGGCCGCGTTCGACAGGATGGAACGGCGGCGGCCGGACGGAATCATCGTGCAGCCAAGCCTGCCGCAGAAGGAGGTCGCTGCCCTGGCCCTGGCCCACCGTCTGCCGGCGACCTGTTCGTCGCGCCGTTTCGCCGAGCTGGGCGGCCTGTTCGCCTATACCGCCCACCAGCCGGAGCTCTATCGGGTCGTGGCCAAATACGTCGACCGCATCCTCAAGGGCAGCAAACCCTCCGACTTGCCCGTGCAGGAGGCCTCGCGCTTCGAGCTGGTGGTCAACCAGAAGACCGCCCGGGCGATCGGGCTGGCAATTCCCCCGCTGTTCCTCGCCCGCGCCGATCAAGTCATCGAATGACGACGACGAGTTCGGGTCGGACGCCATGGTGGAGTTGGGCGTCGCCAATCTTCGCCTGGCTGGTCCTGATCGCCGCGTTCCTGCTGGGCGGGCTGGGCGTCGTCACCGCGGCCGCTTGCGTCGCCTTGATCGCCACCGTGTTCGCCGCCGTCTATCACGCCGAGGTCGTGGCGCATCGCGTCGGCGAGCCATTCGGCACCATCGTGCTGGCAGTCGCCGTCACCGTTATCGAAGCAGCGCTGATCGTCTCGATGATGATGACGCCCGGGCCGGACAAGGACGTGCTGGCGCGCGACACGGTGTTTGCCGCCGTGATGATCGTGTGCAACGGCATCGTCGGCCTCTGCCTGCTGGTGGGCGGCGCGCGCCACCGCGAGCAGGGCTTCCAGGTGACGGGCGCCAGTGCCGCGCTTGCCGTACTGGCGGCGCTCACCGTGCTGTCGCTGGTGCTGCCCAATTACACGCTCACCACGCCCGGCCCGCAGTTCAGCGGGCCGCAGCTCGTCTATGCCGGCCTGGCGTCGCTGGTGCTCTACGGCTCCTTCATCTTCGTGCAGACCGTCCGGCACCGCGATTATTTCCTGCCGCTGGAGGACAACGTCGAAACCGGCGCGCCGCCCTCCGACCGCGCCAGCCTGACGAGCCTCGGCCTGCTGATCGTCTGCCTGGTTGCCGTCGTGCTGCTCGCCAAGTCGCTGACGCCGGCGCTCGAGCAGGCGGTCGAATGGCTGCGGGCGCCGAAGGCCTTCGTCGGCGTGGTGATCGCGGCACTGGTGTTGCTGCCCGAAGGCACGGCGGCGCTGCGGGCAGCGCAGGCCAATCGCCTGCAGACCAGCCTAAATCTCGCGCTCGGCTCCGCGCTCGCTACCATCGGCCTTACCATCCCCGTGGTCGCCGCGGTGGCGCTGATCCTCCATCAGCCGCTGGCGCTGGGCCTCGCGCCCAAGGAGCAGGTCCTGCTGATCCTCACCCTGGTGCTGGGCGTGATCACATTAGGCACAGGGCGCACCACCGTGCTGCAGGGCATCGTGCATCTCACGATCTTCGCCACTTTCCTCTTCCTGTCGGTCGTGCCGTAAGCTCCGCTTTAGCGGTCGGCAAAGGCGAGCTTGGCGCCCAGTGCCACGAACGCGGCCGCGAAAGTGCGGCGCATCCAGGCCAATACTTTGGGGCGCGAGATGATGTGGTTGCGCACCGAGGCGGCGCACAGGCCATAGCCCACGAAGACGACGAAGGTGAGCGCCATGAACACCAGGCTGAGCTCGAGCATGCGGGCGAGCGGCGCGCTCTCGTCGGCGCCGACGAACTGCGGCAGGAAGGCGAAGAAAAAGATCGTGAGCTTGGGGTTGAGGATGTTGATCAGCACGGCATGCACGATCACCTGGAGCGAACTGCGCGCGCCGCTCTGCTGCTCGATCTTGAGCGCGCCCTGTTCCCTGAGCGTGTTCCACGCCATGTAGAGCAGGTAGGCGACGCCGGCGTATTTGAGCGTCTGGAAGGCGAGCGCGCTGGTATGCAGCAGCGCCGCCAGTCCCATGATCGCCGCCGCCATGTGCGGCACGATGCCGAGCGTGCAGCCGAATGCCGCCACCACGCTCGCCCGGCTGCCGCGCGACAGGCCGGTGGCCAAGGTGAACAGCACGCCGGTGCCCGGCGAGACCACGACGATCAGGCTTGTCAGCAGGAAATCCCAGCTCATGACGTTTTCCTCTCTGCCGGCGGCGGCTCCCAGCCGAACACGCTGCGCCCACCATACTCGAACGAGCGCCGCCGTTCCTCGGCCGTGAAGGCGCCGAAGGACGGGCCGCTCGCCGTCGCCTCGAGCGCCCGCGCCTGGTTGTCGAGGCGGCGGATGGCGTCGAGCTTTTCGTCGTTGCCGAGTCTCGCCGAGGCGAGCGCCGACTTCAGCACGCCGATCGTCTCGTCCAGCACCTTGACCGGCACCGGATAGGGATGGCGGTCCTTGCCGCCATGGGCCAGCGAGAAGCGGGCCGGGTCGGCGAAGCGGTGCGGCGCGCCATGCACGACCTCAGACACCAGGGCGAGCGAATGGACGGTGCGGGCGCCGACGCCCGGCACCAGCAGCAGCTCGGCGAAGTCCGACGGGCCGGCATCGGCCGCCGCGGCCAGGGCGCCGTGCAGGCGGCGCAGGATCACGTCCTTGGGCCGCACATCGTGATGCTCGGGCATGACGAGGTGCGGCAGCAGCGGCGCATTGTCGGCCGGGGCGGGCCGCCCGCCGCGGATCAGCGCCAGCTCGCGCACGATGCCGTCCGGTCCGTAGTCCCGCAGCAGCTCGAGTTGCCCTTCGCGGGAGCGCCTGGCGCGCAGGTCGGTGAGATTGACGATCTCGCCCTGGTTCTCGCCGTCGATCGCGGCATGCGGCGTCTCGACGAAGCTCTTCAGATCCTGCGACGACCAGTGATAGCGGCGGGCAAGCTTGCTCTCGCCGTTCATGCCCTGTTGCACGACGACCCAGCGGCCATCGTCGGTGACGACGAAACCGTGAAGGTAAAGGTCGAAGCCGTCCTGCACCGCCGCGCTGTCGACCTTGGCGACGAGCCGGCTGGCACGCGCCAGCGCGGCGCCGTCGAAGCCGGTCCGCTCGCCGATCGCCATCAGTTCGTGCGGGGTCTGGCGCGAATGGCGGCCGCGGCCGCCGCAGACATGCAGGCCGAGCTCCCCGGCGCGCGGCGTCAGCCCGCGTTTCAGGGCGCCGATCACGGCGGTGGTGATGCCGGAGGAATGCCAGTCCATGCCCATCACCGCGCCGAACGACTGGAACCAGTAGGGATGGGCGAGCCGGCGCAGGAACTCCTCGCGGCCATAATAATGGACGATGGCCTCGGTGATCACCGTGCCGAGCCGCGCCATCCGCGCGGCAAGCCATGGCGGCACGTGGCCCGTATGCAGGGGGAGATCGGCGCTACCGGAGCGTTTGGCCATGCCCCCGTCCTAGCCGGCAAGTTAGGCGGATTCGAGGAGCAGCACGCTGCCCAGGCCGCCATCGGCGCAGATGCTGACGATCGCACGATTGCCCTTGGGCAGGGCCGCCAACTCCTTGACCGCCATGCCGATGATGCGGGCGCCGGTGGCGCCGAACGGATGGCCGAGTGCCACGCTGCCGCCATGGGGGTTCAGGCGCTCGCGCGGGAAGGGGCCGAAATCGCGCTTCGTGCCGACCCGTTCGGCGAGGAATTTCCTGTCCTGCAGCGCCTTGAGATGGAACGCCACTTGCGCGGCGAAGGCCTCGTGGATCTCCCAGAGGTGGATGTCGCCGTAGGCGAGATCGTGTCGGGCGAGCAGCCGCGGGATCGCGAACGCCGGCGCCATCAGGAGGCCCTCGACGCGAAAGTCGACCGAGGCGATCTCCCAGTCGACAAGTCTTACGCGCGGTGTCGTCGAGGGAAGCCGCGCCATGCCCTGCGAGGAGCCGACCCAGATCGCCGCCGCGCCGTCGGTGAGCGGCGAGGAGTTGCCGGCGGTCAGGCTGCCCTTGCCGCTGGTGCGATCGAACGACGGCTGGAGCCTGGCGAGCCTGTCCAGCGAGGTGTCCTGGCGCGGGATGGTGTCGCCCCGGGTGCCCGCGACCTCGATCACGAGGTCGTCGAAGAAGCCCTCGGCCCAGGCGGCCACCGCGCTGCGATGGCTTTGCAGGGCGATCTCGTCCTGCTCCGCCCGGCCGATCTGCCACTCCTTGGCGGTGATCTCGGTGTGCTCGCCCATGCTGAGGCCAGTCGTGCGATTGGCGATCGCCGGAATGAACAGGCGGATGTCGCGCAACTGCACGTGCGTCACCTGGTCGATCCTCTGGCCGAGCGAGCGCGCGGCTTGGAACTTGCGCAGCCAGTCGGAGAGCTTCTGGCCGAGCCCGATCTGCACGCGGCTGAGACTGTCGACGCCGCCCACCAAGGCGAGGTTGTAGGCGTCGCCGTCGATCATGCCAGCAGCCTCGATCGCGCCGATCATGCTGGTCGAGCAGGCCATCACCGTCGAGAAGGCGGGCGTCGCCGGATCGATGCCGGCATCCATCAGCACTTCGCGCGCGATGTTGCTCCACACCAGGCTCGGCACCACCGCGCCCCACACCGCGAAGTCCGGCCGGCCGCCCTTCAGCAAGCCGGCCATGTGGCGCGCCACCGGCACCGACAATTCGATGGCATCGAGCGCCTGCAGCGCGCCGTCGACCTTGGCGAAGGGTGTGCGCACGCCCGCCGCCAGCCAGACGTCGCCGCCACGCATCGTCTAGGCGGCCTGCTCGAGCGTCGAGGCGACGTCGCGCGTGGTGACGCGGCGGAGGTCGCGCACCTCGATGGTGTCGAACGGCCGCGCACGATGCATGGTGCAGCGATTGTCCCAGATCACCAGGTCGCCCTGGCGCCATTTGTGGGCATGCACAAACTGCCGCTGAGTGGCGTGCTCCATCAGATCCATCAGCAGCAGCCGGCCGTCGGGCACGGCCATGCCCTCGATGTGCGAGGCGTGGGCCGCGAGATAGAGCGTCTTGCGATGCGAGCCGGGATGCGTGCGCACCACCCGCTGAGGCACCGGCGGCAGGCTGGCCAGTTCCTCGGCAGTGTATTTGGTGACGTCGAGCTGGCCGCGCGAATGGAAGATCGAGTGGATCGCGATCAGGCCGTCGAGCTTCTTCTTGGTCGCATCATCCAACGCATCATAGGCGGCGCGCAGATCGGCGAACTCGGTGTCGCCGCCCTCGGCCGGAATGACATGGGCGTAGAGCAGCGACAGCGCGCCCGGCACGGCGCGGAACGAGGCATCGGTGTGCCACAGCCGGTTGGCCAGCCAGTCGAGCCGGCGCCGCGCGTTGACGTCGAGCACCTTGCCGTCGCCATCCAGGTTGGAGATGTCGGCGATCTCGGTGCGCTGCAGGCGGTGCTTGATGCTCTGGTGCCGCGCGCGCTGGGCCGAGGAGTGGATTGGGCCGAAATGGCTGGAGAAAGCGATCTGCTGGTCGTCGCTCAGCTTCTGGTCGTGAAAGACCACGACGGCATAGCGGTTGATCGCGGCCTCGATGGCGTCGCGGTCGGCGGGCTTCAGCTCCCGGGCGAGATCGATGCCGGAAATCTCGCAGACGAAGTCGGGATGCAGGGGCTTGACCGTGATGCTCACAACCGCCTCCAGCGGCTATAGTAGCGGGCAACTCATTTTCTTCCAGGAAACGCCATGCCGCAAACCATGAAACTCGCCCTGCTCGACGATTATCAGAAAGTCGCCATGCGCATGGCGGATTGGGACCGCCTGAAGAAGCGCGGGGTCGAGATCACCGTCTTTCATGACGCCTTCAAGTCGGTCGACGATGCGGCGCAGAAACTCGCACCCTTCGACATGCTCTGCCTGCTGCGCGAGCGCACGGCGTTTCCCAAGGCGCTGATCGACAGGCTGCCGAACCTGAAATTCATGGTGCTGACCGGAGCGCGCGCCGCCAGCCTCGACGACAAGGCGGCGGCCGCGCGCGGCATCCCGATCTCGACCACGCCGGGCGGCGGCTCCAACGCGCCAACGGCGGAGCTCGGCTGGGCTCTGCTGATGATGTGCGCGCGCGATCTCGCCAAGGCCAATCGGCTCGCGCGCACCGGCAAGTGGCACGACGGCATCGAGCAGGCGATCGTGCTCGAGGGCAAGCGGCTCGGAATCCTGGGGCTGGGCAAGCTCGGCAGCCGCGCCGCGCACTATGGCAAGGCCTTCGGCATGGACGTCGTGGCCTGGAGCCAGAATCTCACGCCCGAGAAGGCGGCGGCCGGCGGCGCCAAGTACGTGAGCAAGGACGAATTGCTCGCGACGTCGGATTTCGTCTCCATCCATCTTGCTTTGTCGGACCGCACGCGCGGGCTGATCCAGGCGGCGGATCTCGCCAAGATGAAGAAAACGGCGATCCTGGTGAACACCTCGCGCGGGCCGATCGTCGACGAGGCGGCCCTGATCGCGGCATTGAAGAACCGCACCATCCTGCATGCCGGCCTCGACGTCTACGACAAGGAGCCGCTGCCGGCCGACCATCCGCTGACCAAGCTCGACAACGTCACCCTCATTCCCCACCTGGGCTACGTGGTCGAGGACAGCTACCGGCATTTCTATGGCGGCGCGATCAAGGATATCGAGGCCTGGCTGGACGGCAACCCGATCAACGTCCTCAATCCGGACGCGCTGAAGAAAAAATAGCGGCCGATGTCGATTCCGGCCGACCTCGTGCGTCGATGAGGTGACGGCGCTCCTTGCCGCCATACCAGAGGAGAGATCGACATGGCTCAATACATGCTGCTGCTGCACCAGGTCCCCAACTACAACACCGACCTGCCGCGCGAGAAGATGCTGGAAATGGCCAACAAATACATGACCTGGGCCGAGGGCCTGCGGGCCAAGGGCAAGATCGCCGGCGGCGAGAAGCTCGCGGCGGGCGGCGTGCGCCACGTCCGCGTGCAGGGCGGCAAGCCGGTCGCCAGCGACGGTCCCTACGCCGAGGCCAAGGACGTGGTCGGCGGCTATTTCGTCATCGAGGCCAAGGACCAGGCCGAAGCGGAGGCGATCGCCAAGGATTGTCCGCACGTGGCGTTGGCGCCGACCAACTGGATCGAGATCCGGCCGATCGAGAGCATGGCGCAGATGCGCGCGGCGGCCGCGGGCTGACCTTGAAGGGCGACGTCCACCGGCTCGTCGATTCGCTTGCCCGTGATTCGACGAGCCGGCTGGTCGCGGCACTGGCCAAGCGCCTGGGCACGGGCCGCATCGCCGTCGCCGAGGATGCGGTCCAGTACGCGCTGATGCAGGCGCTGTCGCTGTGGCCGTTCAAATCGGTGCCGGATAAACCCGAGGCCTGGCTCGCCACCGTGGCGCGCAATAGAGCGCTCGACCTCCTGCGTTCGGAATCGCGCCGCGTGGCGCTGGCCGAGGAGCTGGTGCCGGTCGCGCCCACGACGGCCGAAAGCGAGGGCCGCTTCGACCGCGAGCTGAACGACGACGAACTGGCGCTGCTGTTCGCCGTCTGCCATCCGGTCCTCTCGCCCGAGATGCGCGTAACCTTTGCCCTCAAGACGGTCTGCGGCCTCACCGTGCCGCAGATCGCCGCTGGTCTGCTGAGCGAGCCGACCGCAATCGCCCAGCGCCTGGTGCGGGCGCGCAAGCAGCTCGAAAGTGCGGGCGTGGCGATCGAGCCGCCGCCGCCCGACGCGTTGCCCGAGCGCGCCGAGGCGGTGCGCACCGCGCTGTTCCTGATGTTCAACGAAGGCTACTCGGCGTCATCCGGCGACGCGCTGGTGCAGCCGGAGTTCTGCGTCGAGGCGGTGCGGCTCTCGCGTGCGCTGGCGCACCATCCGATGACGCGCTCGCCGGCCAGCGACGCGCATGCGGCGCTGCTCGCACTCACCGCGGCGCGCCTGCCGACCCGCGTCGGGCCTGACGGCGTCGCTCAATTGCTTGAGGACCAGCCGCGCGAGAAATGGGATCGCGCCTTGATTGCGTTGGGCATGGTGCATCTCGATAAGAGCGCGCGCGGCAAGGAACTGACGGTCTGGCATCTGCGCGCCGAAATTGCCGCCATCCATGCCTTGGCGCCGAGCAGCGCCGACACTGATTGGAAGCGCATCGTCGCCGTCTACGATCAGTTGCGCTCCATCGATCATTCGCCAGTGGTCGACCTCGCGCACGCGGTCGCCGTCGGTCGAGCCGAGGGTCCGGCGGCGGGCCTCGCGGCGCTGCCTTCACCGGACGGCAATCCCTACGGCCACGCCGCCTTCGCGATATTCCTCACCGAGCTCGGCCGCACCGATGAGGCGCGCGGGCACTTCGAGAAGGCTCGCGATCTGGCGCGCACCGAGCCCGAACGCCGGCTGCTGGAGCGGCGGCTCAGGTCCTGAAGCGCAGCAGCAGGTGATTGACGCCGTTCAGCTTGACGTAGAGGTCCTCGAACTGGGCGTAGAACTCCTCCCACGGCGGCAACGCGCCCTGCGTGCTCATCGAGGTGTAGATCTCGGCAACCGAACGGCGGCCGTCGATCTGCGCCACGATGCGCGCGGCGAGCGGCGGCAACTGGGCGCGCCACGGGAAGCCGTCGAGATTGGCGATCAGCGGCGCACCCGGCTGCAGGCCGGCGGCGAGCTTCTGCGCGTCCATCTCGCGCAGCACCGGGATGGCCTGGGTATCTTCTGGCCGCGCCACCGTGTCGTAGCCGGCGCGCGTGGCATAGAAGACATGCGTGCGCAGATTGCCCGCCAGGCGCTCGGCGAAGGCGGCGCGCTCGAGCAGCGGCAGCGAGCTCGCCTGGCGCGCGATCACCGGATCGCTCATGTAGGTGGCGGGCTCGTACCGCACCGGCTCGAGGAAGGCGACGACCCGCAGGTCGGCGGCCGCGGCCAGCTTGCCTATCTCCGGCACAGTGAAGGCGCGATCGCAGCTGTGCAGCAACAGGTCGTAGAGGCCGGCATCGCCGCCGGTGACGTGGTCGTTGAGATAGGGATTGCGGCGGAACAGGTTGGTGGTCGGCAGGAAGCGGATCAGCCGCCGCGCCATCGCCAGCCGGTCCTCCATCGCCATCGATGGCGGCGCCAAGGTCTGCAGCAGCTGCTGCAGCGGATAGACGCCGCTTCTCCCGTACTCGCCGTAGAGCATCACGCCCATGCCGCCCTCGGGCTGCAACACGGAGGCGAGCGCCTTGATGCCGGCTGCCGGGTCGGGCAGATGGTGCAGCACGCCCGTGCAATCGATGTAGTCGAACTGACCGATATTCATGCCGGGCAGGTCGAGCAGCGAACCGGTCAGGAACTGGATGTTGCGCAGGCCGCGCGCCTTGGCCCGGCCTTCGCAGACGGCGCGCGAGGCGGCCGATAGATCGAGATAGACGACCTCGCCCGGGCAACGCCGGTCGACCATCTGCTGGGCCAGCATGATGCAGGCATCGCCGGTGCCGCCGCCCGCCACCAGGGCGCGAAAGGGCCGGTTGAAATTGAGCCGGCCGGCGAAGAGATAGTGGTTGATCTCGAGGATATGGCTCGGCGTGCCGGTGATGAGGCGTATGGCTTCGTCGCGCGGATCGCGGGGCGGGTAAGGCAACGCTTCATACTGGGCGCGGACGTCGGCCACGGCCGAGGAATCGGTCATTCTGGGCCAGTTCATGCTACAAATCGGCGACGCATGAAAGGCTATTTCGGCATCGGTGTGGAAGGCGTGAGCAAGGCGATGAATGTCGGCACCTTGTTCCGCACCGCCCATGCCTTCGGTGCCTCATTCGTGTTCACGGTGCGAGCCCAATACAACCGCCGCGAGGGCGGCCACGCCGACACCTCGGACACACCGCGTTCGGTGCCGACCTATCATTTCGCCGATCTCGAGAGCTTCCGTTTGCCGCAGGGTTGCCGGCTCGTCGGCATCGAGATCGCCGAGGACGCCATCGAGCTGCCCTCCTTCCGCCACCCCCGCCAGGCGGCCTACATCCTGGGCGCCGAACGCGAAGGCCTGTCGGCCGAACTGCAGGCGCTTTGCGACCACGTGGTGAAGATCCCGACCCGCTTCTCGGTCAATCTGGGCGTGGCGGGCGCGCTCGTCATGTACGACCGCCTGCTCAGCCTCGGCCGCCATGCGGCGCGGCCGGTCGCCGAAGGCGGGCCGACCGAGCCGGTGCCGCTGCCGGTGTTCGGAGAGCCGATCTACAAGCGCAAGCAGCGCTTGCGCGCGCGGGTGCAGTCGGCGCGATGAGCGTGACGCGGCGTGCCCTGCCGCTCATGCTGGCCATCATGCTCGTGCAGGCGCTGGCGCTGCGCTACATGGGGCGCGTCTGGATCTGCAGCTGCGGCACGGTCCGCCTCTGGGTGGGCGACATCTGGTCCGACGAGCTCTCCCAGCAGATCTTCGACTGGTACACGTTCTCGCACATCGTTCATGGCATCCTGTTCTACGGCTTGCTGCGCCTCGCCGCGCCGCGCATACCGGTGCCGCTGCGGCTCGCCCTCGCCGTCGGCATCGAGGCGACATGGGAGATCGCCGAGAACTCGCCTTGGGTGATCGAGGCCTATCGAAAGCAGGCCCTGGCGGCCGGCTACACCGGCGATTCCATCCTGAATTCGACGATGGACACGGTCTCGATGATGACGGGCTTCGCCATTGCCCGCTTCCTGCCCTGGAAGGCCACGGTCGGCCTCGTGCTGGCGCTCGAGATCGGCGTCGGTGCCCTGGTGCACGACAATCTGTCGCTCAACATCCTGAACTTCGTTCATCGCTTCCCGGCGATCGATGCTTGGCAGCAACGGGCTCAGCGATAATCATTGCGCGGCTGGGGAGACGCGCCTATCTCCTCCCCAAATGGCCGCCCTGCCCAGCGAACCGTTGCAGATCACCGAACCGCGCCGAGGCCGCAACGACACAAGACGCAATCTCGTCGGCCTGTCGCGGCAGGACCTGAAGGCCGCCCTCGCGGAGGCCGGCTTGGAGCCGTTCCGCGCCCAGCAGATCTGGCACTGGATCTATTGGCACGGCGTCACCGATTTCGCGCGCATGAGCAACATCGCCAAGAAGACACGCGATCGTCTGGCCGAGTTGTTCGTGATCGGGCGGCCGGAGATCGTGACCGAGCAGCGCTCGGTCGACGGCACGCGCAAATGGTTGCTGCGCTTCGCCGACGGCAACGAGGCCGAGACGGTCAACATCCCGGAGGAGGATCGCGGCTCCGTCTGCGTGTCGAGCCAGGTCGGCTGTACGCTGAGCTGCAGCTTCTGCCACACCGGCACCCAGCCCTTGGTGCGCAATCTCACGGCCGACGAAATCGTCGGCCAGTTCATGGTGGCGCGCGATTCCTACGGCGAGTGGCCGACCCCGACCGAGACGACGCGCATGCTGTCCAACATCGTGATGATGGGCATGGGCGAGCCGCTCTACAATTTCGACAACGTGGCGACGGCGCTCAGGATCGTCATGGACGAGCAGGGCATCGCGCTCAGCCGCCGCCGCATCACGCTCTCGACGTCGGGCGTGGTGCCGATGATCCCCAAGGTCGGCGAAGTGCTCGACGTCAATCTCGCCGTGTCGCTTCATGCGGTGAACGACGACATTCGCGATACGCTGGTGCCGATCAACAAGAAGTGGCCGATCGCGGAGTTGCTCAAGGCGTGTGCCGCCTATCCCGGCGCCAAGAACAGCCGGCGCATCACCTTCGAGTACGCCATGCTGAAGGGCGTCAACGATGCGGACGCCGATGCGCGCGAGCTGGTGCGCCTCCTGAAGCCGATCCACGCCAAGGTGAATCTGATCCCGTTCAACCCGTGGCCGGGCGCGCCCTACGAGTGCAGCTCCAACAACCGCATCCATCGTTTCGCCGAGATCGTGAACGACGGCGGCTTAAGCGCGCCGGTACGCACGCCGCGCGGCCGCGACATCGCCGCCGCGTGCGGCCAGCTCAAGAGCCAGAGCGTGCGCGCTCGCGGCCAGAAAGTGTCGCTCTAGAGCGGAATGGGATGAGATGGAACCGCCCATGGTTCCATCTCATCCCATTCGCGCGGACGGGTGATCGCGGTTCCACAGGGCATGATGGGTTCGGCTGATTCCAGCCGAACCCATCATGCTCTAGGCGGGCCGCAAGGCGGTGACGCTGGACAGGAACGCTCGCTCGTAGGCAGCGACGGCGAGGCCCGCCTGTTCCGCCCAATCCTTCATCCGGCCATTGGCGTACTGGGCGTAGTAGGGCTCATGGAAATAGTGCGGGAAGAGATCGATCAGCCCGTCCCAGGCGGCGTGATCGCCGCGCTGGATCGAATCCACGACCACGATCAGTCCGTCGCGCTTGAGCACGCGCGCCATTTCGGCGAGCGTCCTTGCTCGGATATCGGACGGCAGCTCGTGCAGCAGGAACGACGAGACGATGAGATCGAGGCTCCCGTCCTCGAACGGCAGTTTCTCCGCCGCGCCCTCGATCAGCTTCACCCTCGCGGTCCGGCCGATCAGCCGCCGCGCCTCGGCGAGGTAGGGCAGGCTGAGATCGAGGCCGGTCCAGCGCATGCCGGGCCAGGCATCATGCAGGAAGGCGAGCAGCCGGCCCGTGCCGCAGCCGACGTCGAGGCCGCGCAGGCCGCGCTGGTTGCGGCCGTACATCCACTCGGCGATCGGCCTGAGCGCCCGCCGGCGCATGGCGTCGGCCGAGCCGGTGAACAGCACCTCGACCTGCGTGTCGTAGAGCGCGGCGGATTCTTCCGACAGCCACCCATCGCTCTGGAAGTGGAAGTTCTGGCGATAGTAGTCGGGCAACCCGTCGGCCTGCGTACCGGGCGGCAGCTCGTCGTCGAGCTCGCCATGCCGTCGCGCGTCGACCTTTGGCAGGTCGCGGAAGTAGAGCGCGCTGCGGCGCAGGAAGGCGCCGGCATCGACATTGAGCGAGCGCGGTGCAGGAAACAGGCCGGCCGCGATGTCCTGCCATTCGCGCTCGAAGAGCCGGCGCATGTCGGCCGTCATCTCGGCGCGCGTCGGCGTCGGCCCGACCGGAAAATCCGGCTTGGGCATCGGCTTCAGCAGACGCCGGCCGGCGGCGTAGTGGCCGGCATACCAGGCGACGCGGGCCGCCTGGCGGGCGGCATAGGACAGGCGATCGAGTGTCGAAGCCATTGATTTACGAGCCATTATAGCGCGCTTGCCCGGCCGATGCCTGCGGCTATAGTCGCGCGCTTTTTCGCACGCCGAGGCAGCCATGAGTCTTAGTTATACCGGCCAATATAAGAGAGGCGACATCAAGAAGGTCGTGCTGGCCTATTCCGGCGGCCTCGACACCTCGGTCATCCTGAAGTGGCTGCAGACGACCTATGGCTGCGAGGTCGTGACCTTCACCGCCGATCTAGGCCAGGGCGAGGAACTGGGCCCGGCGCGCAAGAAAGCGGAGATGGCGGGCGTGAAGCCCGAGCACATCTTCATCGACGACGTGCGCGAGGAGTTCGTGCGTGACTTCGTGTTTCCGATGTTCCGCGCCAATGCGCTCTACGAGGGCCAGTACCTGCTCGGCACCTCGATCGCGCGGCCGCTGATCGCCAAGCGCCAGATCGAGATCGCGCAGAAGGTCGGCGCCGACGCCGTTGCGCACGGCGCCACCGGCAAGGGCAACGATCAGGTGCGCTTCGAGCTCTCTTATTATTCGCTGAAGCCCGACATCAAGGTCATAGCGCCATGGCGCGAGTGGGAGCTCACCTCGCGCACCAAGCTGCTCGAGTTCGCGGAGAAGAACCAGATCCCGATCGCCAAGGACAAGCGCGGCGAGGCGCCGTTCTCGGTTGACGCCAACCTTCTGCACTCCTCGAGCGAAGGCAAGATCCTCGAGGATCCCTGGCAGGAAGCCGACGAGATGGTCTACCAGCGCACCATTTCGCCGGAGGCGGCGCCCGACAAGGCGACTTACATCACCGTCGACTTCGAGAAGGGCGACGCCGTCGCCATCGACGACAAGAAGATGTCGCCCGCGACGTTGCTCACGAAGCTGAACGAGCTCGGCAAGGCGAACGGCATCGGCCGGCTCGACCTGGTCGAGAACCGCTTCGTCGGCATGAAGAGCCGCGGCATCTACGAGACGCCGGGCGGCACGATCCTGCATGCGGCGCACCGCGGCATCGAATCGATCACGCTCGACAGGGGTGCGGCACACCTCAAGGACGAGCTGATGCCCAAATACGCCGAGTTGATCTATTACGGCTTCTGGTTCTCGCCCGAGCGCGAGATGCTGCAGGCGCTGATCGACAAAAGTCAGGAAAATGTCACCGGCACGGTGCGGCTGAAGCTCTACAAAGGCAATGTCACCGTGGTTGGCCGCAAGTCGCCCAAGTCGCTCTATTCGATGAAGACCGTCACCTTCGAGGACGACCAGGGCGCCTACGACCAGCGCGATGCCGAAGGCTTCATCAAGCTCAATGCGCTGCGTCTGCGCCTGCGGGCGCTGGGGCAGGGCGGGCCGAAGCGGTAGTTTCCGGCAAACGGAGCAGGAAATGCCCTTCGATCAGGCGAAGCAGCCAGGACCAGACGGCGGCGGAGGGCAACACGAGCGGGCGATCAACCTGCCGCCGGTGATCCTGTGGCTGGTGATCATCAACGTCGCGATCCAGGGCGTGCGCGAGCTGCTGGGCGACGCTGCCGACCAGGACCTGGTCATGGCGCTCGGGCTGGTGCCCACGACCTTCACAGGCGCGGACGGCGATTTCCTGTCGATGATCGCCTCGCCCTTCACCTACCAGTTCCTGCACGGCGGCTGGGTGCATGTCGGCGTCAACATGCTGAGCCTTGCGGCGTTCGGCGCGCCGGTCGAGCGCACCCTGGGACCGCGCCGCTTCATTGCATTCTACCTCTCGGCCGGTGTCGTGGCCGGCCTCATCCACGTCGCCTTCTATTCCGGTTCGTCCGACCCGGTGGTCGGGGCATCGGGTGCGATCAGCGGCGTGTTCGGCGCCGTCCTGATGCTGTTGCGCAATGCCGGCCGCATGACCTCGCTGTTGCCCGTGGCGGGCATCTGGATTGCCCTCAACGTCTTCTTCGGCGTCGTCGGCGTCACACCCGGGGCGGGCGGCGAGCCGGTCGCCTGGCTCGCCCATATCGGCGGCTTCGTCTATGGCCTGCTCGCCATCGGTTTCTTCACTCCGCGCCAGCCGGAGTAATGCTGCGTGATATGCACGGGGTGAGTGGTTTTTGCTCTCCGGATGCGCTATCGCTCGATGCGAGCCCGGGGGAGACCAAAGTACCATGTCGAGCCGTGCTTTTGCCGGTTTGGTCGTTCTGTCGCTGCTGACGGCGGCGGCGGTCGCAGGCTGCAAGCAGGAAAACAAGTTCGTCGCTCCGCCGCCCGCCGAGGTGAGCGTTGCCCATCCGCTCAAGCGGACCTTCACGCCCTATCTCGAACAGACCGGCAATACCCAGGCCTTCAACGCCGTCGACCTGGTGGCGCGCGTCGAGGGCTTCGTCACCGCCATCAACTACAAGGACGGCGAGTTCGTGAAGAAGGGCACGGTGCTCTTCGAGATCGACCCCACGACCTACGTCGCCAAGCTGAAGCAGGCGCAAGCCGACCTCGCCTCGGCCAAGGCCCAGCTCGTCGTCACCCAGGCCGACTACGAGCGCCAGGCGACGCTGTTGAAGCAGAGCGTCACGGCGCAGACCACGTTCGACCAGGCGCGAGCCAAGCGCGATTCGGCATCGGCCAACGTCGAGAGCCAGACCGCCAATGTCGCGGTGGCGCAGGAGAACCTCAACTACACGAAGGTCGTCGCGCCGTTCGACGGCATCGTCACCAAGCACCTCGTCTCGGTCGGCGAGCTGGTCGGGGCTGGCACGGCCACCAAGCTCGCCACCGTCGTGCAGCTCGATCCGATCTACGCGCAATTCAACATGAGCGAGCAGGATGTGCTGTCGATCCGCGCCGGCATGGGCAACCGCCGGCCGACGCGCGAGGAGCTCGCGACGGTGCCGCTCGATATCGGCCTGATGAACGAGCAGGGCTACCCGCACCAGGGCCGCCTCGACTACGTCTCGCCCGAGCTCGACACGGCAACCGGCACGATCCTCCTGCGCGGGCTCTTCCCCAACGCCAATCGCGATCTGCTGCCGGGCTTCTTCGTACGCGTGCGCGTGCCGCGGGGTGACGAACAGAAAGAAGCGTTGGTCGTCCCCGATCGCACCATTGCCGAGGACCAGACCGGCCGCTACCTGCTGGTCGTCAACAAGGACAATGTCGTCGAGCAGCGGCGCGTCGTTCCGGGCCAGCTGCTGGTCGGCAATCTGCGCGTGATCGAGAAGGGCCTGACGGCCGACGACCAGGTCGTCGTCAGCACCAACGGGCAGGCCATCGCCGGCAACAAGGTCGTGCCCAAGCTGGTGACGATCGCCGCGCCAGCCGACGCGTCCGCTGCCCCGCCCGCCCAGAAATAGCACGCGGCCCGCGGCCATGATCTCCAAGTTCTTCATCGAGCGGCCGGTGCTGGCCAACGTGCTGGCCATCGTCATGGTGCTGATCGGCGGCGTTGCCCTGTTCAACCTGCCGATCGCCCAGTATCCCGACATCGTGCCGCCGACCGTTCAGGTGTCGACCACATATTCCGGCGCCAGCGCCGACACGGTCGTCAACAACGTGGCGCTGCCGATCGAGCTGCAGGTCAACGGCGTCGAGCACATGCTCTACATGAGCTCGACCAGCACCGACACCGGCAATTACACTCTCACAGTGACGTTCGAGATCGGCACCGACCTCGATTTCGCGCAGGTGCTGGTGCAGAACCGCGTCAGCGCGGCGCTCGCCTCGCTGCCGCAGGCCGTGCAGGCACAGGGCGTCACGGTCGAGAAGAAATCGACGGCGATTCTCGAGATCGTGGCGCTCACCTCGCCCGACGGGCGCTACGACAGCCTGTTCATGGGCAACTACGCCACCATCAACCTGGTGAACGAGCTGGCCCGCGTGCCGGGCGTCGGCAACGTCGCCGTGCTGGGCGCCGCGCAGTACGCCATGCGCATCTGGATGGATCCCGAGAAGCTCTACATCCATGGCCTCACCCCTGCCGACGTGATCCAAGTGGTGCAGGCGCAGAGCCAGGCGGTCACGGCAGGCCAGGTCGGCACGCCGCCGGCGGTCAAGGGCCAGGAATTCCAGTACACGATCGACGTCGAAGGCCGCCTTTCCGACCCGGCGCAGTACGGCAACATCGTCGTCAAATCGGACAACCGCAATGGCGGACGGATCCTGCGGCTGAAGGACGTGGCGCGCATCGAGCTGGGTGCCCAGACCTACAACCAGAACGTCAAGATCGACGGCAAACCCGCCGCCGGCATTGCGATCTATCAGTCGCCGGAAGCCAATGCGCTGCAGGTGGCGGGCGCGGTCGAGAAGAAGATGGCCGAGCTCAAGAAGTCGTTTCCGGACGGCCTCACCTATGTGGTGCCGTTCGACACCACGACCTTCGTGCGCACCTCGATCACCGAGGTGTTCATGACCCTGGTCGAGGCAGCCGTGCTGGTGCTGGTCGTGATCGTGGCCTTCCTGCAGGACTGGCGCGCCATGCTGGTGCCGGCGACCACCATCCCCGTCACCATCATCGGTTCGTTCGCGGCCATGGCGGCGATGGGATTCACCATCAACCTGTCGACCATGTTCGGCATCGTGCTGGCGATCGGCATCGTGGTCGACGATGCGATCGTCATCGTCGAGGGCGTGACCCACCACATCGAGCGCGGCATGTCGGGCCACGACGCGGCGATCAAGGCGATGGACGAGCTGTTCGGGCCGGTGATCGGCATCACCCTCGTGCTGATGTCGGTGTTCCTGCCGGCCGCCTTCCTCCCCGGCCTCACCGGCAGGATGTTCGCCCAGTTCGCGCTGGTCATCGCCTCGACGGCCTTCCTGAGCGCGGTCAACGCCGCCACCCTCAAGCCCACCCAGTGCGCGCTGTGGCTGCGGCCGTCGGTGCCGCTCGAACAACGCAACGTCTTCTTCCGCGGCTTCAATGCCGGATATGCCCGCCTCGAGCGCGGCTACGCCTGGCTGGTCGAGCACATGGTGAGCCGCAGCGGGCTCATGGTCGTGATCGCCCTGGCGCTCGCCGGCCTCGGTGGCTGGGGCGTGGCACGGCTGCCGTCCGCCTTCATCCCCGACGAGGACCAGGGCTATCTCATCGTCGGCGTCCAGCTGCCCGATGGCGCCTCGCTGGAACGCACGACGGCGGCACTCGATCAGGCGGGCGCGATCGCCAAGGCGCTGCCGGGCGTCAAGCAGGTGACAGCGATCGCCGGCATGTCGGTGCTGAACAACAGCGCGCTGCTCGCCAATGCAGGCGTCGCCTACGTCGTGCTCGAGGACTGGGGCGTGCGCGAGAAAGACAAGCGCAAGGACATCCGGGTGATCGCCACCAGCCTCCAGCGCAGGCTCGGCGCGCTGCAGGACGGCAGCGGCTTCGTCATCCCGCCGCCGCCGATCTCGGGCATCGGCAACGCCACGGGCTTCGAGATGCAGATCGAACAGCGCGACGGCAGCTTCGATCTCGCCAAGCTGCAGAACGTCGCGCAGCTCGTCGTCGCCGAGGCGCGCACCCAGTCGTCGATCGCCTATCCGCTGTCGCCCTTCCGGGCCGGCGCGCCGCATCTGCGGGTCGAGGTCGACCGCTCCAAGGCGGAGAGCCTCAAGGTCTCGGTGGGCGACGTGTTCTCGACCTTGTCGTCTTACGTCGGCTCGACCTATGTCAACCGGTTCAACAAGTTCGGCCTCAGCCTGCAGGTCTACGCCCAGGCCGACTCGCAGTACCGCGCCCATCCCGAGGATCTGTTGAAGCTCCAGGTGCGGAGCTCCGAGGGCAAGATGATTCCGATCGGCGCGCTTGCCAAGCTGAGCCCGGCGCAGGGCGCCTCGATCATCAGCCTGTACAACCTCTACCCGTCAGCGTCGGTGATCGGCCTGCCGGCCGAGGGCTTCAGCTCGGGGCAGGCGATGGATGTGATGGCGGACCTCGCCGGCCACGTGCTGCCGCCCGGCACCGGCTACGAGTGGACGGCGATGTCCTATCAGCAAAGCGTGGTCGGCAATCAGATTCTGATCGTGTTCGCGCTGGCCATCGCGCTGGTCTACCTGTGCCTTGCCGGCCAGTACGAGAGCTGGATCGCACCCTTGTCGGTGATCCTTGCCGTGCCGCTGTCGCTGATCGGGCCGGCGCTCGCCCTGGGCGCCATCGGCCTGCCCAACAACCTCTACACCCAGATCGGCCTGATGCTGCTGATCGCGCTGTCGGCCAAGAACGCCATCCTGATCGTCGAGGTGGCGCGCGAGGCGCGGCGAACGGAAGGCAAGCCGATCGCCGAGGCGGCGCTGCAGGCGGCGGTCGCGCGCCTGCGGCCCATCCTGATGACCTCGTTCGCCTTCGTGCTCGGCGTGGTGCCGCTGGTGACGGCGAGCGGCGCCGGCGCGGTAGCGCGCATCACGCTCGGTCTTTGCGTGTTCAGCGGCATGATCGCCTCGACCGTGTTGGCCGTGCTGTTCGTGCCCTCGTTCTTTACGGTTCTGCAACAGATCGAGGAGCGCATCAAAAAGAAGAAGCCCGGAGTCCTTGCGGAGGCCGCGCTATAATCGGCACATGGCCGATCACGCGCTTCCCTTGCGACGCACATTTGCCGCCAATGCCGTCGTTCTGGCGCCGTCCTTCGTGGCGCTGGCCGCGCTTTACTGGTGGGATGCGCTGGATGGGCGCGCGGCGCTGATCGCTGCGGCCGCCATTGCGGTCGCGACCTTCTTCCTGGTGCAGCGTTATCTCGGATCGCTGGCGCTTTTCGTGCGCTTCGTGGGCGAACTGTCGGGCGAGCAGGAGCCGGTGATGCCCAGGCTGCCTTTCGCGCCGGCGACCGAAGAGCTCGCCACGGCCGCCGCCACCCTCGCTGCAGGCTGGCGGCGTCAGCGCGCCTTCATCGACAATCTCGCGACCTCCGCTCAGGCGATCGTCGACGGCCTGCCCGATCCGCTGATCGGCGTCGACCGGCAGCGCCGCATCGTGCGCACCAATCGGGCTGCGCGGGCGCTGCTGGGCAGCGTCGGTGCCGATCGCGACCTCTCGACGGCGCTGCGCCATCCGCAACTGCTCGCCGCGATCGACCGGCTGCTGGAGACCGGGTCGGACGGCAATTTCTTCAATCCCGAGCAGGCATCGGTCGAGATCGTGCTCTCCGGCCCGCCCGAGCTCGATGTGCTGGCCCATATGCGCCGCCTGCAGCGGGCGGCCGCCGATGGCACGCTTGCCTTGATCGTCTTGCACGACACTACGGCGCTCAAGCGGGCCGAGCGCATGCGCGCCGATTTCGTCGCCAATGCGAGCCACGAGCTCAAGACTCCGATCGCGGGCCTAGCGGGCTTCATCGAGACGTTGCGCGGTCCGGCCCGCGACGATGCCGCCGCGCGCGAGCGCTTTCTCGGCATCATGGCCGAGCAGGCCGACCGCATGCGCCGCCTGGTCGACGACCTTCTGATGCTGTCACGCATCGAGCAGCATGAGCATTCGCGGCCGGCGGCGGCCGTCGATGTCGGGCGCGTTCTGCGCGGCGTGCACGATCTCCTGCAGATGAAGGCGTCGTCGCGCGGCGTGGCGCTAGAGCTGGCGCTCGATTCCGACCTGCCGCAGGCGGTGGGCGACTACGACGAACTGACCGTGGTGTTCCAGAATCTGATCGACAATGCGATCAAGTACACCAAACCCGCCACCACCGTGCGGGTCTCGGCGAAGGCGGCCGGCACCGATCAGCTGACCGTCGCCGTGGTCGACGAGGGCGAGGGCATTGCCGCCGCCCACCTGCCGCGGCTGACCGAGCGCTTTTATCGCGTCGATACCGCCCGCTCGCGTCAGCTGGGCGGCACGGGCCTCGGTCTCGCCATCGTCAAGCACGTGGTCAATCGTCACAGGGGCCGGCTCGACATCCAGAGTGCGCCCGGCAAAGGCTCGATTTTCAGCGTGACGCTGCCATCGGCCTGACTGTCCCCAGCTTGTCCCCCAGCCCTGCGGGGTCTGTCATCGAAGAGTAACATATCCGTCATATGACAGTGACGCGCACCTCCTAGGTCACATGCGGGCTCACATATGAGGAGGGACCCTTGAAACTCGTGAAATTTGCCTTGGCCACGGCCGCGCTCATGGCGGCCTCGTGGACGGCGTCCGCGGCGGACCTGTCCGGCGCGGGCTCGACCTTCGTGTATCCGGTGCTCGCCAAGTGGGCCGATGCCTACAAGAAGGAGACCGGTATCGGCCTGAACTACCAGTCGATCGGCTCGGGCGGCGGCATCAAGCAGATCAAGGCCAAGACCGTGGTCTTCGGCGCCACCGACGCGCCGCTGTCGGGCAAGGAGCTCGAAGAGGGCGGCCTCGCTCAGTTCCCGATCATCATGGGCGGCATCGTGCCGGTGGTGAACATCGACGGCGTGAAGCCGGGCGACCTCGTGCTCGACGGCCCGACGCTTGCGAAGATCTATCTCGGCGACATCAAGAAGTGGGATGATCCGGCGATTGCCAAGCTGAATGCGAGCGTCAAGCTGCCGTCGACCGCGATCGCCCTGGTGCACCGCGCCGACGCCTCGGGCACGACCTTCAACTTCACCTATTATCTGTCCGCGGTGAGCCCCGACTGGAAGTCCAAGGTCGGCACTGCCACCGCCGTGCAATGGCCGGCCGGCATCGGCGCCAAGGGCAACGAAGGCGTCGCCAACAATGTGGCGCAGACCAAGGGCTCGATTGGCTACGTCGAGTACGCCTACGCCAAGCAGAACAAGCTCACCTTCACCAAGATGATGAACAAGGCGGGCAAGGTCGTCATGCCGACGTCCGAGTCGTTCCAGGCCGGCGCCGCGAATGCCGACTGGAAGTCGCAACCCGGCTACGGCGTCATTCTGGCCAACCAGCCCGGTGATGCGTCATGGCCGATCACGGCCTCGACCTGGATCCTCGTCCACAAGCAGCCGACCGACGCGGCGGCGTTGGGCGAGGCCCTGAAGTTCTTCGCCTGGTCGTATTCGAAGGGCCAGGACGCGGCCAAGGCGCTCGACTACATCCCCATGCCGGCATCGGTCGTGGCGGACATCGAGAAGATGTGGGGCAGCGACATCAAGGATGGCGGCGGCAAGCCGGTCTACGCGATGACGCATTGAGTCGTCGCCGCACGATGCAGGGAAGGACGCGCGGGATGCGTCCTTCCTTCTTGGCCGGTCAGTGAGGGGGCGGATGTGTCCGAAGTGGCGTTGAAAGAGGCCGGAGTGACGACGGTGGACCGGGTGGAAAGCAGGGGAGCCGCGCTGGGGCGTCTGCGCCTGTTCGACGTCGTCTTCCTGCGCCTGACGCGCGGCGCCGTGTTCACGGTGCTTGCCCTGTTGAGCGGCACGCTCCTGTCGCTGATCGTGGGTTCGATGCCGGCCTTCAGGGCCTTCGGCCTGTCCTATCTCATCACCGAGACGTGGAACCCCGTCACCGAGAAGTTCGGCGCTCTGGCGCCCATCTACGGCACGCTCGTGACCTCGGCCATTGCCATGCTGATCGCGGTGCCGGTCGGGCTGATGATCGCCTTCTTTCTCACCGAGCTATGCCCCAAGATGCTGCGGCGCCCGATCGCGATCGCGATCGAGCTGCTGGCCGGCATTCCGTCGATCATCTACGGCATCTGGGGCCTGTTCGTCTTCGCCCCGTTCCTGCAGAAATACATCCAGCCCTTCCTTATCGACACGCTGGGCAACCTGCCGCTGGTCGGCTCGCTGTTCGAGGGCCCGCCCTACGGCATCGGCATGCTCACCGCAGGCTTCATTCTGGCGATCATGGTCCTGCCTTTCATCACCGCCATCTCGCGGGACGTGTTCGATGCCGTGCCGGCCGTGCTCAAGGAGGCGACCTATGGCCTCGGCTGCACCACCTGGGAGGTCTTCAAATACGTGATCCTGCCCTATACGAGGGTCGCGGTGATCGGCGGCTGCATGCTCGGCCTCGGTCGAGCGCTCGGCGAGACCATGGCCGTCACCTTCGTGATCGGCAACGCGCACAAGGTGTCGGCCTCGATCCTGCAGCCCGGTACGACGATCTCGGCCACGATAGCCAACGAATTCACCGAGGCGGTGGGGGATCTCTACACGTCGTCCCTGATCGCGCTTGGCCTGATCCTGTTCTTCATCACTTTCATCGTGCTGGCCGCCGCGCGCTACATGCTGATGCGCATCCAGCAGAGGGCGGGCTGACGCCATGGCGATCACCGCCGCCAACAGCCTCTATATACGCCGCCGCAGCCGCAACATCGTCGCCAAGACGCTGGCTTATGCCGCGACCGCCTTCGGGCTCGGCTGGCTGGTCCTGATCCTGGGTGTGCTGCTCTACAATGGCATCGGCGGGCTCTCGCTTGACGTCTTCACCCAGAACACGCCGCCGCCCGGCTCCGCCGGCGGCTTACAGAACGCCATTGTCGGCAGCATCGCCATGACGGCCCTGGCGATCGTCATCGGCACGCCGATCGGCGTGCTGGCCGGCACCTATATGGCCGAGTACGGCCGGCACGACCGGCTTGCCTCCATCGTGCGCTTCATCAATGACATCCTGCTCAGCGCGCCGTCGGTGGTGGTTGGCCTGTTCGTATACGAAGTCATGGTGGCGCCGATGGGCCACTTCTCGGGCTACGCGGGCTCCGTGGCGCTGGCCGTGATCGTGATCCCGGTGGTGGTCCGCACCACCGAGGACATGCTGCGGCTGGTGCCCGACACCCTGCGCGAGGCCGCGGCCTCGATCGGCCTTCCGCGCGCCCACATGATCCTGCGCATCGCCTATCGCGCCGCGCGCGCCGGCATCGTCACCGGCATCCTGCTGGCCGTGGCGCGCATCAGCGGCGAGACCGCGCCACTGCTCTTCACCGCCCTCAACAACCAGTTCTTCAGCGTCAACATGAACGCGCCGATGCCCAGCCTGCCGGTTGTGATCTTCCAGTTCGCGCTCAGCCCCTACGAGGAATGGCAGAAGCTCGCCTGGACCGGCGCGCTGCTGATCACCGTCACGGTGCTGGCGCTCAGCATCCTTGCCCGCTCTCTCACCGCGAGAAAACAATGAGCATGAATTCGCATGACGTCGCCACCGTCTCCACGCCGAAGGTGACGCACGCTGCCATTGACACCGCGAGCCTCGGCGAGAAGGTCTCGATCCGCAATCTCGAGTTCTTCTACGGCGACACGCGGGCGCTCAAGAACATCAACCTGTCGCTCTATGCCAACAAGACGACGGCCTTCATCGGCCCGTCGGGCTGCGGCAAGTCCACGCTGCTGCGCATCCTCAATCGCATGTACGACCTCTATCCCGGCCAGCGCGCCACCGGCCAGGTGCTGTTCGACGGCGAGAACCTGCTGGACGCCAGTGTCGACATCAATCTCTTGCGCGCGCGCATCGGCATGGTGTTCCAGAAGCCGACGCCGTTCCCGATGTCGATCTACGAGAACATCGCCTTCGGCATCCGGCTGTACGAGAAGCTGCCGCGCGCCGAGATCGACGCGCGGGTCGAATCCGCCCTGCGCCGGGCCGCTCTCTGGGACGAGGTGAAGGACAAGCTCACGGCCTCCGGTCTCGGCCTGTCGGGCGGCCAGCAGCAACGCCTCTGCATCGCCCGCACCGTCGCGGTGAAGCCCGAGGTCATCCTGTTCGACGAGCCGTGCTCGGCGCTCGATCCGATCTCGACCGCCAAGATCGAGGAACTGATCGACGAGCTGAAGCAGGACTACACGATCGTCATCGTCACCCACAACATGCAGCAGGCCGCGCGCGTCTCCGACTTCACGACCTTTATGTATCTGGGCGAGCTCATCGAGTTCGGCAATACGGCCACCTTGTTCACCACCCCGCGCGACAAGCGGACCCAGGCCTACATCACGGGCCGGTTCGGCTAAGGAGAAGAAAATGGCGAACGAACACACCATCAAGCGGTTCGACGAGGAACTGGAACGGCTCAACGCCACGATCAACGAGATGGGCGGCCTGACCGAGAGCCAGTTCTCCAAGTCGCTCGATGCCGTGCGCGAGCGCGACACCGCCGAGGCGGAGCAGGTGATCGCCGACGATGCCCGGGTCGACGCGCTCGACGAGCAGGTCCAGCAACTGACGGTCCAGCTGCTGGCGCTGCGCCAGCCGATGGCGGTCGACCTCCGGGTGGTCCTCTCGTCGATCAAGATCGCGGCGGCGCTCGAGCGCATCGCCGACTACGCCAAGAACACCGCCAAGCGCTCGATCGTGCTGAGCCAGGGCGCGGCGCCGGCCTCAGCCGTGGTCGGCATCGATCGCCTGGGCCGGCTGGTGCGCTCCGCGCTCAAGGACGTGCTCGACGCTTTCGCCAACGACGACGTCGACAAGGCGCACGACGTCTGGCAGCGCGACGAGGAGATCGACCAGGTCTACACCGGCCTGTTCCGCGAACTCCTGACCTACATGATGGAAGATCCGCGCAACATCACGGCCTGCACGCATCTCTTGTTCATGGCCAAGAACATCGAGCGCGCGGGCGATCACGTCACCAACATCGCCGAACTGGTGAGCTTCCGGCAGACCGGCCGCAACTTCGCCGAGGTGCGGCCCAAGGGACAAAGCTCCATATACACCGCAGGAACAGCTGAATGAGCATGGCATCGACGGCCCCTTCCCGGCGCGAGGCCCAGGCCTCATCGCTGAAGCCGCGCGTGCTGATCGTCGAGGACGAGACCGCGCTGGTCGAATTGCTGCGCTACAACCTCGAGCAGGCGGGCTTCCGCGTGTCCGTCGCCTATGACGGCGAGGAGGCGCTCGCCTCTGTGCAGGAGGACACGCCCGATCTTATCCTGCTCGACTGGATGCTGCCCCTGATGTCGGGCATCGAGGTGTGCCGGCAGCTGCGCCGCCAGACCACGACCGCCAACCTGCCGATCATCATGCTGACAGCGCGCGGCGAGGAGGGCGACCGGGTGCGCGGCCTCGATGCCGGCGCTGACGACTACGTCGCCAAGCCGTTCTCGCCGACCGAGCTCGTGGCGCGCATCCGCGCCGTGCTGCGCCGCATCCGCCCCGCGCTCGCCGACGAGGCGCTGAACTACGCCGACATCGTCATGGACCTCGTGGCGCACCGCGTGCTGCGCGACGGCAAGCCCGTGCATCTCGGGCCCACCGAGTTCCGCCTGCTACGTCATTTCATGGAGCATCCGGGCCGCGTGTTCAGCCGCGAGCAACTGCTCGATGCGGTGTGGGGCAAGGACGTCTATGTCGAGGCGCGCACCGTCGACGTCCATATCCGCCGCCTGCGTATCGCGCTGAACGGTCCCAACCAGACCGACCTGATCCGCACCGTGCGCGCGGCGGGCTACGCGCTCGATGCGCAGAGTTGAGGATTTTATCCACATTGCGAGTAACGGTTTTGTAGCCTTGGCGGCCTAAACCGAACCTGCCCGTTCCCGGCCGGCTTCCCACGCCCCGCTCCGGAATGGGTAGGTTCCCCCGGCGCGGGCGACACCCCCGACGCCGACGTTACTGCCCCTCCTTCGCCCTCGAAGGAGGGGTTTCTTTTTCCGTCATGCGCCACAGCCAGAGCAGCAGCAACAGGCCCGGCGCGGCAAGCAGCGTGGTCAGCGCCCAGAAGATCGTCCAGCCGGTGTGCGCGGCGAGCCAGCCGCCGCCGGCCGACAGCCAGGTGCGGCCGGCCGCCATCAGCGAGGTCAAAAGCGCGTACTGCGTGCCCGCCATGCCGGCGGTGCACAGGCTCGAGAGATAGCCGATGAAGGCCACGCCGCCCAACGAGTTGGTGAAGCTGTCGAGCGTTATCGCGAGCGTCAGCACGATGATGTTGTGCCCGACCTCGGCCTGCCACGAGAACAGGAGATTGGTGATGGCCTGCAGGACGCCGGCGATGAACAGCGCCTTGAAGAGGCCGTAGCGCGCCACCAGGATGCCGCCAGCGATGCCGCCCAGCAGCACGGCGGCCGCGCCGAAGCTCTTGGTCACGGCGAAGATCTCGGGCAGCTCGAAGCCCATCTGGATGTAGAACGGCCGCGCCATGGTGCCGCCCAGCGCATCGCCGTACTTGTAGAAGAGCGCGAACAGCAGGATGAGCAGCCAGCCGCGATGGGCGACGAATTCGGCAAACGGCCGGACGATCGCTTCCTTGAGCCACGAGCCGCCCGTCGGCGTCACGGCGTGCTTCCCGGAGTGCGGCTCGTCGGCATAGAACGTCGTGAAGACGCCGACGATGCCGAACAGCGCGAGAATCGTCAGCACGGCGCCCCACGGCAGGAAGGCGGGCAACAGCAGCGCGATGGCGTCGATCATCCAGGTCGCGATGCGATAGCCGAGCTGCGTGGTCGCCGAACCCGCGCCCTGCTCCTCGTCGTTTAGAATCTCGATTCGGTAGGCGTCGATCACGATATCCTGAGTCGATGAGCAGAAAGCGACCGCCACGGCGGCGGCCGCGGTGGTCCACGGCGCGAGCACCGGGTCGCTCCAGGCGAGCCATAGCGCGGCCGCGAACAGCAGCAGCTGCGACACCAGCATCCAGCTACGCCGCCGGCCCATCCGCAGGTCGAGCACGGGCAGCGGCAGGCGATCGATCAGCGGCGCCCACACGAACTTGAAGGCGTAGGGGGTGCCGACGAGCGCGAACAGCCCAATGGTCGTCAGGTCGACGTTGACCTTGCCCATCCAGGTCGACAGCACCGAACCGGTCAGCAGGAACGGCGCGCCGCTGGAGAAGCCCATCAGCAGGATGATGAGCTGCTTGCGGTTGCGATAGACCTCGGCGGCGCGGACCCAGCGGTCCCACACCGAGCGGCGGGCCCCGGCGAGGCTCAAATCAGCCTCTTCAGCGCCGTCTCGGGGCGCGCGCCGACATGAGAGATGATCTCGGCGGCGGCGATGCCGCCCAGTCGGGCGCATTCGGGCAATGGTTTGCCGTGAGTCAGGCCGAACAGGAAGCCGGCGGCATAGAGATCGCCGGCGCCCGTCGTGTCGACCACCCTGCCGACGGGCGCAGCCGGCACGGCGTGCGTCTCGGCACCCTTCACGATCACCGAGCCCTTTTCGCTGCGGGTCAGCGCACAGATCTTGTTTTCGGCCCGCGCCGCCGCAAGCGCTTCCTCGAAACTGTTCACCTGGTAGAGTGAGGTGATCTCCGATTCGTTGGCGAACAGGATGTCGACCTTGTCGCGGACGAGGGCGCGGAACTCCTCGCGATAGCGATCGACGCAGAAGGCATCCGACAAGGTGATCGAGACCTGGCGGCCGGCAGCATGCGCGGCATCGAAGGCCTTCAGCACTGCCTGCTTGGCCTGCGGCGGATCCCAGAGGTAGCCCTCGACATAGGTGACGTGCGCCGCCGCGACCTGCGCGGGATCGATGTCGTGCGGCCCCAGTCCCGTGCAGGCGCCGAGATAGGTGTTCATGGTGCGCTGTGCATCGGGAGTCACCAGGATCAGGCAGCGCGCGGTCGCCGGCCCCTCGGTGGCGGGCCTGGTCTCGAAGGTGACCCCGGTCGCGCGCAAATCGTGCCCGAACACCGCGCCCAATTGATCGTTCCTCACCTTCCCGACATAGGCGCCCTTGCCGCCGAACGACGCCACGCCCGCGATCGTGTTGCCGCACGAGCCGCCGGAGACCTCGACGCCCGGCCCCATGGCGCCGTACAGGGCCTCGGCGCGCGCCTCGTCGATCAAGGTCATGCTGCCCTTCACGAGGTCATGCTTGGTGATGAACGATTCGTCGGCATGGGCGATGACGTCGACGATCGCGTTGCCGATTCCCAGCACGTCGAAGGCGGCGGAAGCCATGAACTCTCCTACAAGGTCACAAGATGCATGCCCGGCTTCGTCTCTTCCAGCAGGGTGACGATGCCGGCAATGGTGAAGGGAACGTCGCGGCGCAACTCGGTTCGATCGATGGCGAGCGATCGCAGGCCCATCTCGCAGACGATGAACTTGGCGCCGAGCTCGACGCAGGCCTGCAGCAAGGTCTCGAAATCGCCGACCCCGCGCGCGCGATTGACGGCGTCGCGGCCCCAATCGTCCAGCGTGGGCGGCGGACCCATCAGGCCGCGGATTCCGCCCATGGTGAAGAACAGCACCGCCGGCTTGTTGGTCGCGAGGGCGGCGCTCGCGAGCGCCAAGGCATAGTGCGCGTCTTCGTACTTGCCCGAGCGCACGATGATCGAGAGACCGTTCATGCCGTGCCGCAGGTCGGGCAATCGGGACGCTTGGCGATCGTCATCTCGTCGAACGTGCCGGCCAGTGCGTCGTACATCACGAGCCGACCCGACAACGAACGGCCAATGCCCAGGATCTCCTTCACCACCTCGGTCGCCTGCAACGCGCCCAGGGTGCCCGCCAGCGCGCCCAGCACTCCCGCTTGGGCGCAGGACGGCACGGCGTCCTCCGACGGCGCCTGCGGGAACAGGCAGCGCAGGCAGGGATGCCCGTTGCCCTTGAAGGCCTTGTAGGTCGAGATCTGGCCGTCGAACCGCAGGATCGCGGCCGACACCAGGGTCTTGCCGAAGCGATAGCAGGCGTCGTTGACCAGGTAGCGTGTGGCGAAGTTGTCGCTGCCGTCGGCCACGATGTCGTAGCCCGCCAGGATCTGCTCGACATTGGCATGGCCGAGGCGACGCGGATGCATGACCACGCGCACCTCGGGGTTGATGTCGCTGAGCGCCCGCTGGGCGCTCTCGACCTTGAGCGCGCCGATGTCGGCGGTGCGATGGATCACCTGGCGCTGGAGGTTGGAGAGGTCGACCTTGTCGTCGTCGATCACGCCCAATGTGCCGACGCCCGCCGCCGCAAGATATTGCAGGAGGGGCGCGCCTAGTCCGCCGGCGCCCACCACCAGCACGCGGGACGCCATCAGCTTGGCCTGGCCCATGCCGCCGATCTCGGCCAGCACGATATGCCGGGCGTACCGCCTGATCTGCATTTCCGTCATGTCCGGCAGGGACGTCATGGTCCGCTTATAGCATGCCGTGAATCGGCTATAGACGTTCCAACGAATGACCACCACGACCCAAGCCAGCCGGCAGACCCCCTCGCGGCTGACACCGCTCCTGCTGGTGCTGCTGGCACTCCTCTCGGCCTTCACGCCGCTTTCCATCGACATGTACCTGCCGGCGCTGCCGACCATCGTGCGCGACCTCGCGAGCAACACCGGCGACATCCAGCTCACCCTGTCGGCCTTCATGCTGGCCTTCGGCTTCGGCCAGATCTTCTACGGCCCCGCGGGCGACCGCTTCGGCCGCCGACCGGTGATCCTGTCGGGCATCACGGTCTATATCGCCGCCACCATCGGCTGCGCCTTCGCCGCGGCGGCCGGCTGGCTCGTGCTGCTGCGCTTCCTGCAGGGGCTGGCGGCCTGCGGCTCGGTCGTGCTGGCGCGAACCATGGTGCGCGACCTCGCCGAGCGCGACCAGGCGGCGCGCGCCATGTCCCTCATCATGGCGTGCAGCTCGCTTGCCCCGATGATAGCGCCGCTGATCGGGAGCCAAGTGCTGGCCTTCCTCGGCTGGCGCGCGATCTTCTGGGTGCTCGCGGGCGTCGGCGTGATCGGCCTCGGCTTCGCCGGTCTCCGTCTGCCCGAGACGCTCAAACCGCAATACCGCCAGCCGCTGCATTTCGGCTCGGTGGTGACACGCTTCGGCGAGCTCGCCAGGCATCGCGCCTTCATGGGCTACGCCCTCACCAGCACCTTTCAGTTCGCGGCGCTGATGTCCTATCTCTCGGGCACGCCGTTCGCCTTCATCCAGGGCTATGGCCTCAGCCCGCGTACCTTCGGCTTCGTCTTCTCGAGCGCGATCGTGCTGTTCACGACCTGCAACCTGATGAACGCCCGGTTCGCGCCGGTGTTCGGCTCGGTCAGGATCCTGCGCTACGCCGTCTTCGTGCCGCTGATCTTCGGTCCGGGCGGCCTCGTCCTGGCGCTGATCGAGAAGCAGACCCACGCGATCGGCCTGTGGCCGTTCCTCGCCTTCATCGTGCCGCACGTCGCCATGATGGCGCTGGTGGTGCCCAACTCGACCGCGCTCGCCCTGCAGCGCTACCCGCATATGGCGGGCACGGCATCCTCGCTGATGGGCATGATGCAATACGGCATCGGCTCGCTGTTCGGCGTCGCGGTCGGCCAGACCTTCGACGGCACCATGGTGCCGCTCACCGCGGCGCTGGCGGCCGCCGGGGTCTTCTGCTTCGCCTCGCACCGCCTGCTGGTCGGACGGGACAGTTAGGTCCCGCTTTCCCACCTTGGTGGGAAGCCTCCGATATCGATGGCACAAGGCTTTTAGGCGATTCTTCCCACTTTCCCACCATACGCCCCAGAAACCGCCCAATTGGGATTATCGCCGGAGATCCACCACCAACAGAGAGCCGGCTTCGTTGCCGGCGGCGAGACGCCAGCCGTCGGGCGACCAGGCGAGGCAGGTGATCGGCGAGCCGTCGGAGAGCTTCAGCACCACCGAGCGGCGGTTCTTGATGTCGCCCAGCTGCAGCTCGCCCGAATCGTAGCCGCCGGCCACGAATTCGGCGCTGGGATGCGCCGCCACGACGGTGATCAGCCCAGCGCCTTCCTCGCCGAACTGCAGCGGCGGCTTGCCTTCCGGTCCTTTGCCGACGAACGGCCAGGCGGTGAACACCGGCTGCGAGGAGGTGTAGAGCCAGCGCGCGTCGGCTGACCAGGAGAGCGACTTCACCTTGGCGGGATAGCCCTGCATGCGCATGTCGGTCGCCTGCGCGATGCGCCAGACATGGATGTCGTTCTCCTGCGTGCCGGTGGCGATGAACTTGCCGTCCGTGCTCCAGCGCAGCGCCACGTGGCTTCCCGCCCAGGCGAACTTGCGCGGCGGCAGGGTTGCGTTGGCGATGCTCCAGATCGTGATGCCGCTATAGTGCGCGCAGGCGATGCGCCCGCCGTCCTTGCTGAAATCGACCGCAGCCACCGTGCTCTGGTGCGGCCCGAACTCGCGCGTCTGGCCCGCCTTGTCGATCAATAAAGCCATCTTGCCGACGGAGGCAGCGACGGCGCCACTCGCGGCGTGAGAAACGAGCTTGTCGATCCACTTGCCTTTCTGGTTGACGAGTTCCATCGCGCTGCCGTCCGGCGCGATGCGCAGCAGCCGGCCGTCGTCGCCCCCGGAGAGGAAGCCATCGCCATTGGGATCGCCGATCAGCGACAGCACCGCCCCCCTGTGCACCGGCTCGGCTGGAATCGTCTCGGGCTCCTTCACGTCGGCCGGCAGCACGCGCACGCGACCGTCCCCCATCGCGAAGGCCACGCTCTTGCCGTCGCGGCTGAAGGCGCAGCCCGCCGCCGGCGCGTCGGTCGCGACCGCGCGCGAGGGCGGCAGCTGGTTCTGCCACTCCGGATTCTTGAGATCGACTTTCACGCGACGATTTCTATTTGAGGCACTCTTCGAAGCCGCGCTTCAGGTTCTCGCCGTCGAGGTTACGGCCGATGAAGACGAGCTTGCTCGAGCGCTTCTCGCCTTCCTTCCAAGGCGTGCCCCAGTCGGCATCCATCATCATGTGCACGCCCTGATAGACATAGCGCTTGGGCGCTCCGTCGATCGCCAGGATGCCCTTGCTGCGGAAGATGTCGGGACCGCGCAGCTGCAGGACCGCGCCCATCCATTTCTGGAACTTGTCGGGGTCGACCGGCCGGTCGGCGGTGAAGCTGAGGCTCTTCACTTCTTCCTCGTGATCGTGGTCGTGGCCGTGCTCGAGGAAATCGGGCTCGAATTCGAGGATGCGCTTGAGGTCGAACGCGCCCTTGTCGAGGATGGCGTCGAGCTCGACCCGGCTCTTTTCGGTCTTGTGCACCCGGGCATAGGGATTGATCGCCTTGATCCTGGCCTCGACCTTCTTGAGGTCGTCGGCGCTCACCAGGTCGAGCTTGTTGAGCAGGATCACGTCGGCGAACGCCACCTGCTCCTCGGCCTCGTCGCCCTGTTCGAGCTGGCTGAGGAAATGCTTGGCGTCGACCACCGTCACGATCGCGTCGAGCCGTGTCTTGGCCTTGACCTCGTCGTCGGTGAAGAAGGTCTGCGCCACCGGGCCGGGATCGGCGAGGCCGGTCGTCTCGACCAGGATGCCGTCGAACTTGTCCTTGCGCTTCATCAGGCCTTCGATGATGCGGATCAGGTCGCCGCGCACGGTGCAGCAGATGCAGCCGTTGTTCATCTCGAAGACTTCTTCGTCGGCATTGACCACGAGGTCGTTGTCGACACCGAGCTCGCCGAACTCGTTGACGATCACGGCGTATTTCTTGCCGTGTTGCTCGGAGAGAATCCGGTTGAGCAATGTGGTCTTGCCGGCGCCGAGATAGCCGGTCAGGACCGTCACGGGGACTTGCGCTTCAGCCATGTGAGCCTCAGGGACTGCAAAAAAGATCGACGAATTCGGTCCTTGAAATAGGGTGGCCAGGCTACCGAGTCCAGCCGGTTGCAAACTGGTGAAATGACAATCCCCAGAGACATTGAGTAGCTTCCCGGCGAACGGGGAGTTCATATATGCGGATCATCGTCAAAGCTGCGCTGGCCGCGCTCGCGGTCTGCGCGTCCGTGGGCGACGCGCTGGCGCAGAGCCAGGGGCCGTTGACCACGCTGCCGTGGGCAGCGCGCTCGCGGTCCAAGCCGGCCGAAAAAGCCACGCCACCCACCCCGGACGACCAGCAGCTGACGCTGCCGTCGGCTGGCAAGCCCGTGCAGGGCGCGTCCGAGCCCGCCAAGCCCGCGACCGCCGACAGCAAGAGCGGCGACAGCAAGGGCTGAGCGGTCGCGCCGCCGCGGACGGTGGCGAATTGACCCCTCGTTCGGCGTCTGCAAATGATGCCGCTCGTGCCCGAGAGCTCTTCCGCGCTTCACCTCGTCCTCACGGCCGATCCGGCACTGTTCGCCATCGTCCGGCTGGCACTGACGGTCAGCCTGTCCGCCGTGTTCTTTGCCGCCTTGATCGGCGTGCCGCTGGGCGCCGTGATCGCGCTGGTCGAGTTCCGCGGGCGCGACGCCGTCATCGTCCTGCTGAATTCGTTGATGGGCTTGCCGCCGGTCGTGATCGGCCTTGCGCTCTATCTTGCGCTGTCGCGATCGGGGCCGCTCGGGGCGTGGGGCCTGCTATTCACGCCGCAAGCCATGGTGATCGCCCAGACCATCCTCGTGGCGCCGATCATCGCCGCCCTCGGACGGCAGACCATCGAGGAGCTGTGGACCGAGTACCGCGACGAGCTGACGGCAATGAATGTCGGGCCGCTGCTTCGTGTCGCGACCCTAGTGTGGGACGCCCGCTTCAGCCTGGTGACGGCGCTGCTGGCGGGGTTCGGACGCGCCGCCGCCGAAGTGGGCGCGGTGATCATCGTCGGCGGCAACATCGAGGGCTACACGCGCATCATGACGACGGCGATCGCGCTCGAGACCTCCAAGGGCGACTTGCCGCTGGCCATCGGCCTGGGCATCGTGCTGATCACCATCGTCCTCATCGTCAATGCGCTCGCCTGGGTGTTGCGCCGCGCCGCCGAGCGGCTGGCGGGATGAAGGGCGGCGATCTGCCGATCCGCTTCGACGGGGTGAGCGTCATGGCGCGGACGGTCACGCTGCTCGACAACGTCACGTTCACCATCGAGGCGGGCCTGCCGACGGTGGTGATTGGGCCAAACGGCGCCGGAAAGACGACCCTGCTGCGCGCCGCCATGGGCCTGCTGAAGCCAGCGCGCGGCCGGATCACATGGGCCGGCCACGATCTCGCGCCGCCGGTCGGGCGGGCCATCGTCTTCCAGCGACCGACGATGTTGCGGCGCAGTGTCGAGGCCAACCTGCGCTACGCGCGCGGCGCCGGCCGGCCGAAGGCGCCGCACGGTCCCAAGGTCGGCGAGCTGCTCGCCCTAGTCGGTCTCGAACGTGCGGCAACGCGGCCGGCGCGGCAGCTTTCGGGCGGCGAGCAGCACCGGCTGGCGGTGGCGCGTGCGCTGGCGCGCGACCCCGAGGTGCTGTTTCTCGACGAGCCGACGGCAAGCCTCGATCCCGCCTCGACCAAGGCCATCGAGGACGTCATCCGCACCGTCAGCCAGCGCGGCATCAAGGTGGTGATGTCGACGCACGATCTCGGCGAGGCGCGACGACTTGCCGGCGAGATCGTCTTGCTCAATCGCGGCCGCATCGTCGAGACTGCGCCGGCATCTTCGTTCTTCGACGCGCCGACCACCGCCGAAGCGCGCAGGTTCATCGCAGGCGAGCTGCTCGTCTGACAAAGGCATAGGGAGGTCTTGATGTCCGTCCGCCGCGCACTCTTGGTGCTCGCCGCGATTTTTGCCATCGCCGGCTCGACGGCCGCGCAGGACAAGTCCATCGTCGTCGCCTCGACCACCTCCACCCAGGATTCGGGCCTGTTCGGCTACCTGTTGCCGATCTTCAAGGCCAAGACCGGCATCACCGTGAAGGTCGTGGCGCTGGGCACCGGCCAGGCGCTCGACGTGGGCCGCCGCGGCGACGCCGACGTGGTGTTCGTCCATGCCAAGTCGGAGGAGGAGAAATTCCTCGCCCAGGGCTTCGGCGTGAAGCGCTACCCGGTGATGTACAACGACTTCGTGCTGATCGGCCCCAAGAGCGATCCAGCCGGCGTCGCCGGCGGCAAGGACATCGTGGCGGCGCTCAGGGCGATCAAGGCCAAGCAGTCCTCGTTCATCTCGCGCGGCGACCGCTCGGGAACGCATATTGCCGAGCTCAAATTGTGGCAGGCGGCGGGCATCGACATCGCGACCGCCAAGGGCCCCTGGTACAAGTCGATCGGGCAGGGCATGGGGGCGGCGCTCAACACCGCCTCGGCGTCGGATGCCTACGTGCTGTCTGACCGCGGCACCTGGCTCTCCTTCAAGAACCGCGGGGAGCTCGCCATCGCGGTGCAGGGCGACAAGCGGCTGTTCAACCAGTATGGCGTGATGCTGGTGAACCCGGCCAAGCATCCGACGGTGAAGAAGGAGCTGGGCCAGCAATTCATCGACTGGCTGGTGTCGCGCGAGGGCCAGGACGTCATTGCCGGCTACAGGATCAACGGCGAGCAGCTGTTCTATCCCAACGCCGGCGACCCCAGCGCCTAGAGCTGAATGGTCTGAGATGGAACCGGACACGGTTCCATCTCATCCTATGCCGGCGGGGCAAAGTTGTGGGAAGGCGGGGCCGGCAATGGTCGGCCGGAACCGAATCGAGCGATCGCCCGTTGATCCGCCGGAGGTTCCAATCGATGCGCACTTTTCTCGCGATTGCAGCGACGTTTGTCGGCGCCTTCGTGATCGTGGGCTTCACCGCGTCGATCCTCGAGACTTGGGCCGACAATCACCGCTACGTCGCCGCGGCCCGCTACGTGGCCGATCGCCATGCGCCGGAGCAGAACATCGCCGCCACCGGATTTCTACCGGCGGCGGTCGACAACCGCTGAGCTAACGCGTCTCCTTCGGGACCGCACCGTTTGAGGCGCGGATTTCCTGTACGGCCTTATCCCAGGCCGCCAGCCGCTCCGGCCCGGCCGGATGAGTATCCAGCGTTCCGGTCTCCTTGTGGCCCGACGCCCGCGCCATGGTGACCAGGAAACCGCGGGCCTTGTCGAGATCGACGCCCGCCCGATAGAGGATCAGCGCCGACAGGTAGTCGGCTTCGCGCTCCTGCTCCTTGGAGTAGGAAAGGTGTCCCAGGGTGGCGCCGATGCTGGCGCCGCTCGCCACGCTCTGCGCGGTGATCGAGCCGCGGCTGGGGCGGCGCGCGGAGGCGACCGCGCCCAGGATTCCCATCAGGACGCCGCCGATCACCGCCCCCACCGCCGCGTTCCGCTGGCCGCCGGCCCGGTGGTTGGCCGCCTGGTGGCCGATCTCGTGACCGACCACCATGGCAATCTCCTCCTCATTGGCGGCGTATTCGACGATGCCGCGGTTGATCGTGATCGTGCCGTTGGCGCCGGCGCTGGCATTCAACGAGTGATCGTTGCTGACGACGATGTTCCACTCGCAGACGCCGAGCCGCATCTCGAGGCAGAGCTCCGTCGCCGCGGGCCGAATGCGACGGACGGCCGTATCGACGGCGGTGTGTACCTCGCTGTCGCTTGCCCGGTGACGACTGGGCTTGCCGGGCGCGCTCGCCAGCTCGCCCTTGGCCGACTCGAGGCTCGTCTGGTCGACCAGCGGCAATTGATGCGTGGCGCCGGCGCAGCCGCCAAGCAGACCGACGACCGACAGTGCCGGCAGGATCCTGAGCCACATTGCGCGTCCCCCGATCGCGACTTGCAGCGATATCGGACAACACTACCGACGCGCGAGAGCCACCGTCAATCGAGGCCGGGCCTGCGGAGAAATCAATCCGTGCTGCAGCAGCGGAAGGCGCCGACAGGCAGGTTGAGATGCGCCGCCACGGCTTCAACGGCATGGCGATCGACACGCTCCATGTCGAACGGTGAATAGTGCACGCCCATCAGGCCGCCACGCGGATCGTGGGCTAGCCCCAGCACATGGCCGAGCTCGTGCCGCATGACGGCCGCGAGGTCCTTGGTGCCGATCTCCTCTGTGTTGAGGAGCACGACGCCTCCGGTACTCGTGCTGCCCATGGTCAAGCCGAGCGCATACCCGCGCGCGGAATATTGCTTGCTGCGCTCGCGTGAGACGATGACGCTCCACACCGGCTGCCGCGGCGAGGCTTGAACGGTGTCGACCAGTTCGAAGCGCCGCACGCCGTTGAGGACGAAATTCCAGTCGTTGACCGCCTGCAGGATCTTGGCGCGCTGGTAGAGCGTGAGCTCGCTGGCGAGCCGGATGGCTGTCGGCGCCGGCGTGGCCGCCGATGCAGCTGCTGCCGGTGGTGCGGCATAGGCGGCCACGAGCTCATTGTTGGCGCCCCATGCCACTGTGCCCCATACCACTGTGGAGAGCGCGGCAACCGCCACGGCTGCTATCGACGTAACACGCATCCTGAAGTCCCTCTCAAACCTTGCAGCGGCAGTGATGACACATTGCGGACGGGGACGTCGTTCGCCATCGTCTCCAATTCCGAGGGTTGTCGGCCGCAAATCATCCAGGATGCAACCACAACCCATCCGGATTGGGTCAGTCCGAAGGAAGTAGGAACGTCGGGGGTCTCGGCAAAAACGAAGGGCCCGGCAGTTGCCTGCCAGGCCCTCGTCTCTTGATGGTGGAGCCAAGGGGGATCGAACCCCTGACCTCTACAATGCCATTGTAGCGCTCTCCCAGCTGAGCTATGGCCCCGAACCCTCCGATCCAAATTCGCCGGCGGCGCGAGGTATAAATCCCGCCCGCCGCGCTGGCAACGCCGCCATTCCTAGCGGTCGCCTTCGCCCTTGTCGTCTTCGACCTCGACCTCGATGTCCTCGGCCTCATCGGCGAGATCATCGGTATCCTCCAGCGCCTCGTCGTCGGCCTCGGTTTCGGGCAACTCCGTATCGTCGAGTGCCGCCTCCTCGGTCTTCTTGCTCTTGGCCTGGGCTGCCTTGGCCGCCGCTGCGGCAGCCGCCGCCGCGGCTGCTGCCGTTGTCGCGGCCGCCGTTGCCGCACGGCCGCGGCGCACTTTCACGAAATCCTCCCGATCGTGCTCGCGGCCGCACTTGGGGCACTTGATCGGACTCTTGTTCAGGTCATAGAAGCGCGCGCCACAGTTCTGGCAGGTGCGCTTGATACCCCAGGACGCCTTGACCACGCTGCTTCTCCCGGAAATTCCGCTGAAACCGGGCCTGATGACCCGCGAGGGAGCGCGTATGTCATGGGCTTTTCACCCTGTCAAAACCAAATTCCGGCATGCTAGGACGACCGCGCGGCCGGTTGTCGCCGCATTGGAGAGCCTCTGTCCGCTGGTTGCCGACCCGCCAAACTGATCTCCAGGCCCGTTGCCAGGCTGGCGGGGCAAGTCCGCGCCCCTGGTGACAAGTCGGTGTCACACCGCGCCCTGATGCTGGGCGCTCTGGCCTTGGGCGAAACCACCGTGACCGGCCTCTTGGAAGGCGAGGACGTGCTGCGCACGGCGACTGCCTTGCGGGCGTTGGGCGCCGATATCGGGCGGGAAGGACCGGTCTGGTGGGTGCGCGGCTTCGGCGTTGGCGGCGCGCGCGAGCCCGATACGATCCTCGATCTCGGCAACTCCGGCACCTCGGCCCGGCTGCTGTCGGGCATCCTGGCGAGCCATCCCTTCACCAGTTTCCTGACCGGCGACGGCTCGCTGCGGCGCCGGCCGATGCAGCGCGTGATCGATCCCCTGTCGCGGATGGGCGCCCGCTTTGTGGCGCGCGACGGCGGCCGCCTGCCGCTCGGCATCCTGGGGACCGACGAGATGGTTCCGATCGAATACCGTCTGCCGGTCGCCTCGGCGCAGGTGAAGAGCGCCATCCTGCTCGCCGGCCTCAACACCGCGGGCGAGACCGCGGTGATCGAGCCCGCGGCCACGCGCGACCACACCGAGCGCCTGCTGCGCCACTTCGGCGCCGACGTGCGGGTGACGGCGGGCGAAGGCAGCGACAAGCGCATTACCGTCGTCGGCTGGCCGGAACTGCGGGCGCGGAACATTGTCGTGCCGGGCGATCCCTCGTCGGCGGCCTTCGCCGTCGTGGCGGCGTGCATCCGGCCGGGCAGCGACGTGCGGATCGACAATGTCGGCATCAATCCGCTGCGCGCCGGCCTTTATGTGACGCTGAAGGAAATGGGAGCCGACATCGCGTTCGAAAATGAGCGCGAGGTAGGCGGCGAGCCGGTAGCCGACCTGCGCGTCAGGGGTGGCGGGCTCAAAGGCGCCACCGTGCCGGCCGAACGTGCGCCGTCGATGATCGACGAATATCCGATCCTGGCCGTCGCGGCGGCCTGTGCCGACGGCACGACCACCATGCTGGGCCTCGCCGAATTGCGCGCCAAGGAAAGCGACCGTCTGGCGAGCGTCGCCGCCGGTCTTGCCGCCAATGGCATCAAACACGACATGGGCAGGGACAGCCTCACCGTACATGGCGCTGGCGTGCCGGCGGGCGGCGGGCTGGTCGCCACCCACCTCGATCATCGCATCGCCATGGCGTTCCTGGTGCTGGGGCTCGCTGCCCGCGAGCCGGTCGCGGTCGATGACGGCTCGCCGATCGACACGTCGTTCCCCGACTTCGTGCCACTGATGAACGGCCTCGGCGCCAGGATCGAGACCGCTTGAGCACCGGCGTGAACCAGCGCCTGGTCATCGCCATCGATGGGCCATCCGCCTCGGGCAAGGGCACGCTCGCCAAGCGCCTGGCCGTCCATTTCGGCCTGCCTCATCTCGATACCGGCCTGCTGTACCGGGCGGTCGGCTGGATCGCCTATCGGACGGGCCGCGAACCGACCGAGGTCGCGGCCGATCTCAACGCCTTCGATCTCAACGACCCCGATCTGCGAGGCGATCAGGCCGGCCAACTCGGTTCGAAAGTCGCCGCCAATCCAGAGGTTCGAGCCAACCTATTGAAATTCCAGAAAGAATTCTCATCTAAGGGCAGCGGGGCGGTGCTCGACGGCCGCGACATCGGCACGGTGATCTGTCCCGACGCCGCGGTGAAGATCTTCGTCACGGCGAGCCCGCAAGCCCGCGCCGAACGACGGTATCAGGAGTTGCGGGCCCGGGGGGTCGACACTATAAAGCCGCGCGTTCTTGCCGAGATGGCGGAGCGGGACCGTCGCGACAGCGAACGGGCGGCTGCCCCCCTAAAAGCCGCGCCCGATGCCTGGCTTCTCGATACCAGCGACATGGATGCCGATGCGGCGTTTGCCGCCGCGCTGGCTTTCATCGAGCGCAAGGGCTTTCGCGCTGCCGGGCCGTAAATCGCCGCCGGCGGCGCGGGCAATGGAAAGCGGCGATTGCGTCCGGAACCCAAGCCGGATGTCGGAGTTTCAAGGCACTGGATCCACCGGATTAGCCGGTTGGCCGACGGGCGGCAGCGTTTCGCCCGGGATCGTGGGTGGAAGGAAGAGGTATTGAATGGCAAAGGGCAGCGCCCTGCGTAAATTTCCGAACGACGCCGCCAGCGCGGAGTTCGCAGCACTTCTCGACGAATCGCTCGGCGGTTCGGAGAGTTTCGAAGGCACGGTGGTCAAGGGGACCGTCGTGCGCATCGCCAACGATTTCGTCGTCGTCGACGTCGGCCTCAAGTCGGAAGGCCGCATCCCGCTCCGCGAGTTCGCCAGTGGCGGCCCGACGGCGGAAGTGAAGGAAGGCGACACGGTCGACATCTTCGTCGATCGCATGGAGAACAAGGACGGCGAAGCCGTCCTGTCGCGCGACAAGGCCCGTCGCGAGGAAGCCTGGACCCAGCTCGAGAAGGCATTCAGCGCCAATGAGCGTGTCATGGGCACGATCTTCGGCCGCGTGAAGGGCGGCTTCACCGTCGACCTGTCGGGTGCGGTGGCGTTCCTGCCGGGCAGCCAAGTCGATGTGCGCCCGGTGCGCGACGTCGGCCCGCTGATGGGCCAGGCCCAGCAGTTCGCCATCCTCAAGATGGACCGTCGCCGCGGCAACATCGTCGTGTCGCGCCGTGCCGTGATGGAAGAGACGCGGGCCGAGGACCGTACCCGCCTAATGGGCAACCTGACCGAAGGCCAGGTGCTGGACGGCGTGGTCAAGAACATCACCGATTACGGTGCGTTCGTGGATCTGGGCGGCGTCGACGGCCTGCTGCACGTCACCGACATCGCCTGGAAGCGCATCAATCACCCGTCGGAGGCCCTCACCATCGGCCAGCCGGTCAAGGTGCAGGTCATCCGCTTCAACCCCGAGACGCAACGCATCTCGCTCGGCATGAAGCAGCTGATGAGTGATCCGTGGGACGGCGCGGGGGCGAAGTACCCGGTCGGCCTGAAGCTCAAGGGCCGCGTCACCAACATCACCGACTACGGCGCTTTCGTCGAGCTGGAGCCGGGCGTCGAAGGCCTGGTCCACGTCTCGGAGATGAGCTGGACCAAGAAGAACGTCCACCCGGGCAAGATCGTGTCGACCTCGCAGGAGGTCGAAGTGATGGTGCTCGATGTCGACATGTCCAAGCGGCGCATCTCGCTCGGCCTCAAGCAGTGCATGGCCAACCCGTGGGAAAGCTTCGCCGAGAAGTATCCGGCGGGCACCGAGCTCGAGGGCGAAGTGCGCAACATCACCGAGTTCGGCCTGTTCGTCGGCCTGCCCGGCGACATCGACGGCATGGTCCACCTGTCGGACCTGTCGTGGGACAAGGCCGGTGACGAGGCGATCCGCGACTACAAGAAGGGTGACAACGTCAAGGTCAAGGTCCTCGACGTCGACATCGACAAGGAGCGCATCTCGCTCGGCATCAAGCAGCTCGCGAACGATCCCTTCGAGAAGGTCAACTCGGTCGCCAAGAAGGGCGACGTGGTGACGGTGATCGTCGCCGGCATACAGGACAACGGCATCGACGTCACGGTGCAGGACGGCATCCCGGGCTTCATCCGCAAGTCCGAGCTGAGCCGCGACCGCTCCGAGCAGCGTCCCGATCGTTACGCCATCGGCGACAAGCTCGACGCCAAGATCACCAACATCGACAAGGCCTCGCGCCGGGTCGTGCTGTCGGTCAAGGCGCGCGAGCTCGACGAGGAGAAGAAGGCGATGGCCGATTTCGGCTCGTCCGACTCGGGCGCCAGCCTGGGCGACATCCTGGGCGCGGCGCTCAGCAAGGCCCAGAAGAAGGAAGATGAAGACAAATAACGGTCGTTTTTAGCGACCGAAGCGAAGGCCGATCCTTAAGGATCGGCCTTTTCTTTTGGTTTCAAGGGGTTAGTTGAAGCCACCCCAAATTTGCTCTATTATTACGTGAATGACCAAGTCGGAGCTGATCGCCCGCCTGGCGGCCAAGAATCCGCATCTCTATCAGCGAGATGTCGAGCGGATCGTGGCGACAGTCTTTGACGAAATCTCCAAGGCCCTGTCGGGCGGCGACCGCGTCGAGTTGCGCGGCTTTGGCGCGTTCTCCGTGAAGAAACGTGAGCCGCGCACCGGCCGCAATCCGCGTACCGGCGAGCAGGTCGCCGTCGCCTCCAAGCGCGTGCCTTACTTCAAGACCGGCAAGGATCTGCGCGACCGGCTGAACAAGGAAGCCCAGCGCGCGGCCGCGCCCCCTGCCGCACCCGACGGCGACAAGAAGTAACCTTTCGCGATTGTCGATTTCTGTCGGCGCGCTGTGCCATGCTGGTCCGGCATGAAAATCCTGACGCGCGCGCTGTTCGTGCTGTTCGTCCTGGTCGGGGCGCTGATTGCCGTCAGCAACAGCCAGCCGGTCGACCTCACCCTGTGGCCGTTGCCGCATGCGCTGAGGATGCCGGTCTATCTCCTGGTGGTAGGTGTCCTGTTCCTGGGCGTCGCGGCGGGTCTCGGGCTGGGCTGGTGGGGCGGCCGCCATCATCGCCGGCGGGCCCGCGAACGGGGCAGCGAGGCGGCGCGCCTGGAGCGCGAGGTCGTGCGACTGCGTGAGGCGCTGGCCGCCAATCGCCCCGCGCCGCCGCCCGGCACGCCGGCCGCACGCGATCAACGCGCCATCGACCGGCAGGCGGCGCTGGTCGCGCCTGACCTGCTGCTGCCCAGCGCACGTAGCCCGTCGGCGTGAAGATCTTCTCCGCCGAACAGGTCGACGCCGCTCTCGACGACCTGGCGCTGATCGACCGGCTCGACGCCCTGTTCCGTCAGGGCTGCGAGATGCCGACGCGTCATCACCACACGATCGCCCAGGCGACCGGTTCGGGATCGGCCGACGCCACGCTGTTGCTGATGCCAGCCTGGACGCAGGGCGCGGCCGCCCGAATCGGGGTCAAGGTCGTCACCGTCTACCCCGACAACGGCAAGCGCGCCCTGCCGGCGATTTTTGGTCAATATCTGTTGCTCGACGGCCACACCGGCCGGCCGATCGCGCTGCTCGACGGCACCATGCTCACCAAGCGCCGAACGGCCTGCGCGTCCGGTCTCGCCTCGCGCTACCTCTCGCGGCCCGATTCAGCGCGCCTGCTGATGGTTGGCACGGGCGCGCTGGCGCCCCACCTGATTCGTGTTCACGCCAAGGTCCGGCCGATCCGCGAGGTGATGATCTGGGGCCGTCGTCCGGAACGCGCCGAGCGGCTTGCCGCTGAACTTGCAGCTTCGCTGCCATCTTCGCTCGGTCGCTCGATCGCGGTGCACGCCGTGACCAACCGGCAGGAAGCGGTCGCATCGGCCGATCTCATCTCGTGTGCCACGCTCTCGCAAACACCATTGATTGAGGGCAAGTGGCTGCGCGATGGCCAACATATCGATCTTGTCGGGGCCTACACGCGGCAGATGCGCGAGAGCGATGATGCCGTCGTTCGTCGCGCAAGAATATTTGTCGATACGCGAGCCGGCGCGCTCAAGGAGGGCGGCGACATCGCCCAGCCACTCGTCAATCATGTCATTACCGAAAAGGACGTGGTCGCTGATCTCTACGAACTGTCACGCGGCGCGAGCAAGGGCAGAGGGGATGACGCCCATGTCATCACGCTCTTCAAGTCGGTCGGCGCCGCCCTCGAGGATCTTGCCGCTGCCGAACTCGCGGTCGGCAATGTGGTTGCACCTCGCTGACCTTCTCGCGCTGCCCTCCCGCCGCACGTGAGTCAAGAGGCACGAGCGTCTGCGCCGGAATCGAAAATCAATGTGACCGTTGTGCGAAGCGCTCAGTCGGTGTAGCCAAGGAGACACGAGGCGGGGGGCGATGCGGAACGTCGCAAAGAAACAGCAAGAGCCGAGAGCTGCCGCTAGTCCGGCGCAACGGCCGTACCGCATAGAAGATCAAATCGGTTATCTGCTTCGTCGCGCGCATCAGCGCGCGAGCGCGATCTTCCAGGTGACGATCGGCGATCCCAACGTCACGCCGACGCAGTACTCGAGCATGGTGAAGCTGAACGAGTACAGCGAGCTCTCGCAGAATCTTCTCGGCCGACTCGTCGGCATGGACAAGGCGACGATGCAGGGCGTCGTGCGCCGGCTGAAGGAACGCGGCCTCGTCGATTCACGGCCCGATCCCGGCGACGCCCGCCGCACGTTGCTGAGCCTGACCAGCGATGGCCAGCGCACGGTGCACCGGCTGCTGCTGAACGGTCCGGCGGTGTCGCGCGAGACGCTGAAGCCGCTCAACCCGGCCGAGCAGCGGCAGCTGCTGGATCTGCTTTCCAAGATCGTCTGACAGGCGTTGATTTGATCGATCGCACAAGCATTTTGCGGGTATTGTACGTATACGAACGATATGGGCACCTACCTCCGTCCTGACCGCCTCGAAGAGGCTCTCGCCGCACTGGCCCGGCCAATGACGGTGCTGGCCGGCGGCACCGATTTCTATCCGGCAAGGGTCGGCCGGGCGATCAACGAAGACGTGCTCGACATCAGCAACATCGCGAGCCTCCGCGGCATCGGGGCTACCACTCGCGGCTGGCGGATCGGCGCCACCGCGACGTGGAGCGAGCTCATCGCGGCCGACCTGCCGCCGTTGTTCGACGGGCTGAAGCAGGCGGCGCGCGAAGTGGGCGGCCGCCAAATCCAGAACACGGGCACCATCGCCGGCAATCTCTGCAACGCCTCGCCGGCCGCCGACGGTGTGCCGCCGCTGCTGGCGCTCGATGCCCAGGTCCAGTTGCTCGGCCGAACCGGGCCACGAGCTCTGCCGCTGTCGGCCTTCATCATTGGCAATCGCCGCACGGCATTGGCGCCGGACGAGTTGGTGGTCGCGATCGACATCCCGCGACCGGCTCACGCGGCGCGGAGCGCTTTCCTCAAATTGGGCGCCCGTCGCTATCTTGTGATCTCGATCGCCATGGCGGCGGCCACGCTCGAGATTGACGGCGGCCGCGTCGTCTCGGCGCGCGTGGCGGTCGGCGCCTGCTCAGCCGTGGCGCAGCGTCTTGCCGCGCTGGAGGCTGCGCTTGTCGGGGCGCCGCTCGATGCGGGTTTGCCGCAGCATGTCTCCGCGGCCCATCTGGCGCCCCTCACGCCGATCGACGACGTACGCGGCAGCGCGGCCTACCGGCAAGACGCAGCGGTTACATTGTTGCGCCGATTGCTGGCGGAGTTCGTGCCATGAAGGTGGCCTTTACCCTGAACGGCCGGGCGGCTCAGTGGGAGGGCTCCCCGGTCACGCGGCTGGCAGCGGCATTGCGCGACGATTTCGGCCTGACCGGCACCAAGGTAGGCTGCGATGCGGGCGACTGCGGCGCCTGCACGGTGCGGCTGGATGGCCGGCAGGTATGTGCCTGCCTGGTGGCGATGGGGCAGGTCTGCGGCCGCAGTATCGAAACCGTCGAGGGGCTGGCCAACGGATCGCTGGCGGCGCTGCAGAGCTCGTTCCTGGCCCATGGCGCGGCCCAATGCGGAATCTGCACGCCGGGCATGCTGATGGCGGCAAGCGACCTGTTGGCTCGCAATGCCCAGCCGAGCCGGACCGAGGTCGAGGATGCGCTGGGCGGCGTGCTCTGTCGCTGCACGGGCTACAGCAAGATCGTCGACGCCGTGCTGGGCGTTTCGCCATCCCCTGACGGGGCGACGGCCGCTGTCGGTGCCCGTCTTCCACGGGTCGACGGCGTGGCGAAGGTCACCGGTAGCGACAAGTTCGGCGCCGATGCCGTTCCACCGACCGCGCTCTGGGTCAGGGTCGTGCGCTCGCCGCATGCCCGCGCGAGGTTCACTTTGGGCGATCTTGGTCCGCTGCGCCGCCGGCTGGCGGCGGTCCTGACGGCGGCGGACGTGCCGTTCAACGGCTACGGCATCTATCCTGAGATCAAGGACCAGCCTGTACTGGCCGATGGCATCGTCCGCTATCGCGGCGAGGCGGTGATCGCGCTGGTCGGCCACAGGCGGGACGTGCTCGCGATCAGGGATCGGGATTTGCCTATTGCCTGGGCGCCCGAGCCGCCGCTGTTCGGTATCGATGCAGCCATTGCGCCCGGCGCGCCGCTAGTCCAGGCCGACAGGCCGAAGAACCTGTTGCTCGACGGCGGCGTCAGGCGCGGCGATGCGACGGCGGCATTCGTCCATTGTGCCGCGGTGGCGGAAGGCACATTCGAAACCGCGTTCGTCGAGCACGCCTATATCGAACCCGAGGCCGGCTGGGCCCGACGGGTGGGCGATCGCATCGAGATTCATGCCAGCACCCAGACGCCCTACATGGACCGCGACGAGATTGCTTCCGTGATGCGGCTTAGGCCCGACCAGGTGCGGATCGTGCCGACCTCTTGCGGCGGCGGCTTTGGCGGCAAGCTCGACCTGTCGGTGCAGCCCCTCATCGCTATCGCCGCCTGGAAGCTCGGCCGGCCGGTCGCGCTCGTCTACACGCGGCCCGAAAGCATGGCCGCCTCGACTAAGCGCCACCCGGCGCGGATCAAGGCCAAATTCGGCTGCGACGCCGAAGGAAGGCTGCTGGCTTGCGACGTGACGGCGACGTTCGACACCGGCGCCTATGCCTCGTGGGGGCCGACTGTCGCCAATCGCGTGCCGGTACACGCCATGGGTCCCTATTTCGTGCCCAACGTGCGGACCTGGGGCGAGGCCTTCTTCACCAACGGCCCGCCGGCGGGCGCCTTCCGCGGCTTCGGCGTGCCGCAGGCCGCCATAGCGCATGAGGCGATGATCGATGCGCTGGCCGACAAGACTGGCATCGATCGGCTGGAGTTCCGCCATCGCAATGCGCTACGGGCGGGCCACGTCACGGCTTGCGGCCAGAAGCTCGAGCATTCGGCGGGGCTCGCGCAGTGCCTCGAGGCGCTTAGGCCGCATTGGCAGAAAGCGCACGCCGACAACGCCGCTTTCAATACCACAGGCAGCGTTCGCCGTCGCGGCGTCGGGATCGGTTGCATGTGGTACGGTATCGGCAATACCTCGATGTCCAACCCTTCGCGCATGCGGATCGGGCTGGACCGCGACGGCACGCTGACCCTGTTCAACGGCGCCTTCGATATCGGCCAGGGCAGCAACACCATCATGACCCAGATCGCTGCCGATGTGCTGGGCTTGCCGGTATCGCAGTTCAGGCTGGTGATGGGCGATACCGATCTCACCGCCGACGCTGGCAAGACCTCGGCCTCGCGCCAGACCTTCGTATCGGGCATGGCCACGCAGCGCGCGGCGGAAGATCTGCGCCGCCAGATCCTGCGGCTGGCCAATGCCGGGCCCGAGGCGGTGCTGTTGCTTGACGGCGCCAAGCTCACGGTGCGCGATGCCGGCGTGCAGCACATAATCGATCTTGGTGCGGTGGGCCCGCTCACCGGCGAGGGGACGTTCGATCCGCCGACCACGCCGCTCGATCAGGACGGCCAGGGCGTTCCGTACGCGACCTATGCTTTTGCTGCGCAAATGGCGGTGGTCGAGGTCGATATCGAGCTGGGCACGGTGAAGGTACTGCGCGTTGTGGCGGCGCATGATGTCGGCAAGGCGATCAATCCGACACTGGTCGAAGGCCAGATCGAAGGCGGCATTGCCCAAGGGCTCGGCCTCGCGCTGATGGAAGAGTATCTGCCGGGCCGCACCGAGAACCTGCACGACTACCTGATCCCGACGGTGGGCGATGTGCCCGAGATCGAGTGCATCCTGATCGAAGACCGCGAGCCGCTCGGACCGTCTGGGGCCAAGGGCGTTGGCGAACCCGGCTTGGTGCCGACGGCGCCCGCCATCCTGGGCGCAATCGAGAACGCGACGGGGGTGCGCGTGCACAAGGTGCCGGTGCTGCCGCACCGTTTGCGCGAGGCCATCCTTGCCAGGGAGAAGGGGCGATGAGCGACGACGAGATCTCGCTCTCCGAGGGTGAACGCAATCAGGGCATCGTGCGCTGCGATGCCTGCCCGGTGCTGTGCCGCATCCGGCCGGGCCGCGCCGGCGCATGTGACCGCTATGCCAACGAAAACGGGACCTTGGTGCGCGTTGATCCGCTGGTGCTGCTGGCCAAGCCCGACCTCGCCAAGGTGGCGTTCGTCGAAGGCAGCACGTCGTGGGCGGGTGAGCTTGGAAAAGGCGAAGGCGCTGTCGTCACCGGCATCGGCGCGACCACGACCTACCCCGACTACAAGCCCGCGCCGTTCATCGTGGCCTCGAAGCCCGCCGGCATCGACACGGTGACCGTGGTGACCGAAGGCATCTTCAGCTACTGCGGCGTCAAGGTGAAGATCGACACCGACCGCTATCTCGGGCCCGAGCAGGCGACGGTGCGCGTTGCGGGCGAGGCGGTAGGCCATGTCACGACCGCCGAATACGGCTCGCAGATGCTGTCGCTGGGCGGCGTGCATCACCTGACCGGCGGCAGCAAGAAGGAGGGCGTCGTCACCTGCGACACCCTGCTGGCTCTCTGCAACAAGCAGGCGGTCGAACTGGCGATCGACGATGGTGCAAAGGTCGTGGTGCAGGCCAATCGCTCGCCGATCGTCAACGGTGCGCTCGAGGAGCGCATGCGGGTGGGCTGCGGCTCGGCCGCCATCGGCATGTTCGCGCCGCAATGGAAGGACCATGTCGACGAGGTGATCGTGGTCGACGACCACATCACCGGCGTGCTGAGCGAGCACCAGGGCGGGCGCTTTCTCGACATGAAGCCCTCCGGCATCCGCGTGCGCGGGCGCAAATCGACGCCCGGGCGGTATTTTCAGGTCGCGGGACCCGGGCTCGGCTGGGGCGGCACCAATGTCGACGATCCGCTGCAGATCATCGAGAAGATCGATCCCAAGACCGCCTGGCCGGGACTCAAGCTCCTGATGGTGTCGACCACCGGTGAGCATTCGGGCTGGTTCGTGCTCGACCGGGATCTGAAGCCCCAGCCGGCCGAGATGCCGCAGCCGGTGCGCGCCGTGGTCGAGCGCATTGCCGAGAATTGCGAGCCCGCGCTCTGCACGGTGATGTTCATGGCAGGCGCCGGCGGGAGTTTGCGAGCAGGAGTGACGGAGAATCCAGTGCGGCTCACACGTTCGGTGCGCGACGCCCTGACCAAGGTCACCTTGGGCGGCGTGCCGGCGTATGTCTGGCCGGGCGGCGGCATCACTCTGATGGTCGACGTCGCCCGGATGCCGGAGAAGAGCTTTGGCTACGTGCCGACACCGGCGCTGGTGGCGCCGATCGAGTTTACCCTCCGGGCCGACGACTATGCGGCGCTGGGCGGCTACGCCTCGCGCGCGGTGTCGCTGGAAGACGTGCTGCGCTCAAGCAAGGTGCGAGTCGACCGATGACGGGGCCGCTCGCCGCGAGACTGCCCGGCGGCCGGCTGCATCTGCAGCACGGCCCAATCGATCTCATCATCGAAGCGTTCGGTGCCCGGGGCGAAGTCGAGCGCGCCTATGGCCAAGCCATCGAGCGTTTCGGTGACATCTTGGAGACGCTGGTGAAGGAACTCCCCGCATTGCGCCGGCCGGTCGGCGATCAGTTCCCCGAGTTCGAGGGCCCCGTGGCGCGCCGCATGGCCGATGCCGTCTGGCCGCACCGTGCGCGCTATATCACGCCGATGGCGGCGGTGGCGGGAGCGGTCGCCGACGAGATGCTGCAGGCGATGTTGGCCGGCCGCACCCTCGACAAGGCCTATGTCAACGATGGCGGCGACATCGCCTTCCACCTGGTGCCGGGGCAGGAGCTGAAGGCCGCCATCTTCGTCAATCATCTCGACGGCGCGGTGCGGCTTGGCCACGACAATCCGGTGCGCGGCATCGCCACGTCGGGTTGGGGCGGACGGTCGTTCTCGCTGGGCATCGCCGATTCGGTGACGGTGATGGCGCACACCGCCGCCGAGGCGGATGCGGCGGCGACGCTGGTCGCCAATGCCGTCAACGCCGATCATTGGGCGATCGAGCGCAAGCCGGCGCGCGCCCTCGATCCGGACAGCGATCTCGGCGATCTGCCGGTGACGACCAGTGTCGGTCGCCTGCCGGCCGAAATCGTGAGCGAGGCGCTCGGCCGCGGTGCGGCCGAGGCGCGCCGCCTGCGGCTCGGCGCGGCCCTCTGCCTGCAGGGCGACTGGCGGCTCTTGGAGGCGGCATGAACGAGGTATTGAACGGGGCCCTGAAGGCGATGGATGACTATATCGCCGGTCTCAACGAGAATGACGAGAAGAAGGTCAATGATGCCTGCCACTTTCCGCATGTGCGCTTGGCGGACGGCAAGGTCGCGATCTGGCAGAACAGGGGCGACTACAAGATCGACGCCTTCAAGGCCCGCGCCGGCGACGGCTGGCATCACAGCACCTGGGACGAGCGCACGCCGATCCATGTCGGCGAGAACAAGGTCCACCTGAAGGTGAAATTCAGCCGCTGGAAGGCCGATAATTCGCTGATCGGCACGTTCGAGACGATCTACATCCTCACCCGGCAGAACGGTCGGTGGGGCATCCAAGCCCGCTCTTCTTTCGCGGCGTAGCGGGGTGCTAGGCTCGCCATCCAGGAATTCGTCGCTTCGCAGAGGGGGATTTGCATGTTGACCCGTCATCGCCTGCTGGCCGGCCTGTCGGCCGCGGCCGCCGTATCGTTCTCGGCACCGACCTTCGCGCAGGAGCCGATCAAGATCGGCGAGCTCAACAGCTACAAGGTCTTCGCGGCATTCCTCGATCCCTACAAGAAGGGCTGGGAGCTGGCGGTCGAGCAGGTCAACGCATCGGGCGGCGTGCTCGGGCGCAAGATCGAGATCGTAAGCCGCGATGACAACGGCAATCCGGCCGACGCCGTGCGTGCCGCCGAGGAGCTGTTGACGCGCGAGAAGGTCGCCTTCCTGATCGGCACGTTCCCGTCCAACGTCGGCCTCGCCGTGGGCGACTTCGCCAAGCAGCGCAAGACACTGTTCATCGCCGCCGAGCCGCTCACCGACAAGATCGTGTGGGACCAGGGCAATGCCTACACCTTCCGCCTGCGCACCTCGACCTACATGCAGACGGCGATGCTCATTCCCGACGCCGCCAAGCTGAAGAAGAAGCGGTGGGCGATCGTCTATCCGAACTATGAGTACGGCACCTCGGCGACAGCGGCGTTCAAGAAGCTCCTGAAGGAGAAGCAGCCCGACGTCGAGTTCGTCGCCGAGCAGGCGCCGCCGCTCGGCAAGATCGACGCCGGCGCTGTCGTGCAGGCGCTGGCCGATGCCAAGCCGCAGGCGATCTTCTCCTCGTTGTTCGGCGCCGACCTTGCCAAGTTCGTGCGCGAAGGCCAGCAGCGCGGCCTGTTCAAGGGCGTCGAGGTGTTCGATCTTCTGGGAGGCGAGCCGGAATATCTCGATCCGCTGAAGGACGAAGCGCCGGTCGGCTGGTACGTCACCGGTTACCCCTGGTACGGCATCAAGACGGCTGAGCACACCAAATTCCTCGAGGCTTACCAGGCCAAGTATAAGGACTATCCGCGGCTTGGCTCGGTCGTCGGCTATTCGACCGTCATGTCGGCGGTCGCGGCGATCAAGAAGGCGGGCTCGCTCGACCAGGACAAGCTCGTCGCGGCGATGGCGAACCTGCAGGTGGGCACGCCGTTCGGCAACGTCACCTTCCGCGCGCTCGACCATCAGTCGACCATGGGGACCTATGTCGGCCGTATCGGGCTCAAGGACGGCAAGGGCATCATGACCGACTGGCACTTCGTCGACGGCAAGGACGCGCTGCCGCCGGATGCCGAGGTGAAGAAGATGCGGCCGGCCAACTGACGGCGTGAACTTCGCCTCGCTCCTCATCCAGCTGCTGAACGGTCTGGCCAGCGCCTCGTCGCTCTTTCTGGTGTCGGCCGGCCTGTCGTTGATCTTCGGCGTGACGCGGATCGTGAATTTCGCGCACGGTTCGCTCTACATGCTGGGCCTTTACGCGGCCTATTCGCTGATCGAGGCGCTCGGTCGCACGCCGCTCGGCTTCTGGAGCGCGGTCGTGTTGGCGGCGCTCCTGATCGGTCTTGTGGGCGTGGTGATCGAGCTCGTGGTGCTGCGCCGCATCTACCGCAGCCCCGAGCTGTTCCAGCTGCTCGCGACCTTTGCCGTCGTGCTGGTGATCAAGGACATCGCGCTCTACGTCTGGGGACCGGAGGATCTGGTCGGCCCCCGCGCGCCCGGCCTGTCGGGTGCGGTGGAGATCGTGGGCCGCCGCATGCCGCAATACGACCTGCTGCTGATCGTCGCCGGCCCGATCGTGCTGGGGCTGATGACCCTGCTGCTGAAGCGCACGCGCTGGGGCGCGCTGGTGCGCGCGGCAACCCAGGATCGCGAGATGGTGGGCGCGCTTGGCGTCGACCAGGCCAAGCTCTTCACATCGGTGCTGTTCGTGGGCGCCGCGCTTGCCGGGCTGGGCGGCGCGCTGCAGATCCCGCGCGAGCCCGCCAATCTCGACCTCGATCTCAGCGTCATCGCCGACGCCTTCGTGGTAACGGTGGTCGGCGGACTGGGCAGCCTGCCCGGGGCGTTCCTGGCCGCTATCTTGATCGGCATCACCAAGGCGTTCTGCATCGGCCTCGGCCTTTCCAAACTGACGCTGGTCGCCGAGTTCGTGATCATGGGCATCGTTCTGGTGCTCCGGCCCTACGGCCTGCTGGGTAGGCCGTCTGCGGCGCAACGCGCGGCCGGCGACCTGCCGCCGCAGCTGGCGCCGATGCGCTGGCAGGCCGCCGCGCTCTGGCTGGTGCTGCTCGCCGTCTTGCCGCTGTTCTCCGACCGCTACATCTCCGTCCTGGCGGGCGACATCGCCTGCTTCGCGCTGTTCGCCGTCAGCCTGCATTTCATCATGGGGCCGGCCGGCATGGTCTCGTTCGGCCATGCCGCCTATTTCGGGCTGGGTGCCTATGCCGGGGCGCTCCTGTTCCAGCGCGCCGGCCTGCCGATGGAAGCAGCCGTGCTGCTGGCGCCGTTATGCGCCGGGCTGTTCGCCGTCGTCTACGGCTGGTTCTGCGTACGGCTGTCGGGCGTCTATCTCGCCATGCTGACTTTGGCGTTCGCCCAGATCAGCTGGTCGGTCGTCTTCCAGTGGGATTCTCTGACCGCCGGCAGCAACGGCATGGTGGGCGTCTGGCCGGCGGCTTGGCTCGCCAGTGGTAGCGCCTACTACTATCTGACGCTGGTCCTGTGCGGCCTCGGCATCGTCTTCCTGTGGCGCATCCTGTTCTCGCCGTTCGGCTACGCGCTGCGGGCCGGCCGCGATTCGCCGCTGCGCGCCGAGGCGATCGGCATCGACGTGCGGAGCTTCCAATGGGCGGCCTTCATCCTCGCCGGAGCGCTGGCGGGCCTCGCCGGCGCGGTGTTCGCCTTCTCCAAGGGCAGCATCTCGCCCTCGGTCGTGTCGATCGGCCAGTCGACCGACGGGCTCGTCATGGTCCTGCTGGGTGGCATCGAGACCCTCACCGGCCCGGCGGTGGGGGCGGCGATCTTTACCTGGCTGCGAGATACGCTCGCCCGCGAGACCGATTTCTGGCGCGCCGCGCTGGGACTGGTGATCCTGCTGATCGTCGTCGTCTTTCCGCAAGGCCTGGTCGGTGGATTGAAGAACTTGGTCCGGCGCGCATGACGGCAGTTCTCCAGGTCGAAGGCCTGCACAAATCATTCGGCGGCGTGCAGGCGGTCGCCGACGTTTCGTTCGCCCTCGACGCCGGCGAGATGCTGGCGCTGATCGGGCCGAACGGCGCCGGCAAAAGCACCTGCTTCAACATGCTGAACGGCCAACTGGGCGCCGACGCCGGCATGGCGCGCCTGCTGGGCCGCGACATCCTGGGCATGAGCCCGCGCGCTATCTGGCGGCTTGGTGTCGGTCGCACCTTCCAGATCACCGCAACGTTCGCCTCGCTCAGCGTGCGCGAGAACGTGCAGATGGCGCTTTACAGCCATGCCGGCCGGCTGCGCTCGCTGCTGTCGCGCTTCGGCAGCGAGTTCGCCGCCGAGGCCGATGCGCTGCTCGATCAGGTCGGCATGCGCGACCAGGCCGGGCGGCCCTGTGCCGTGCTCGCCTACGGCGACCTCAAAAGGGTCGAGCTTGCGATGGCGCTCGCCAACCGGCCGAGGCTCCTGCTGATGGACGAGCCCACCGCCGGCATGGCGCCGCGCGAGCGGGTCGCGCTGATGGAGCTCACGGCGCGACTCGCCCGCGGCCAGCAGATCGCGGTGCTGTTCACCGAGCACGACATGGACGTCGTGTTCAGTCAGGCCGACCGCATCATCGTGCTCGATCGCGGGCGGCTGATCGCAGGCGGCCTGCCGGCCGAAGTGCGCGCCAACGCGCGGGTGCGCGACGTCTATCTCGGGGGGCTGCAGTGATGCAGCCCGATCCGATTCTGGCGGTGAAGGACCTGCATGCCCATTACGGCCGCGCCCACATCCTGCAGGGCGTATCGCTCCAGGCAAATGCCGGCGAGGTCGTGGCGCTGCTCGGCCGCAACGGCGCCGGCAAGTCGACGACGATGAAAGCGATCATGGGACTGGTGCCGCCGAGCCGAGGCGACGTGGTTTTCTCGGGCAGGCCGCTGGCGCGACTGGCGCCCTACCGAATCGCCCGGCTTGGGCTGGGCTATGTGCCCGAGGAGCGGCGCATCTTCAGCGACCTCACGGTGATGGAAAATCTCGAGGTCGGCCGCCAAACGCCGCGCGACGGCGCGCCGGCCTGGACGCCCGAGCGGCTGTTCGCGCTGTTCCCCAATCTTGCCGAGATGCGCGAGCGGCCGGGCGGCCGCATGTCGGGCGGCGAGCAGCAGATGCTCACGATCGCGCGCACCTTGATGGGCAATCCCAAATGCGTGCTGCTCGACGAGCCGTCGGAGGGCCTGGCACCCATCATCATCGAGCAGATGGTCGCATCAATTCGCGCGCTCAAGGCCGAGGGGCTGGCAGTGCTGCTCTCCGAGCAGAACCTGCATTTCTGCCTGGCGGTCGCCGACCGCGCCTACATCATCGAGAAAGGCCAGATCCGGTTCGGCGGCACCATGGTCGAGCTTGCCTCCAACGCCCCCCTTCGCGAACAGTATCTGTCGGTTTGATCATCATGGTTTCGAACACAACGACGGCCGGCATCGATGTCGGCGGCACCTTTACCGACCTGCTGGCGGTCGATACCGCCAAGGGAACGGTTCATCTCGCCAAGGTACCGACCACGCTCGACAACCAGGCGGTGGGCTTCATGGCGGCGCTCGCCTCGGCCGGCATCGATCCCGCTGCGCTGCAGGCCGTGGTGCACGGCACGACCACGACGACCAACGCGCTGCTCGAGCGCAAGATCGCCCAGGTCGGGCTGATTACCACCAAGGGCTTCCGCGACGTGCTGGAGCTCGGGCGCCGCACGCGACCTCAGCCCTACGGCCTGCGCGGCACCTTCCACCCGCTGATCGATCGCGAGCTGCGGCTGGAAGTCAGCGAGCGCATGGATGCCGACGGCAAGGTGCTGACGCCGCTCGACGAGCAGGCGGTGGGTGAGGCGGCGAAGCACCTGCAGGCGCTGGGCTGCGAGGCGGTCGTCATCCACTTCCTGCACAGCTACATCAATCCGGCGCACGAGCGCCGTGCCGCCGAGATCGTGCGCGGGCTCTGGCCTAATCCGTACGTGACGGCGGGCCACGCCATCCTGTCGGAATACCGCGAATTCGAGCGCGGCGTGACGGCGGCGGTGAATGCCTCGGTGCAGCCGGTGCTCGACCGCTACCTCACGCGCCTGCGCACGGAGCTGGGCGGCAAGGGCTTCGACCGCGACATCCTGGTGATGCAGGGCAACGGCGGCACGATCTCGTCATCCCTGATCGCGCACGCTGCCGTCAACACCGTGATGTCGGGTCCGGCCTCGGGCGTCATGGCGGCGGCCTACACCGGACGCGCCTGCGGCCAGGAAAATCTCATCACCTACGACATGGGCGGCACCTCAACCGACGTCGGCCTGATCGAGGACGCGGTGCCGCAAGTCTCGGGCGAGCTCGAGCTCGAATACGCGATGCCGATCCACGTGCCGATGGTCGACGTTCACACGATCGGCGCCGGCGGCGGCTCGATCGCCTCGGTCGATGAGGCCGGCATGCTGCGGGTCGGACCGGAAAGCGCGGGCGCACGGCCGGGGCCGATCTGCTACGGCAAGGGCGGCGCCGAGCCCACCATCACCGACGCCAATCTCGTGCTGGGCCGGCTCAACCCCGACAGGCTCCTGGGCGTCGATCATCCGGTGACGCGCGACCAGGTGCGGGCGGCGATCCTGGAGAAGGTGGGCAAGCGGCTCGGCCTCGATGGCGAAGCGGCCGCCGCTGCCATCCTGCGCATCGCCAACGACCGAATGGCGGGCGCCATTCGTCTCGTCTCCCTTTCGCGCGGGCACGATCCGCGCGACTTTGCCCTGTTTGCCTTCGGCGGCGCTGGCCCGCTCCACGCCACGGCACTCGCCCGCGAGCTCGCCATCCCGACGGTGCTGGTGCCGGTCCGGCCGGGCATCACCAATGCGCTGGGCTGCGTCGTCGCCGACGTGCGCCACGACTATGTGCGCACAGTCAACAAGCCGCTCTCCGCCACCGACGATGCGCTGATCGCCGGTATCTATGCCGAGCAGGCGGCCGAGGGCCGCAAGACCATCGAGGGCGAGGGCGTGCCGGTGACCGAGCTGCGCCAAGTGTACTCGGCCGACATGCAGTTCGCCGGGCAAAGCCACATCCTAGCGGTCGCGGTCGACCGGCCGGACATCGGCGTCGACGGCTTGCACAAGGCCTTCGCGGCCGCCTATTGGCGCCGCTTCGGCATCGAGCTCAGCGAGATCCCGCCAGTGCTGGTGAACCTGCATACGGCGGTGATCGGCGTACGCCCGCATATCGACCTTGCGGCGCTCGCCGCCACCCAGCGCGCGGCGACGCTCGCGGCCGCCCAGACCGGTGAACGGCGGGTCTGGTTCCCCGACGGCTGGCAGCGGACGCCGATCTATGCCCGCGACCGCCTGCCGATGGATGCCGCCTTCGAGGGGCCGGCCATCCTCGAGCAGCTCGACTGCACGACCGTGGTCGAGCCCGGCGACAAGGTCCGGCACGACAAGCTCGGCAACCTGTTGGTCTCGGTCCGGCCCTGAATGTCCCACGATGTACCAACCTCGTGGACATGTTTGATGCCGATAAAACAAGGGTTTTAGGCCAAATGTCCCACTTTTGCGCCACCCCCTCTAGGCGGCAACGACCAAGGTCGAGGCGAGCTGGCGGACCGATTTGACCATCGCCATGGCGACCAGCTTGCCGGTCTTGCGGTTCTCCTCGCTGACCGCGACATCCTCCATGAAGGTGAACCGGCCGAACGCGCCCTTGGCCTCCAGTTCGACGATGTGCGTTGTGACGGTCGGATCCGCCACGATCACCACGCGCGTCCTGTCGAGGCCGATTCCCGCAATAGCGGCCGCGGCCGAGATGTTGACGTTCTGCGGATAGAGGCACGCACCCTCGCGCACCGGCCCGTCGAACACGATCTTGGGCTCCTTGAGGCCATCGAGATCGACTAGGGTCTCGGCGACGGTGCCTTTCCACGCCGATGGATCCTTGCGCACCGTCACCGTGACGCTGTCGAGCCCGCCCACGGCGACGCCGCTCAGGATGTCGAGGGCGCCGATACCGGCTGAGGGCAGGATCAGACGCTTGCCGTTGGTCTTGGCGGCGGCCATCAATCGATCGAACAGCGCGGTATCGGTGAAGGCGCCGACCGAGGTCACCAGGAGATCAGCGCCGCCCTCCAGCACCCGCTGGCCATGCGCGCGCACCGCCTCGTGGCCCGCGCATTCGACCACCGCATCGAATTTGTGGGCAAAGAACTTGTCGGGCTCGTGGGTGAGTTTTCCCGCGCGGCGCGGACGCTTCACCAGCACCGACACGAGCTCGATATTGTCGAGCTCTGCACTTTCGATGTGCTTGCCGATGGCGCCGTAGCCGACGAGACCGAGCCTGAAGATCAAGAGAAATGCTGCTCCGCCCAGCGGGCCCAGGCGATGAGTTGGTCGTCCGAGCGCAGCGGCCCCACCAGCTGGACGGCAAGCGGCAGCCCGAACGGGCCACTGCCCCGCGGCAGCGAGATGCAGGGCACGCCGAGCAGCGTCCAGAAGCGGTTGAACATCGGATCGCCGGTATTGCCGAGCCCCGATGGCGCTTCGCCTTTGGCCGACGGCGTCAGCAGGAAGTCGAAGCGCTCGAAGGCCGCTGCGAGATCGCCCAACGCACGCTTCTTGCGCTGCTTCGCATCCGCCAACTGCTTGCGGCTGACCGTGTCGCCGATTGCCAGCGACTGGGTCAGGCTGGGCGACAGGAGCTGCGGAAAACGCGCGCGCTCGCGCGCATAGTTTTGCGTCGCCTCCCTGGTCATGACCCGGTTCTGCGCCTCAGCCAGCGCCCGCCAGTTTTCGGGCATGTCCCAGTTCTGCACGCGCGCACCGGCGGCACGCAGGGCGCGCGCCGCCTCGGCGAGGTTCTTCTGATTGTAGGACTCGACTTCGTCCCACCATACGGTGCGGGAGAAGCCGATGCGGGGCGGGGGTTTCGGCGGGTCGGCCGCCGCATGGCCATAGGCCGCGCGCACCAGCGCCATATCGTTGGCTTCACGAGCGAAGAAGCCCAAGGTGTCGAGCGAGGTGGCATAGGGCTTGATGCCGGTCATGTCGGCCCAGCCATAGGTCCCCTTGTACGCCACCACGCCATTGAAGGCGCCGGGCCGGATCACCGAGCCCGCGGTCTGCGTGCCGTAGCCCAACGGCACCATGAAGTCGGCGACGGCGGCGGCCGAACCGGAGGACGAGCCCGCCGGCGTGTGGCGGAGGTTGTGCGGATTGTGCGTCTTGCCGGCGTGGGCGCCGGCGAACTCGGTGGTGACCGATTTGCCGAGAACGATGGCGCCGGCCTTCACGAGCCGTGTGACGCAGGCGGCATCCTTGCCCACGACATGATCGCGATAGATCGGCGAGCCGCAGGTCGTGGGCAGCGTCCTGGTCGCGATGATGTCCTTTACTGCCAGCGGAATGCCGTGCAGAGGACCCATGGGACGGGCGCGCCTGTCGAGCTGCTCGGCCCGCTTCAGCGCGCCCTCGGCGTCAATCGCCTCCCAGGCATGGACCTGGCCTTCGCGCTTGTCGATGCGGTCCAGGCAGGCCTTCACCAGGTCGACGGCCTTCAGCCGCTTGTCGGCCATCCGCCGCACCGCCTCGCTGGCCGACAATTGATTGGGCTTGCTCGCCATGATTTCTTCCCCGCCCGTGCTGTTCGCGCCATGATAGCGCATGGCAAGCGGCGCAATCGACTTCTGGTTCTCCGTTGGCAGCACCTATACCTATCTCACGGTGTCGCGCCTGGAGAAGGTAGCGGCGGCAGAGGGCGTAGTCTTCAATTGGCGGCCGTTCAGTGTCCGCGCCATCATGCGCGAGCAGAACAACATTCCGTTTGCCGGCAAACCGGTAAAGAGCGCCTACATGTGGCGGGACATCCAACGGCGGGCGGCGATGTATGGGCTTGCAGCCAAGGTGCCGGCACCGTATCCGCTAAGAGAGTTCGATCTCGCGCATCGCTTGGCGCTGGCTGGCCTAAGCGAAGGATGGGGCAAAGCCTATATCATCGCGAGCTACCGGCGCTGGTTCGCCGACGGCCAGGAGCCTGCGCTCGAGCCCAATCTTTCCGCGAGCCTAGCCGAGGCGGGCCAGAACCCGGCGGCCGCCCTGCAACGAGCGCAGGCCGAAGACATCGGCAGAAAGTATGATGCAGAGACCGGGGAAGCCCGCCGGCTCGGGATCTTCGGTTCGCCGACCTTTGCCGTCGGTGAAGAATTGTTCTGGGGCGATGATCGGCTCGACGACGCGCTCCGCTGGTTTCGCAACGGGAGTCTCAAGCGATGACAACCCCCTTCGCTGTCCGGAAGCTCGGCCACACGGTGGTGTTCGTGAGCGACATCGAGCGCTCCAAGAAGTTCTATACCGACGTGCTGGGCTTCAAGGTGTCGGACCAGTATCCCGACGAGATGATGCCGGGCGGCATGGTGTTCCTGCGCTGCAACGGCGACCATCATTGCCTGGCGCTGGTCGGCGGCAAGAAGGACAAGGCCAACGGCATGAGCCTGCACCACATCGCCTTCGAGCTGGCCACGCTCGACGAGGTGTTCCGCGCGCGCGATCATCTCAAGGCGAGCGGCACCACGATCGTCTATGAGGGCCGCCGCCGTGCCGGCTGCCAGGTCGCCGTCGAGTTTCTCGATCCCGACGGCCACCACCTCGAGCTCTACTGGGACGTCGACCAGATCGGCTCCGATGGTCGCGCACGGCCGGCCGACCAATGGCGACCGACGCGCACTCTCGAGGAGGCCGTGCGCGTGGCGCCGCCCGGCCAGGATACCACTCTGCATGACGCGGCCTTGCGCGCGCGCGTCGAGGCGGGGACCGATCGGGCATAGCCCGCCCTTCTGCTTGCCAAACCACTGCCTTATTTGGGCGAGACCGTCTCGGCAAAGATCGGCCGGACGTAGCCGCAACATCGCGTCCGGTACAAGACGGGAGATAATGGTGTCGGCGGGACTTAAGCAGATTGCGCTTGTGTTGGCTTTGCTGTTGGCCGCCGTTGCCGCGCCCGCTCAGAACGCCAGTCCTGTCCAAAATCCCGCCGAGCTCAAGGCATATACCAGCGCGATTAACACCAAGGACGCGGCCAAGCGCGCCGAGGCGCTCGAAATCTTCATCGCCTGGTATCCCAACTCGACCCTGCGCATCGACGCCTACGAACAGCTGATGGCGTCGTGGCAGGTCGCCAACAATCCGGACAAGGCCGTCGCGGCGGCATCGAAGCTGCTGCAGATCGATCCCGACAACCTGCGTGCGCTTGCCAACCGCGCTTATGTCGGCCGCACCCATGCCGCCGCGGGCGATGCCGCCGCGCTTACCCAGGCTGTCGCTGCGGCCGAGCACGGCTTTGCCGCGATCGGCAAGTGGAAAAAGCCCGAGGCGATGAGCGATTCCGATTTCGGCAAGCTCAAGCTTCAGGTGATGGCGATCTTCAACGGCGTGATGGGGTTTGCCGCATTGCAGGCCAAGGACTACGCCAAAGCGAAGCGGTACTACCTCGACGCCGTCACGGTCGATCCCGACAATCTGCAGGACGTCTACCAGCTTTCGGTCGCCGAGCTCGAAGGTAGGCCGGTCGACGCGCTCGGCTTCTGGTACGCCGCCCGCGCGATCGCCATCGCACGCGGCAGCAAGACCGAGAGCGCCGCGAGCAGCATCGAGAAATATGCCCGCTCGCGCTACCAGCGCTACCATGGCAGCGAGGAGGGCTGGGAGGCGATCGTCGCGCGCGCCTCCGGCGAGCGGCTGCCGCCCGACAATTTCGCGCGCTCGATCTCGCGCCTGATGACGCCGCAGGAGCGTGCCGTCCAGCTCGTCACCGACAACGAGCCGGGCGCACTGTCCTATGCCGACTGGGAGCTGGTGCTTTCCCATCGCGACTTCTCGCCCGCCAACAAAACGGCGGCCGAGCGGGTGTGGCGGGCCATCGCCGACAAGCAGCGCGGCGGCGAGGCGCGGCTCAAGATCCCCATCAAGGTGATCAAGGCATCGCCCGAGCGTATCGAGGGCGCCATCACCGAAGCCAACCAGGCGAGCAATACCGCCGATCTCGACGTGGCGATGGCGCGTCCGCTCACGCCACTGCCGGCGGTCGGCGCCAAGATCGCGATCGTCGGTCTGCTGAGCGACTATCGGGCGCTACCCTTCGCCTTCGTCATGACGGGTGCGGAGCTCGCCCAGGAATCGATGCCGGTGGCGGGCGGCCCGTGCGCCGACCCGCGGCCCAAAGTGTGCACCCGCGAATACCGGCCGGCCTGCGGGCTGCGCCGCGACAAGACGAGCCGGACCTACGGCAATGCCTGCAGCGCCTGCGCCGACCCCGAGGTGGTGACCCAGGCGGCGGGGGCCTGTCCCAGCAACTAGGATGCGCCGCTCAGTGCGCCATCAATAGCGGCACGCGGCAGGACGAGATCACCTTGGCCGTGGCGCCGCCCAGGCCCAGGAAGCTCAGCACCTGGCCACGGCCGTAGGCGCCCATCACTAGGAGGTCGGCACCCTTGTCGTGCGTGTAATTGAGCAATGCGCGGCCGCGGGCGCGCGCCGACACCGCGCCGGGATTGATGCCGTCGATGGAGGCGGTGATGCCATGGCGGCCGAGATTGCGCGCCAGATAGGATGCGCCGACATCCTCGGGCTTGCTGCCGGCGACCAGCAGGGTGACCTTGCTCGCCTTGCCGAGGAACGGCAGTGCGTACTCGACAGCGCGTGCGGCCTGGAAGCTGCCGTTCCACGCCACGACGACGTTGTTGAACAGGCCGCTGCCGGCGTTGGGCGGCGCGATCATGACGGCGCGCGCACATTCATAGAGCGCAGCTTCGACGGTGGCCGGCGCCACGTTCTCCGGATCGGCGCCGGGGCGGCCCAGCACGAGGATGTCCGAGCAGCGGCCCATCGCCACCATGGCGTCGAGCGTCGCGGTCTTGGCGGCGGTGTAGGTCGAGCCCTTGGCGTTCGCCAGCACCTCCTTGTAGGCGCGCTCGGATTCCTTGGCGCGCGCTTCGAGCCGATCGTCGTCAAGATTCATGATCAGGGGCATGGCTTCGCCGCTCATGGCCAGACCGCCCACCATGCCGCCAGCCGGGCCCACCGGCAGGTGCAGTGCGTCGACGGTGCCGCCGAATTCGGCCGCCACGCGTGCGGCCAGCTTGAACGACATCGCGGCATCGGGCCCGCCTTCGGACACCGCCAGGATCGACTTCATCATCGCGCACTCCCCCCAAAAACGTCAGCCGCCCGACCGGGCGGCCAATGCAGCCATTGTATTTCCCGCCGGGTCGAGATTTTGCCCAGCCCTGCGCGCGGCGTCCAACACGTCTTGCAGCGATTTGCCGTCGACCATGGCGGCGGCGCCCCACAGCAGTGCCGAGCGCATGCCACTCTTGCAGAAGGCGAGGACCTTGCCGTCGCGTTTCGCCAGAAGGTCGCGAAAGGCGCGCACCTGTTCGGGCTGGGCGTTGGGGCCCGAAAACGGCAGGTCGAGGAAGACGAGGCCGGCTTTTTCCGCGGCCGCCTTGAGGTCGGCCGTGCGCGGCTGGCCGAACATCGCCTCCTTGTCGGGCCGGTTGTTGACCACGGCGACATAGCCTGCGGCCGCCACGTGCTTCATGTCGTCGGGCGAGAGCTGGCCGCTCACCGCCACGCGCTCGTCGATCGGTTGCAGGGAAAGGCTCATGCCCGCAGCTCCCGTTGCCTGATCCAATGCACCACGGGCAGCGCGATCAGCACCATCCATGTCTTGCCGACGATCTGGCCGGCCAGGAAATCGAGGCTGCCGAAGGCGAGCCAGAGGAAGATCACGCTGTCGGCGATCAGGCCGACAATGCCCGAGGCGAAGACCGCGAGCACCAGGCCGCGCGCCTGCAGCGGCGTGTAGACCGCGAAGTCGGCGAACTCCGAGAGAAGAAAGGCGACGGTCGACGCCAGGACCAATTGCGGCGGCGCGACCGCGCCCGAGAGCGCGGCACCGGCAAGGATCGACAGCACGCCCGCGGTGCGGCCGAGCCTGCGCTGCACCAGGTCACGCAGCACCAGCGCGAGGCCGACCATGACCACGCCCGACGGCGCCATCAGCGGATGGCCGCCGGGTCCCCACGGGAACACCGGCAGCAGGCATGGTCCCATGCCGTCGCACACCGTGCCGACGTGGCCGATCAGCCAATTGGCGGTCGGGATGCAGGCGATGAAGGCGAGGAAATAGAACAGGCCCTCGACCTTGTTCGGTGTCAGGCTCATGTGCGGCTTTTCGGGGTGGTTTGCTTCCATGGGCGCGCCGTCCTAGCAGGTCGGGCGCGCGCGGTGAACCCGGGCCTTCGGTCTCGCACGGCCGGCCCATAGGACAGGGGCACGAGGGACGTCGTTCATTTGGCCGGTATGACCCGCAACCTTTTGCCGCACCATGCGTTACGTTTGGCCAAGCTGCGATGAGGAGGGGAAATGTTCGTCTCCGACATTCTTTCGCACAAGGGCGGGCTTGTCTTCACGGTGACGCCGGGCACCACCGTTGCCCAGATCAGTCAGCAACTCAGCACACGTCGCATCGGGTCCGTGCTGGTGGTCGACCGGCTCGACCAGGTCGCGGGCATCGTCTCGGAGCGTGATCTCGTGCAGGCGATCGCCACGAACGGCAAGCAAGCGATGGAGATGCAGGCCGCGGAGGTCATGACGCGGGACGTGGTGACCTGCGACCCGGACGACTCGATCGACCACGTGATGGAGCTGATGACACGCGGCCGCATTCGCCACCTGCCGGTGGTGCAGCGTGGCGAGCTGCTTGGCCTGATCTCGATCGGCGACGTGGTCAAGGCGCGACTCGAGGAGACGAGGTACGAGACCGAGGCGTTACGCGCCTACATTGCGGCCGGCTGAGCCCGCTTAAGTTCGCCGTCGAACTCCGCTAGGGTCGTTTCCGAACTGGCGGGAGTTTGCATGTCTCTTCCTCTGCACGGCAAGGTGGCGCTGGTGACGGGCGCCGGAAGGAATATCGGGCGCGCCATTGCGCTCACGCTGGCGTGCGACGGGGCGGCGGTGCTGGTCAACGGTCGCTCGGACAAGGTTGCTGTCGAGGGCGTCGTCGCCGAGATCGAGAAGGCGGGCGGCAAAGCGGCGGCGGCAATGGGCGATGTCTCCGACCCCAAGGCCACCGCCAAGCTTGCCGAGCAGGCGCAGAAGCAGTTCGGCGGCGTTGACATCCTGGTGAGCAACGCGGGCCTCAGGCGCCAGACGCCATTCCTCGACATGTCGTTCGATGAATGGCGAGAGATCATGTCGGTGGCGCTCGATGGCGCCTTCCTGCTCGGCAAGGCCTTCATTCCGCAGATGGTGGCCAAGGGCAAGGGCGGCGCCTTCGTCGCCATGTCGGGCGTCTCCACCCATGTCGGCACCCTGAACCGCTGCCACGTATCGGCCTCCAAGGCGGGCCTCGAGGGCCTGATGCGGGCGCTGGCGCGCGAACTTGCACCGCACAAGATCACCTGCAACGCCGTGGCGCCGGGCGCCATAGACACAGCGCGTGCCGCGTCAGCCGGACCGCGGCCGCTCGCCGGTCGGCCAATTCCGCTTGGCCGCCTCGGCAATGTCGAGGAGATCGCCGCCATGGTGCGCCTGCTGGTCGGGCCCGAGGGCGCCTTCATCACCGGCCAGACCATCCACGTGAACGGCGGCGAGTTCCTCACATGATCGGCTACCTCGTCGTCTTCGTCGGCGCCGGCATCGGCGGCATGATCCGCCACTTCATGAATATCTGGGTGGCACGCTTCATGGGTACGGGTTTTCCGTACCACACCTTCGTCATCAACGTGACCGGCTCGCTGGTGATGGGCCTCGTCACTGGCTGGTTCGTGATGAAGGGCGCGGGCGTTGGCCACGCGCGCCTCTTCATTGCCACCGGCATCCTCGGCGGCTATACGACCTTTTCCGCCTTCTCGCTCGATGCCGTGCTGCTATGGGAGCGCCACGAGCATCTCAACGCGGCGCTCTATGTCGGGGGCTCGGTCGTGCTATCGCTGATCGGCCTGGTCGTCGGCCTGTGGGCGATGAGGACCGCACTGGCTTGAGCCAGAACTTCGATGTCGTCCTCGTTGGTGCCGGAGCGGCCGGCCTGATGTGCGCGATGCGCGCCGGCCAGCGCGGTCGCCGTGTGCTGCTGCTCGATCACGCCGAGAAGGTCGGCAAGAAGATCCTGATCTCGGGCGGCGGGCGCTGCAACTTCACCAATTTGCACACGGATCCCGGCGCGTTCCTGTCGCAAAACTCGCACTTCTGCAAATCGGCGCTGGCCCGCTACACGCAACACGATTTCATCGCGCTGGTCCACAAGCATCGCATCGCCTGGCACGAGAAGACCCTGGGCCAGCTTTTCTGCGACGGCTCGGCACGGCAGATCGTGGCGATGATGCTGGCCGAATGCGCCGCGACGGGCGTCGATGTCAGGGTCGCCCATCGCATCACGTCGATCGAGAAATCCGATTGCTTCCGCGTCGCCACCGATCACGGTGATTTCGATGCGGGATGCGTTGTGCTGGCGACCGGCGGCCTTTCCATCCCGAAGATGGGCGCTACGGGTTTCACGCATGATACCGCGCGGCGGTTCGGCCTCAGGATCACCGAGACGCGGCCGGCGCTGGTGCCGCTCACCCTCAAGGTGCCTGAGCTTGCCGGCGTTTCGCTCGAGGTCGTGGCGCGCTGCGGCAAAGCGCGGTTCCGCGAGGCCATGCTGTTCACTCATCGCGGACTTTCAGGGCCGGCGATCCTGCAGATCTCGTCCTATTGGAAGCCGGGACAGGAAATTGCCATCGATCTGCTGCCGGACATCGATGCGCCGCAGTTCCTGAAGGAACGCCGGCATGCCCGTCCCAAGGCCGAGCTGCGCACGTTGCTGGCGGAAGTGATGCCGCAGCGGCTTGCGCACGCCCTCGACACCGAGGCGCCCGAGCGTCTGAACGATTGGCGCATCGTCCCGAGTGGGACGGAAGGCTACGCCAAGGCCGAGGTGACCTTGGGCGGCGTCGACACTGCGGAGCTGTCTTCGCAGACGATGGGCGCGCGCGGCGTGCCAGGCCTGTTCGTCATCGGCGAGGCGGTTGACGTCACCGGCTGGCTTGGCGGCTACAATTTCCAGTGGGCCTGGTCGTCGGGCTGGGTGGCGGGCGAGGCGGTGTAGGGTTAGCGTCGTCCGATGCGTGCTTTTTTCGTTGCCTTTGCGGCGCTTCTCATGCCCTACCTGGCACTGGCGCAACTGGTGCTGCGCGTGCCTGAGGGCTATCACCAGACAGCGGCCGTGTTGGCGCATTACCGGCCGGTGGCGGGGGTGGCGTTGGCCAGCCCCGCATTCCGCAAATCCACGCCTTCGCTCACGGACCAGGACGAGATGATGGCCTTCATCGAAGGTCTGGCGCGCGTCTCTACGCGCGTGCAGGTCGGCAGCCTTGGGACGTCCACGCAAGGCCGCAACATTCCGTTGCTCTACCTGACCGCCGAAGGTCTCGCCGACCCGGCGGCGATCAAGCGCCTTGGCCGGCCGGTCGTCTGGCTGATCGGCCAGCAGCATGGCAACGAGCCGGCCGGCGGCGAGGCGATGCTGGCCCTGGCATCCTCGCTCGCCACCGGCGAGCTGGCGCCCATCCTGTCCAAGGTGAGCGTGGTGATCGTGCCGCGCGCCAATGTCGATGGCGCCGCCGCAGACCGGCGCGTGCTGGCCTCGGGCGCCGATCCCAATCGCGATCATCTGCTGCTGAAGCAGCCCGAGATCCGCGCCATGCATCGGGCGATGCGTGCGCTGCCCCCGGACGTCGTATTCGATCATCACGAATTCAGCGTCGCCTGGCGCTGGATAGAGAAGTTTGGTGGCCTGCAGGCTGCCGACGTGATGATCCTCGAGGCGACCAATCCCATCATTCCCAAGGCACTGACCGACATCGAGCGGGAGCTCTACCGCCCCGCGATCGAGACGGCGATCAGCGCGCATGGGCTGATGCCGCACGATTATGTGACAACCGGCATCAACCCCTCCGACAAGCGCGTGTCGTTGGGCGGCACGGCGGCGGACATTGCCCGCAATACTTTCGGCCTGCGCGGCAGCGTCTCCTATCTGATCGAGACCCGCGGCGTCGGCATCGGCCTGGAGAGCTACCAGCGCCGCGTCGCCACGCACTATCTGCTGGCCAAGGCCGTGCTCGAGACGACGGCGGCTGACGCCCAAGGTCTGCTGAAACGACTCGCGGCCGCGCGGCAGGCCGCCGCGAGCGACCGGTCGGACCTCATTGTGACGCACAAGGAAGGCGAGCGCTGGATCGACCTGCCGCTGATCGATCCTGACACTGGTGCCCCCAAGCCCACCAAGGTGCAGTTGATCGACAGCCGCGACATCCGGCCGGTCGACGTACGGCCGCGGCCCGAAGGCTACCTGGTGACGAGGGATGGCGACGCCGTGGCCGAGCGGTTGGCGCTGAACGAGGCCCCGTCGTGCAAGCTCGTGAGCGCAACCAAGCTTTCCGTTGAGGCCTACGCCATCACCAAGCTTGGCGGCACGACCAACCGCGAATCGATCAATCCCGAACAGACGGTGCACACTGAACTCAAGCGCAGGACGATCGAGGTACCGGCAGGCGCGCTCTACGTGCCGATGGCCCAGCGGGCGGCGGGCATTGTCGCGGCCGCCTTGGAACCGGATTCGGCGGGCTCCTATGTCGGGGCCGGCGCCATCGACATGAAGCCTGCGGAGACCGAAGCGCCGGTCTATCGCCTGATGCCCGGGATGCCGGCCCCCTGCCGCCCTTAACTCAGTCCATCATCGTTCGCATGTAGTGTTCGGCGACTTCGCCCGGCGTTGCTTGCCAGACGTTGCCAAAGCGCTCGATGCGCCGCAGGGCCTCGTCGAGATACTTGATGCGATGCGCCATGCCCATCAGCCACGGATGGATCGACAGGTTGAACACCTGGCCGCCTTCCTTGTGCAGGAGTTCGAAGGCGTCGCCCACGAGGTCGGGATAGCGCGTGGTGTTGATGCGGCGCAGCCAGAGTTGCTGCACGTCGTCCCATTCCGGCTGGTTGGGCAGAGAGACGAACTTCTTGCCGACCTTCATCGGATAGGGCTGATCATCGTTCGGCCAGTCGAGCACGTAGTCGAGGCCCGCATCGGCCAGGAGTTTGGGCGTCCGCTGGCTCTCGCCATATTCCTGCCCGAGCCACCCCTTAGGTCTGCTGCCGCAGGCCTTCTCGATCGCGGCAATTGCGGTTGCGATCTCCTGCTTCTCCTCGGCCTCGCTCATCTTGGAACTGACCAGACGGTTGGCCGACACGCCATGGGCGATGAATTCATATCTTCGTCGCTTGAACTGTTCGACCAGGTAAGGATAGCGCTCGGCCGCCATGCCGTTGATCGCCACGCCGGCCCTGATCTGGTAGCGATCGAGCACGTCCAGCACGCGGAAAATACCGGTGCGATTGCCGTACTCGCGCTGCGTCCAGGTGCGGTAGTCGGGATGGTAGTTACCGAACTCTCCGACGAAGCGGCTGTCTCTCACCGATTTCTCGTCGGGCAACAGCTCGTAATACTCGAGCGTCAGGACGACATAGAAGGCGACACGCGCATTCTTCGGCCAGTGCAGCACCGGCCGTTGCGAGAATGGCGAATAGTCGTACCAGGGATTGTCCATCCCAGGCTTGAGCGGCGGCGGGTTTTTGGGAACCTTAGGCGCGGACGTGCTCATGTCACGCCCCCTTCCCGAGATGCTTCTGGTAGGGCTTGAGCCCGTGCTCGACGTACCAGTCGAGGATCTCCTCGGCGGTGCACACCCAGGCATCCTTGTGCTGGCGGATGTAGCCCAGCGCCTTGTCGAGATATTTGAGCCGATGCGGCGCGCCCATCATGTAGGGGTGCAGTGCGATGCACATGACGCGGCCGTTCTCGCCGCCCTCGCGATAGACCGTGTCGAAATGGTCGACGATCATCTGGGCGAATTCCTCGGCCTCGACCGGCTGGCGATAGATCATGGCGTCGTTGAGATCCATCGTGTAGGGCACGTGGATCAGCGTGCCGTGCTTGGTGGCGACCGGCGTCGGCTGGTCGTCATGATAGAAGTCGCAGAAATACTCGAGTCCCGCTTCGCGGACGATGTCGGGCGTGTTCAGCGTGTTGGAGACGGCGGGCGAAAACCAGCCGCGCAGCTTGCGGCCGGTGAGCCGCAGGTGCGTGGCCTTGCTGTGCTCGATCACCTCGCGCTCTTCCTCTGGCGAATAGCCCCAGTGGTAGCGCGTGTTGAAGTAGCCGTGGCTCATGTACTCCCAGCGCCGCGCCTCCATCGCCTCGAGGATTTCGGGATACATCTCGATGACGGACATTGAGAGCGAGACGGTGCAGCGGAAATTGTGCTTGTCGAGCACTTCGAACATGCGCCACAGGCCGACGCGGTTGCCGTAATCGCGGCCGCCATAGCCCAGCACGTCGGGATGCGGCATGCGCGGCCACGGATTGCGGATGCGCACCTCTTCCGGAATGTACTCGTAGTGTTCGATGTTGGGGCAGGCCCAGACGGCGACGCGCGCCCCATTGGGCCACGAGAGCTTGGGTCGTTCGACGATGGGGGAATAGGCGAACCTGTACGGATCCATGGCTGAACGCTCGCTGTCGTGAGGCGAGCGGGAGTGCATCACGGGTTGCACTGCACTTCAACGCCCCTCATCCTGTCCGCATGGCGGACCAAATCCGTTTTGTGCTGAATGGTCAGGCCGTCGAGCTGTCGGGCGTCTCGCCGATGATGACCTTGCTCGACTGGCTGCGCGATCGTCGCGGACTCAAAGGCACCAAGGAGGGCTGCGCCGAGGGCGATTGCGGTGCGTGCACCGTCGTGCTGGAGCGCGCCGATGGCACACGCGAGGCGATGAATTCCTGTATTGCACTTTTGGGTCAGATCGACGGCGAGGCGGTACGGACGGTCGAAGGCCTGCGCGGCAAGGATGGCGTCCATGCCGTGCAGCGCGTCCTGGCCGAGAGCGATGCCACGCAGTGCGGTTTCTGCACGCCGGGCTTCGTGATGTCGGCCTATGCCTTCGCTGGGGGCGGCGAGAAGCCCGATCTCGAGACCATTCATGACGCGCTCGCCGGCAATCTCTGCCGTTGCACGGGCTACCGGCCGATCGTCGAGGCCATGACGAAAGTCGCGGGCCTTGCCGTCGAGCCGGCGCCTGCTGCGCCGACGCGGCGGGCGTCGGCGGCGTTCGACGAAGTGTTTTTCTCGCCACGTTCGCTGGCCGAGCTGCTGAAGCTGCGCGCGCAGCATCCCGATGCGGTGCTGCTGGCCGGCGCCACCGATCTCGGCCTGCTCGCCAGCCGCTTGCGCCGGCCGCCGGCCAAGCTCATTCATCTGGCGCACGTGCGCGAGCTCAATGTGCTGAGCGAGGACGAGGCCGGCGTCACCATCGGCGCGGCCGTCTCGTACGCGCGGGCGATGCCGCTCCTGATCAAGAACTACCCGGCCTTGAAGACCTATCTGGCGCGCCTGGGCTCGCGGCAGATCCGCACCATGGGCACGCTGGGCGGCAATATCGGCACGGCCTCTCCGATCGGCGACATGCCGCCGGTGCTGCTGGCGCTGGAGGCCAGGCTCAGGCTCGCCTCGGTGCGCGGCCCGCGTGAAATTGCGATCGACGATTTCTTTCTCGACTACCGCAAAACGGCGCTCGCGCCCGACGAGGTGATCGAACACATCTCGATGCCCAAGCTGTGGCCCGGCGAGATCTTCTTCTGCGACAAGGTGAGCAAGCGGCGCGACCAGGACATCTCGACAGTGGCCGGCGCCTATCGACTGCGGTTGAAGGGCGGCAAGTGCGAGGATGTCCGAACCGGCTTCGGCGGCATGGCGGCCACTCCCAAGCGCGCAGTCCACGCCGAGGAAGCGCTGCGCCGTGGCGACTACGAAGAGGCCGCCCGGGCCATCGCGCGCGATTTCCGGCCGATCGACGATTGGCGCGGCAGCGGCGCCTACCGCCTGCAGGTCGCCGCCAATCTGCTGCGTCGGCTCAAGCTGCGCATCGACGGCGAGCCGTTGGTGGAGCTCGACGCCCTATGAGCGTCCATCGTCCTTTCCGGCATGACAGCGCACTGAAGCATGTCTCGGGCGAGGCGGTCTATATCGACGATATCCCGGAGCCGCCGGGTACATTGCACGGCGCGCTCGTGCTGAGCCCAGTGGCGCATGGACGAGTCAAGAAAGTGGAGGTGCCACCGGCACCCGGCGTCGTGGCGGTGTTGGGACCAGCCGACATCCCGGGCAAGAACGACATCGCGCCGGTCGGCCAGAACGAGCCCCTGTTCGCGACCGATCGGGTTTTCTATGTCGGCCAGCCATTGCTGATGGTGGTGGCGACTTCCCTCGATGCGGCGCGCCATGCCGCCGAGACGGCCTCCATCGAGATCGACGAGGAGTCCGCGATTCTCGATATCGAAGCGGCGCTTGCCGCCAAGGCGTACGTTCAGGCACCGGCCACCATCCTGCGCGGCGATCCGGACGGTGCGTTGAAGCGAGCGCCGCACAAGCTTTCGGGCGAGTTCAGCGTCGGAGGGCAGGAGCACTTCTATCTCGAAGGCCAGATTGCCTTTGCGCTGCCGGGTGAGGATGGCGACATCACCGTGCACAGCTCGACTCAGCATCCCACCGAGGTGCAGCATATCTGCGCGCGGCTGCTGGGCTGCGACTACAACAGGATCACCGCGACGGTGCGACGTCTCGGCGGCGGTTTCGGCGGCAAGGAGAGCAACGCCTCCTGGGTCGCAGGAGCGGCGGCGCTTGCCGCCAATCATACCGGCAAGCCGGTGAAGCTCCGCCTGCCGCGCGAAATGGACATGATCGCCACCGGCAAGCGCCATCCGTTCCTCTATCGCTACACGGTGGGCTTCGACGACGAGGGCAAGGTGTTGGCGCTCGACGCCCTGCTGGCCGGCGACGCCGGCTGGAGCCTCGACTTGACGCCGGGCGTGATCGGCCGCGCGCTGACGCACACCGACAATGCGTACTGGATCCCGAACTTCCGCGCCGTGGGCTATGCCTGCAAGACGCACAAGCAGTCGAATACCGCCTTCCGCGGCTTCGGCGGCCCGCAGGGCGTCGTCATCATGGAAGATGCGATAGAGCGCATCGCCCGCCATCTCGGCAAGGACGCCGACAGTTTGCGCGCTCTCAATTTCTACAGGCTCGGCCAGGAAACGCCATACGGCCAGACGATCGAAGAGGATCACCTGCCGCGAGTCTGGGCCGAAGCGAAGCAGCGCGCCGAGGCCGACCGCCGTCGCGCCGAGATTGCCGCCTTCAACAAGCAGAGCCCGGTGCTGAAGCGCGGCCTCGGCCTGTTTCCACTGAAATTCGGCATCTCCTTCAACATCCCGCACATGAACCAGGCGGGCGCACTGGTCCACGTCTATAGCGACGGCTCGATTCGCGTGAACCACGGCGGCACCGAGATGGGCCAGGGTCTGTTCATCAAGATCGCCCAGGTCGTGGCCAAGGTGTTCGAGGTCGAAATCGAGCGCATTCGTCCCAGCGCCACTTCGACCGCCGAAGTGCCCAACACCTCGCCGACGGCGGCCTCCACGGGCTCCGACTTGAATGGCTGGGCGGCATTCGAGGCCGCCAACACGATTAAGCAGCGTATGATCGGCTTCGCCGCGGAGCATTTCGGCGTGGCGCCAGGCGACGTCGAATTCGCTGACGGCAACGTGCGCATCGCCAAGCCGGGTTCCAACCAGGTGCTGAGCTTTGGCGAGCTGGTGCGGCTCTGCTATCTCGGCCGGGTCTCGCTCTCATCGACCGGTTACTACAAGACGCCCAAGATCCACTGGGATGGTGCCGCGATGAAGGGCCGGCCGTTCTTCTATTTCGCGTTCGGCGCGGCCGCGGCAGAGGTGGCGATCGACACCTTGACCGGTGAAAGCCGCGTGCTGCGGGTCGACCTGGTCGAGGATTGCGGTGCCTCGCTCAATCCGGCGATCGATCTCGGCCAGATCGAGGGCGCCTTCGTGCAGGGCCAGGGCTGGTTCACCTGCGAGGAGCTGTGGTGGGACAAGAAGGGACGACTACGCACCGTCGGGCCGTCGACCTACAAGATTCCCGGCAGTCGCGACGTGGCGCCGGTCTTCAACGTCAGGATGCTCGACAATGCGCCGTCGAAGGAGGCCACCATCTTCCGCTCCAAGGCGGTGGGCGAGCCGCCGCTGATGCTGGCGACAGCGGTGTGGAATGCGCTCAAGGATGCGATCGGCAGCGTGAACGGGCACAAGACCGCAGTGCGGTTGGATGCGCCGGCGACGCCCGAGCGAATTTTGGCCGCCATCGCTAAACTCGGGAAGTAACGGAGGAAACCATGGAAGTACGGATGGATGGCCGCGTGGCCGTTATCACGGGCGCGAGCACGGGCTTGGGACTTGCCATGGCCAAGGAGTTCGCGGCGTCCGGCGGCTCGGTGGCGATCCTGGCGCGCAAGCAGGACGTGCTGAACCAGGCCAAGGCCGAGGTGCAGAAGGCGGCCGGAAAGTCGAATGGCCGTTTCGAGGCCTATTCGTGCGACGTCTCCAAGGCGCAACCGATCGCCGAGACCTGGAAGAAGATCACTGCCGATTTCGGCAAGGTCGACATCGTGGTCAACAATGCCGGTATCAGCCATGCCAAGCCGTTTGACACGGTGACCGACGCCGATTGGCAGGGCGATCTCGATCTCAAGCTGTTCGCCGCCATTCGTCTGTGCCGGCTGGCGCTGCCCGGCATGCGCGAGCGCAAATGGGGCCGCATCGTCAACGTGCTCAATATCGGCGCCAAGGCGCCGACCGCCGATTCGACGCCCACGTCGGTCAGCCGCGCGGCAGGGCTCGCGCTCACCAAGGCGCTGTCCAAGGAGAATGCACAGCACGGCGTGCTGGTGAACGCCATGCTGGTCGGCCTGATCGAGAGCGACCAGTGGGCGCGCCGTCACAAGGGTCCGGCTGGCGCCGGCAAGAGCTACGAGGAATTCCTCGCCGGCATGGCCAAGGGCCGCATTCCGCTCGGCCGCATGGGCAAGGCCGAGGAGTTCGCGCGCATGGCCTGCTTCCTCTGCTCCGATGCCGGCTCGTTCATCACCGGCGTGGCGGTCAACGTCGACGGCGGCGCTTCGCCGGTCGTCTGATGCAGGACCTCGGCGTCCTGGTCGCTGGCTGGCTCAGCCGCTTCGAGGAGGCATTGTCGCGCCGCGAAAGTGCTGCGCTGCGCGGCCTGTTCCAGGCGGACAGCCATTGGCGTGACGTGCTGGCGCTCACCTGGCGCATAGACACGGTGAGCGGCGCGTCGGCGATTGCGGATGCGCTCGTGGCGGCCGCCGGCACGAAAGCGTCGGGCTTTGCCATCGACGAGAGGCGCGCGCCGCCCCGCGAGGTGATGCGCGCCGGTAGCGACGCCGTCGAGGCGATCTTCAAGTTCGAAACGGAGCAAGGCCGCGGCAGCGGTGTCGTGCGCCTGATCGATGGCAAAGCCTGGACATTGCTGACGTCGCTCGAGGAGTTGAAGGGCTACGAGGAGCATGTCGGCCGCACCCGTCCGACCGGCGAAGCCTACTCGCGCGACTTTCGGGGCCCCAACTGGCTCGACAAGCGGCAGGCGGCCGAGGCCTATGTCGATCGCGATCCCGAGGTGATCGTGGTGGGCGGCGGTCACGCCGGCCTGTCGATCGCCGCGCGGCTTGCGCAGCTCGATGTCGATACCCTGATCGTCGATCGCGAGGAGCGCATTGGCGACAATTGGCGCAAGCGCTACCACGCGCTCGTCCTGCACAACCAGGTGCACGTCAATCATCTGCCCTATATGCCGTTCCCGGCGACGTGGCCGGCCTACATCCCGAAGGACAAGCTGGCCGGCTGGTTCGAGGCGTACGTCGAGAGCCTGGAGCTGAATTTCTGGACCAGCACCGAGTTCGAGGGCGGCAGTTACGACGATCGCACCGGGCGATGGACGGTGAAGTTGAGGCGAAACGGCGAAGTGCGCACGATGCGGCCGCGCCACATCGTCCTGGCGACGGGCGTGAGCGGCATTCCGAGCATTCCAGCGATCCCGATGCTCGAGGCCTTCAAGGGCACGGTCGTGCATTCCAGCCGCTACGAGTCGTCCGAACCATGGCGCGGCAAGAAGGCGATCGTGATCGGCACCGGCAACAGCGGCCACGACATCGCCCAGGATCTCTATTCCGGCGGCGCCCAGGTGGCACTGGTGCAGCGCAGCCCGACCTTGATCGTCAATGTTGAGCCCAGCGCGCAGCTGCCCTACGCCCTCTACGACGAGGGGCCCTCGCTCGAGGATTGCGACCTGATCACGGTGGCGACCCCGTTGGCGCTCGGGCGCAAGAGCCATCAGCTCCTGACCGAGAAGGCCCGGCAAATGGACCGGGCGCTGCTCGACGGTCTCGAGCGCGTAGGCTTCCGTCTCACCTTCGGCGACGACGGCACGGGCTGGCAGTATCTCTATCTGACGCGGGGCGGCGGCTACTATTTCAACGTCGGCTGCTCGGATCTGCTGATCGAGAGGAAGATCCGACTGCTGCAGTACGCCGACATCGATCATTGGGTGTCCGACGGCGCGCAGCTCAAATCAGGCGACACGGTCGGCGCCGATCTGATCGTGCTCGCCACAGGCTACAAGGGACAGGAGGCGCTGGTCGCCAGGCTGTTCGGCGATGAAGTTGCCAGGAAGGTTGGACCGATCTGGGGCTTCGGCGAGGGCCAGGAACTGCGCAATATGTTCATGCGGACGCCGCAGCCGGGGCTATATTTCATCGCCGGCAGCCTCGCCCAGTGCCGCATCTACTCGAAATATCTCGCGCTTCAGATCAAGGCGCGGGAGGTCGGTCTTGTCCCGCAATGAGTGCTTTCGCACGGTTGCTGCGCGATGATTTCGATGTTTCGACCGTGCCTGCTGCGGCGTTGAAGCTACATCAACTCCAAGCTCAAGGAGCGCCTGATGAAGCTAAATGCTCAGCAAATCGAGCAGACCCTCTCGCAATTCGAAGCTGAACCGCTGCCCGCGGATCATCCCGCGGTCTCGAAGCTGGAAAGCCTGTTTGGCAGCCACACCTTTTTCCTCGACGGCAACGGCCTCAATATCGTCGAGCCGATCGCCAAGGAGGAAGCGGACAGCCCGTCTTGCGTGGTGATGAATCTCGCGAGCTGGGCCGACGCAAGCGCGTCGAGCCTGCGCCCCCACGCCCCTGAACCGACAGACCTCGCGCTGTTTGTCGAGCTCGGCCAGCCGCACTGAGCGCGGCTGCGTTCCGACAGCCGCCTACCTCAGCGGCTCGAGGATGCTGACATAATTCGCCACGGCGGCGCCGCCCATGTTGAAGACGCCGCCGAGCTTGGCCTTCGGCAACTGCAGCTCGGCCGGCGCGGTGCCGGCGAGCTGCATGGCGGTCATCACGTGCATGGAGACGCCCGTGGCGCCGACCGGATGGCCCTTGGCTTTCAGTCCGCCCGAGACGTTGACCGGTAGCTTGCCGGTGCGCTCGACCCAACCCTCATGGATGGCGCGCTCGCCTTCGCCTGGCGCGGCGAGACCCATCGCCTCATATTCGATCAGTTCCGCTGACGTGAAGCAGTCGTGGCTTTCGACGAACGACAGGTCGAGCAGGTCGAGGCGCGCCTGCTGCAGCGCTTTCTTCCAGGCAAGCGCCGGACCTTCGAACTTGATGATGTCGCGCCTGCTCATCGGCAGGAAGTCGTTCACGTGCTGGGCGGCGCGGAAGGCGATGGCCTGCTTCATTCCCAAAGCGGTCTCGACGTCGGCCAACACCACGGCCGCCGCTCCGTCGGTCACCGGCGAGCAGTCGGTGCGCTTCAGCGGTCCAGCCACGAACGGGTTCTTGTCCGAGGGATTGCGGCAGAACTCATAGGCGAACTCCTTCTGGAAATGCGCGAACGGGTTCTTGGCGCCATTCTTGTGCGCCTTCACCGCGATCTTGGCGAGCGCATCGGACTTGTCGCCATAGCGCTGGAAATAGGCCGAGGTGATCTTGCCGAAGATGCCGGCAAAGCCCGCCTCGATGTTGGCCTCTTCGGCGACGTAACTGGCCTTGATGAGCACGTCGCCGGCCTGTGCTGAGTTGAGTTCGGTCATCTTCTCGACGCCGACCACCAGCACGAACCGCGCCTTCTTCGCTGCGAGCGTATTGAGGCCCATATGGATCGCGGCCGAACCGGTGGCGCAGGCGTTCTCCACCCTCGTGCTGGGCTTGAAGCGCAGGTCGGGATGGGCCTGCAGCGCGAGCGAGGAGTGGAATTCCTGGCGCACGAAACCGCCATTCATGTTGCCGACATAAATGACGTCGATGTCCTTCGGCTCGATGCCGGCGTGGGCGATCGCATCGGTGGCCGCCTTCACCACCAGCGATTCGCTGGTCTCGTTGTCGAGCTTGCCGAACTTGCCGTGGGACCATCCGACGATGCAGGCCGTCATGGAACGCTCCTTCTGTCTACGTGCATATACACTTATACTCGACTCCGGGCCGGACAAGCCCGATGTTTCGCCCTAATTCCGCCGCTCGGCCATCGTTTGGTATGCTTGGAACATGTCCGATCCCGCACCGCAACCCGGCCTCCAACCCGATGCGCAACCCCGGCCGCGCTGGCCGCTGATCCTGGGCGGCCTGGTCGGCGGCTTCCTGCTGCTGGCCGCGGGCCTCGGCCTCGGCTGGTATCTCTTCTACCGGCCGATCGTGAACGTCGCCGTCCAGCTTCCGGCGCCGCCGCCGCCTGCACCACCCGGTCCGGATCAGGCGCAGGTCAAAGCCCTGGAAGACCAGATCGACAAGCAGAAGGCTGCCAACAAGCAGATCGAGGACCAGATCGCGGCGTTGAAGGATCGCCTGCGCGCCGACGTCTGCACGGCCAAGGAGCCTCAGGGAAGCACAGGGGGCAAGCCGGCGCCCGGCCAGACGCCGCAGCAAAGCGAGCGCAAGATCTAGAGATCGCGGTTCCACAGGGCTGATGATGGGTTCGGCTGATTCCGGCCGAAACCATCATGCTTTAGCGCACGCAGTCCTTGCGCGCCTCCGCCGGAATTGGATCGGCGGGCATCTCCATCCGGCAGTGATAGTCGAACGCGCCGCGGAATCGTTCGGGGATTCGTGCGCGTGCCTGGATCGGAATGACGAAGCGGCCGTTGCGCTCGAAATGCTGGCCGCCATAGCCGATGTCGCTGCCGTCGGGAAAATAGAGATCGAGGAATGCCAAGCCATGGGCGGGCACGAACTCGAGCGCCAGCACTGCGCCATCGATGCATTCGAAGCGCGGGCCCTTCTTCAGGATCTCGTCTTCCTGCGTCCTTTCTGTGCCGCGCGCGATCGTCCAGTAGCTTCGATCGCCGCTGCGCCAATTCTCGACCTTGAACGCGCCGCAGGAAAACGTCGCCTTGTCCTCCGCTAGGGCGGGTGCGCCCGCGGCCATCGCTGCGAGCAGAGCCGCAACAACCGCTCTCACTTGGGCAGCGTCTCGAGTGCCTTCTTGGCTTGCGCGTCGTTCTGCGCCGCAGCCTGCTGCAGCCATGTCCGGGCCTTGGCCGGATCGGCCGGCAGTCCCGGGCCACCTTTGGCCAGCAGCAGGCCGTAGCGGCGCTGCGCCTCGATCAGCCCTGCAAGGGCGGCCCGCTCGTACCAGTCGGCGGCGCGCGCGGCGTCCGGCGCGAAGCCTGCCTTGGGCTGCGGGTTCACGGGATCGAAGAAGGAGCCCACTTCGACCTGGGCAATCGGGTTGCCGTCTTCGGCGGCGCTGCGCCAGACGAGGAACGCGCCGGCCATCTCGCCGGACCGCGCATACTCCTTGCCCTTGACAAGCATCGCCTCCTGCGTCGGCTTGGTGGCGAGGAACTCGCCCACCGTGTCGCGGATCGACTTTTTGGGCGGCTCGACCTTCGGAGCGGGAACCGGTTCTGGCGCCGGCGTTGCGGCTGGAGGCGGCGACACCGGCTCGGGCGCGGCGGCGACCTGCGGCTCCGGCTGCTTGGGGAAATAGATAGTGTAGGCCCAGTAGCCCGAGGCGGCCGCGACGACGAGCGCGCCCGCTGCGATAAGCCAGCCGTACTTGCCCATCCCTGCGCTCTTTGGTGCCGGCTCGCGCATTGCCCTCAACTCGGGCATCGGGTCGATCTTCGGTGCGGTGAATGGCGGCGGCAGTTCGGGCTGCGGTTCGGGTTTGGGCTGGCGCCGGACACGCTCTTCGAATTCGTTGACGGTCGCCTGCGCCGCGCCCGAAGTCAGCATCGACGGCCAGGCAACGACCGTGGTGCCGACGATGCCAATGTCGGGCTCCTTGACCCTGAGCCGCACGGTGGCGATGCCGGCCAGCCGGTCGCAGATCGCCGGCCCGAGCTCGAATTCCAATCCGTTGCGCGAGCGGCGCACGCGCTCGGGTGCGAGCCAGGCTTCGGTGCGCCGCCAGCCTTCCTCGCCGAGATGCGTTTCCGGACCCTGCTGACGCTCGATCGAAAGCGTCAGCCCTTCGGGCGATGCATCAAGATCGGTCAGGCGCAGCGTGGCATGACCGGGATCGGGCAGGGGTTGGACGGAAGCGCGCACCGGCATGGCTTCGCCTTACGCCGGCACCGCGCGCAGGATCGCGCCCAGGCTTTCGTTCTGCTCGGCGGTGATCTCGCGGCCGCCCTCGTAGCCGACATTGTCCATGGCGAGCTGCAGGAAGGCGCGCATCCAGTCCTTGCAGTAGTCGGCGTAGATCGGCGCCGGATCCTCGCTCAGGACCGGGCCGTGCTCGGGCACCGGCGGATGCTCGAACACGCGGCGGGTCGGATTGTTGGGCGGCAGGCCAGGACGCTGGTCGAGCGGCATACGATCGAATCCCAGTGCGCTCACATAGGCGTTGAGCGCCGAGGCGGCGGTGCGCACCTGACGCTCGGCGATGTCTTCCCACTTGGCGTTGGCGGCGTTCTCCAGCGCCCGCACGTCGAGCGAGAGCTGGTCGATCAGCTTCAGGCGATGGGCGCCCACCACCAGCTCGTCGATCAGCCAGCCGAGATGCTGGCGGTCGACGCCGAAATGCGAGAGCGCCTTGTCGTCGGCGCCGACCCTGCGCATGTTCTCCAGCCAGTATTCGGCGGCCTCGCGGGCGAAGCGCTCTGCGCGATCCTCAAGCACGCCGGCCGGCGGGCCGGCGCCGCCGGACTCCTCGCCGAACACATCGGCGAAGATGGCGCCGAGGTCGACGGAAGCGCCGGTCGAGGACTGGCCCGGGGGCTGCAGCTTGCCACCCTTGGGCCGTTCCGGATCCTCGCCCGAGCGGGCTGTGGCGATGCGGAAATAGATGTCGCGCAGGGCGCTGTCGGCGACTTGCAGGGCAGCCACCAGCTCGCCGAACAGCTGGTGCTGGATGCAATTGGCAAGCCCGCGCAGCACGGTCTGCACCAGCTCGCGTTTCTTGGCGCGCGCGTCGCCGTCCGACGCGCTGTGGAAGCCGGCAAGGCGGTCGACCAGCCGGCGCACCTGCACCTCGAGCTGGCCGCGCACCTGCGCGCGCTTGATCGCCGGGTCGCAGAGCGGGATCAGGTTGGTCACCAGGTAGGTGACGCCGCCGTCGTTGGCGCGGAACGCCTCGTCCCACGCCTTGGCCGGCCGGGCGAAATGGCGTTTCACGTCGATATTGTCGATGAAATAGCCGCGCAGCTCGCTGGCGCGCTCGGCGAACGCCTCGGCGATGCCGATCTCGCGTCCGCCGCGATAGTCCATCAGCCGCTCGTCGATCACGGTGGGATTGCGCAGCCAATAGGTATTGTCGAACGGCGCGCCGTTCCAGTTGGTCGGCCATTCGCCGCGGAAGTTGTTGGTGAGCGAGTTGCCGATGCGGGCGCTCCAGCGCAGCCGGCGCGATTCCTCGGTTTCGCCGGCCTTCTGCTCGAACTCGCGATCCATCTTGGTCAGCACGAGGAACAGCGCATTCTTCTGCTTGGCGCGTTCCGCGGGCGTGGCGCCGATCGTCTGGTCGATCCACGCCGTCATCATGTCCGAGAGGTCGCGGACCTCCTGGTTGCCGTCGGGGATGCAGAGCAGGATGGCCGAAAGCTCGCGCTCGGCTGAATAGCGCTGGAAGAGGTAGGCGACCTTTCCGCGCAACAGAAGCTCGCGCAGCGGATTGGCGCCTTCGGCGACGCCCTTGGCCTTGGCGACATCCTGCAGGCTGGCGAGCTTCAGGCGCGAGCGCGCGCCCGGAAAGTCGAGCAGGTCGGTATGGTCGAAGAAATCCCACGGCTTCTCGTCGATCGCTACCGAAAGTTCGGCGGTCAGCGCGCAGACCAGCGAGCGCGGCAACTCGGCGTCGGGCGAGGTCCGGCGATCGGCCTGCTTTGGCCGCACGACCAGCGTGTCGCCGGCATCGGCGCCCAGCTTGTCGAGCGTCAGCACGTCGATGATGCTGTTCTCGCGCGGGATCAGCGCATCCATGCCGAGCAGCGCTTCGGGTGCAAAGGCGAGCTTCTGCAGGCCGTCGTAGAGCGTGAGGTAGAGCTCGGTGAACGGCTCGAAGTCGTACCACAGCACCGACCACAGCTGGGCGCGGTCGCGGCCCGAGAGACGCGGCGCGAGCTCGATCGCCTCCCGCCAGTAGTCGGTCCGCAGCTCGGCGGTGACGCCGGCGAAGAACGTGTCGAAATACTCGATCAGGTCGAGCACGTCGTCGGAATCGAGGTCGCCCGGCGGCTTCGGCAGCGCCTTGCTGCGCAGCAGCGCCAGGCGCTTGCGGATCGCCTCACCGTCGGGCCGTTCGAACGCCGCCTTCTGGTGATCGAAATCGAGCAGGAAGGAATTGCCCAGGATCTTGACGATGTCGGTCTGGGTGAGAAGGCGGACGCGCACCGGGAAGTCGGGCGTGACGTCGCTCAAGCCCAGGCCGAAGCGCGTGACGAGGCCCGTCGACTCGCGGTTGCCGGGCGGGTTGATCTCGCGCAGGAAGTCATAGGTCTTGTCGGCGAAGCGCGCCTGCAACGGCCGGCCGTCGCGGCTCGCCAGGATGGAGACGAGATACGATTTGCCGGCCTGGCTCGGACCGAACACGCCCACGCACATGCGCCGCCGCGCCGCCCGAGCGAGCTTGCGGCTCTGGTTGCGAACCTTCTGCAGTTCGCTGATCAGGGACGGCGCTTGCTGCGCAACGGTCGGCGACTGTTGGGCGGCACCCTTCAGCCAGGCGACGCCTTCGCTTGCGGCGACCGCCAGCGCCTCGCAGTCCTGAGCCAGCTTCAGATCGATCGTGTCCATGGATGTCAGCCTGTCTTCAGCATGCCGGTGTCGAGCCAGTAGCCCTCACGGCGCGGCAAGGTTTGCAAACGCAGCGTGAGCCGATCGAGAGCCACGGCGCGGCCATCTCGGTTGGTCACCTGGCGGAGACGGAAGCGCTCGACGTCGCCCGAGTCCTTGTCCTTGGGCTTGACGCGAGCCAGTGCGATCTTGAACGGCGTTTCGCGCGCGTGGCGCTCGGCGAATTCGGGCTTGGCGAATTCGAGCGCGTAGAGCCGCGCCGCCGGCCAGCGCACGAGGTCGAGCTGTCGTGCGCCGAGCCACATGGGCCCACGGAACTCGAACGAGACCTCCGGCAGCTCGTATTCGCGATTGTCGAGGTCGACATCGCGATAGACGAGGTCTTCCTTTTGCAATCTGCCGCCGCCGTCGAGCTTGCCGATGAACTTGGCGATGCTCTTGGAGCGCAACAGGTCGGATCGGAAGGAGAAGTCGGGCAGCTGCGATTGCGCGAGAGCGGCGATCATGGCGCCGACCGCGACCGTGGTCTTGGGATCCTCGACGCGCAGGCGCGCGTCGCGGAACGGATACCACGCGCCGACGCGATATTCGTGCAGGGCGATCACGCGCTCGGGCGGCAGCGGCAGCAGCTCCATCACCAGCGCGCGGATGCCGGGCAGGCGCGAGGGCCGGCCGGACAGCAGCAGGATGTCGCAATCGTAAGCGTGGACGATCTCGGCGAGCGGCGCCAGCACGCGGGCCATCTCGGCCCGCACGGACTTGTCGAGCGCCGGCAGGTCGACCGGGAAGATCGTGCTCTTGAGGTCGAAATCCCTGGCGCCGCGCTTGCGGGCGGCTTCGTTCACGAAGGCGACCACCTCCTCCGAGGGCTTGGCGCCGCCGGGGAAGAAGGAGTCATAGGTGAGCGGTTCGACCGAGACGACACCCGAGGTCGGGTCATAGGCCTCGGCCTGGCGCATGAACTCGAGGGCGATGGGATGGGCGATCTGCAGGGCGAATTGCTGGCGCAGATTGCGCTGGATCACGTCCTCGCCGCCGCGGTCGCCGCCCACCAGCTCGGCCATCAGGTCGGTCGGGTTGGCGATGCCGGCGTTGCGCATCGCCGCCTCGATCGGCGGCAGGACGTGGCCCTGCACGACGCGCAGCAGGATGTCGTCGCCCGCGACGTTGAAACCTTCGCGGAACTTCTGCTCGGGGAACAGCGTCACCGAGGTACCGGAACCTTCGAGACGGTAGGAGTTGATGATGAGGTCGGTGGTGCCGCCGCCGACATCGATGCTGGCGATGCCGAGCGTCTCGCCGGCCTGCGTGCCGCGCGGCTTGCGCGCGATGTGGAAGAAGCGGCGCGCATCGCCGCCGAAATTGCGGGCGACTTCGGTGTAAAGATAGACGAGCTGCGTGCACGAGGCCTCGTCCCAGTCGGTCAGCACGCGCGGCGCAGGCGCGGCCGCATCGTCGAGCTTCCAGCCCATCATCATCCACACCAGATCACGGGCCGCCTCGGCGCGTTTGCGGAAGATCAGCCGCTCGGCGAGCGGCATGCCCGTGGGCAGGGTGAGCACGATGCGGCGCAGCCGGCGCGGCGTCTCGGCATGGGCACGCCGGCCGCGCTGCTGCGGCGAATTCATGAGCGTCAGCGCCTGCAGCAATATCTCCGACAGCGCGAAGGTCATGATCGAGGACCGCGAGTAGAGCGGCTCGAACACCGGCAGGTGGTCGGCCGAGTCGGCGTCGGGATCGACCAGATGCAGCGGCTCGCCCTTCTGATTGATGAGCTGGGCCATCGGGCCGGCAGCGGCCGGCATCGCCGTCTGGTCCTGGGCGTAGGCGATGTTGAAGCGCCACTCGCGGGTCTGCGGATCTTCGTCCCACAGATAGCGCTTGGGGCTCGACATGCCGGTGTTGCCCTCGGTGCCGCGGCGGCGGGCGGCAAGCCGTGTCGCTTCCGGACCGACGCGGGTCATGGTCGGCCAGACGAAGGCATCGGCGCGTCCGCCCTGGCGTGACAGATGGTTCTTGCCGAACCATGCCTGGGCGAACTCGACGCGCGATTCGAAGGGACGGGTATGCACCGACTCAGGGTGCGAGAGATCGCGCAAGGCGAGCTCGTAGGAATCGTTCAGGTTGACGCCGAGCTCGCCCGCGGCCTCGATCAGCAGACCGCAGGTCCGCGAGTTGCCGACATCGAGCACAAGGTCGACCTCGATGGCGCCGCGGCCGGGTCGTTCGGCATCGCCCACCAGCTTGACCGGCGGGAAGTGCGCTGCTTCGGCGAGCAATGCCAGGAAGGCGAGATAGCGCGCCGAGGGCTCCTGCGGCTTCTGCTTGATGTCGTTGTCGATCTCCTCGACGGTGGCCTTGGGGTGGATCTCGCGGAACAGCTCCTCGAGCCACTGGTTCATCCAGCCCTGTCGCAACAGCCAGTGATTGGCGCGCTGGCTCGGCGCGAGCGCAAACAGCGCGCCTGACGTCACGTCCTTGGATGACGGCGCGAGATAGGCGCGGCCGTCGGCCTCGGCGATCAAGCCGGTGTCGAAGGCGAGCACGGCGCGATAGCGGTTGCCCTGCTCGTCGCGGAAGCCCTCGCCGTAGCGCGCCTCGAGGTCGACGACGCGCACGCGGGCCCAGTCGGCCGGGCCTTCGCGGAACTGGTTGTTGGGCCGGACCTGCAGGAAGGGCACCGGCACCCATTTGTCGAGAAAGGGCGCAAGCGCGTCCTTGGCGGTGACGGCAAGATTGGGCTCGGCGGCGCGGCGGCGGCCCTGTTCGACCACCTCGTACTGTCCACGCACCTCGTCGAATTCGAGCTGCACCAGATCGTCGATCGTCTTGGTCGCGGCGGTGTCATGGAAGCCCCATTCGCGCACCCGCAGCCGCGTCGGGTCAAAGCCGAAATCGAGGAACTGGATACCCGAGCGCGCGATCAAGGTCGTCGGGCTCGGATAATTGGGCAGGCGGGCAAGGTCGCTCATGATTTCACTCAACGGCCGATCTGTACGTTGTAGGTACGCGGATCGCCGGGCTGGCTGCCCTTGCATTGGGCGGTGCCGTCCGGGCCGACCTCGCAATTCACGGTGTTGCGGGCGTAGGTATGGCCATCGCTGCAGGTCGGATTGGACTTCTCCTCGATGACGAGCTTGCCGTTGTCCCAGCGCGCCTCGGCCGGGGCCGAGCAAGTGGCGCCGTCCTTCTGAACGAAGCTGACTTTGCCCTTGCCCTTGTCGTCGAGCGTGTAGGACGGCCGGAGGTTACGCTCACCGGTCGCCGTCGCAAGGGCGGTGCGCGAGCGCCAGTCGCCTTTGAGGAAAGTCAGGTCCTGCTTCTGCTTGGCCTCCGGCGGCACCTTCATCGGCTTGGGCTCGTCCTTCGGGCCGGCGGACTTGTCTTGCCCTTTGTCCCGTCCCTTGTCCGGCCCTTGGTCGGTGCCGTTCTGTGCCTTGTCGCCCGCCTTGCCCTTGTCCTTTCCGTCCGCCTGCTCGGCGACGTTGACATCGGCATTGGGCCCGGGCGCCGCGCCGCGCTCGATCGGCTTGCCGCTATCGACCGCGCCCACGACCATGCCGCCCACGACACCCGCCGCGCAATTGCCGCCGCGCCGCGCGAGCTCGTCGGTCAGGCGCGCGAGCTCGAGCCGGAGCTTTTCGTTGTCGCGCTGAAGCGTGTCGAAGCGCGCCTGCTGGAGCTCCGCAGGCTGCGTCACCGACATGTTGATCGCTCGGTCGCGCGCCTCGGCTTCGAGCCGCGGCTCGAGATGCGGCAGGTAAGGCCTGATCAGCCAGGCGAGCAGGGCGAGCAGCGCCAGCAGCAGGGCGGCCAGTAACAGCCACTGCCACCATGCCGTGCGCGCGCGTGGAGCCATGGCGGTGACGGCGGGAGCGCTCGCCATCACGGCCTCCGGCAGGACAGGCTTCGGTGGCGCGGGCGGCATCGGCGGGCTCGCCAGGAACACGCCGGGAAGGGCGGCGTCCGCGGTGAAGCCCCAGAAGGTCATCACTGGCTTGCCATTCACGACATGCAAGGTCGCCTCGCCCGGTGCGGTCAGGGCATGACGCAGCAGGCGGCCGAAATTGCGCTCGGCACCGGAGCGCTGAGGCTCTTCCATCTGGTCGGCAAGCTTCGCCATGTCGGCGTGCAGGCGCTGCACCGTGCTGGTCACGGCCGCGCGCTCGGCCTCGCCGAGATCGCTCAGCCGCTTGGCTTCGCCGTCGAACGGGGCATACCAGTCGATGCGCCGGCCGGTCGGCTCGACTTCCGGAATGGCCAGGAGGTCGGCGTGCTCGGGTGACAGGCGCTGGGCGATGGCCGCGCGCAACTGGCCAGCGGCGCGCCATATCGGATCGCCCGCCGTGCCCAGCGCGCGGTAGCGCTGGAGCGATTCGCTGGCGAGAAGCGGACCTGCAGCCATGATTATTCCCCCGCTACCGTCCGCCTCGCGGGCAGGACATGGCGTAGGTCCATCGCGTGCCCCACATCTCTCCTGTTACGACGACATCGACCGAATAATCCCCGGCGACCGGGTTCCAATCGAAGCCGAAGCCGCCGCGGCCGCTCCTCGGGCCGTGCGTGCCGGCAATCACCTGGCCGCGGTAGATCACCTTTATATCGTCGGGTTTGACGTAGAGGTTGTAGTTGATGGCGACGAAGCCCGGTTTGTCGCCCAGGTAATGGCGATTGCGCGTGACGCCCTCGCCGCCCGAATCACCCGACCAGTTGCACGGCAGCATGCCTGGCGGCGGTCGGCTGACCGGCGGCGCCGACGGTGGCGGTGGCGCGGGTGGCGCGGGCTGGGCGGCGGCGACCTTCGGCTGCGGCGGCGGAGGCGGCGGCTTGGGCGGCTCGATGGGCTTGCACATCGCCACCTTGTGCTTGAGGTCACCCTCGAGCGAGGCGAGCTCGGCCTGCAGGCGCTTTTCGTCGGCCTGAGCCTGGTCGAGCGACGCCTTCAGCACCGGCGTCGGATCGGGTGGCGGCGGTGGCGCAGGTGGCGCCGGCGTTTCAAGGGTTGCCACATTGAGCGACGGATCGACGGGACTGCAGGCGCGCAGGAGCCACGACGTCAGGAGAAGAAGCAGGAGCAGCAGCAGGCCGAACAGCAGTGCGCTCAGCCAACGCGACCAGCCAAGTCGCGCCGGCAACAATGCAGCCGCCGGCGCGCTCGCCATCATCGCGGCGGGCGGCGGCGCACTCGCGGGCACCGCGGGCGGCGTGAAGCCCTGCAGGCTCGGGATCGCATCGGCCTCATAGCCCCAGGCAACGATCACCGGCTTGCCGTCGACCAGATAGATGAAATCGTCGGAGGGACGGCGCGTGGCGAGATGCAGCGAGCGGCCGATCAGGCGGGCTTCGTCGCTCGACGGCGAAGCCTCGAGCTGGCTGCCCAGGGCGCGGATCGACTCCAGCCCGCTCTCGACCGACTGCAGGGTTTGCGCGCGCGTCGCCTCATCGAGATCGCTGAAGCGGCGTACCTCGCCGGAATGCCCGGCGTACCAGTCGATGCCGTCGCCGGTCTCGCGCAATTGCGGATCGGCCAGCAGACTCGCCGTCTGATCGCCGAGACGACGACGTACGACGGCGAGCAACTGGCCGGCCACCGCATGCAGCGGCTCGCCACGCACGCCAAGCGGCCGTACGCCCAATCGAGTCGTCAAAATCAGGGTCGGGCGCTCGCCCATTCAATGCCGCTGTGTCATCGCGCTATCGTCCTATTCACCAACCGAATCCGGCTGTTTTGGGACGGCATTTGCTTTTGCCTCAATATTGCACTTATGATGCAATATCTATTGGCCGACGAGGGCATAGACCAGGACGGCCGCCGTTGCCGCCACGTTGAGCGACTGGATGGCACCGGCTCCCGCGATCGTGACCAGAGCGTCGCAAGCCCGAGCGGTGGCCGGCGGAAAGCCGCGCTCTTCATTGCCCAGGACCAGCGCCAGAGGCTTGTCTGCTTTGGCAAGTTGCGCGACAGCCTGACCTCCTTCGGCCGAGGCGCCGACGATGAAATAGCTCCGGCGCAGCGCTTCGATATCGTGCACGAAGCCTGCGCTTTTGTAGACCTCGAGACGGTCGAGCCCGCCTTCGGCGACGCGATAGCTGGCGTCCGAAGGCAGGGCTTGTGCGGGATTGTCCGACAGCACGATGCGCGGCAGGCCGAAGAAGGCGGCCGTGCGCGCGATTGCCCCGAGATTGTGCGGATTGCCGATACCGTCGAGCAGCAGCAACAGCTTGCCATCCTTGGCCCAGCGAGTGGCCTCGCTCACGTCGAAAATGCGCACGGGCCGTGGCCGGGCCAGCGCCACCACGCCGCCATGCAGGACGGTGCCGGCGACCCGGGCGAGCTCTTCGTTGCCGACCTGCCGGTAGGGTTTGCGGGCCCACGCCAGCACGCCGCAAAAATCGACAAGCTGCCGGCGCAGCTCGCCGGAAAAGAAGAGGCGCTCGACCCGGTCGGGCGCGGTGGCGAACAAGGCCTGCACGGCGGGCAGGCCGGCCACGCGCATCAGCTTTTCCTGGCGGGGGCGTCCGGCACGCAAGGCAGGGCGCGGCATCGCTCAGATCTCGATGCGACTGCCCAGTTCGACGACGCGATTGGCGGGCAGGCGGAAGAAGTCGCCGGCGTTGGAGGCGACGCGCGCCAAGGTGATGAACAGTTTTTCCTGCCAGCGCGGCAGGATCGGCCGGCTTGCTTCGACGAAACTGTTGCGGCCGACGAAATACGAGGTGCGCATCGGGTCGACCGGCACGCCGCGGTCGCCGAGCGGCGCGAGATCACGCGGCACGTCGGGCTGTTCCATGAAGCCGTAGCGCAGAGTGACGTGATGCACGCCCTTGCCGAAGTGTCTTACTTCCGCGCGCGCGTTGGGCGGCACATAGGGCTCGTCGGGCACCTGCACGGTGAGCAACACGACCTGCTCGTGCAGCACCTCGTTGTGCTTGAGATTGTGCAGCAGGCAGTTAGGCGCGTTGCCGTGGAACGCGGTGAGATAGACAGCGGTGCCCTGCGGGCGATGCACGCGCGCCGGATTGATGCTGCGCAGCAGCTCTTCCAGCGGCAGCGATCCTTCCTGCTCGCGTTGCGCCACGGCGGCGCGGCCCTTCATCCAGGTCCACATGGCGGTGAAGATGCAGAGCGCCAGCGCCAGCGGCACCCATCCACCCTGCAGGAATTTCACCATGTTGGCCGACATCAGCGTGGCGTCGACCGCCATGAAGCTGCCCAGCACCAGGATCGAAACCGGCCAGCCCCATTTCCACACCCGCAGCGCCAGCGAGGAAACCAGGATCGAGTCGACGAGCATCGTTCCGGTGACGGCGATGCCGTAGGCCGCCGCCAGGTTGGTCGACGACTTGAACGCCATCACCAGCACGACCACGCCAGCGAGCTGCATCCAGTTGAAGGCGGGCACGTAGATCTGGCCGAACTCGCTCACCGAGGTGTGCAGGATGCGCACGCGCGGAATGAAGCCCAGCAACGTCGCCTGTTGCGCCATCGAGTAGGCGCCGGAGATGGTGGCCTGCGAGGCGATGACTGCGGCGGCCGTCGCCAGCACGACCAGCGAATAGACGAGCGACTCGGGTGCCAGGCGGAAGAACGGGTTCTCGGTGGCGCTGCCGTCGGTCAGCAGCAGCGAGCCTTGACCGTAGTAGTTGACCAGCAGCGACGGCAGCACGACGCAGAACCAGGCGAGCCGGATCGGCTGGCGGCCGAAATGGCCCATGTCGGCATACAGCGCCTCTGCGCCCGTCACGGCCAGGGTGACGGCGCCGAGCGCGATGAAGGCGACGACTTTGTGGTGGAAGATGAATTCGAACGCATAGATCGGCGACAGCGCCGCCAAGACCTCGGGACGCTGGATGATCTGGCGCGCACCGAGCACGAACAGCACGATGAACCAGAGCAGCGTGATCGGTCCGAAAAAGCGGCCGACGCCCGCGGTGCCAAAACGCTGCGCGGCGAACAGGCCGATCAGGACACCAAGGGCGATCGGCACGGTGAGCGGCTCGAAGGCGGGCGTCGCGGTGTTGAGACCTTCGATGGCCGAGAGCACGGTGACCGCCGGCGTCAGCAGCGCGTCACCGAAGAACAGCGCTGCGCCGGCCATTCCGAGCATGACGTAGAAGTTGCGCTGGGTCGCCGACAGGCCGCTGCGGCGCGCCACCAGGGTCATCAGGGCAAGCACGCCGCCCTCGCCGCGGTTGTCGGCGCGCATCACGACCGAGACGTATTTCAGGGCGACGACGATCACCAATATCCAGGTGACGAGCGACAGGATGCCGAGCACGTCCTGCGGCACCGGCTTCAGCCCGGTGAACTCGCTAAAGCATTCCTTGATCGTGTAAAGCGGGCTGGTGCCGATGTCGCCAAACACGACGCCCAACGCGGCCAGAGCCAGGCTCGCAGTGCGTTTGCGCTCTGCGGGCAGAGCCGTCGAGACATTGCCGGACATCGTTTGCTAACGCACTCCCTTGGCCTGCCCTTCCGCCAGGAAGAGCAAACGGGGGGCGGTTTTACGCCGCGCTGCAGGCCGGTCAACGGCTAATTGGGCACAACTTGGGTTCAAGGCCGCTATGCGACCATACATTTGGTAAGGCAGCGACGCCTAGATCTCGATTCGGCTGCCCAGCTCCACCACCCGGTTCGGCGGCAGGCGGAAGAAGTCGCCGGCGTTGGAAGCGACGCGCGCCAAGGTGATGAACAATTTCTCCTGCCAGCGCGGCAGGATCGGCCGGCTTGCTTCGACGAAGCTGTTGCGGCCGACGAAATACGAGGTGCGCATCGGATCGACCGGCACGCCGCGCTCGCCGAGCGGCGCGAGATCGCGTGGCACGTCGGGTTGCTCCATGAAGCCGTAGGCCAGCACCACATGATGCACGCCCTTGCCGAAGTGTCTTACTTCCGCGCGCGCGTTGGGCGGCACATAGGGCTCATCGTGCACCTGCACGGTGAGCAGCACGATCTGCTCATGCAGCACCTCGTTGTGCTTGAGATTGTGCAGCAGCGTGCCGGGCGCATTGCCGGAATAGGCGGTGAGATAGACGGCCGTGCCCTGCGGACGGTGGACGCGACCGGGACTGATGCTGCGCAGCAGTTCTTCCATCGGCAGCGAGCCCTCCTGCTCGCGCTCGGCAACGGCAGTGCGGCCCTTCATCCAGGTCCACATGGCGGTGAAGACCACGACGGCGAGAGCGAGCGGCACCCAGCCGCCCTGGACGAACTTCACCATGTTGGCCGACATCAGGCTGGCATCGACGGCCATGAAGGCGCCGAACACCAGGATCGACACCGGCCAACCCCACTTCCACACGCGCACCGCCATCACGAATACCAGGATGGTGGTCACGAGCATGGTGCCGGTGACGGCGATGCCGTAAGCCGCCGCCAGGTCGGTCGACGACTTGAACCCGGCCACCAGGGCCACCACTCCGATCAGTTGCAGCCAGTTGATGGCCGGCACGTAGATCTGGCCGAACTCGCTTGCCGATGTGTGCAGGATGCGCACGCGCGGGCTGAGGCCGAGCAAGGACGCCTGCTGCGCCATGGAGAAGGCGCCCGCGATCGTCGCCTGCGAGGCGATCACCGCCGCGACCGTCGCCAGGACGACTAGCGGATAGAGCGCCCATGCCGGAGCAAGGCGGAAGAACGGGTTCTCGATGGCCGCCGGGTCGGACAGCAGGAGCGCGCCTTCGCCGTAGTAGTTGGCGACCAGCGAGGGCAGGACGAGGGCGAGCCAGGCGGAACGGATCGGCGTGGCGCCGAAATGGCCCATGTCGGCATACAGCGCCTCGGCGCCAGTCACGGCGAGCGTGACGCCGCCCAGGGCGACGAAGGCAATGAAGCGGTGACGGAAGGCGAAGTCGACGGCGTGCAGCGGCGAGAGCGCGCGCAGGATGTACGGCGCCTCGACGATCTGGCGCACGCCGAGCGCCAGGATGACGGTGAACCAGATCAGCATGATCGGACCGAACCAGCGCCCGACGCCGCCGGTGCCGACGCGCTGTATGGCGAACAGCGCCGTCAGCACGCCGATGGTTATCGGCTCGATCAGCGGCTCGAAAGCCGGCGTGGCGACGTTCAGGCCCTCGACCGCGCCCAGCACCGACACCGCGGGCGTGATCAGGCAATCGCCGTAGAACAGCGCGGCGCCGGCCATGCCGAGCATGATGTAAATGTGACGGTTGCGCGCCGAGATCTCCGAGCGCCGCGACACCAGCGCCATCAGGGCGAGCACGCCGCCCTCGCCGCGATTGTCGGCCCGCATGACGACCAGCACGTATTTCAGCGTGACGACGGTGATCAACACCCAGGTGATCAGCGAGACGATGCCGAGCACGTCCTCGGGCACGGGTTTCAGTCCCGTGAACTCGCTGAAGCACTCCTTCATCGTGTAGAGCGGACTGGTGCCGATGTCGCCGAACACCACGCCGAGGGCGGCGATCGTCAGCGTTGCGCTGCGGCGGCGGCCGCTTATGTGCGCCAGTGCTTCCACGGACATGGCTTACTCACGCTCTCATTCTCTCGTGCGCCGATCGCGGCGAAGCGCGCGGGTATTGCGCTGCGCCGAGGCGCGGTCAAGGACGAGAATTCCTATGAAATTCCTATATCGCCGCGCCCATCGGCTTCTCGAATTCAAACGCCGCGAGCGCTTCCTATGAGGCATGAAGTCTTCCCCCTCGCACATCGGGCACCGCACCGAGCAATGGTCGCTCGAGATCAACGACGCACCGCTCGAGAATGTCGCCGCCGAAGACGTGCTGTTCGAGATCGGCATGATCCTGGCTGCGCTTCTTGCCGTGGCGTCGTCGATCGGTCTGGCGCTCAGAATCGGATGATGAGATCGGCGGCGGCGACCAGCTGCGTGAACTTGGTGCCCTGCTGGAACGCCGGATTGTCCATCGCCTGGTAGTAGACGAGCTCTGGCCGCAGCAGGACATTCTGCTTGAAGAAGTGCGTCCAGCTGCCGCCGATGCCGTAGTAGCGCGTGGCGATGCCGGTGCGCTGGCCGTTCACGTCGTTTATGAACTCGTTGCGCAGCGAGAACGAATCCTTCTCCGTTACCTGCAGGTTGATGTAGTTCACGATCGCCCATTCCTGGGTGAAGCCGGCGATGGGCGCGCAGCCGTACGGCAGGTTGATGCCGCCGGGCGTGTTGGTGATGCCGCTGCACGCCGGCACGTCCTTCTCCCACATGTACCAGGCCTCGGTTGCGACGTTCCACGTCTGGCTGAAGCGATGGCTCCAGGTGGCGACCAGCTGGTTGACGTTGTTGTAGCGGTACTGCGCGCCGTTGATGCTGTTGGCGCAGCCATAGACCGAATCGCCGTTGCTCGACGCGGTCCACTGCACACAGGCGAGCGGCGAAAGGACCGCGTCGGGATCCCAGATCGCCGTGTCGTTGCCGCCGGTCAAACCGAGCTGAATGGTCCAGTTGTTGTCGATCTTGACCGTCGCCACGATGCCCATCTGCGTGTACGGGTCGTAGCCGTAGAGCAGCGAGTGGCTGAACATGTAGTTGTCGGGCGCGAGCTGCGCCTCGATGTCGGGCAGCGAGATGAAGCGGCCGATGCGGATGTTCATGCCCTGGGCGACCCACGGGACGTAGATGTCGCCGTACATCATCGGCATGTCGTAGCCGTAGTGCTGGTTGTTCACCAGGAGCTGCTGGCTGAACAGCCCCTTCATCGTCGTGTAGCGATAGTCCTGGCCGTACATCGCATCGACGCGAAAGCCCCAGTCGACGTGATCGGTCTGGAATGTGTCCGGCAGGCGCATGGCATGGATGTCGGCCTGGTGCAGGTTGAACGCGTTCGGCTGCTGGTCGTAGAGATACGGTGCGTTGCCGTAACTGCCGGCGCCGGGCTGGTTGGCGGATGTGCTGCCGTTGGCGCCGAGCTCGATCCAGCCGGTGATGGCGATGCGCGACTCCTTCCACCACTTGCCGTCGGGCCCGTCCTGCAGCGCCTTGGTCAGCGGGTAGAGCGTCATCTCGTTGCGGTCGCCGATCGTGGGCGTGCCGCCGATCTGGTATTCGCTGTAGGGAAACGGCGGGGAGTTCTGCGGCGCCGGCAGCTTGCGCAAATCAGACGGCGCGCCGCTGTTGTACGGCCACGGCGACTTTGCGATGTCCTGCGAGCCATTGAAGAAGTTGCCGAGGAAGCGCACCAGCAAGCCGTCGCCGGGCATGTTCGCCGGCGATTGCTGCGCGCGGACATCGACGGCGAAGGCCAATACGAAGGTGACTGCCAGCAACAGCGCTCGCACGAGCGCCTGGACGAATAGGGAACGCATGGTCATGGAAATCCCCCACAAAGCGGCGCGGGCCGCCGCCGGGCAAGGCATTAGTGCTGCGCCTCGTTGGAAATCCATACGGAGGGCGCAGGGCCTGCATATGAACTTCATAGCGGCGGCAGATGTTGAAAGAGCGCGGCTGCCGGTGACATCCTCGGATGCGATGGACAACGTTACCGGGCGGCCGCCTCGGTCAGCACATTCGGTCGGTCCCTATGTCGAGGGCATCCTGACGGCCGGGCTGGCGACTGCCGTCGGCGCGGTGATCAACATCTATGTCGGCCTGGCCAACGTCTCCCTCATCTACGTCGTGCCGGTGCTGGTGGCGGCGGTGCGGCACGGACTCGCGCCCTCGCTCTGGGTGTCGGGGCTCTCCGTGCTGTGCTTCAACTTCTTCTTCCTGCCGCCGCTTTATCACTTCGCCATCGCCGACCCCGCGAACGTGGTGGCGCTGTTCTTCTTCATGGTCGTCGCCATCGTGGCGAGCGCGCTCGGCACGCGCACGCGCGCCCAGGCCGAAGCCGCCCGCCGCGAGGCGCACACTAACGCCGAGCTCTACGCCTTCAGCGGCAAGATCGCCGGCGTGATCGAGCTCGACGATCTCTTGTGGATCGTGGTCACGCAACTGGCGCGGCTGCTCAATGCCGAGGTCGCCATCCTGCTGCCCGACAAGGCGAGGCAACTCGAACTGCGCGCCGCCTTTCCGCCTGACAGCGAGCTCGCCGAGGCTGGCCTTGCGGCGGCACGAGAAGCCTGGGAGTCGGACCGACCGGCGAACGGAAACTGGCTGTTCGTGCCGATCCGCACCAGCCGCTCGCCGATCGGCATCGTCGGCATCCTGGCGCTGGGCGAGGGGCGCGCGCTTTCCTCGGCCGAGCGGCAGCTGCTCGAGGCGGTCGGCAACCAGACCGCCGTTGCCATCGAACGCGTCAGCTTGGCGCAGGACATCGATCAGGCGCGGCTCGGCGCCGAGCGCGAGCGCCTGCGCTCGTCGATGCTGACCTCGGTCAGCCACGATCTGCGCACGCCGCTCGCCTCGATCACCGGCGCGCTGTCGAGCCTCAGGAGTCACGGTCAGCGCTACGACGAGCCGACGCGCCAGGAGCTGCTGGGCACGGCGCTGAGCGAGGCCGAGCGGCTCGACCGTTTCGTCGGCAATCTGCTCGACATGACGCGGCTCGATGCCGGCGCCATCCAGCCCAAGCGCGAGCCGGTCGAGGTGGGCGATCTCGTCTCGACGGCGCTACGCCGGGCCCAGCCGGTGCTGAAGGGCCGTGCCGTTTCCTCCTCGGTCGAACCCCGCCTGGCGCCGCTGTCGCTCGATTTCGTGCTGGCCGAGCAGGTGTTGTTCAACCTGCTCGACAATGCCGCCAAGTATTCACCCAGCGGCGGACGCATCGAGCTTTCGGCGCGGCGGGTGGGCGACGCCGTCGAGATCGCGGTGCGCGACGAGGGGCCGGGCATCGCGCCCGAGGCGCTCGACCACCTGTTCGAGAAATTCTACCGCGCCGATGCCGGCGACCGCCGGCGTGCGGGTACGGGGCTCGGCCTCGCCATCGCCAAGGGCTTTGTCGAGGCCCAGGGCGGCACGATCGCGGCCCGCAACCGCGTCGCCCGTTCGGGCGCGGAGTTCATTGTGCGCTATCCTGCGAGTCCTGCATGACCGGCGATGCCGCCACCATCCTGATCGTCGAGGACGAGCCGCCGATCCGCCGCCTGCTGCGCACGACCTTGGGCGCGCACGACTACCGCACGCACGAGGCCGCGACCGGGGCGGAGACGCTGGTCGCGTTGCACCAGCACCAGCCCGACTTGGTGCTGCTCGATCTCGGCCTGCCGGACGTCGACGGCCTCTCCTTGATCGGTGACATCCGCAAGCAGAGCCCGGTGCCGATCGTCGTGCTGTCGAGCCGGGGCGACGAGGCGGCCAAGGTGACGGCGCTGGATTCCGGCGCGGACGACTACGTCACCAAGCCGTTCGGCGCCGACGAGCTGCTGGCGCGCATCCGGGCGGCGCTGCGCCATCGTTTGCAGGAGCAGGGAGCGGAGCGCTCCTTCGCCAGCGGCGATCTCAGCGTCGATCTGGTACGCCGGCTGGTGCGTCGCGGTGCGGAAGACGTCAAGCTCTCGCCCAAGGAATACGACATCCTCGAGCAGCTCGTGATCCATGCCGGCAAGGTGCTGACTCACAAGCACCTGCTGCGCGCGGTGTGGCGCAACGAAGCCGTCGACCCGCAGTACCTGCGCGTCTATGTCCGCCAGCTTCGCCAGAAGATCGAGGCCGATCCATCCACACCGACGCACGTGCTGACCGAGCCCGGAATTGGCTACCGGCTGGTGTGAGGGAACGCTACGCTGCCGCCCTCACCAGGAGGGAACGATGGCCGAGAGCGAGCTCTACAAGAAAGGCACCGCGATCCGCAGCAAGCTGATGGGCGCCAAGTACGCCGAGAACATGAACAAGTCGGTGTACGACGATCCGATCATGAAGAAGTTCGGCGACTACGCCCGCGAGGCGGTGTTCGGCATGCTGTGGGATCGCCCCGGCCTCGACCTCAAGACGAAGACGTTGATCTGCGTGATCTCCGACACCGCGCAGGCGCGCTGGCCCGAGCTTGCCATCCATCTCCGCATGGCGCGCAACCAGGGCTGGAGCGAAGACGAATTGTCCGAGGCGCTGATGCATCTCTGTGGCTATATCGGCCTGCCGTCGGTGCGCGAGGCGCTGATCACGGCCAAGGAAGTCTTCCACGAGATGCGGAACGAGAAATAGATGGTGCTGATGACGACGAGCGATCTGCCGCTCAGGCGGATCGCCCGGGGCAAGGTGAGGGACGTCTACGAGGTCGATGCCGACCGGCTGCTGCTGGTCGCTACCGATCGCGTCAGCGCCTACGACGTGGTGATGGCCGAGCCGATCCCGATGAAGGGCGCGGTGCTGACCCAGGTGAGCGCCTGGTGGTTTCGTCAGCTCGATGGACTGGTCAAGCACCATATGATCGCGGCGGATGCCGACAGCATCATCGCCGCCGTGCCCGCGCTCAAGGAGCATCGCGCTGAGATCGCCGGCCGCACCATGCTGTGCAAGCGCGGCACCGTGTTCCCGATCGAATGCGTGATCCGCGGCTACCTGTCGGGCTCGGCGTGGCGCGAATACGCCAAGAGCAAGACGCTCGCCGGCGAGAAGATGCCGGATGGTCTCAGCGAAAGCGTGCGGCTCGACAATCCGATCTTCAGCCCGGCCACCAAGGCCGAAAGCGGCCACGACGAGAACATCACCGTCAGCCGCATGCGCGAGGTGCTGGGAGCCGAGGTGACGGCCGAGCTCGAACGGCTGACGCGGCTCGTCTACGGCAAGGGCCGCGACGTCGCTGCCAAGAACGGCATCATCATCGCCGACACCAAGTTCGAGTTCGGCCGCACGAAGGCGGGCGAGATCCTGCTGATCGACGAGGTCATGACGCCGGACAGCTCGCGCTTCTGGCCGGCCGACGGTTACGCGCCGGGCAGGCCGCAGCCCAGCTTCGATAAGCAGCCGCTGCGCGACTGGCTCGATGTCGAGCGCCACGCCGGCCGCTGGAACGGCGATGCGCCGCCGCCCAGGCTGCCGGCCGAAGTGGTCGAGGCGACCAGCAAGCGCTACCTCGAAGCCTACCGTCGGCTGACGGGCAGCGATCTCACGGTCGCCTAGCGCGGCGGTAGGGTGATCTTCGAATCGCGCAGGCGCCTTTCCAGATAGGGAATGCCGCGGGCGTAGTTGCCCTTGTTGCAGTCGTCGATGGCGCCGAGCGTATTGAGGTCGGGGAAGCTTCGGCCATCGCCGCCGGCGCCGCCGACATATTTGTAGGCGAGCGCCGCGAGCTTGCCGCAATACTCCGCATCAGTGCTCTGCGCCTCAGCCCCCGAAGAGAGCGCAAGCAAGCCAAGCAGCGGAATCAATCTCTTCATCGTCGGGTCCTAGCGCGGCGGCGGCGTGATGTTGGCGCCGCGCAGCAGGCGCTCGAGCGTGCCGATGCCCTGCGCGGTGTCGCCGCCGCGACATTGCTCCTGGGCCACGATCATGTCGGGGGTCGGCCGCATCTCGCCCATGATCGCCTTGCCGCGATAACGCACGGCATAGTCGTACAGCCGCTCGCAATAGGCGCCGTCGCTGGCGGCGAGCGGCACGAGTCCGGCGGCCAGCGAGCCGAGAAACGGTGCGAGCCTCATGCCCGGCATTATAGCGGTCACAGCCGGGCGCGCCGCAGCCTCAACGCATTTGTGATCACGCTCACCGATGAGAGCGACATGGCCGCGGCGGCGACGATCGGGCTCAGCATCACGCCGAAGAAGGGATAGAGCACGCCGGCCGCGATCGGCACGCCGGCGGCGTTGTAGACGAAGGCGAAGAACAGGTTCTGCCGGATGTTGCGCATGGTGGATGTCGACAGCGCCCGCGCCCGCGCGATGGCGCCGAGATCGCCCTTCACCAGGGTGACCGCGGCACTTTCGATCGCGATATCGGTGCCGGTGCCCATGGCGATGCCGATATCGGCCGAGGCGAGCGCCGGCGCGTCGTTGATGCCGTCGCCCGCCATGGCGACGACGCGGCCCTCGTCCCTGAGCTTCTGCACCAGGCGCGCCTTGTCCTCTGGCAGCACTTCGGCGTGCACTTCGTCGATGCCGAGCTCGCTGGCGACGGCTTCGGCGGCGCGCCTGGTGTCGCCGGTCAGCATGACCACGCGCACGCCGGCATCGCGCAGCGCTTTCAGCGCCGGCGGCGTCGAGGCTTTGATCGGATCCTCGATCGACAGTGTGCCGGCGAGCTTGCCGTCGATCGTCAGCATCACCTGGCGCTGGAAATTGCCGAGATCGACGCCGTGCTCGGCGAGCAGGCGGGCATTGCCGAGCAGCATGCGCTTGCCCTCGATCGTGCCCGACACGCCGCGCCCGGCATGGGACTTGAAGTCGGCGACGGCGGGCAGCTCGAGATGCCGCTCGGTCGCCATGGCGACGATCATGCGGGCGATCGGATGCTCGCTGCCGCGCTCCAGCGCCGCCGCCAGCCGAATGGTCTCGATGCCGCCCGTGACGTTGGTGATCCGCGGCCGGCCTTCGGTCAGCGTGCCGGTCTTGTCGACCACCAGCGTGTCGATCTTCTCCAGCCGCTCCAGCGCTTCGGCATTGCGGATCAGGATGCCGGCGCCGGCGCCGCGGCTGACGCCCACCATGATCGACATCGGCGTGGCGAGCCCCAGCGCGCACGGGCAGGCGATGATCAGCACCGAAACCGCCGCGATCAGGGCGTAGCTGAAGGCGGGCGAGGGCCCCCACAGCATCCACGCCGCGAACGCCAGCACGGCGACGGCGATCACCGCCGGCACGAACCACGAGGCGACGACGTCGGCCAGCCGCTGGATCGGCGCGCGGCTGCGCTGCGCCTCGGCGACCAGCGCCACGATGCGGGCGAGCACGGTGTCGGCGCCGACGCGCTCGGCGGTCATGACGAAGCTGCCGCCGCCATTCAGGGTGCCGGCGATCACCCGCGCTCCCGCCTGCTTGGCGACCGGCATGGGCTCGCCGGTCAGCATCGATTCGTCGATGTCGCTTGCGCCTTCGACGACCATCCCGTCGACCGGTACCTTCTCGCCCGGCCGCACGCGCAGGCGGTCGCCCATGACGATGGCGTCGATCGCCACCTCGCGGTCATGGCCGCCGGCATCCGCGCGCAGCGCCGTGCGCGGGGCGAGCTTCAGCAGCTCCCTGATGGCGCCGCTGGTGCTGGCGCGCGCCCGAAGCTCGAGGACCTGGCCCAGCAGGACGAGGACCACGATCACCGAGGCGGCCTCGAAATAGACCGGCGCCACGCCGTGCTGGTCGCGCAGCGAGGCCGGGAAGAGATGCGGGGCGAGCGCGGCGACGACGCTGTAGGCGAAGGCCGCGCCGGTGCCGATCGCGATCAGGGTGAACATGTTGAGCGCCCGCCGCGCGATCGATTGCGCGCCGCGCACGAAGAACGGCCAGCCGGCCCACAGCACCACCGGCGTCGACAGCGCGAGCTGCAGCCAGCCCGAGAGCTTGGGCGAGAGCAGCGCCTGCATGTCGAAGAAGTGCCCGCCCATCTCCAGCAGCACCACGGGGATCGCGAACCCAAGGCCCACCCAGAAGCGGCGGGTCATGTCGATCAGCTCCTCGTTGGGGCCCTCGTCGAGCGAGACCTCGGCGGGCTCCAGCGCCATGCCGCAGATCGGGCAGCTGCCCGGCCCGTGCTGGCGCACCTCGGGATGCATCGGGCAGGTGTAGACGGCGCCGGGCTTCGCGGGCGGGCGCGGCGGCGGCTCGCGCCGAACCGCCTCCGCGGGCTTCAGGTAGCGCGCCGGCTCGGCGGTGAACTTGGCCAGGCACTTGGCATTGCAGAAGTAATAAGTGTGACCCTGGTGCCGCGCGGTGTTCCTTGCCCCGGCGGTTCTCACCTTCATGCCGCAGACCGGGTCGATTGCGATTTCTTCTGCCGTCATGCTTGCCTTCTATACCCTACGGGGGTATGGTTCAAGCATGGACGAACGGGTGAAGAAGGCGCAGCTCGCGCGTCTGGGCCGCATCGAGGGCCAGGTGCGCGGCGTGGCGCGCATGGTCGAGGAAGACCGCTACTGCATCGACGTCATCAACCAGGTGCGCGCGGTGCGGGCGGCGCTCGACAAGGTCGAGCAGGAGATCCTGCACGACCATCTGCAGCACTGCGTGGCGCACGCCTTCCATGCCGGCAGCGCGCGCGACCGGCAGGTCAAGATCGACGAGCTGCTCGAGGTCCTCGACAGCCGGCGCTGATCAGGCCGCGACGTCCTCGCTCTGCTGCTCGGCCGCGCCCTGATGGTCGCGCGCCCACTGCACGATCTCGACGAAGATTGGCCGCAGGCGGCGGGCCGCCGGGGTGTTCTCGTATTCCACCCGCGGCGGCACCTCGGCGTAGACCGTGCGTTTGATCAGCCCGTCGCGCTCGAGCGCGCGCAACTGCGCCGTCAGCATGTGCTGCGTGATGCCGGGCAGGCCGCGCTTCAGTTCGCCAAAGCGGCGCGTGCCGTGGCTCAGCAGATAGAGGATCTCGAGCTTCCAGCGCCCGCTGATCATGCCGACAGCCCGTCGGAATTCGGTCTGCACGGCTTTGACCAGCGCGGGGTCCTTGCGGATCTCGTCCATATCGATGGGAGGTTTGCTCATTGGCCTATCTCTTGGTAATTCCCAATAGTCTATTTAGCAATACTAGATAAGAAAATCAATCCTACTTGAGGAAACCATACAAAGGTCCAATTCATTACCAATGTTTGGCGCATAGCTAAGTAGTCGAGGAGTTTTGTGTCGTGGATGGTTCGTCACCGGTCAATCTGGACCGCCGGATCGATGTCCGGGAGGTGCCCTTTCAGCCGCCGCGCGAGCGGCCGGCAGACGCCCAGCCGCCCAAGCGCCGGCCGGACAACAAGCGCCGGCGTAAGCTGTTGCTCGGCGCGCTGGCCGCGGTCGTGCTCGCGCTGGGCGTCGGTATCGGCGGTTACTGGTACCTGATCGGCCGGCATTACGAGACCACCGACGACGCCTATCTCGGCGCCGACAACGTCACGATCGCGCCCAAGGTCGGCGGCTACATCGCCCAGCTCGCGGTCGGCGACAACCAGGTCGTTCACAAGGGCGACGTGCTGGCGCGCATCGATCCGCGCGACTATCAAACCGCGGTCGACAGCGCCCAGGCCGATCTCGATTCGGCGGTGGCCAACTCGGCCAATATCGACGCGCAATTGAAGGAGCAACAGGCGCAGATCGCCCAGGCGCAGGCCGCCGTCACCTTCGCCCAGCAGGAACTGACCCGCTACGGCGAGCTCGCGCGCAGCAATGTCGGCACCGTGCAGCGCCAGCAGCAGGCGCAGGCCGACCTGCTGCAGAAGCAGGCGGCGCTGCAGGCCGCGCAGGCGCATGTCGCCGTACTCGAAAGCCAGAAGAAGCAGGCCAATGCCGCGATCGAGGCCAAGAAGGCGGCACTCGACCAGGCCAGGATCAATCTCAACGAGACCACGATCCGCGCGCCGGTCGACGGCGTGGTCGGCGACCGCACCGGCCGGCAGGGCCAGTTCGTGCAGCCCGGCACGCGCATCATGAGCGTGGTGCCGACCGGCAGCATCTACATCGTCGCCAACTACAAGGAGACGCAGACCGGCGACATGACGCCCGGCCAGACGGCGACGATCAGCATCGATTCGTTCCCCGGCCAGGAGATCGCCGGCAAGGTCGATTCGCTGGCGCCCGGGACCGGGGCGCAGTTCGCCCTGCTGCCGCCCGAGAACGCGACCGGCAACTTCACCAAGATCGTCCAGAGGGTGCCGGTGAAGATCGTGCTCGACCCGCATAACCCGCTCGCCGCCAAGCTGCGGCCCGGCCTGTCGGCCACCGTCACCGTCGACATCCGCCCGCTGCCGGCCGTCAACCAGGCGGCAAAATGAAGCCCGCCGGCCAGCCGCTCGTCCTCCGCGACTGGCTCGCGGTGGGCAGCGGCATCATGGGCGCCTTCATGGCGATCCTGGACATCCAGATCACAAACGCCTCGCTCGCCCAGATCGGCGGCGCCATCAGCGCCACGCCGGAGGAGGGAAGCTGGCTGTCGACCGGCTACCTGATGGCCGAGATCATCATCATCCCGCTCACCGGCTGGCTCGGCCACGTGATCGGCCAGCGCCGCTTCCTCAGCACCATGTCGGCGCTGTTCGTCTTCTTCTCGGTGATGTGCGCGCTGTCCAACAGCCTGACCGAGATGATCCTGTTCCGCATCGGCCAGGGCTTTACCGGCGGCGTGCTCATTCCCACCGCGCTCACGATAGCCCGCACGCGCCTGCCGCCCGACAAGCAGCCGGTCGGCATCGCCATGTTCGGCATGGTGGCGACCTTGGCCCCGGCGATCGGTCCGACGGTCGGCGGCTGGCTGACCGAGAACATCTCCTGGCACTACATCTTCTATCTCAATGTCGGGCCAGGCCTGCTGGCGATCGCGCTGCAGCTCTATGCGCTCGACCGCGAGCACACGCGCCTGCACGAGCTGCGTGACGGCGACTGGCTCGGCCTGGTCGCCATGGCGATCGGGCTGTCGTCGATGACCTTCGTGCTCGAGGAGGGCCAGCGCAAGGAATGGTTCGGCTCGCAGCTGATCGTGGTCGGCACCATCGCCGCCGTGCTCGGCATCGCGGTGTTCCTGATCGCCGAGTTCACCGCCGACAAGCCGTTCATCAATCTGCGCCTGCTCGGCACGCGCTCGGTCGGCGGCTCGGGCATCCTGATGGCGGTGTTCGGCGCCACCGCGTTCGGCTCGGTCTATCTCATTCCCGCCTATCTCGCGCAGGTCCAGGGCTACAACGCCCAGCAGATCGGCTACGTCATGATGTGGAGCGGCATCCCGCAGCTCTTCATGCTGCCGTGGATGCCGTGGCTGATCAAACGGATCGACCCGCGCATCCTGGTCGGCATCGGGCTCTCGATGTTCGCCGCCTCGTGCTTCATCAACGTCCACATGTCGCCCGATACCGGCATGGACCAGCTCGTCTTCCCGCAGCTCCTGCGCGCCGCGGGCCAGCCGCTAGCGACCATCCCGCTCACCCAGCTCTCGGTGGTCGGCCTGTCGCGCCGTGATACCGCCGATTCCGCCGGCATCACCTCGGTGATGCGCAACCTCGGCGCCTCGATCGGCATCGCCATGCTCTCCACCGTGGTGCAGATCCGCGAGCAGATGCATTTCTCGGCGATCGCCGAGACGCTGACCCAGAACAGCACCCGTTTGCAGGAGCAGGTCCATGCGCTGGCCGCCAACTTCGCCGCCCAAGGCAGCGATCTCGCCACGGCGACCCAGCGCGCCTACGACATCATCGCCCAGCAGGTCCGGCTCAACGCCACGGTCATGGCCTACGGCGACAGCTTCTGGGCCCTGGGTGGTGTGATCCTTTTGTCGATCCTGACGGTGCTGATCCTGCGCAAGCCCGACGCCCGCACTGCGGCTCTCGCGGCGGAGGCGGGCGCGCATTAGCCGCCGCTCTCGCCCTTTCGCGGCGGCGAGTCGTGCTAACCTTGCTTCCATGTCCTCCTCAGGTCGTCCGCCGCTCAGCGGCATTCGCGTGATCGATTTCACCCGCGTGATCGCGGGGCCGCTGGCCAGCCAGATCCTGTCGGACATGGGCGCCGACGTGATCAAGATCGAGAATCCCGACGGCGGCGACGACACGCGCAAGGGCGCGGGACCGCGCGCCGGCGGGCCGCAGGGCGAGAGCCACTTCTTCATGACCTACAATCGCGGCAAGAAGAGCGTGGCGCTCGACTTCACCAAGCCCGAAGGCCAGGCGGTGGTGCACAGGATCCTGGCCGACACCGACGTGCTGCTGCAGAACTTCCGGCCCGGCGTGATGAAGAAGTACGGGCTCGATTGGCAGAGCCTGCACCAGAAATATCCGCGGCTGATCTATCTCTCGATCAGCGCCTACGGCCAGACCGGGCCGCTGTCCGACCGGCCGGGCTACGATCCCGTGCTGCAGGGCGAGTCGGGCATGATGAGCGTGAACGGCGAGGCGAACGGCGAGGGCCTGCGCCATGCGATCGCCGTCGTCGACACCATGACCGGCATCCATTCGGTGGCGGCGATCAACGCTGCGCTCTATGCTCGCGACGCCGCCGGCCGCGGCACGAACAGGGGCCAGCACATCGATCTCGCGCTATTCGACACCGCGCTCGCCTGCCTCGGCAACATGGGCAGCTACTATCTGATCGGCGGCGAGGAGCCCCGGCGCGCCGGCAACAGCCACTTCGCCTCGGCGCCCAACGGCTCGTTCGAGACCCGGAACGGCAAGATCTACATGGCGGTCGCCAACCAGAAGCTGTTCGTCGACACCTGCAAGGCGCTCGGCCATCCCGAATGGGCGACCGACCCGCGCTTCGCCACGATCGCCGACCGGGTCGCCAACAAGCCGCTGCTGATGAAGATGATGGAGGACGTGCTCAGGACCGACACCAAGGAGAACTGGGCGGAGAAGCTGCGCCACCTGCCGGCCGGTCCGATCCGCACTATGAAGGAGGCGCTCGACAATCCCGAAGTGAAGCGCCGCGGCATGCTCAAGACCTACAAGCACAGCCGCGTCGGCGAGGTGCCGATCATCGGCTCGAACTATCGGTTCTCCGACACGCCGGTCGACGACAGCCGCCCGCCGCCGGCGCTGGGCGAGCACACCGACAAGGTGCTGGGCGGCATCGCCGGTCTGTCGCCCGAGGAAATCAAGGCGCTGCGCGAAAAGAAAGTGATCGGCTAGGCCCCGTCTTCGGGGCGCCGGAGCGGCCGTTCTGCTATGGTGAGGTCCTTGGGGTGCTGGACCATTTTGGGGAATTAATGCATCATCGCTGCATTAAGGCCGAGGTGGGCGGCCGTCTGATTTCGAGCGGATGAATCTTTCGAACTTTTTCGCGCTGGACGCCAATCCTTCGCAGGCGCTGCCGGAGACGTACAGCCTAACGCTGGTCGTGCTCTCCTATCTGGTGGCGTCGCTGGGCGGCTACGCCTTCTTGCAATTTGCCCGCCGCATTGCCGAGCTGCAGGGCGGGCGCGGGCGCTACGCGTGGATGGCGGGCGGTGCGCTCGCCATGGGCGCCGGCATCTGGGCGATGCATTTCATCGGCATGCTGGCCTTCGTGCTGCCGATCCCGGTGTCCTACGAAGCCGGACTGACCGCGCTCTCGATGGTGCCGGCGATCCTGGGCGCCGCCGTGGCGCTGCATGTCGTGGCGCGACCGGTCGTGTCGACCACGCGGCTGCTGATCGGCGGCACGCTGATGGGCGCCGGCATCGGCGCCATGCACTACACCGGCATGTCGGCGGTCGAGCTGAACGCGATGGTGCGTTACGACCCCGGCCTGTTCGTCGCCTCGATCGTCGTCGCCGTGCTGCTCTCGGTCGCCGCCCTCCAGGTGCGCCATTGGCTGAGCCTGCTCGGCAGCCGCGGCATCGGCCGCGCGCGCGACGTGGTCGGCGCCATGATCCTGGGCCTCGCCGTCACCGCCATGCACTACACGGCGATGGCCTCGACCTTCTGCTACGCCACCACCACCGAGGCGCCGCCGGTGCTCGGCCTCGACCATTCGGTGTTCGCCGGCGTCACCGCGATCATCGCCACTCTGGTGCTGATCACCGCCATCGTCACGGTGGTCTTCGACCGCCGCGTGGCGCAGGAGACCAGCAGCCACCGCCGCACCAGCGAGCAGCTCTTCCAGGCGCAGAAGATGGAGGCGGTCGGCCAGCTCACGGGCGGCGTGGCGCACGACTTCAACAACATCCTGACCATCGTGCTGGCCAACGCCGACGCCATCCTCGAGGACGGCGACGCGCCCGAGCACATCACCAAGCGCGTGCGGCGCATCAGCGACGCCGGCCAGAAGGCCGCCGACCTGACCCGCCAGCTGCTCGCCTTCTCGCGCAAGCAGGTGCTGCAGCCCGAGACCTCCAACCTCAACGACCTGGTAGCCTCGACGGCGCGGCTGCTGCACCGCACCCTGGGCGAGCACATCGTGCTGCAGACCGTCGCCGGGCCCGACCTGTGGACCGCCCATGTCGACCGCACGCAGGTCGAGACGGCGTTGATCAACCTCTGCATCAACGCGCGCGACGCCATGCCTGAGGGCGGCCGGCTCACCATCGAGACCAGGAACGTCACGCTCGACAAGGCCTATGTCGACCGCCAGGACGACGAGGACCTGGTGCCGGGCGACTACGTCATGCTGTCGGTCAGCGACAGCGGGCGCGGCATGTCGCCCGAGATCCTGGCGCGCGTCTTCGAGCCGTTCTTCACCACCAAGGAAGTCGGCAAGGGCACCGGGCTCGGGCTCAGCATGGTCTACGGCTTCATCAAGCAGTCGAAGGGCCACATCGCGATCTACAGCGAGCCCGGCCACGGCACGACGGTGCGCATGTATTTCCCGCGCAACATGCCGGCAGCGGCCGCCGCGCCGGCGCGGCGCGAGTCGATGCGCGGCGGCCACGAGAGCATCCTGGTGGTCGAGGACGAGGAGGCCGTGCGCGCCATCGTCAGCGAGCAGCTGCGCAGCCTGGGCTACAAGGTACGCCACGCCGCCAACGCCGAGGCGGCGCTCCGCCTGCTCGACGAGGGCGGTTTCGATCTGGTCCTGACCGACGTCATGATGCCCGGCCGGCTGAACGGCAAGGAACTGTCGGACGAGGTGCGCCGGCGCTGGCCGCGGACGCGCGTGGTGTTCATGTCCGGCTACTCGGAGAACGCGCTGCTCAACGACGGCCGTCTGAGCGAGGGCATGATGCTGCTCTCCAAGCCGCACCAGAAGGCCGACCTCGCCGCCGTCGTGCGGCGTGCGCTGGGCGGCGACCGCAACGACAACGGAAACGGCGCGGTACCCAGTCATGCCTGACATGCCGGCCGACGCCGGGCATCTGCTGCAGCGCTTCATCGCCGGCCTGGGCGACGTGGCGGTCGTGCTGCTCGATCCGCAGGGCGATGTCGTGAGCTGGAATGCCGGCGCCACGTCGCTGCTGGGTTACACCGCCCAGGACGTGATCGGCCGCAACTTCGCCGAGCTGCACGGCAAGCTCGACCTCAAGGGCGCCGCCCAATCGGGCCGCCACGAGGCGATCGGCCAGTTCCCGACCAAGGCCGGCGGCACCCGGCAGGTGCGCGTGCTGTTGAGCCCGCTCGCCGAGCCGGGCCGCGGGCTGCTGGGCTTCGGCCTGCTGATCCTCGATGCCGCCGGGCCGGCCAGCGCGGCGACAGCGGCGGCCGCGACCGCCCCGCCGGCGCGGCGCAAGAGCAAGATCCTGGTGGTCGACGACAATCCCGGCCTGCTCGAGGAGGCGGTCGACATGCTGGCACGCATGGGCTTTGCCGTTCGTTCGGCATCGAACGGCGCCGACGCGCTCGCCATTCTGCAGCACGAGACGGACATCGATCTCCTGTTCACCGACGTCGTCATGCCGGGCGAGATCGCCGGCCGCCTGCTTGCCGAGCGGGCGCTGCTGCTCAAGCCCGGCCTCAGGGTGCTGTTCGCCTCGGGCTATTTCGAGGGCGCGCTGGTCAGCAAGGGCGAGCTCAAGGACAACGTGCAGTTCATCGCCAAGCCCTATCGCATGCGCGAGCTGGCGCAGAAGCTGGAGCAGGTGTTGAGCGCGCGCTGAGGCGCGGAGGCGATCTTCAGGAGCGCGAGCCGCCGGCGCGGGCCTCGCTCTCGATCTTGTCGGCCTGCGCGTCGAGCTCGCGCGCATGGCGGTCGAGGAGTTCCTTGTCGCCGTTGACGGGGAAACTCTGCGCCAGGCGCCGCGCCCGTTGCGCCTGCTCGCGCAACTCGCCGACCCTTCTCAAAAGGTCCTCCTTCGAATCCTGGCCGTGCATTTGACGATTCCTGCTGCGGGGATAGCCAGAGAACGTGCGCCCGTTGGGGCGAGTTCCCGTCGACTCAGCCGCCGCAGGCCCGCCTGAGCAGGTCTTCGAGCCGGATGAAGCTGTATGACACCCGGTCGTCGCCCATCTCGAGCGCGTTGCCGTTCCATCGTCCCGTCTTGCGGCTGCCGTCGGGCAGGGTGAGCGTGCCCGCGCCCGAGAAGCTGCCGCGCTTCCACTCGCCGTCATAGCGGACATGCGTCGCGCAGCCGGGCTTGCTCATGGTCAGGCTGCCCCGGCCTTCCTTGTCGCCATTGCGCCATTCGCCCGTGTAGTCGCGCACCACCGGGCCGACCGCCCGGTGCTCGGTGCCGTGGCCGTTCTGCATGCCGTCGCGGAACTCGCCCTCGAAATGCTCCTGGCCGTTGAAATCGTCGAGCACGGCCTTGCCGTTCAAGAGGCCCGCCTTCCATTCGCCCTCGGTGCGTCGGCCGCTGGTCCATACCTGCCGGCCGTGGCCCTCGAGCCGGCCGTCGCGGAACGTGCCGTCGATCGTGAAGCCCGCGGTGGCGGCCTCGGTGAAGCGCGCGCGTACCTCGGCCGGGCCCTGGACCAGGCCGTTGGCGCACTGGCCGCGGATCTCGCTGACGGCGACCGAATGCTCGGCGACCAGCCAGACCTTGCAGCTTCCGTCCGGCGTCGCGAACCAGCCGCGGATCGTGCCGGTCTGTCCGCCAACCGATGTCGGCAGCGCGAGGAGCAGCAGCAGAGGCAATGCCTTTTTCATCGATGCGGATCTCTCCCCATTCCCCGCCATCCTAGCGCCGCAGCGCCGCCAGCGCCTGGGCCAGTTCATGGTCGAGGTCGCGCTGCGCGGCTCCCTCCTCCTGCTTGGGCTCGAAATAGACGGTGGCGTTGGCGTTGGCCGCGCCGATGCGCACGGCGTAGGTCATCCACGAATCGGTGATCGGCCCGCCATAGGCATCGAGCAGCGTGTATTTCCAGTCGCCCCAGTGCCAGAAATTGGCGCCGCCTTTGGCAGTCGGCCGCACGAACGTGCCCAGCCCGTAATGCGCGCCGCCGCCCAGCGACTTCGCCTCCGGCGACATCATCCACGCCCGCGCCTTGGGCCCGATCGCGGAGTTGCCGTCGGCGAAGGCTTGGTAGAACCGCGCGTAGTCCTGCAGCTTCATGCTCCAGCCGCCGTAGCTTGCCATGAAGCGGTGCGCGGGATCGAGCCGCGCCGACGATGCCGCACCGAGCGGCACGAGCACATGCTTCCGGCAGAAAGTCTCGTAGGCCTGTCCGGTCGCCTCCTCGATCGCCGCGCCGAGCAGCAGGTAGTTGGCGTTGCTGTAGGCGAAGCGCTCGCCCGGCGGCGACGACAGGGCAAAGCGCAGCGTCCATCTGAGCTGGGCGTCGAAGGCGGTGTCCGTCGCCGGATTGCGCCGCAGGTAATCGGCCAGCGCCGTCGACGTCGTGGGATCGCCGCCGCTCCGTCCCAGGCCCGAGCGGTGGACCAGCAGCTCGCCGATCGTGACGTCGACCAGCCGCTTGTCGGCGGGCGGGCCGAGGCGGGCGAGCGTCCCGGCCAGCGCGCGGCCGACGGTGGTGTCGAACCCGAGGCTTCCGCGCTCGACGAGCCGAGCCACGCACACCGCCGTGATGGCCTTGGAGAGACTGGCCAGCCGCACCGGCGCGCCCGGCTTCAGGCCGCCCATGGTGGCCTCGAGGGCGGGCTTGCCGTCCTGCAGCACGGCGATCCCGCCCGACGTCCTGTTGTTGCGCACCATCCAAGCGCGCCATTTCTGCTCGACCTCGCCGATCGATTGCGCCTGCGCGCCGGAGGCCAGGCCGATCACGAGCGCCGCCAGCATCGCCGCGCACGCCGCCCGCCGCCGCGTGGACCTCCGTCCGCTCAGAGGCCGCACAGCCGCCGGACGAGCCACGCGGGAAGACCGCCGAGCGTGGAGGCGTTGAAGCACCGCGTGATGTCGAAGCCGTTGACCGGCGGGGTGCTGGGGTCGTCCTCGCGGTGACGGCGGATCAGCGTCTTGTCGGCGCCGAAATAGAGGCGGATGCCCACGGTCGCCGAATAGCTCGATGCGTCGCCCGCCGTGGCGTTGGCGAAGAAGGCGATGTTGTGCCGGCCGAGCAGCGTCGGCTGGACCTCGATCGCGCCGATCGCCGCGACCTCGCCGAGCTGCGAATCGACGCCGGCGGTGAGCGCGAGATCGGGCACCGGATAGAGCGTGAGGTGGCTGCCCCAGAAGCCGCCGCTCGGCTCGGCGATCGCGGCGGCGGCGGAATCGCGATAGCCCGCCTCGCCGCCGAGCGTGAAGAGTCCGGCATAGAGCTCGGCTTCGCCGCCGTACCATCCGAGCCGCCCTTCCGGGCCGCCCTCGAGGGCCGCGAACGGGCCGGCCAGGCCGAGCGCCGAATCGCGCCAGAAGGTGTGCAGCGTGCCCCCGCCGGTGAAGCCCGCATCGTCGGTGAACCCGTTGGCGTCGAGCTGCAGGCCGAAGGCGTGGCCGAGCGGTGCCGTGATTGAGCCGCTGGCGAGGCCGACCGCGCTGCTGCGGCCCGCCTCGCCGGCGACGCCGCTCTCGACCGAGACCTTGCCATTCAGCGCCGACACCGCCGGCAGTTCGCCGATCCGGACCGTCCTGTCCTGGGCGAGCGCGGGGCCAGCGAAAGCGAGGGCGGCGGCGATGGTGACGACGGCTACCCGGGCGACGCCGCGGCTCCCCTGGACGTGGTGGCGCTTAACCAGGTCGGCGCTCGGGGGCAGAGGAATCCGCTCGTGCATTCACTTGCTTGGTGGAACGGATTGTAGGCTCACCCCTTCCGGCGCATCAACTCGATCATCGCCGTCGCCGAATCGGCGAGCTGGCCGGTCGCGGTGTCGATCGCCAGCGCCACGCCGGCCGCCTGCTGCTCGAAGCGCACGGCCGGGGCGGCAAATCATCGAACGACGGTGCCGCGGCCGGTCTGCGCGTGCGTCACGAGACGATCCACGAATACGACCCGCTTGCCGTGGCTGAAGAGGAGGAGGAGTGGGAGGAATGAGTGGTATTCAGGAAAGCCATTTTCTCAGGATCGCGTTGGTCTCGTCCGGCCTCTCCATGGTGACGAGATGTCCGCAGCGCTCGACGATGTGAAGTTCGCTGCCGGCGATCGCCGCGTGCATCTCTTCCGACATGAAGAGCGGCGTGGCGGCATCGTCGCGGCCGCACACGATCACGGTCGGGCACTTGATCTTCGGCAGGTCGGGCCGGCGGTCGGCGCGGATGGCGGCAAGCGCCTCCTGCTTCTTGTAGATCGCCTCGCCGATCTCGCCGCACATGGTCAGCACCTCGTCGCACAGCGCCTTGTCGGGCAGGCGATAGGGCGGGATGAAGCGGCTCATCTGCAGGCCCAGCACCAGCTCGAAATGGCCCTCGTCAGCCAGCCGGATGCGGCCGTAGCGCACGGCGCGCTCGGCCTCGCTCTGGCTCCGCATGCCGGTGTCGAGCAGCGCCAGCCGGGTCACGCGCTCAGGCGCGATCTGCATGATCTCGACCGAGATCATGCCGCCCAGCGACAGGCCCGCCAGCGCGAACTTCTCGGCCGGCGCCTGGGCCAGCACCCAGCGCGCCGTCGCCTCCCAACTGTCCCACATTACCATCGGCGCGCGGCGCCAGTCGGGCACGACGATCTCGGCCACGTCCTTGAGCGCCGCCACCTGCGCGGCATAGAGGCGGGGCGAACACAGCACGCCCGGCACCAGCATCAGCGGAATTTTGGTCATCTCAAGAGAATGCCTCATCCTGAGGAGGCGCGCAGCGCCGTCTCAAGGATGAAGGGCAGGCAAGGTGCTCGTGCTCATCCTTCGAGACGCGCTAAAGCCGCTTTCGGCGCGCGGCGCGCCGAAACGGCGATGGGAGCGCTCCTCAGGATGAAGATAGGGCATCGCCCGGCGGCTAGGACACGTTTCCCTAAAATGATACGTATCCTCCGCCATGCACGGCCAAGCGCCCGCCCTCACCATCGGCTCCGGCCGCGACCTGCGGCTCGACCTGTTCCGCGGGCTGGCGCTGTGGTTCATCTTCCTCGACCACGTGCCGGAGAACGTCGTGAGTTGGCTCACGGTGCGCAACTACGGCTTCTCCGATGCGACGGAAATCTTCGTCTACATCTCGGGCTACACCGCGGTGATCGCCTACGCCCGCATGATGCAGCGCAACGGCTGGCCGCGCGCTGCCGCCCGCATCTGGCGCCGCGTCTGGCAGCTCTATGTCGCGCACATCCTGCTGTTCGTGGTGTTCACCGCGCAGATCGCCTGGGTGAGCCTGAAGAGCGACGCCCAGTCGCTGCTCGAGGAGATGCAGCTGCTGGGGCTGGGCCAGGATCCCTACCGCGCCATCCTCGAGGCAGCGCTGCTCAAGTTCCGGCCGACCAACCTCGACGTGCTGCCGCTCTACATCGTGCTGCTGGCGGTGTTCCCGCTCGTGCTGCCGCTGGTCGTGCGCTGGCCGCTCAGGGTGATCGCGGGCTCGGTCGTGCTCTATGCGCTGACACTGCATTTCGACTGGAACCTGCCGGGCTATCCCGAGCCCAAGGTGTGGTTCTTCAACCCCTTCGCCTGGCAGGTCGTGTTCTACACCGGGGCGGCCTTCGCGGTGCTCGGGCCCAAGCTTGCCTGGCTCGACCGCTGGCGCCTGCCGATCTCGATCGCGGCGCTCCTGTTCCTGCTGTTCGCGGGCTTTATCGTCTTGACCTGGCACTACAATTCCATGGAACGGCTGCTTCCCGAGCTGGCCGCGCGTTACATCTACCCGATCGACAAGACCAACGTGGATATCCTGAGATTTTTGCACTTCCTCGCCATTGCCTGGTTCGTGCGGATGTTCGTGCCGAAGGATGCGGCATTCCTGCACTGGCCGGTCCTGCAGCCAGTTCGCAGGTGCGGCGAGCATTCTTTGCAGGTATTTTGCCTCGGCACGTTCCTGGCGCTGAGCGCCGAGATCGTGAACACGTTCTTCGAAGACTCGGTGGTGTCGCAAATCGTCGTGAGCCTGACCGGAATAGCCATCATGTGCGGCATCGCCTACGGCGCGCACTGGTTCAAGGCCGAAGCCCGGCCGGAGGCCTTCACGTGACGGCCCGGCACGTGAAGGTCGGACACAAGAAGTTCCGCCGCTTCGCCATCGCCTCACTGGCCTTCCTGGTGGCGACGACCACAGCGGCGTGGGCCGAGAAGCCGGTCTGCCGCGCCTCACGCCAGCTCCTCGAGCTCGGCCAGCCGCTGCCGGTGACGCGCGCGGCGGTGCAGGACAAGAAGCAGGTGCGCATCGTTGCCATGGGATCGTCGTCGACCCAGGGCTACGGCGCCACCAACCCGATGTTCTCGTATCCCTCGCAGCTCAAGATCAAGCTCGACGCGGCGCTGCCCGGCGTCGAGGTGCACGTGTTCAACAAGGGCGTGGGCGGCCAGGACGCCGAGGAAGAACTGGCGCGCATGCATCACGACGTGATGCCCGAGCATGCCCAGCTCGTGGTCTGGCAGGTCGGCACGAATTCGGCGATCCGCCGCTATCCGCTCGAAAAGTTCGCCCAGAAGCTGCGCGCCGGCATCGATGTCGGCCGCGAGCTCGGCGTCGAGTTCGTGATGATGAACCTGCAGTACGTGCCGGCGATCGTGGCGCTGCCTGACGAGGAGGAATACGCCCGCGTGATGGCCGACGTCGCCAAGGAGAAGAAGGTCGGCCTGTTCCGCCGCTTCGAGATCATGCGCGCCTGGTACGACGACGGCATGCCCTATGCGCAGTTCGTCAACAACGACGGCCTGCACCTCAACGATTTCGGCCAGAAGTGCATCGGGCTGCTGCTGGCCCGCTCGATCCTGAACGCGGTCAAGCCGGAGCAGCTGGGCGGCATGGCGAACGAGCAAATCAAAGAGCCGAAATAATGAAGCGCCGCTTCGTCGACCTGTCGATCTATCTCGAGAACGACGTCGTCTCCGATCCGCCGCCGTTCGGGCCCAAGATCCAGTACCACAAGCACGAGAACACGGCGGCGCAGATCGCGGGCTTCTTCCCGGGCCTGAAAAAGGAAGACCTGCCCGACGGCGCGGGCTGGGCCGTCGAGAACGTCAACCTCTCGACGCACAACGGCACGCACCTCGACGCGCCCTATCATTTCCATCCGACGATGAACAAGGGCGAGCGCGCCATCACCATCGACGAGGTGCCGCTCGAATGGTGCTTCCAGCCGGGCGTCAAGCTCGACTTCCGCGACAAGGAAGACGGCCACGTCATCACCGCCAACGAGGTCGAGGCCGAGCTGAAGCGCATCGGCCACGAGCTGAAGCCATTGGAGATCGTCGTCGTCAACACGCGCGCCGGCAGCCGCTACGGCAACAACGACTACGTCAACTCAGGCTGCGGCATGGGCTACGACGCCACCATGTTCCTGCTCGCGAAAGGCATTCGCCTGACCGGCACCGACGCCTGGAGCTGGGACGCGCCGTTCTACTTCACGGCGCAGAAATGGGCGCGCGACCACGATCCGTCGATCATCTGGGAAGGCCACAAGGCGGGCCGCGACATCGGCTACTGCCACCTCGAGAAGCTGCACAATCTCGAAGCGCTGCCGCCCGACGGCTTCATGATCTCGTGCTTCCCGCACAAGATCCGTGGCGCTTCGGCCGGCTGGACGCGGGCGGTGGCAATCTTCGAGGATGACGCTTCGCGATAGCGAAGCGTTCTATACGACAGAATCGGGAAACCCCAGCAACGGGGTTAGGGTGGCGTCGACATGATCGGCGTCTCTTCGTTCTTTGCCGAAGGCCTCACCCTGAGGAGCGCCCGAAGCGCGCGTCTCGAAGGGTGGAAACGCCAAGACCGTTGCCCATCCTTCGCTCCACAGGATGAGGTTTGGCGGCTTCGCCTAGTCGCACTCTTTCGGGTCGTTGGTCGCCTGCTTGAGATAGGCGATCAGGTCGGCGCGCTCCTGCGGGTCCTTGATGCCGGCGTAGCCCATCTTGGTGCCGGGCACGACCTGCATGGGATTGGTGATGAAGTGGTCGAGCGTTTGCTCGTTCCACGTCACGCCGTATTTCTTCATCGCGCTCGAGTACTGGTAGTTGGGCGCGGTGCCGGCCTTGCGGCCGAACAGGCCGCAATGCTTGGGCCCGACCCGGTTGACCTTGAGGGCGTGGCAGGCGAGGCAGCGATGGTAGATCTCCTCGCCGCGCCTGGGATCGCCCTGGTCGGCCGCCCAGACGCGGGGCGCGATCGCGAGCGACAGAGCCAGGGCGGACGCGGCGAGGAGCCTCATGATGACCTACGACACGAAAGCGTCGGGCACCGGGTTCTGGCCGAGCGCCTGGCGCAGCACCGCCCAGTGCATCGCCTCGTCGCCCAGGATCGAGGCGGCGGCATTGGCGAGGTTGCGGTCGGTCAGGATCGGCACGGCGCCGAGATAGGCACTGACGGCGCCTTTCTCGAGCGAGGCGGCGAAGGCCAGCACGTCGTTCTGCGACTTGAGCTTGTCCTTGGGGAAGCCGTAGTCCTTGAGCGGCATCACCGGCTTGCCGCCGAGCTTGGTCACGGTCTTGGCGAGGATGTCGGCATGTTGCTTGTGATGGCCCTGGAACTGGACGGCGAGGTCCTTGACGCCTTTCTGCAGCAGGCCGGAGTCTGCGCCGAGCTGATAGGCCGCGATCGCCTGCTGCTCGGCGCCGAGCGCGGAGTTCAGGATGGTGACGTCGTTGTTGGGCGTCTTGCCCTGGGCGAGCGCGAGATTCTCCTTACCGGAGAGAAGGGCAATCGCGGTTGCCGAAAGTGTGATCTTGCCGGCGCCGGACAGGAAGCGGCGGCGCGGACTAGTGTCGATCAAGGACATGATGTTCTCCCGAAGTTGGTGTCCAACGTCGGGAGAACCCCGCCACGCACGCGGGCGGATGCAGTGCATCCGTTCGGCGAGAAGGCGGGTAGGAGAGGGTATGGGTGAAATTCTCAATCTTCGTCAGGGCATGCGCGAAGAGCGCGCACCGGTCTCCTTCGCCGAGCCCAGCCGCACCACGCTCGATCCGCTGGCGCTGCTGCTTGCCGACATTGCGGCCGGCAGCGAGCCGTCGTTCGCGCGGCTCTACGAGCTGACTGCGGGCCGCCTGCTCAGCATCGCGCGCGGCATCGTCGGCGGCCGCAGCGATGTCGCCGAGGACATCCTGCAGGAATCCTTTATCCGCGTGTGGCGTTGGGCGCACCGCTTCGATCCCGGCAAGGGCATGGCCTATGCCTGGCTGGTGCGGATCGTGCGCAACCGCGCCCTGTCGGCGCGCGAGCAGCTGCATCGCCGCGAGGACGGCCACGGCGAGCCCGACGCCGAGACGCTGGTCGCCGAGGAGATCGATCCGGCCGATCGCGCGCTGCAGAGCGAGCAGGCGCGGCGGGTCAAGTCCTGCCTCGCCAACCTGCCGGCCAACCATCGCCGCTCGGTGTCGCTGGTCTATTTCGAGGGACTGACGCATCGCGAGCTGGCCGAGCGGCTGGGCGTGCAGCTCGGCACCGCCAAGAGCTGGGTGCGGCGCGGCCTCGCCCAGATGGGCCGTTGCCTGAGCGGCAGCGATGCCGCCCCCGCGGACATGGATTTCCGGGAGCTGGTCGCCGCCGAATACGCCGTCGGCAGCCTGCAGGGCGCCGTGGGCCGCGGCTTCGAGCGCCGCCGTGAGCGCGATGCCCGCTACTGCCGCGCCGTCGATCGCTGGGAGGATCGCCTGGCGTTCCTCACCGAGACGTTGCCGGCGGCGCCGGTGTCGCCGGAGGTCTGGAACCGCATCCGCCAGCAGGTCGCGCGCGAGCGGGTCGGCCATGGCCGCCCGCTGCTGGCACGGCTCCTGCGCTTTTTCCGCCGATGAGCGGGCAAGTTCTATACGACCGAATCGGGAACTTTTAACCACCGGGCTTAGACTGGCGTCGACATGCTCGACGTCCCTCATTGTCGCCCGAAGGCACCCTCTTATTCCTCTCCCCCGACAGGGGGAGAGGCCAGGAGAAGGGGTGCGGCGAAGCGTGAGAGCCCGCCACGCGCAGCAGAATGCGCGTTAGGCGAGCGGCTCCGGCTCGCCGGGCGGCAGCGGCATCTCGAAGACGTTGAGCGTCATCGACACCAGCATGTAGTAGCCGCACACGCCGACCAGGTCGACCACGCCCTGCTCGCCGAACGCCTTGATGGCGCGCTCGTAGTTCGGCTTGGCGACCCTGTTGGTGGCGAGATACTCGGTGACGAAGTCGTAGACGATGCGCTCGCTATCGCGCGTGAAAGGCGGCGTCTGGCGGGTGCGGATCGCCTCGACGATCTCGGCCGACAGGCCGGCCTTCTTGGCGAGCGCGGCGTGGGCGTAGAACTCGTACTGCGCCTTGAAGTGCCGGCCGATCAGGCAGATCGCGAGTTCGCTGAGATCGTTGGGCAGCGAATTGTGGAAGCGGCAATATTCGCCGAGCTTTTGCGCGCGATCAGCGAGCGTCGGGCTGCGCAGCCACGGCTCGAAGGGCCCTCGCAGGCCGCCGCGCGGCCCCGACACGATGGCGTCGGCCACCTTCTTCTGCTCGGGCGTGAGCTTGTCGAGGTCGAGCGGGGCAAGACGCGGCATGACTCTGTTTCCTCCGGTAGTTCGTCAGAGCGGACAGCCGGCATCGGCGATGCGGCTCTTGTCGGCATCGTCGAAGATGCTGTCGATCATGGCGAGGCCGGCCTGCTCGACGACGTTGCCGGGAACCGCGCACGAGGCGGTGGCGACCCACAGCACCTTGCCGCCGTCGACCGAATAGAGCGTGAGCGTCAGCCTGAGCGTGGCACTCGGCCCGGCCGGCGGCACGCCGTTGCGCCGCTCGAGCTTGATGCCGGGCAGGTCGGGCCGCGGGTTGGAGCCCGGCCCGTCATAGTTGTTGCCGCCCTGAATGATGGTCGGGCCGCTGCCCGAGCCGCTGCCCAGCAGGTCGAAATAGCTCACGTCCATGCGCATGACGTTGCCGCCCGAGAAGCCGACCTCGTTGCCGCGGCGCGCCAGCCGCACCATGACCTCGCGGCGCAAGTTGCGGGCGAGCGCCGTGTCCGAGGTGAGCTGCACCGCGGTCTTCGCCTTGGGGATCCGCTGGTAGGCCCTGACCTCGAACTGGCCGACCTTGGGTTCCGGCGGCAGTTGCGCCGATGCCGGCAAGGTTGCCGCCACAGCCGCCGCCGCGAGCGTCGCCAGGAACATGGGAACACGCATGGTCTTCTCCCCCGAGAATCGCGGCTCAGGCCGCGAGCTTGCGCCAGCCGGGATCGTCCCGGTCGAGCATGCGCTTGAGCGATTCGAAATGCAGGAAAGCCTGCTGAGTGTCGTTGGCGATCTGGCCGGCCGCATGGGCGGCCATCCGGTCGTCGATGACGTGCAGCTCGCGCCCAGTCTGCATGGCCAGCACCTGCACCATCGCCGCGCGCTCGAGATAGTAGAGGTCGTCATAGGCCTCAGCGACGGTGCGGCCGCTCACGATGACGCCGTGATTGCGCAGGAACAGGATGTCCTTGTCGCCCATCGCCCGGCACATGCGCTCGCCTTCGTCGTTGGAGAGCGCCACGCCGCCATATTCTTCATCGTAAGCGATGCGGCCCCAGTAGCGGAACGCGTTCTGGGTGCACATCTCGAGCCGGCCGTCCTTCAGCGAGGTGAGCGCCGTGGCGTAAGGCATGTGGGTATGCAGCACCACCGCCGCGGCGGGCTTGCCGGCATGGATGCGGGCGTGGATGTAGAAGGCGGTGGCCTCGACCGGATATTTGCCTTCGACGATATTGCCTTCGCCGTCGGCCATGACGATATCGCTCGGCGTGACTTCCGACCAATGCAGTCCCTGCGGGTTGACCAGGAAGAGGTCCGGCCGGCCGGGCACGGCCATGCTGAAATGGTTGCACACGCCCTCGTTCAGCCCATGCCGCGCGGCAGCCCGCAGCGCCGTGGCGAGATCGACCCTTGCCTGGGTGAGCGGATCGTTGATCGCGAGATTGGCCATGGCCGGCGATGATGCCGTCTGGCGCGGGTTCTGTCGATGAACGTCCTGTTCCGCTCGCCGGTCGGGGCGCTGCTCGCCCGGCCGTGGATCGACGGCGTCGCGCTGACCGGCCTGCGCCGCTACCTGCCGCTGTCGCGGCTGTGGGCGGCGGCCAACACCGTCGGCGAGGAGCTGGCGGCGTTTCCGCAGGCGATCGGCGCGGGCGAGCGGCCGAGCTTCTGGCCGGCCTCCTATGTCCGCACCGCACTGCGCCGCAATCGAGTGGCGCGCGACGCCAGCGCCGCCGCCCGCGCGGCGTGGGAGCAGGGCCTGTTCGGCCGCGACGGCGACGCCCGGGTGCTGGACTGGCAGCGCCGGCTCAGCGCCACCCGGCATCTGTCGACCCGCGGCATGTTCTATCCGCTGCTCTTTCCGCGCCGGCCGCCGACGGCACGCTGGCAGATCGTGCCGCCCAAGCAGGTGGCGCACGACCTCGCCGCGGCGATGGACGATCCGGCCTCGCTCTACGCCGTGCCGGCGGCCACCGTTGCCTTCGAGCAATCGACCTCCTTCGAACATGACGGTGTGCGCGAATACTGGCTGCGCGGCCCGACGCCGGCGGCGCGCCTGAGGCAGCGCGCGGGCAGCGAGCGCGTCTACGCGCGCGTCGTCGAGCCGGTGCAGGCCGCGCCGGCGCATACGCTGGTGTTCGGCAGCGGGCTCTGCCTGGAGACCGAGTTGCTGGCGGTCGCGCGCGATCCCGGCACGCGGCTGGCCGAGCTGGGCTGGCGGGTGATCGAGCCGATCTCGCCCTATCACGGCCTGCGCTCCATGCCGGGCTACTACGGCGGCGAGCCGTTCTTCGCCGAGAGCCCGACCGCCGCCATCGACCTGGTTGCCGGCCAGGCGATCGAATCGGCGGCGCTCATCGCTTGGGCCCATGCGCGCTTTGCGGGCAAGGTGGCGCTGGCCGGCATCTCGATGACCTCGTTCGTGGCCCAGCAGGCGGCGAGCTACGGCGCGGCCTGGCCCGCCGAGGCGCGGCCCGATGCCGTCATGCTGATCAGCCACGCCGGCCGGGTCGACGAAGTGACATTCGGCGGCGAGCTCGCCGCGGTGATCGGCCTCGACCGCGCGCTGCTCGACGCCGGCTGGTCGCGCGCGAGCCTGGCGCGCCTGTCGACGCTGATCGATCCGGCGCCGCAGCCCGGCCTGTCGCCGTCGCGCATCGTTTCGGTGCTGGGCGAGACCGACCGCTGGGTGCCCTACGAGGCGGGACTGGGCCTCGCCCAGCAATGGAAGCTGCCGGAGCAGAACATCTTCCGCTATCCGCTCGGCCATCTCGGCATGCCGGTGCAGCTGGTGCGCGACAGCGCGCCGTTCGAGCGCCTCAGGCAGGTCCTCGATGAGAAGGCATGAGCCTGCCGTCGGAGATCTCGCGGATCAGCTTGTTGCGCACGGCACGGCCGAAATCGTCGAAGTTGGTGGCCACGATCATGAACGAGCCCGGCCCGCCGGTGACATTCTCCTCGTAGTACTTGTCGAGCTGGGTATCGGGCGGGCGGCCGAAATTGCTGCGGTTCATCATCACCGGCAGGCCGTTGATGACGATGCCCTGGGCGACCAGCTGGTCGCGCACCAGCTCGGCGGGCGGGCCGTCGTTGGTCCGGCCGTCGCCCGAGATGTCGATGGCGCGCCGCTTCGAGCTGAAGCCGGATTTCTCGAAGCGTTGGCCGGCGAAGGCGAGCGCGGCGCCGACCGCCGTCCAGCTCTGCGACGTGCGCGGCGCCTCGGCGAGCTTGTCGGCGAAGCCGCGCGCGGCGGCTGGGCTGTCGATCAGCGTCCAGTCGATCACGACCTGCTGGTAGTGCGTGCCGGCCCATTCGAGGTAGCAGAGGGCGATGCGCTTGTGCTCGCCCGACAGGATGGCGTCGATCACCGTGCGGCTGCTCAGGGCCTCGGTGTAGCCGCGGCGCTGCAGCTCGGCCTCGACCTCGTCGATCGAACGCGAGACGTCGACCGCCAGCACGAGCTGCAGATCGACGTCGGTGTCGGCGCGCGCTGGCGCGGCGCCAGCCAGGATCGACAGGGAACCTAACAGCGCCGTCCGCCGCTTCATGCAAGTCTCCTCGCAGGGCACGAACCTTAGCACCCCGCCCAAACAAAAACGCCGGAGGAGATCCTCCGGCGTTCCCGTCGGCTGCCTGGGCAGCGAACTTTCTATTCGTCGTCGTCGAAGCCGCGCTTGCGCGGTTCGTAATCGCGTTCGCGGCGATGCGGTCCGCCGTCGCGGCGCCGCTGCGGGCGATCGCCGGCGCCGCTGTCGAAGCCGCCGGCCGGCGCTCCGCCCGGGGCGCCGCCGGAGAAATCGGCCCGCCGATCGCGCATCGGCCCGCCACCGCCTTCGCCGCGATAGCCACCGCCACCGCCGCCGCCGTAGCCGCCGCCGCCACCGCCGCCGCGATAGCCACCGCCACCGCCGCCACCGTAGCCGCCACCACCGCCGCCGTAGGGCGGACGCGGGCCGCGCGGACGGAATCCACCGCCGCCGCCGCCACCGCCGAATCCGCCGCCGCCACCACCGGGCTGGCGCTCAACGGCTTCGCGCACGGCGATCGAGCGGCCGTCGAGCAGCGCGCCGTTCATGGCCTGCATGGCCGCGGCGCCCTGATCGTCGGTTTCCATTTCGAGAAAGGCAAAGCCGCGACTGCGGCCGGTTTCGCGATCCACGATCACTTTGGACGAGGTGACAGTGCCGAACTGGGCAAAGGCTTCTTGAAGACGCTCGGACGTGACCGAGTAGGGCAGGTTGCCCACAAACAATTTACGACTCATTCATAGCTCTGGGCTGGAGGAAGGATTGAGCGGAGTCCGGCGAACGCTTGCTGGACTGGGTCCAAGCGTTCGTTGACTTTTGACTGATGACCAAGAAGCTCACGGGGAAAGACGTTGACCGGGTATCGCGCTCCGCGACCTTTTCCGAAGACTCCTGATGATGCTCTTCGGGCAGTGTCGCTATGCCGCAGTTATGCGCTGATTCAGGGCCTGAGTCCACAGCAGCCGGGGCAACGGCTAAGATCGCACAATTGAAGTCACATATCGGACACGAGAGGGGAGCGCGCCATGATCATCGACCACCGGACATATGAACTGCAGCCCGGCAGGCTGCGCGAGTTTCTGGCGCTCTACGAGAAGGAAGGTCTGCCGGTGCAGATGAAGCATCTCGGCCGACTCGTCGGTTATTTCACTACCGAAGTCGGAAACGTGAACGAGATCGTGCATATCTGGGCCTATGACGACCTGGCGGATCGCACCAAGCGCCGCGCTGCGATGGCGGCCGATCCTGCGTGGCAGAGCTATTTGCAGAAGAGTAGAGAATTCATGAAGCACATGAACAACAAGATATTGGTGCCCACCTCGTTCTCACCCACGAAGTAAGGGAAAGACATGTCGAGTTCACACCCGCGCCGCTCGGGCGCGCAGGTCCTGATCGATCAACTGCGCATTCACGGTACCGACACGATCTTCGGCGTGCCGGGCGAGAGCTACCTGGCGGCACTCGATGCGCTCTACGCCCAGCGCAACTCCATCCGCTATGTCATCTGCCGCCAGGAAGGCGGCGCGGCCAACATGGCGGAGGCTTATGGCAAGCTGACCGGCAAGCCCGGCATCGCCTTCGTGACGCGCGGTCCGGGCGCCACCAACGCCTCCATCGGATTGCATACCGGCTTCCAGGATTCGACGCCCATGATCCTGCTGGTCGGCCAGGTGGCGCGCGAAACTACGGACCGCGAGGCGTTCCAGGAGATCGACTACCGGCACATGTTCGGGCCGATGGCCAAGTGGGTGACCCAGATCGAGGACGCACGACGCATCCCCGAACTGATCAGCCATGCCTTCCACACCGCGCTCAACGGCCGGCCGGGTCCAGTCGTCGTCGCGCTGCCGGAAGACATGCTGACCGACGAGGTCGAAGTGGCCGATGCCGGCCCGTACAAGATCGCGCGCGGCGCGCCGTCGCCCGACGACATGGCGAAGCTGCGCGAGCTGCTGGCCGCGGCCGAGCGGCCGATGATGATCGTGGGCGGCGGCGGCTGGAGCGCCGACGCCTGTCGCGACATCAAGGCCTTCGCCGAGCAGAACGCGCTGCCGGTCTGCGCCTCGTTCCGCAACCAGGACCTGTTCGACAACCGCCATCCCAACTATGCGGGCGACCTCGGCGTCGGCGTGGGCCCCGCACTCGGCAAGCGGCTGAAGGCCTCGGATCTCATCATCGCCGTCGGCCCCCGTCTCGGCGAGGCGACGACCGGCGGCTATACGCTGTTCGACCTGCCGGTCCCCAGGCAGAAGCTGGTGCATGTCCATGCCAGCGCCGAGGAGCTGGGGCGCGTCTATCAGGCAACCCTGCCGATCAACTCGGGCATGCAGGCCTTCGCCGCAGCGGCCAGGGCCATGAAGCCGGTCGACAGCACGCGCTGGAAAGGCACGGTGGCCGAGAGCCATGCCGAGTATCTCGACAACATCAAGCCCGGCCCGCTGCCCGGCGCGGTGAACATGGGCGAGGTCGTGGCCTGGCTCAGCAAGCGCCTGCCCGAGGATGCGATCGTCACCAACGGCGCCGGCAACTACGCCGCCTTCCTGCACCGCTTCTTTCAGTACAAGGGCTTCAAGACGCAGCTCGCCCCGACCAGCGGCGCCATGGGCTACGGCGTGCCGGCGGCAGTCTCGGCCAAGATCGCCGCGCCCAACCGCATGGTCGTGTCGCTGGCCGGCGACGGCTGCTTCCTGATGAACGGCCAGGAGTTCGCCACCGCCGTGCAGCATGGTGCCAACATCGTGATCGTGGTCGTCGACAACGGCATGTTCGGCACCATCCGCATGCACCAGGAGCGCGAGTATCCGACGCGCGTGCACGGCACCGAGCTCAAGAACCCCGACTTCGCGGCCTATGCCCGTGCCTTCGGCGGCCACGGCGAGACGGTCGAGCGAACCGAGGACTTCGCCGCCGCTTTCGAGCGCGCGCTTGCCGCCGGCAAGCCCGCCATCGTCCACGTCAAGACCGATCCCGAGGCGCTGACCTCGCGCGTCACGCTCACCAAGCTGCGGGAATCCTCGCTCGAGCGTCTGCGGCAGCAGAAGCACTAAGACACTTGCGCGGCGCGGCCTCTGGGCATATAGAGGCCGCGACACCGTGGAATTTGAGCCGACCGGCTTGCGGCCACGTTAAACCTCGCTAAAAGGTCGGAGCGCTCGAAAAAGCCCCCGTCCTTTCCCGGTCGGGGGCTTTTCGTTTTTGGAGAGGGACATGGACGGGACGATCCAGCGCAAGAAGGCCAAGCCCGATACGAAGAAGTGGCGGGCGCAGACGCGCGCCGTGCGCGGCGGCCTGCAACGCAGCAGCTTCGACGAGACCTCGGAAGCGCTGTTCCTCACATCGGGCTATGCCTACAACAGCGCCGAGGAAGCCGAGGCGACGTTCAAGGGCGAGAGCAACCACTTTCAATACTCGCGCTTCGGCAATCCCACCGTGTCGATGTTCCAGGACCGCCTGGCCGCGCTCGAAGGTGCCGAAGCCTGCATCGCCACGGCGACCGGCATGTCGGCGGTGTTCTACGCGCTGCTGGCGCTTGTGAAGGCGGGCGACCGCATCGTCGCGGCCCGCCAGCTCTTCGGCTCGTGCCACTACATCGTCAACGAGCTGCTGCCCAAGTACGGCATCAAGGGCGAGTTCGTCGACGGCGGCGATCTCAAGCAATGGGAGAAGGCTTTGTCGACGCCGGCTCAGGCGGTGCTGTTCGAATCGCCGTCGAATCCCATGCTCGACATCGTCGACGTGAAGGCCGTCTGCGAGCTCGCCCACAAGGCGGGCGCCAAGGTCGTGCTCGACAACGCCTTCGCCACCCCGATCCTGCAGCGGCCGCTCGAGCTGGGCGCCGACGTGGTGGTGCACTCGGCCACCAAGTACATCGACGGTCAGGGCCGCGCGCTGGGCGGCGCCGTGCTGGGCAGCCGCGACTTCATCATCAACAAGCTGCAGCCGATCACCCGCAACACCGGTCCGTCGATCAGCCCCTTCAACGCCTGGGTGTTCGTGAAGGGCCTCGAGACGCTCGGCCTGCGGATCGAGCGGCATTGCGCCAATGCTCGCAAGGTGGCCGACGCGCTGGCCAAGAACGCCAAGATCGGCCGCGTGCTCTATCCCGGCCGGCCGGACCATCCGCAGCACAAGCTGGCAGCCGGCCAGATGTCGAATTTCGGCGGCGTCGTCACCTTCGACGTGAAGGGCGGCAAGAACGCCACCTTCGAGGCGCTCAACCGGCTGCGCATCGTCGACATCTCCAACAATCTGGGCGACGCCAAGAGCATGGTGACGCACCCCGCGACCACCACGCACATGCGCATCGGCGCCCAGGAACGGGCCAAACTCGGCATCGGCGACGGCACCGTGCGCATCTCGGTCGGCCTCGAGGACGTTGAAGACATCATCGAGGATCTCACGCAAGCGCTCGGAGGCTGACACGCCATGGCCCTGGCCAAGGAGCTTTGGACCGCCAACAGCGACTGGGCCGACCGCATCCTGGGCCATGGCTTCGTGCGCGGCCTGCACGACGGCTCGCTCCCCGTCGCCAGCTTCAAGGGCTATGTCGCGCAGGATGCGTATTTCCTGGAGGCGTTTGCGCGCGCCTATGCGTTCTGCCTCGCCAACAGCACGGCGCGCCAGGACCTGTACGATTTCGCCGAGCTGATCGGGGGCGTGCTCGGCGAACTGAAGCTGCACAAGACCTACGCCGAGCGCTGGAAGGTCGATCTCTCGAGCGTGACGCCGATCGCCGCCACGCAGGCCTATGTCGGCTTCCTGCTGACCAACGCCCGGCGCGGCAATCTCGGCGACACGATCGCCGCCATGACGCCGTGCATGCGGCTTTACGCCTGGCTCGGCCAGACGCTGCATGCCATGGAAGTCGAGCCGCTCTATGCCGAATGGGTGAACGCCTACGCCGATCCGGGCTTCGAGGCGCTGGCCGAGCGCCTCGAGGAGCTGCTCAACCGCCACGCCAGCGACAGCGATTCGGTGCGGGCGAATTACCGGCGCGCGATGGAGCTGGAGTACGGCTTCTTCGACGCCAATCTGTGACGGCTGTCAGAGCGCGGCGAGCTTTTCCATCGAGCGTGCAAGCGCACCGTGCAGGTCGGCGGTGAGGCGGGCGCCCAGCGCGGCGCGCACTTCGTGTTCGGCGGCCGACCACATCGGCAGGGCGCGCTTGAACAGCGCACGACCAGCCGCCGTGGCGACGAAGTCATGGCGCCGGCGGTCGCCCGACTGCGCGCGCTCGACATACCCGGCGGCCAGGAGCGGCCGCAGATTGCGCGTCAGCGTGGTGCGGTCGGTTGCCAGCAGATCCGACAGCCGGCCGATCGAGACCGGCCCTTCGGCGGCGATGTAACCCAGCAGCGAGAATTGCGAGATCTTGAGGCCGGTCTCCGCGAGATGCCGGTCGTAGATCTGCGTCACCCGCCGCGCCGCGCCACGCACGCGAAAGCAGGTGCATTCGAGGGGCGACAGTCGCGGCGCTTGGGTGGACATGAGGAAAGTTTAGTCGGCGGGCGTCTGGCAGCCAAGGTCGAATGGTGTATATGCACGGGATCAGGACGGAGAGCGGACAATGAACGCAGGCGGTGCGGGTTTCGGCGTCGTGCCCATCGAGCAGGCGCGCACGATGGACGGCATGGCGCTGTTCGGCGAGATCGTCGCGGGCCGGTTGCCGGCGCCGCCGATCTGCCAAGCGCTCGGCATCTGGCTGTCCGAGGTCGAGCGTGGCCGCGTCGTGTTCGCCTACGAGCCGAGGTTCGAGCACTACAATCCGCTCGGCAGCGTGCACGGCGGCATTGCCGCGACCTTGCTCGATTCGGCGATGGGCTGCTGCATCCACACCACCCTGAAGGCAGGTACTGGATACACCACGGTCGAGATCAAAGTGAACTATGTCAGGGCCATGACCGACAAAACGGGCCCTGTGAAGGCGGAGGGCAAGGTCATCAATGTCGGTGCGCGCATCGCCACCTCCGAAGGCAGGCTGTTTGACGCGGCGGGCAAGCTGTTGGCGCACGGCACCACGACCTGCCTGGTTTTTCCGATCTGAGACGTTGCAGCACCAACGGTTCCCTCGCGTCGCAGACCGCTCTAGCCTGTGCCATGCCGCAGGCAATTGCCGAACAGCGCGTGCTGCGCCTTTCCATCGGCGTGACGGTGGTCGTCTCGCTGTTCGGCGTCGCGTTCGGCCTGTTGTCCGGCTCGATGTCGATCCTGTTCGACGGCGTGTTCGCCGCCATCGACGCCGCCATGTCGGGCCTGGCGCTGTTCGTCTCGCGGCTGGTCTCGCGCGAGAGCAGCAATCGGCGCTTTCAGTTCGGCTACTGGCACATCGAGCCAATGGTGCTCGCGTTCAACGGCGGCACCCTGATGCTGCTCTGCTTCTACGCCTTCCTGAACGCCATCGACAATTTCCTGGGCGGAGGCCGGCAGCTCAATTTCGGCTGGGCGCTGGTCTATGCCGTGACGGTGTGCATCGTCTGCTTCGGGATGTCGGCCTACGAGTTTCGCGCCAATCGCCGCATCGGCTCGGACTTCGTGCGGCTGGACGCGCAGAGCTGGCTGATGTCGGCCTGCGTCACCTCCGCCCTGCTGGTGGCGTTCACCATCGCTTCGTCGCTGCAGGACACCTCGTTCGGCCGCTACACGACCTACGTCGATCCCGTGGTGCTCGCCCTGCTGACGCTCGCGCTGGTGTTCGTGCCGATCCGCACCGTGCGGCGCGCCCTGCGGGAGATCCTGCTGATCACGCCGCCCGAGCTCGACGTCCATGTGCGCAGCGTGATGGATCGCGTCGTCGCCGAATACGGCTTCAAGACCTATACGAGCTACGTCGCCAAGGTGGGCCGTGCCCAGTTCATCGAAATCCACATCGCGGTTCCGACCGAGATGCGGCTCGACAACGTGGCCACGGTCGACGCGATCCGGCGCGACATTGCCGACGCGATCGGCGGCGACAGCCGCGACCGCTGGCTCACCATCGACTTCACCGCCGACCCGAACTGGCTTTAGCGGCCCTTGCCTCGGTTGACCTTTTGTTGGGAAAATCCCATTTCAGAAGCGTCCAAGGACATGCCGGCCCCATGTACACCGCTACAACCCGTGCCATTTGCGTCACGGTCAGACCGCAATATCTGCCCGACCAGTCCGATCCCTCGAAGTCGCAATATGTCTGGGCCTATCAGGTCCGCATCGAGAACAAGGGAGATGACACGGTTCAACTGCGCAGCCGCCACTGGAAGATCACGGATGCGCTGGGACGTCGCCAGGAAGTGAAGGGCCCCGGCGTGGTCGGCAAGACTCCGCGGCTGAAACCCGGCGAGGTCTTCGAGTACACTTCGGGCACGCCGCTTTCGACGCCATCGGGGTTCATGGGCGGCACCTATCAGATGGTGAGCGAGTCGGGTGAGAATTTCGACATCGAGATCCCAACCTTCTCGCTCGATACACCGGGCGCGACCCGACAGCTGAACTAGAGGAAGCACGATGAACAAGATGCTGAAGAGGAGCGAGGTCGTCTCGCTCGCGACGGGGCTGACGCGGCCGTCGCGCGAAGAGGCCGAGGCGGCCGTGCGCACCCTGATCCGCTGGGCCGGCGACAATCCCGAGCGCGAGGGCCTGGTCGGCACGCCCGATCGCGTCGTGCGCGCCTATGAGGAGTTCTTCGCCGGCTACGACGAGGATCCGGCCGAGATGCTGAAGCGGACGTTCGAGGAGGTCGAAGGCTACGACGAGGTCGTCGTGCTGCGCGACATCCGCCTCGAATCGCACTGCGAGCACCACATGGTGCCGATCATCGGCAAGGTGCACATCGGCTATCTGCCGGACAAGCGCGTGGTCGGCATCAGCAAGCTCGCGCGCATCGTCGATGCCTTTGCCCGCCGCCTGCAGATTCAGGAGAAGCTTACGGCGCAGATTGCCAACTGCCTGCAGGAGGTGCTGCAGCCGCGCGGCGTCGCCGTCGTCATCGAGGCGGCGCACCAATGCATGACCACGCGCGGCGTGCACAAATCCGACGTCGCGATGGTGACCAGCCGCATGCTGGGCGCCTTCCGCGACAACGGCGAGACGCGGCGCGAATTCCTCACTATGATCGGGCGCGTATCAGCCTGATTGGGGTGTGGTTTGGCCGGAGAGATCGTTGATTCCGTCGAGATGTTGCGGCGGCTGATTGCGTTCGACACGACATCGCGCAATTCCAACCTGGCGTTGATCGACTACGTCCAGGACTACCTCAAGGGCCACGGCGTCGAGTCCAGGCTGGTGCCGAGCGAGGACGGCAAGAAGGCCAATCTCTTCGCCACGGTCGGGCCGATGGAGAAGGACGGCGTCGTGCTGTCGGGCCACACCGACGTCGTGCCGGTCGACGGCCAGCCATGGGAGACCGACCCGTGGATGCTGACGCTCAAGAGCGACGGCAAGTATTACGGCCGCGGCACGTGCGACATGAAGGCGTTCTACGCCATCGCGCTCGCCATGCTGCCGCAGTTCCAGAAGGCGAGGCTCAAGAAGCCGATTCATTTCGCGCTCTCCTACGACGAGGAAGTGGGCTGCATTGGCGCCCATTCGCTCGCCGCCGCGATGGCCAAGCAAGTGCCGAAGCCGCGTGCCATCATCATCGGCGAGCCGACCATGATGACGGTGGTGCATGCGCACAAGGGCGCGCAGATGTACGTCACTAAGTTCACCGGCTTCGAGGCGCACTCCTCGATGACGCATCTCGGCGTCAGCGCCATCCACTTCGCCGGCGAGTTCGTGCACTACCTCAACACGCTGCAGGACGAGCTCGACGCGCAGTTCCCGCCGACCAGCGAGTTCACGCCGCCGGCGCCGACCTTCAATGTCGGCACCATCGTCGGCGGCACGGCCGGCAACATCCTGGCGCGCGAGTGCGAGGTGCTGTGGGGTTACCGCGAGCTGCCCGACCGGCCGCTCGAGGCGCTCGGCGACCGTGCGCAGAAATGGCTGAAGGACGTGCTGCTGCCCAGGATGAAGGCCAAGCATCCGGCGGCCGAGATCAATACGGTCGTGCGCTCCTCGACCGTGGCGTTCTCGCCGGCCGGCAACGACGAGGCCAAGGCGCTGGCGCGCGCCTGGTCGGGCTCGAACACGGTGGGCAGCGTGGTCTACGGCACCGAGGCCGGCATCTTCCGCAAGACGCTCGACGTGCCGACCGTGGTCTGCGGGCCGGGCGACATCGCCCAGGCGCACCAGCCCAACGAATTCATCCTCGCCACGCAGATCACCGCCTGCGAGAGCTTCATGCAGCGCATGATGGAGTGGTGCGCCCGCTAGTCGCCGTCGATTGGGGCACCAGCTCGCTTCGCGGCGCACGGCTTGACGAAGCGGGACGGGTGCTCGAGGAGAAGAGCGCGCCGCTCGGCGTTCTGAACGTTCCGAACGGCGACTTCGCGCGCCTGTTCGCCGAGCAGTTCTCCGGGTGGATGAAGCAGGAAGGCGCGCTTTGCCTGATCTCGCGGATGGCCGGCAGCCGGCAAGGCTGGGCCGAGGCGCCTTATGTCGCTTGTCCCGCCGGGCGAGAGGAGCTCGCCAGGAACCTGCGCTGGATCGAGCGCGACCGCATCGCGCTTGTGCCCGGCCTCAGCGACAGCCAGAGCGACGTGCCTGACGTGATGCGCGGCGAAGAGGTGCAGATCTTCGGCGCCATGCGCCTTGCCGGCCTCGCCGATGGCCTCTTCGTCCTGCCCGGCACGCACAGCAAATGGGCGGCGGTGCGCGGCGGAAGGGTGACCGGCTTCCGCACCTTCATGACCGGCGAGGTCTTCGGCTTGTTCGCCCGGCATTCGATCCTGGCGCGCACGCTCGACGCCAATGCGCCGCTCGACGAGCGGGCTTTCCTGCAGGGCGTCGCGCGGGCAGCCGGCGGCAAGGGCCTGCTGCACAACGCCTTTGGCGTGCGCGCCCTCGGCCTGTTCGATCGCCTGTCGCCGACACAGTCGGCGAGCTATCTGTCCGGCCTGCTGATCGGCGAGGAACTCGCGCCGCAGAAGCTCTCTTCGTCCAGCGAAGTGATCGTGATCGGTTCGCCGGCTCTCACCGCGCGCTATGCTCTGGCGCTTGGCGAGAAGGGAGTGAAAGTGCGCACGTTCGGAGCCGAGGCCACTTGGGCCGGCCTGAGGGCACTCGCATGAGTGCGCAACGGTTCCGGGCTGCGCTGCGCGAGCTGCCGCTGGTCGCGATTTTGCGTGGGCTGAAGCCAGCCGAAGCCGATGCAATCGGCGAGGTGCTGTTCGAGGCGGGCTTTCGCCTGATCGAGGTGCCGCTCAACTCGCCGCAGCCGCTCGACGGCATCGCTCGCTTGCGCAAGCGCCTGCCGCGGGCCGTGATCGGCGCCGGCACGGTGTTGACCGCGGCCGAAGCGCGCGACGTCGCCGCGGCCGGCGGCGAGCTGATCGTGGCACCGAATTTCGAGCGCGAGGTCGTGACCGAGACGGTGCGGCTCGGCATGGCGAGCCTGCCCGGCATCATGACGCCGACCGAAGCCTTCGCGGCATTGGCCGCAGGCGCTCACGGTCTGAAGTTGTTTCCGGCCGAACTGGCCTCGCCCGCCGTGGTCAAGGCGATGCTGGCGGTGCTGCCGAAAGGCACGCCGATCATGCCGGTCGGCGGCATCGCGGCCGGCAATCTCGCCGGCTGGTGGACAGCCGGCGCGGCGGGCTTCGGCCTCGGCTCCTCGCTCTACAAGCCGGGCGACGATGCCGCAACGGTGCGCGCCAAGGCGGCAAAGATCGTGTCGGCGTTCCGCGAAATCGAGAGGGGTGAACAATGAAGGTCAAAGGCTACAAGACGTTCCGCTGCGATGCCGGCTGGCGCACCTTCTCCTTCATGAAGCTGGTCACCGACACCGGCCCGATCGGCTGGTCGGAGTACAACGAAAGCTTCGGCAGCCCCGGTCTGTCGGGCGCCATCGATGCGCTGATGCCCAACGTGATCGGCATGGACCCGATGGACATCGAACTGATCAATGCCGTGCTCGCCACCAAGTCGACGCAGTCGCGCGGCGGCATCGTGCGCCAGGCGGTCGGCGCCATCGAGAACGCGCTGCTCGACATCAAGGGCAAGGCGCTCGGCGTGCCGGTCTACCAATTGTTCGGCGGCAAGCTGCGCGACCGCATTCCGGTCTACTGGTCGCATTGCGGCTCCTACCGCATGCGCAATCCCGACATCGTGCGGACGCCGCCGGTCCGGAGCTACGAGGATTTCGCCAGGGTCGGCGAAGAGGTGAGAAAGCGGGGCTTCACCGCTTGCAAGACCAACATCGCCATCGAGGTCGACGGCAAATTGCGCGCCTACCGCCCGGGTTTCGTGATCGGCAAGGGCTTTCCCGAGCGCAACTGGGATGCCTTCATCGCGCGCAGCGCCGCCAGGACGGTCGAGGCGTTCCGTCAGGGCGTCGGCCCCGATGTCGGGGTCATGCTCGACACCAATTTCCATTTCCGCACCGAAGGCTTCCGGCGTATCGCCGAAGCCGTCGGGCCGGCCAAGCTCACCTGGCTGGAGCTCGACGTGCATGACCCCAAGTCGATTGCGCTGCTGCGCCGTGATTCGCCGGTGCCGATCGCCTCGGGCGAGACGCTGCTCGAGCGGCGCGACTTCCGGCCGTATTTCGAGGCCTATGCCTTCGACACTGCGATCGTCGACGTGATCTGGAACGGGTTTGCCGAATCGCTGAAGATCGCCTCGCTCGCCGATCTCTACGAGGTGAACGTGGCGCCTCACAATTTCTACGGTCACCTCGCCTCGGCCATCAGCGCGCATTTCTGCGCCGCCGTACCCAATTTCCGCATCATGGAGATCGATATCGACGGCGTGCCGTGGCGCGACGAGATCGTCGACCTGGCGCCCACCTTCGAGAACGGCGATTACATCCTGCCCAAGGGGCCGGGCTGGGGCGTCAACGTGGACGAGGCGGCGCTGAAGAGGCATCCGCCCAAGAACTACGTTGTCTCGATGTAGGCTGACGCTTACGGCTTCAGCTTCACCCCGACGACGCGGATAAGACCGTCGGGATAGGGCCTGAAGCCCTCCACCTTGACGGTCTGCGCGATCAGATACTGCGGGTGATAGAGATAGATGATCCAGCCGGTGGCGAGGAACCGCTCCGTCATCTTCTCGTAGATCGCCTTGCGCTTGGCGACGTCGCTGGTGGCGCGCGCCTGGGCGTGAAGATCGTCGATCTCCTTGTCGCAATAGCGCCCCGTGTTCAGCGGCGAGCCGCACATCTGGTAGAGCACCGAGTTGCCGTCGGGATCGACGCGTCCGGACCAGGTATTCTCGTAGAGCTGAAAATCGCCGTCCTCAGCGGTCTTGAGCGCGGTCGCGGGCTCGACGACGCGCAGCTTGATGTCGAAACCGGCTTCGGCCGCCATCGCCTGCACCACCTCGGCGACCGCCTTGGTGTCCGAGGTATTGTTGACCAGGAAATCGACGGCGAACGGCGTCTTGACGCCTGCTTCCTTGAGCAGCGCCTTGGCCTTGGCGACGTCGCGCTTGGGGATCGGAAACTTCTCCTGATAGTAGGGGCTCTGCGGATTGACCCACTGGTTCCCCGGCACGAACTCGCCATTGTAGACGACCTGGTTGATCACCTCGCGGTCGAGGCTGAGTTCGAGCGCGCGGCGCACGCGCGGATCCTTGCCCAGCGCATTGTCCGACTTCGGCCCGTTGGCGACATTGACCAAGAGGCCGAACCAGCCCAGCGACACAGCCTTGCTGAGCTTGAGCTTGGGATCGTTGCGCACCGTCTTGATGTCGGTGGCGAGCAGCCGCTCCATCATGTCGAGGCCACCCGAGCGCAGATTGGCCAGTCGGATCGTGCTGTCGGTGATCGGCAGGTAGGTGATCCTGTCGATGAAGACGTTGTCCTTATTCCAGTAGTCGGCGAATTTCTCGACCACGATGCGGTCCTGCTGCACGCGCTCGACGAACTTGTATGGACCCGCGCACACCGGATGCAGGCCGAACTTGTCGGCCGCGGACTCCATCGCCTTGGTCGCCATCATCATGCCGGCACGGTCGGTGAGCTGGGCGATCAGCGGCGAGAACGGCTGCTTCAGGTTGAGCTTGATCGTCAGCGGATCGACCACCTCGACCGAGTCGATGACGCCGATCTCGGGCTTGCGGAACGAGCCCTTCATGGTGAGATGCCGGTCGAGGCTGGCTTTGGCCGCCGCGGCGTCGAACGCCTCGCCGTCGTGAAACTTCACGCCCGGCCGGAGCTTGATGGTGACGGTCTTGCCGTCGGGCGACGTCTCCTGGCCGAGCGCGAGCTGCGGGACGATGTTGCCCTTCTCGTCGATGTCGAACAGCTTGTCGCAAACCGCGGCGAGGACGATGCGCGTGGTGTAGAAGCGCGAGGTCGTGGGATCGAGCGCGTCGGGGTCGTCGCCGAGGCCGATGCGAAGATGGGTTTGTGCCGACGCCGTTGCCGCGAGCAGCGACAACGCCAGCGTAGCGGAGAGTATGCGGAGGATCGAAGTCATGCCCGCGAGCTTTGCACGCGGCGTGCCAATTGTCGCGTCGGGCGGCGTTCAGGCCGCTGAGGCGTAGATACGGTCGAGATCGCGCTCGTCGTAGGTGTATTCGGTCGAGCAGAACTCGCATTTCACGACGACCCGGCCGTGAGGATCGCGCAGGTCGCCCAGCTCCTCACGCTTTATTGACCGCAACACGCGGTCGATCCGCTCGCGGCTGCAGCGGCAGCGGGCGACGAACGGCCGGGGCTCGAAACGCCTCGGCCTGTCCTCGTGGAACAGCCGATAGATCAGGGCGTCGCCCGACAGTCCCGGGTCGAGCATTTCCCGCTCGGTCGCCGAGGCCATCAGGATCACTGCTTTTCGGAAATCATCCTCGCGCTGTTCGCGGTCGACATAGATGCGGCCGGCGTCGAACTCCGGCATCTGCTGCACCATCAGGGCCGCCGCGCGCCACTTGCCGACGCCCCTGTCTTCACTGCGCCGCGCCACGATCTTGATGCCGGTCGGCAGCTGCTCGGACTGGCGGAAATAGGTGTGCGCGCAATCGGCGAGCGTGGCGCCTTCGAGCGGCACGACGCCCTGATAGCGCTCGGTATGCTGGCCCTGGTCGACCGTGAAGGCGAGCCGGCCGTGGCCGAACAGGCGCGGCACGTAGCCCTCGGGCGCTTCCGCACCGCCGCCCAGCGCCACGGCGAGCTTCCAGGAATCGAATTGGGCATAGCCGCGCAGCGCACCATCCGTCGTGAGATCGGTGACCAGCAGGCGGATCGCGCCATCGCCGGTGATCTGCAGGGTGAAGATGCCGTCATACTTGAGCGACGAGGCGAGCGCACCGCACAGCACCATCGCCTCGGCCAGAGGCCGCGCCACGGCGAGCGGATAGCCGTGGCGCCCGATCACCGCATCCAGCGCCGGGCCGAGACGCACGAGGCGGCCGCGTACGCCCAGCGTATCGAGCTGGAAGGGGAGAGCTTTGTCCCAATCAGTAAGCGACGGGCCGGAGGGCGGTGAGCCGTCCGACCGGGCGCTCACGAGAGACACCAGGCTAGGATGCTCTTCTGGGCGTGCAGCCGGTTCTCGGCCTCGTCGAACACCACCGACTGCGGACCGTCGATCACGTCTTCGGTCACTTCCTCGCCGCGATGCGCCGGCAGGCAGTGCATGAAGATCGCGTCCTTCTTGGCCTGCGCCATGAGACGCTTGTCGACCTGGTAGCCGCGCAGAAGGTTGTGGCGGCGCGCCGCCGACGGACTCTGCGGATCCTCGTCGCCCATCGACACCCAGGTGTCGGTGACGACGCAATCGGCGCCCCTCACCATCGCCTCGGGGTCATGGCCGATCGAGATGCGGCCCTTCGACTTCTCGGCCCATTGCACGACATCGGCCGGCGGCTTCAGTTCCGGCGGACAGGCGATCTTGAGCTCGAAGTCGAACTGCACGGCGGCATGGATCCAGGACGTGGCCATGTTGTTGCCGTCGCCCGACCAGGCGATCGCCTTGCCCTGGATGGGGCCGCGATGCTCCTCGTAGGTCATCACGTCGGCCATCAGCTGGCAGGGATGCGTCTTGTCGGTCAGCCCGTTGATCACCGGCACGGTCGCGTACTTCGCCATCTCGAGGAGTTTCTCCTCGACGGTGGTGCGCATCATGATGATGTCGACATAGCGCGAGAGCACGCGCGCCGTGTCGGCGATGGTCTCGCCGCGGCCGAGCTGCGTGTCGGTGCGGCCGAGCATGATCGTTTGGCCGCCCAGCTCGCGCATGCCGACCTCGAACGACACGCGGGTGCGCGTCGACGGCTTCTCGAAGATCATCGCGAGCGTCTTGCCGGCCAGCGGCTTGTCGTGGCCGCCGTTGGCTCGCGCTTTCTTCATCGCCTTTCCCTTGTCGAGAATCAGGCGAAGCGTCGCGGGATCGACCTGGTCTAGGTCGAGGAAATGCTTGGGGGCTGCCATGGCATCACGCGGCCTTGGCGCCCGCTTCGAAGGATTGCGCGGCCTTCGACAGTATCTCCATGCCCTCGTCGAGCACGGCCTTCTCGGCGATCAGCGCCGGGAAGATGCGGACCACGTTCTCGCCCGCGGGCGGAACGAGCAGACCGAGCGACTGCAGCTTGTTCACCATGTCGCCGGCCGGCACTTCGGCCGCGCAGCGCAGGCCCTGCAGGAAGCCGCTACCGCGCTGCTCGACGAAGACCTTGGGATGCTTGGCGACGAGGCCTTGCAGTTTGCCCTTGAGGTACTCGCCCTTCTCGCGCACCGAATCGATGAAGCCGGGCTTCAGCAGCTCGTCGAGCACGGCGTTGGCGACCGCGGTGGCGAGCGGATTGCCGCCGTAGGTCGAGCCGTGCGTGCCCGGCACCATGCCGACCGCCGCCTTCTCGGTCGCCATGAAGGCGCCGATCGGGAAGCCGCCGCCCATGCCCTTGGCGATCGCCGCGACGTCGGGCTTCACGCCGGACCATTCGTAGCCCCACATCTTGCCGGTACGGCCGAAGCCGGTGTGGATCTCGTCGTAGAACAGCAGCAGGCCGAACTCGTCGCAGATCGAGCGCAGGTCCTTCAGGAACTGCGTCGTCGTCTCGCGGATGCCGCCTTCGCCCTGGATCGGCTCGACCAGGATGCCGGCCGTCTCGTCATCCACCATGTCGCGCACGACGTTGGTGTTGTTGAGCGGCGCATGCTTGTAGCCGGGCGCGGGCGGGCCGAACCCTTCGAGATACTTCTCGTTGCCGGTGGCCGCGAGCGCGTTCAAGAGGCGGCCGTGGAATGCCGCCTGGAAGCAGATGATCTTGTAGCGCTTGGGCTTGCCGTTCATGAACTGATACTTGCGGATCAGCTTGATGCCACCCTCGATCGCTTCGGCGCCCGAGTTGCAGAAGAACATCGTGTCGGCGAACGATACCTCGGTCAGCCGTTTGGCGAGCTTCTCGCCATGGCCGATGCGGAACAGGTTGGAGGTGTGCCAGAGCTTCTGGCCCTGCTCGGCCAGCGTCTTGACCAGGGTCGGATGGCAGTGGCCCAACGCGTTGACGGCAATGCCCGAGGTAAAGTCCAAGTAACGTCGGCCGTCCGTCGCGAAGAGATAGTTGCCCTCTCCACGTTCGAACACGACGTCCTTGCGACCGTACGTCGGCATCACAGCCGTAATCACGTTCAGACCTCCTCAAAGGAAAAAGCCCCGCTTTTGCGGGGTTTGGCCACTATCTGCCCGCGCCCCCGGCTGTGTCAACTTTTGGCGGCCCAGCCGCCTTGAGGGTCTCGAACCCCTCTGCTAGGACCGCCGCTCCCTCAAGACATTGAGATGAAGCCGCTTCCCACCCGCAATTCCAAGCTTCCGCTGCGCCGGGCCGAGTTCCGCTCGGTGCCGGAGATGCTCGACTACGCGGCGCGCGGAGAGACCGGCGTCACTTTTTATAATGCCAAGGGCGAGATCATCTCGAGCCTCACCTGGCAGGCGATCCAGCAGCGGGCCCACCGGGCGGCCCGCAAGCTGATCGGCGCGGGGTTCGCCAAAGGCGAGCGCCTGCTGATCACGGCCGACACTTGGCCCGGCTTCTTCGACGCCTTCTTCGGCGCTCAATATGCGGGGCTTGTTCCGGTTCCGGTGTCGATCCCGGTCGGTATCGGCGGCAAGGAAGCGTATCTCGATCAGCTCCGCCGGCAATTGGGAGCCTCGGGCGCCGTCGCAGCGGTAGGCCTCGACGATCTCGCCGGCTTCCTTGCCGACGCGGCCAAGGAATTCCCGTCGGTGCGCCTCCATGGCGGCATGGGCGCGATCGAAGCGCTTCCGGAGAAAGACGTGGCGCTCCGTCCGCTCGGTCCGGACGAACTTTGTTACATCCAGTTCTCGTCGGGCAGCACGCGCCATCCGCACGGCATTCAGATCATGCAGAAGGCGCTCATGGCGAACCTGGCCGGCATGACCGGACCGGCGGGCCTCGACGTCGTCGCGGGCGATCGCTGCGTCAGCTGGCTGCCGCTCTATCACGACATGGGACTGATCGGGTTCCTGATGGCGCCGCTCTCGTCCCAGCTCTCGATCGACTACCTGACGCCGCGCGACTTCGCCCGCCGGCCCATGCAGTGGCTGAACTTGATCTCGAAGAACCGCGGCACGATCTCGTACAGCCCGAGCTTCGGCTACGATCTCGCGACGCGCCGCGGCGCGGCGCAGGTCCCGGCCCATCTCGATCTCTCGAGCTGGCGGCACGCTGGGATCGGCGGCGACATGATCCGGCCCGATGTGCTGGACCGCTTCACCGAGGCGTTCGCGGCCAAGGGCTTCGACCCCAAGATCTACATCCCGAGCTACGGCATGGCCGAGGTCTGCCTCGCGATCACCTTCAGCCCGGGCGGCTCCGGCGTGCGCACCGACAGCATCGATCGACGCGCGCTGGCCGAGAACCAGCGTGCCGTGCCGGCCTCCGATGCCGTCGACAATCGGCACGCCCGCCGCTTTGTGATCTGCGGCAAGGTCCTGCCCGGCCATCGCCTCGAAGTGCGCGATCCCGGCGGCAAGGCGCTGGGCGAGCGCTCGGTCGGCCGCATATTCGTCGCCGGTCCCAGCATCATGCCGGGCTATTTCGGCGAACCCGAAGCCTCGCGCGAGGTGCTGGTCGACGGCTGGCTCGACACCGGCGATCTCGGCTACCTGCTGAACGGCGAGATCGTCGTCACCGGCCGCGCCAAGGACCTGATCATCGTCAACGGCCGTAACATCTGGCCGCAGGATATCGAATGGGCGATCGAGGCGAGGAAGGTCGTGAAGAGCGGCGATTCGGCGGCGTTCTCGATCGACACCGAGGAGGGCGAGCGCGTGGTCGTCGCCGTGCTGGCCCGCGTATCGGGCGAGGAGGCGCGGGCAAATCTGGCGCGCGACGTCGCGGGTGCGGTGCGCGAGGCGATCGCGGTCGATTGCGAGGTGGCGCTGGTGGCGCCGACGCTCGGCCTGCCCATGACCTCGTCA
>DASRFX010000106.1:0-99889 GCA_035651335.1 Reyranella sp. | reverse complement strand
ACCGCGACCACCGAGAGGTTCCCCGGCCTGAAGGCGATCGTGCTTGATCTGCCGCCGGTGACGGTCGTGGCCAACGACTACATCGCCGCCAACAAGGCCCAGGACCGCGTGAAGACCCTGCCCGGCGATTTCACCGAAACGCCTTTCCCCGCCGGCGTCGATGTCGTGGTGATGGCGAGCAACCTGCCGCAATACGAGCCAGGCTTGATCAAGCTGGTGGTCGGCAAAGCCTTCGCCACTTTGGAGCCGGGCGGCGAGATGCACCTGATCGGCGAGACCTTGCACGACGACCGCCGCGGGCCGCTCTCGGCCGCCCTGTGGGGCCTGAACGAAGCGGTGCAGGGCAGCACCGGCATCGCCCACACCGAGAGCGACGTGAAGGGCTATCTCGCGGGCGCCGGCTTCCGCGACGTAGCCGTCCACCCGTTCGTGCCGGGCGTGCTGTCGCGCGTGACGGGCCGGAAACCCCAATAGCCTCATCCTGAGGAGGCGGTGCCTGAAGCGCTTGCGCCCCGACGGCCCATGGACTATCTCTCGCGGCCTGCCTCGACGCTCCCTTCGTCTAGAGGCCTAGGACGTGGCCCTCTCAAGGCTGAAACACGGGTTCGAATCCCGTAGGGAGCGCCAGCTCCGAACCCAATAAAATCAGCGTTTTATGAAGGTCAGGCGCTTCGGCGCGCGGCGAGAACACGCCGTGAATTGACGGGGATAAACGGGCTTTGACGGCAATGCGCGGGGGAAACGGTGGGGCAACCGTTCGCCGCCTGTTCCACACCTCTATATGCACCCTCCACCAACGAAAAAAGCGCCCGCTGCAGGGGTAGATCTGCAGCGGGCGTCACAGTTCAGGGAGGAAACGCCCACACGGGCATCCTCGACGGCGCTGGGCGCCGGCGAGCTCGTGAAATCTCTACGTGCCGATCGGCTTGATGATCCAGCCGATCGGGCGATGCAGCGGCGGCGGCCGGCGCTCGCTCGCCAGCACGACGGCAAGGCCGATCAGCATCATGGCCAGCACGAACATGGCCGCCATGCCTTTCATTTGCGGTGGTCCATCAGTTCCCGGCGCACCCAGCCGACCAGCGACCAGAAGCGGTCGTAGTAGCAGGCGCCCCAGTTCGCGATCTCGGTCTTGTCGATCTGCAGCGCCTGGTCGTCGGCCGTGCCGGGCGGCGACAGCTTCGGATCGGGACAGCCCTGCAGCTGCGCCTCACTGGGCTGGGGGACCGCCAGCTGGACGTGCGGCGATGGTCTGTCGCACGAACTCAGCAGCATCGCGAGCAGCGGCGGAAGGAGGACAAGCCGAAGGCGCGTCATGGAGGATCCTGTCGACAAAGACGGTGTGGGTCTCGGCGCGGACCTGGTCGGCGCGCTGGTTGGCGGCGATCGCCGCGTCGGCGGCTTTCTTGGCTTCTTCCTGCTTGGCCGCGACGGCCTGCTGCGCGGCGAGCTGGTCGGCGGCGCGGGCCGCGACCTCGCTTTCGTATTGGCCGCGGCACCACAGCAGGCCAAGGCCGAGCAGCGCGCACAGCACCCACGGCGCGGCCTTCAGCAGGATGCCGAGCGACGGCATCAGTTAGGCCCCGGCAGCTTGCCGCCCAGGACGCCGAAGAAGATCAGCGCCACGATGGCGACGACGGCACCGACCGCGCCGGCGCCGAAGCCCCAGCCGAAGGCCTGCCACCAAAAGCTCACGCGAAGTGCCCGACCACGAGGCCGAGCAGCAGCGCGGCGCCGGCGATCCAGGTCCAGTGCGCCTGGCCGAAAGTGAGCGCCGCGGCCTTGGCGTCGTTGGCGGCCGCGAGAGCGTCCTTCGAGAGATTGTCGACCATGTTCATGCTCCTGTGAGAGCCGCCAGGAAGGCGGCGTGGATCGCTGCGATGTCGTCGGCATGATCGGTGCCGTTGATGATGCGGCGCGCGTTCACCGGGTCGTCGACCCCGTCGCCGAAGTAGCGCGGCAGGCCCACGCCGGTGAACATGCCGCGGCCCATGCCCTCGAACAGGATCTGCGCCGCGACCTTGGGATCGAGCGCGAGCTCGGGGCGCTTCACCAGGTCGGCGCCGGTGATCAGCGCCATGCGCTGATAGTTCGACTTCCAGGTGAGTTGCACGTAGCCGCGGCCGTAGTAGGTCTGGCCGGTGTCGGGGTCGGGCCGGCCGTAAGGACGCCCGGCGCCGCGGCCATATTCCTCGACCGGCTGCATGGTGTGCGCCGTCTCCCATTTGGCGGTCGCCAGCATGTAGGCCAGCCAGCGTACGTCACCCGCCATCTGGCCGGACGCCACGCGCGCCTCCCATTCGTCGAGCAGTGCGGTGCAGCCCTCGACCTGGCCGACGGTCATGAAGCCGCCGAACGGGTTGACGCGCGCGGCGGCGAAGAACTTGTTGCGGTCGATCATGGCTCGCGCTCCTGCTCGGCCAGCCGGCGCTTGTGGGCCGACCGGCAGGCCTGATGCAGGAGCTCGCGGAAGAGGAAATAGGCCAGGCCCAGCCCGATCAGGACTTCGCCCCAGGTCACGTTCTGCCCCGCCACGCGCTCCACCACGAGGTGAGTGTGCCCATGGGGTCGCTGCCGAACGCCTTGGCCGCCGCCATGATGCCGCCCATCACGTCCATGCCGACGACGGCGATCAGGATGCCGGCCGCGATGGTGGCGCGCGGCCCGAGCGAGAACCATTCGGCCACGGCGGGCCCGAACCACACGCCGAGTCCGAAGCCGCCGGCAAAGCCGGTGAGCTTCTGCAGCGGCGTCTGGTTCTGCGCCCAGCGCAGGCCCACCAGGGCACCGAAGGCCGGCGGCAGGTAGGGCGCGGCCGAGGCGGCGAAGTCGGAAAGGCTGAACTTGTCCATCGCGGCGCTCAGGGAATGCTTGCCGCCGCGGCCGGCCAGGCGGGCGTGCCGCCCTGCTCGGCCGTCACCAGGGCGGTGTTGAGCGAGTCGACATATTGCGCCACCGCCTCGGCGAAGGCCGTGAAGGCGGCGACGGAGGGAAAGACGTGCGGCGTGCCGGCGGCGTCGAGCCAGGCGCGCGTTGCGCCGCCGTTGGTGAAGGTGCCCTTGGTGGCGATATAGACCTGCTCGCTGGTGATGTTGAACAGGGCGTCGCGGTCGAGCGCATAGGTGGCGTTGAGCGCCGGCGTGCCGCTCGAGGTGACGGCGAGGCCGGCGGCGATCGCGAGATTGAAGGTGTCCTTGGGCGCCGCGGCCGGCACCGGGTCAGGCGTGTTGGGCACCGCGAGCCATGCCTGGTAGCGCCCCCAGTCGGCGTTGGCCAGGTCGGCCGGGATGAAGGCGCCATCGCTGGCGCGCACGACGCCGCTCGGCGCCAGACGGTAGGCTGCGGCCATTCAACCCTCCCTCACCAGAAGTCGGCGTACGCGGTGAAGTGCGCGAAGTCGGTCACGTTGGCGGTGGCGCCGGTGGTGACCACGACCCCCGCCTCGCCGCCCTGCAGGGTCGCCATGGCGCCGGCATTGTCAGTCCACGCGCCCGAGGTGTAGCGGCTGCACTTGCCGGAATTGCCGGCGCCGTCCCAGTAGCTCATGGTCGGCGAGGCGCGCATGTGGACGGCGAAGGTGAAGCCGCTGGCGTTGGTGGCGCCGGTCGAGCCGTTGTTGCCGAAGTTCTGCAGCCCGGCCCGCGTCGCCGTCCCGGGCGCCACGCCGTTGTTGTAGCTGGTCTGAAAATAGCGCGCCGAGCGCACCAGCTCCTGCGCCGTCGACATGAACTCCGGCACCGGCGGGCTGGCATTGAGCCCGGTCGAGACACCCGGCGTGGCGCGCAGGTCGGCGGCCGAGATCTGCACGTATTTGCCGGTGGTCGAGAAATTGTTGCCGAAATCGACCTCGATCTCGTAGCCGTTCACCGCGTTGGCATTGGCGGTGAAGCTATATGAGACGATCGTCCAGGCGCTGTTCGGGCAGGCCTGCAGGTTGGTCGCGGCGAGGTCGGTGACCGGCGCGCCCCAGCTGTCCGTCGTGTTGGCGTAGCGCGTGCGCAGTGTCGGCGTGATCGAGGCGCCGGTGTTGTTGAACACCGCCATCTGGAAGGTGCAGACCTTGCCGGCGAGCGGCGCGGCGTCGCTCGATTCGATCCGCTGGCCCACGATCACGTCGGTGACGCTGGTGTTGCCGGTGACCTTGAGGCTCTGCGGCGCGCCATTGTTGCCGCTCTGCACCTGGGCGAAGGTGACGCTGGCGCCGGTCGCCTGGACGGCCCAGCCCGAGGCCGCGATCGCGGGCGAGCCGGTGGCGGCAGCCGCGATCGTGCCCGAGGTGCCGTTCGGCCAGGCGACGAAACTGCCGTTGCGCAGCTTGTTCACGAAGCCCGAGGCCAGCGCATAGTTCACCGTGCCGCCGGCCGGCGACCAGACGTGCCCCACCGTGTCGAGTGTGCCCAGCGAGACGTCGTTGGTGCCGTCGAAGGCGTTGAGCGTCCATACTGTCGCGCTGGGCGAGCTGGTGTTCCACCACAGCATCCCCGCCACGGCATAGGACGGCCGGGAGGAACCGCCATGCCCGGAAACGATCGCCGCCAGCGCGTTGTTGATGTTGGTGCGCGTGGTCAGGCCGCCGACGCCTGCGCCGCCTGGGATGACGTTCGTAGCCTGAGACATTTACGGAGCCTCCGCGATCGCCTCGAGGGTCGAGACGCCGATGTTGTAATTGCCGTCGCTGCTCGACAGCGTGAGCAGGAACTCGAAGCCGCGGGCGCTGAACTCCGCCGAATCGAGCCGCTGCGCGTTGCTCCAGGTCGGCGAACTCGACGGGTTGGTCTGCGTCGTCTGCACGGTCAGGAGCGCGTCGCATTCCTCACCGGTCACGGTGCCGTCCCATGTCGGCCAGTCGTCGACGTCGCCCGGCCGCGTGTCGAACTCGTCCATCACGTCGTAGACCTGCGTCGCGAGCACGGAGGTCAGCCGGCAGGACTGCACCGAGCCGAGGTCGAGCGGCGCATGGAAGGCGTAGGTTCCGCTCGCCCCTACGCCGCCCGGATAGTCCCATGACGCCATGCCGTCGACGTAACTCACGCTGTCGAACGACTGCGCGCTGTCGAGCTTCAGGTGGCCGTCGTCCAGATCGAGCGCCACGCCTGTCATGACGCCGGCATAGGCCGGGTTCTCGACCAGGCTGCCCAGCGCCGTGAACGCCCACATCGAGGTCTGGCTCGACACGAAACTCGCCGGCGACAGCGAATAGACGCCGTTGCTGTTCTGGAACTTGGCGAGATAGGTGCCGGTCTTGAGCGGCAGAACGCAGGCCATGGCATTGGCCGCCACCGCCTCGCCGATCGACACCGCCTGGTCCCACGTGGCGCCGCTGGTGAGCCCCGAGAAGCGGATCACCATGAAGCCGCCCTGCAGCACGTCGAGGTCGGTGGGCAGCGACCAGCGGCAGAGCGCGGCGCCGCCGATGGCATTGACCGAGAAGCTCTGCGGCGTGACCGGCGCCGCATTGAGGCCGACGATCGCCTGGGCGAGCGTGATCGGCGTCGAGGCGTTGCCGGCCCAGTTCACCGAGGCGACCTGGAAATTGTAGGTGCCCGGCGCGACGTCGGGGATCTCGGCCGAGGTGGCGCTGGTGACCGGCAGCGAGATCCACGAGCTCGCGCCCTGCAGCTGGTACTGCACCAGGTAGCCGCCGCCCGACGTCACGAAGGCGTCCGGCGAGGCGGTCCAGCTCAGCACCACCTTGTTCTTCACGCCGCCGCCGTCGCGCGCGACGTAGAGCTGCTCGGTGGCACTGAGATTGCTGGGCGGCCCGGCGTTGATGGCGTCGGGCAGGTTGGTGTGCGCGCTGGCCGGCGGCAGCACCAGGATGGAGCTTGAGGGGTTGTAGATCGACGGGTCGGTCTCGAGCAGCGTCAGGTCGACGCCGAGCTGCGGGCCTTCCTTGCCGTGCTCGATCGTGAGCTGCGCCTCGCTCACCTCGAACGGCTTGTTGGTCCAGCCATAGCGCGCGCTGGTCCAGTAGACCGTGTCGCCGGCGCGCGCCTGCCAGGCCGAGAGCTTGCATGGCATGGTCGCCACGATCTGCCAGCGCGCCTTCAGAAGGTCGATCTGGGCGATGCGCTGGGCGCGCGTCGCCGAGTTGCAGTAGGCGAGCGTGATGTCCTTGTAGACCTGAAGGCCGCCGTCGGCGGTGATGTAGGGCTGGCTGATCAGGGGCGGGAAATCGCCCTGCTGCCAGTTCTGGTCGGCGCCGATGTAGGTGCCCTTGACGCAGTTGAAGAGATCGCGGCGCGACGTCAGCGTCTGGATCTTGGGCCCGCGGCTCGAGGTGCGCAGGTCGTCGTCGGTGAACGAGTTGTCCGGCGTCTGGTAGGCGCCAGCCAGCACGCGCCACAGATTGCCGTCGTAGGCCACCTTGCCGTGCATGGCGCCCAGCAGGTTGCCGATGATGACCTGCGGCGTGTCGGAGCTGAGCGAGGCGCCGTCGGCCGAGAACAGCGCCTCGGTGCCGCTGCCGCTGGCGCCGCCGCCGCTCACCTGCAGGTCGCAGGCGTTGGCCGCCGCGATCAGAGCCGGCTCGTCGATGCCGCTCGCATAGCTCACCCCGACGCCGTAGGTCGGATCGCAGAGATAGTTGACCAGGCAGAGCGCGGGATTGCTCGAGTAGCCGGTCGTCGCCGTGCGCGGGTCGTAGATGTCGTTCTTGCCGCGCACCACGGCGGTGATGTTGGGGATGCCCGAGCTGTAGGTCTCGGCATTCCACACCAGCTTGACGGCGAGGTAGGCGATGCCCTGCAGCCGGCAGGTCGCGTCCCACACGCTCGGGATCTCGCTCAGGAAATTGGCGTCGGCGGCCTGCGTCGGCGTGCCGAGGTGGACGGTGACGCGCGCGAGGTTGTTGAACTTGGTGACGTCGTTGCCGGGCGGCGAGCGGCCGACCCAGGTGCCGCCCGTCACCCAGCCGGACCCGTCGAAGGTCAGGATGGCATCGTCGAACCAGATCTGGTCGACCGCCTCGATCTCGTGGCCGGCCAGCATGATCACCAGGTAGAGGTTCTGGTTGTTCTGGTCGGAATGGATCAGGGCGTAGGTCCCGCCCACGCGCGTGTTGCCGTAGACGATCGGCCGCGCGCCAGCGGGCTGGCGGATCGTCACCTTGTTGTCGATCGGCTGGCGCTCGGGCTTCTGGCGCTGCGCGCTCGAGGCGGGCGGCGTCAGCAGCGCCTGGGCGACGAACGACAGCGCGGCCGAGATGACGGCGCCGACGACGGATGCGAGAGTGGCGCCGAGGGTCGAAGTCAGGGCGGCGGTGACCAGGGCGCCTACGACCGGCGGCACTTTTTAGCCACGCGCTCGCGCCGCCGGCCAACCCGGTCGCGCGGGGACCCCGATGAGCGTCATCCCACCCTCCACACTTTTTCGGCCGCATCGAGCGGCAGGTGGTTCAACCCCTTCGGTCCAGGTCCCGCGAGGGTCTGCCCCGTACATACCGCGAGCGCGGGCTTGCCCTCACTGCGCACCAAACAAACGTCGCCGATACGGGCCAGCCGCCAGTTCGAGATCGGCGGCCCGAGCACCGCGCTCGCCGCCGCCTCGAGGCCGCGCAGCGAGACAGCCAGCCTCACGGCCTCGTCCTCGTTCTTCCAGTCGGGCGCCCAGATGCGGCGCCCCGTCTGCACCTCGATCGCCGAGGCGGCGAAGGTGACGCAGTCGTGGCTGCCCCAGGCAAACGGCGTGTCGGCATGCTCGTGGAAGAAGGCGTTGAGCCGCGGCAGCCAGCCGTTCGTTCGAGCGAGTACACTCATCGGGGCCCCCGCGTCGAGTCCGCGCAAGCGGAGCTTGGCGCGTGGTTGGCGGGCGGCGCGAGCGCGGGGCTAAAAATCAATTTTGACCCCACGTAATTTCCACGTCCTGCAGGCCGGCGACGTATTGCAGCCCGTTGTCGCCGGGATAGAGCTGCTGCTGCTGCTGGTGCGTGAAGCGCCATTCGCGCGGCCGCTCGAGGTCGACCAGCTCGTGCTCGTAGGTGAGGTTGATCTGGGGGCTCTGCGGGTTGGAATCGTCGATCTCGCCGACGTCCAGGCGGCCGCGGAAGATCACGCGCGGGCTGGCCAGCAGATTGCCGGCATTGTCGAAGCAGGCGAGATAGATCAGGCCGGCCTGACCGTTGGCGAGCTCGCCCAGCGCCGTCGACACGTCGGCCGGCGAGACGCCCTTGACCGTCAGCACCACGCTCTGCGCCTTGACGTCGTCGGTCTCGTCGACGCGATCGAAGCCGATCAGGGTGCCGATGCCCTGCCAGATCTGGCCGTTCCAGTTGAGATTGCCGATGCCGGTCCAGACATAGACCGTGCCGCTGGTGAAGCTCGCCTGGAATAGCAGCGCCAGGGTGACCGAACCGCCGGTGATGGCGGACTGCATGGCCGCCGTAAGGGACCTCATCGCAGATCCTCCACCGCCGCGATCGTCGCCGGCGTGAAGTGCAGGGCATTGTCGATCGCATGCTGCACCTGGCCGCTGCTCAGCATGAACTTGCCGAGCGCGCCGGAGACGACCACGGGATCGCCGGGGTTGGGCGCGACGCGCAGCGGCGGCGTGATGTCGAGCGTGACGGCGTTCGCCACCAGGCTGGCCGCCGTCAGGTTCTTGTAGAGCCGCGTGGTTGCGCCACTGCCGAGCTGGATCCAGTCGCCGGGCAGCAGCCAGTTCGACACGCTGCCCAACCCGGTGGTCGCGATCGCGAGCGTGCGCGACAGCGCACTGTTGGTGCCGGACACCGTCGGCGAGCCGGAGGCCGACGAAGCGGCCCCGCGCGGCACGGCGCCCGAGGGATCGCCCATCAGGAACGAGCCGACCGGGCCGCGCAGCGACAGCAGCCACGCCGCCCATTGCTCGGCATTGGCGCGCGTCATCACCGGGAGCTGGATGTCGGCTTCCCAGCGCTCGCCCGGCCACTCATAGACCTGCGTCACCAGCGAGCCCGGCGAGGTGCTCTGCCCGACCACCTTGTTGTAGCGGATGGTCGCGCCCTTGACGCCCGTGTAGGTCGGGAAGGCGAGCGGATAGGTGAAACCGGACCCGGACATGGTTACCTGCCGCCGAACGCGGCGGCCATCTTGCGGCCGCCCTGACGCTTGGCGGCGAGCACGGCGTCCACCGTCTCCTGCTTGTGGCGCGCGAGGCGATTCTCCAGCCAGCCGCGATCGACGTCGGAGCCGAACACGAGGTTCTGGCGAATGGTCACGCCGTCGCCGCCGCCGCTCAGGTCCTTGTTGCTCACGACCTGGCCGGCCGAGTTGGGAACGAACAGCTCGGGGCCGTTCTCGCCCACCAGGGTCGCCTGGCCAAGCGGCGGCTGACCGCCGCCGGCCATGCCCGTGAAATTGGGCACGCCGTCGGTGACGCCGGCGCCGGAGCCGACCGTGGCGAAGCCGCCCGAATTTGAATTGCCGCCGAGACCGAACAGGCCGAGCAGGCCGCCGAGAATGCCGCCGCCTCCGCTGCCGGAGCCGCCACCGCCGCCGAGGCCCAGCGCATTGAAGATCTGCGAGGTCGCAGCCTTCAGCTCCATCTGCGCCACCATCGACAGGAACGACGCCAGCAGGCTGTCGAAATTCACCTTGCCCTTGCTGACGAACTGCTGCACGCCCTGGTCCATCAGGTTGAGCATGCCCTGGAAGAGCTGCTGGCCGTCCTGGAACGACTTGCCTGCCTGCTGGTACTGCAGCATGGCGTACTGCCAGCCGGCGGCGAGGCCCTCGACGCCGCCCTGCAGGCCGATGTTCTTCAGCCGCGTCTCCTCCGTTTGGAGCGCGAGCTGCTTCATGGCAAGGTTGTAGGCGTCCATCGAGAGGCGCCCGGTGTCGAGCGCGTCGTTCAGCCTTTTCTGCTGCTCGAGGAAGGCGAGCTGGCCGTCGCCGTATTGCCGCTCGGTCTGGTCGGCGGTCTTGAGCGCCTCCTCGAGCTGCTTGAGCTGGCTGTTGTATGTCTCGTGCGCGGTGACGAGCTGCTTGACCTGCGCAATGCGCGGATCGTCCTTGTTGTATTTGCCGATGCGCGCCAGCTCGTCGCCGATCTGCTTCTGCAGGTCGACCTCGCGCTGCAGGTCGGCGAGCGGGATCGCCTGCTGCGCCGCGGCCTTCAGCCGGTTGAAGGCTTCCTCGGCCGCCTTCGTCTGGCCCTGCAGCTGCGCCAGCTCCTCGCCGATGCGGTCGCGCTTGCTGCCGCTTCCTACGGGCTTCGGGTTCGTCGTGCCGCCGAACACGACGTCTGGTCCCGCCTGCGGCGGCCCGACCATGTTGTTGATGGCGTCGGTGACACCCTGTCCCGAGGCCGCCTGCTGGACGAGGTCCTGCAGCTGGCGGCGCAGCTCGTCGTTCTCGCGCTGCCGGCGCGCCTTGATGCGCGCGTCGGGCGTCGAATCGATGACGCTCTGGTTGCGGTCGATCTGGCCCTGAAGATCGGCCATGTGCTTGCGCGCCTGGTCGACCGGCGACGGCGAGGCGAGAATGCCGCCGATGGTTCCCCCGGGATTGGCGAGGAACGCCACGAAGGTCAGCCAGTCGGCTTTCGCATCGCGCAGCTTCTGGCGGAACAGGTCGATCCAGCCCGTCACCTTCTCCATCGCGGTGAGCTGGATCGGCGCGGCGAAGCTGGCATAGAGCGAGCGGATCTGCGCCTCGAGCTGCTCGCTGCGCTCCTTGAGCTTCTGGAAGGTCTCGATCGCTTCCTTGTCGATCGTCTGGCCGGTCTGCTTGCTGGCCTGGTCGAGCGCCTCGACGCCGAGCGCGAGCTCGCGCAGGAGCGGCGTCGCCTGCTGGGCGGCGCGGCCGAACAGCTCCTTGGTGAGCGCGGCGCGCACCGAGGAATCGGACTCGGCGACCAGCGCCCGCGACGTCTCGGTCAGGATGTCGGTGAAGGGCCGGAGCTGGCCGTGCACGTCGAGGATCTTGACGCCGAGCTGGTTGAAGGCGTCGATGATCAGCTTGTTGCCCTGCGTCGCCTGGCCGATGCGGCCGTTGAACACCGCGAGGATGTTCTGCATCTCGTCGGTGCTGGTCTGGCTGTGCCGCGCGGCCATCTGGTAGGCCTGCAGCTGGTCGGTGTTGAGGCCGAGCGCATCGGCCTGGCGCACCAGCAGCGCCGACGCTTCCTTGACCTGGTTGTTGAACTCGAGGAAGCGCGACACGACCTCGGCGCCGATGAAGGTCTCGAACGCGGCCTTGGCCTGCTGGGCGTAGCCCACGAGGCCCTGCAGCGGCGTGCCCATGGCCTCGACCTGCGCCTTGGCTTCCTGCGCCTGGCGCTTGAGGCTCTGCCATGCCGGGCCCGACAGATCCTGCGCGGTCAGGGCGAAATCGTACGTCTCGTTGGCCATATTTTTCCCCGCGCTCACGCCGCCGACCAACCCGCTCGCGCGGGGGCCCCCGATGAACAGCTACTCGAGGTCGTCGAGATCGCCAGACTGCTGGTCCCGCTCGCGCTTGATTTCTTCCCAGGCGATCAGCTCGGCGAGCTCGGTCCGGGTGAGGCGCCGGGCGAGGTCGCCGGGCAGCATGCGGAGCTTGTCCGCCAGCGCGAACAGGGTCTGCCGATCTGGATCGGCTAGGAGTCTTTTTTTGCCTCGCCGACCGGCACCCCCTTGGCGATGGCGGTGGCGACGCGCATGACCACGTCGGACGAGACCTGCTCGAGGAACACGCGCTCGTGCTCGACGGTGAACAGCCGCTTGCCGTCCGAATCGAGCGCCTTCAGCACGATGGTGCGGACCATGCCGTATTTGGGGCCGTCCTCGGAGCGGTAGGACGAGATCTCGAACTGCTCCGAGATCGTCATCGGCCGGAAGTAGATCACGGTCGGCTGGCCGGCGACGGCCCATTCCGGCACTTCGACCTTGCCGAGGCCGCGCGCGTCGAAATCGGCGCGGGCGGCGGCGGCGATCGCTTCGCCGAGCACATTTGGTTCCATTCGAGCCTCCCCTGTTCATTCTGCGCCGAGCGGAGTCGCGACGACGCTGCGCGTCGCGCTTTCCCCGCCGTCGCGAGCTTCGCTCGCGCTCTTACGCCGTCCAGGCCGGAGCAGCGGTCGCCTTCCAGGTGAAGGACCGCTTGACGACCTCGGTCATCGAGGCCTGCGCGTCGAGCTGGGTGATGATGGCGCTGATCACCCAGTTGGCCGTCGCCGACACGCCCTGCGGATAGAGCGTGAGCGTGACGGACGCGCCGACGGTCAGCGTCTCCTGCCCGGTCGCGTCGGTCGGATCGAGGTAGCAGTCGACCGTGCCGTCGAAGTCGGTCAGGCCCTCGAGGTAGGTCTTGTTGGTCGCGCCCATGACGGCCGATTCGACGAGGTCGATCTTGCCGGTGAACTTCCACGCGGTCACCGAGGCGATCGCGTTGGCGCCCGATTTGACGACGCCATCCTTGCCATGATGCAGGGCCATTCTGTCACTCCTGAGTTTAGAGGGCCGTCGCGGGTGCGCCTGCCGCGGTCAGGTACTCGATGTCGAATGTGAGCTCGATCTCGCCCGAGCGGCGGTCCTGGCTGGCGAGCGAGGCCGAAATGGAGCGCTTGAGCTCGATCGACTTGATCAGCGTGCCGAAGGCGCCCGACGCCAGCAGCGCCGTCTCGACCTCGAGCGCGATCTCGTCGAGCTCGTCGTCCGGTTCCTGCGACGCCGTGCGGCAGCGCCCTTCGACCACCAGCTCGACCGTGCGCAGCTGCAGGGTCTGCGCCATCATCGTGGCGTCCTGCGCCTGCTCGGTGCGGGTGTAGACCAGCAGCGCCGGCAGCTGTGCCGCGCCGGTCGGCCAGGAGCGGCCGGGATAGACGTTGGGCCCGGTCGTGGCCAGGCCCCTCAACAGGGACACGGCCTTGGCGCGGATCTGTTGCCGGACATGGGTCGTCATGTTTGCCCCGCGCTCGCGCCGCCGACCAACCCGCTCGCGCGGGGATCCCGATTCACGACATCAGCTCCAGGGCCAATTTGGTCATGCCGGTGCCATCGGGCTGGACGGATCGCACGTTGTAGGTCGTGCCGCCGGTGACGAGCGTGTCGCCCTGCACCGCGCCGGCCGGCAGATCGATCGAGCGCACCAGGAAGGCGGGATTGCCGCCCTCGAACTCGACGCCCATGTGCCCCAGCGCGTGGCTGACATAGGGTCCGGTGAAGATGCCGGTCATCGAGACGGTCGCGCCCGCGTGCGTATAGCTGCCCGCCTGGCCGAAGTCGGCGAGCAGCGCCGCGCGATCGTCGTCAGTCTCGACGGCCATCTGTTACCCCGCATTCGCAGCCGCCCCACCAACCCCGCGAATGCGGGGCCCCGATGAGGCCGCTGCGGTCGTGACTAGAGAACCGAGCCCGCGTTGTAGCTGCCGCCCAGCAGCAGGACCTGGTTGCTGCCGACGCCGACCGCGGCCGGGACCGCCTTGTTGGTCGCAACGAGATCCGACCATTCGACGAGCTGCCCCGCCGTGGCGCCGGGATAGTAGGTGTGCCCCGCGGTGCCGGTGCCGATCGCCACGATCGCGCCCGGCTGGGCGATGCTGACCCGCGCGCCGGCGGCGTCGGCCGAGCCGAGCGCCATGCCGAGGCCGTCCTGGCCGGCCTGGTTCACGGTGCCATTGCACTTGGCCTTGTACCATTTGCCATCCGGCACGTTGAAATACACCTGCGAGCCGGCGGTAAAGGCCTCGCCCGCGACCTGGTCGCCCTTTTCCGGACCGCTTACCCAGGCGACGTTGGCGGCGGTGATGGTGAGGGCGGCCATCAGACGGCTTCCGCGATGCCGCGGGCGATCAGCGGCCGGGCCTCGGCGTCGGGGATCTCGACGATCTCCTCGCGCGTGCCGCCGGTCGGCTTGCCCTTCTCACTGTACTCGTTGACGTCGTGCACGCCTTGCGAGGTGACGACGGAACGCAGCAGCCTGATCTTCATAGTGAACTCCCGGTTTGCAGTTCCCGATGACCACGCGCCGCCCGGGCCGTGGTCATGGGGAACTGCCGGCCCCGAAGGGCCGGCAGTGAGAGTGCGCGCAGTCGCGCGCCTGTGGGATGGATCGACTTAAGCGCCTCGCGCCTAAGTCGTCGTGGCGTCGGCGCAGTACGAGAAGCTCTCGATGTGGCGGACGTTGACGTCCACCGTCTCGTAGGCGTGCATGCGGATGATGCGATTGGCCGCCTGGGTGATGTTGTCGACCAGCATGTCGAGCACGCCCCATTCGCCGATCAGCAGGTCCGCCCAGTTGCCGTAGAAGATTTCCGAGCACACGCCCGACGAGCTGCCCTTGGTGAGGTTGCTGCGGCACTGGTTGGAGACGCCGGCGCGCATGCCGTTCATCTCGCCGAAGCCGGGGCCATAGCCGGGGTTGTTCTCCCAGATGAACACCGGATAGGTCGAGCCGATCTTGGCCGTTTGCTTCAGCTTGCCGCGCACCTTGGCGTTGGTGAGGTAGCCCAGCGAACCGAAGTCGGCGTTGGCCGCGGCGACGTCGGTTTCCATGTTGACGATGTTGGTCCACGACGGCGTGCCGCCGTTGGTGCCGACCGCCTCGACGGTGAGCCCGGACTGGTTGGCGAGCCCGGTCGGCTGGCCGGACGAACCCGAGCCCGACAGCGCCGCCAGATCGATGGCGCGGGCGATGACGGCGATCAGGTCGGAGCGCACCAGCGCCTCGATCGCCGGCGTGCTCTGCAGCAGCGTTTCCCGCGAATAGTCGGTCATGGCATGCACCGTCTTGGGCGACAGCGACACCAGCGCGGCGGTGAGCTGGGACTCGGTGGCAGCGCTGCCCTCGCCCAGCCAGTTCGCCGTCGCGGCGCCCGACTGCTTGGGAATGGTGATGTTGGCCACCAGGCCCGGCAGGAAAGTGGCGCCCATCGTGGCCACCATGATGCGGTTGCGCAGCAGATCGATGAAGCTGCCGGCGAGCAGCTCGGTGGCGACGAAGTAGCCGCCGGCATTGCCGGTGGCGACGTTGAGGTTGGTGCGCTGGCCCATCAGCGCCATGCGCACGGCCTGCTCCTGGCCGGCCGGGATCACGCCCTCGAGGAACGGGTCCATCGGCAGGTAGATCGAGCGCGGCGCCTTGCCGAGACGCTTGGCGATGGTGTCGCTGACCTCCATCTCGAAGGCGTCGTCGATCGCGGGCTTGCGGCCGGCGGCGCGATCGGCGGCGCCGATCACGGCGCGGCACAGCGAGAAGCGCTTGCGCTCCTGCGCCGACATGCCGACCTCGGACGGGATCGCGTTCAGCGGCTTGGCGGTGCCGACCGCCTCGAGCATGAGGCCCTGGAAGTCGGCGAAGCTCTTGCCCTCGGCGATCGCCTTCTGGGCGAGGTCGCTGCGGTTGTGACGGGCGCCGAGCTCGCTGATCTGCTTGACTCGCTCGCGTTCGCTGTCGAGCGCCTGCTGGCGCGCCTGGTTGCGCACCTCGTCGAGGTTGACGGGCGGAGTGGCGACCGTCGGCGGCACGGTGGGCGGGACGGTCTGGGGGGTCTGAACGACTTCGGGCATGGCCCTTTGCTCCTTTTGCGGTTCGACGACGCGCACGGCACGCTCCTGCTCGCCGGCCCGGTTCGCGCCGACGGTCGGGTCGGCGGGAATGGCCACGATGGAGATCTCCAGCGGTCGCCAGTTGGTGATGCGGTACGAACGGTCGCCGTCGTCATCCGCGACCAGCACCATCTCGTCGTACTCGTAGCCGACCGAGACGTTGCTGCGGATGCCGTCGACGATGTCCTGGAACACTTCGCTGGCCGCGTCGCCCTGGCCGAAGCGGAGCACCGCCTGACCACGGTCGTTGGCCACCGTCGCGCTCTGGACGACCCCGACCTGACGGTCGGGATCATGGTTCACCAGCACCGGCGCGTTCCCGCTGCCGATGAAGGAGAGGTCCACCTCTCCGGGCTGGTGCCCCAGAATCTCATCACCGAAGAACCGTTCGACCGGCTCCTCGGAGGAAAAACTCACCGACACCGTACGCTTGTCGGTGTCGACCGCGCCGCGCGCAACGACGACGTTGCGATACTGGCGCTTCATGCGAATTACGGAACCATCCGGCATTGAGGAACTCCTCATCGGGCCCCCGCGCGAGCGGGGTTGGTGGGGCGGCCGAGAGCGCGGGGCAGACTTAAGAGGCCGGGTAGACCTTGGGGTTACCCTTGACGATGAGCGCGGCGAAGCCGGCGAGGCCGGTGGTCACGCCGCTGCTGACGACCTTGGCGCGGAGGTACCGCTTGCTGCCGATGTAGCCCACCTGCTGCACCGCGTTCTGCTGGCCGGTGCCGGTGATGTTGGTGATCGAGCCCTGCAGGCTACCGGCGCCGACCGTCGAAAAGCTCGAATTGTCGGACGAGTCCTCGAGCGTGATGGTGTGCGTGCCGTCGGTCCAGGCGCCGGCCGAGAACAGCGCCATGGCGCTGTCGTAGCCGAACAGGTCGACCGAGGCGCCGGTGACGGTGGCGCTGGAGCCCAGCGCCTGCGGGTCGATCGAGTGCTTGGCGAGGACGTTGTCGACGAGATCGATCTGGGACATGAGGTTTCTCCTGAAAATGGTCACGCGGAACTTGACGCGGTTGGCGGCTAGGCCGCCGGCGGGTCGACAGGCTTCGGCGCGCCGGCCACCGTCTCCGGCGGCGTGGTCGCCGTGACGCCCTTGGGCAGGCGCGGCTCGGGCTGCCAGAGGTCGACGCCCTTGCTCTTAGCGACGCGCAGCTCGTCGCCCTGGTCGTCCATGATCTGGTCGAAGTCGAGGCCGCGCGCCTCGCAGATCTGCCGGCGGCTCTTGACGCCCAGCGCCACCTCGGTGGCGGCGGCGGTGATCTCGGCCACCGGGTCGACCCAGTCCCAGCCGCGCGGATGCAGCGTGAAATCGTTGAACTTGTCGAACTTGCCGAGCGGCAGATTGATGGCGCCGCGCAGCAGCGCATGGGAGAGCCAGTCGCTGACGATGCGCCGCCACATGTCGAGCAGCAGGTCCTGCAGGATCTTCCATTCCTCGCGGTCGTCCATGGCGGCGGCGCGCAGCGAGGAGAAGTTGACCGACTCGTAATCCTTGCCGATCGAGTGGTAGTTGGCGCCCATGCCGGCCGCGACGCCGCGCAGGAAGCCCTTGCGGCCCTCGGCGTAGGTCGAGGCGGGCTGGCTCGGATTGAACGACTTGAAGGTGACGCCATTGGGCAGCTTGGCGACCGTGCCGGGCACGACCTCGTTCAGCAGCTCGCCCTCGGCGCCGGTCGTGTCGCCCTTCACCTCGTCGGTGTTCTGGCCCTCGAGGAAGCCCATGCTCGAGGCGCCGACGCGGGCGCCCACGACGACGGCGTCCTCGTAGCCGCCGATCTGGTTCAGCCGGGTGATCGACGATGCGGCGCGCGGAAAGCCGCGCGCCTGCGCCGCGTCCTCGCGCTCGAACACGTGCTCGATCTCGTCGGCCGGCACGACCTGCCAGCGGCCGACGTTCTGGAACGCCGCCATGCCGGGGTCGTCGCCCGGGTACCAGGTGCGCAGCCAGTAGGCGAACGGGCGCTTCCACTTGTCGCGCTGCACGCCCATGCGAATCTCATGGTCCTGCGCCCAGCCGACGTTGCCGCCGGGATTGGACGGCGGCGCGCCGCCGACGCCGACATTGAGCTGCTCGTCGAGCAGGTCGATCGGGATGACCTGAAGGCTGTAGCCGAAGCGGCCGCCGACGTCGGCGCCGCGCACCTTGCGCAGCAGGAACTCGCCGTCGCGCCCGAGCAGGGTGATCAGGAGCCGCTCGAGGTGCGGGCGATCCATGCTGCCCTCGACCGTGCAGGTCGCCGCCCCGCTCCACTCGTCGAAGGCCTGGCGGATCAGCCGGTTGGCCATGACGTCGGGCTGCGGCTTGGCTCCCGCCTCGGCCTTCGCCGCCGGCGGCTGCTTGACGGTGGGCTGCAGGCCGAAGCCCTTGGCGCCCACCACGGAGCGGCGCAGGCTGCGAAGCCACTCGCGGTAATAGTCGTTGTTGCGCGCCAGCCAGCGGCTGCGGCTGCGCATGGCGTAGATGTTGTACCGCAGCGCCGCGTTGATGGCGAAGATCGAGGTCGGCAGGTCGGCGGTGAGCTCGGTCGGCACCGCCGACACGAAGCTGCGCTTGCCGGCCTGCTGGGCCACCGGCAGGAGCTTGACCGTGGGCGCGATGCGCTCGACGGCGGCGCGGCGCGCCGCGGCGCGCGTGAAGGGCCACATTCAGGGCCTCCTCAAAACGGCCACGGCCAGGAGAACGGCCCGGTCGGCCCGACGAAGCGCGTGCCGATCTTGCGCTTGGGATCGCGGCCCTGGCTCAGCAGCAGGGCGCGGCGCTCGCGCTCGACCTCGGCGCGCGCGTCGTCCTTCAACAGCAGCAGCTCGGCGATCGGCGTGCGATCGAGGCGGCGGCCGTCGATCGTATAGGCCATCTGGTCCTTGGTGGCACGGCCCTGGATCACCGCCTCGATGTTGTCGAGCGTGATCTGCCAGTAGGTGCGGCCGTCGACGTTGTTGCCCAGCGCCGGCAGGAGCCGGACCGTGCCGCGATAGACCTCGTAGACCTCGCCGGTGCCCGTGTTGGTCACCTGGCCGGTGATCGTCCAGAGACCCGCTGCAGCGGCCGCGGCCAGGTTCGCCGCGGTCTTGATCAGGTAGCCCTCGCCATCATAGGTGACGGCGGCGCCGTTGACCTGCAGCGCGGTCTGGCCGTTCTGGCTCAGCGTATAGGCCAGCGTCCAGCCGCCCGAACCGCCGGGAAAGTCGTCGTTGAGGTCGTCGCGGCGCCACGCCCACGTCGTGCCGATGGTGACGATGTCGGGTTCGCGCTTCGGATAGTCCATCTAGAATCCTCTACGCATGAAGGCCGACACCCAGCCGCCCGTTCGCGGCGGCCGGGACGGAATGGGCGCCCGCGCCGCCGGCTGTTGGGGAGCCAGCGGCGCAGGCTTGACCGGGAGACGCTCGGCCGTTTTCGCCTTGGCGGCGGCGCTGGTGGGGGTCGCCATCGCGGATGGCTGGGCCCAGCGCGGCGGGTCGTCCCAGTCGATCTTGTCGCCGTTGTTGCGCAGCCAGCCGGCCAGCGCATAGACGGCGAGGTCCCACGCCTCGTTGGAGACGCGGCGCTCGTTCACCCACTCCTCGCCGTCGCGCGTCTCGGCGCAGAGCTGCTGGAAGATCGCTTCCGGCAGCAGCGCCGACACATGCAGGCGGTCGGGACCGGGCTCGCCGCCGCTTTTCACGAAGCGGCGCAGGCGCGCGGCGACCGCGTCCTTCAGCTCGTCGACCCAGACGTGCCAGAGATCGACGCCGCGGCGGTTGGCCTGGCGCGTCGCGGTGATCTTGGGATCCCACTGCGCCCGCGCCACGCGCACCGGATTGCGGCCGCCGCGGCCCTTGATGAACATGGCGCGCGGGGCGATGTCGGGCCGCTCGCGGCGCAGCCAGCGGGCGAACCGGTAGGCCTTGTCGGTGACGCCCGAAGGGCCGCCGGTATCGATGACCACGATCAGCGGCGTCAGGCCCTTGGCCGGGTCCAGCTCGAGCGGGATGACGCGATCGAACACCGCCGGCACCAGGGCCTGCCAGTGATCCTGGCGGTGGGCGGGGTCGCAGGGCTCGCTGCCCTGCAGGCTGACCGCGCCGCCGGCGCCGCCGCCGGTGGTGATGGGCTTGCCGTCGCTCGAGACCGCGACCAGGCGCTGGTGATCGATCAGCCAGGACTCGGAATCGCGGCCGAAGGCGGTGAGCTGGAACTCGAAGCGGTCGCTCTGCACGTCGATCGAGGCCATCAGCACCGAAGCGCGCTCCGGCATGACCGCGAGCGGCAGTTCCTTGGCCGCGGCGCGCAGATCCTCGGCCGCCAGTCCGGTCTCGTCGTCGCTCGCCGGGAAGTAAACCTCGCCCGCGTCGACGTTCCACCAGGTGCGCAGGTCGGTGTCGCTGCCGATCGCGCCGAGCTTCTCCTCGGCGCGTAGGCGCTTGCGCACCAGCTCCTCGAGGGTGATGAACTTGGCCTGCGGCCCGAACAGCCAGTAGGAATCGATGCGTGTGAAGCGGCTGGCGTCCTCGGCGCGCCATTCGCCGCGCGCCCACAGCTCGCGCCGGTCGCTCTCGCCGTGCACGCCGCCGCAGTGCGGGCAGGCGAAGGTCACCTCGATCAGCTCGTCGGTCGACTTCGCCCCGGGCTGCCACTGCAGATCCTGGGCGCGGGTGACGAAGAAATCGCCGCATTCGCGGCACGGCCAGTAGAAGAACTTGCGCGTGCCCTCGTTGTAGAGGGCCAGCACGCCGTCGCAGGCCGGCGCTTCGTGCGCACCGACGGGCTTGGGCGCGCCTTTCTTCGGCGGCCGCTTGGGCGAGCTGGTGACCAGCGTCTTGCGCCGCGCCCCGAAGGTCTGCGAGCGCTTGTCGTACAGCGCGACCGGATCGCCCTCGCCGTCGACGTCGTCGGCCATGGAATCGCGCTCGTCGAGCCAGTTCCACGGCACCGGCTTGGACGAGGCGTTGGTCGAGGTCGGCCAGGAGAGGTTGACGATGCAGCGGTCGAACGTCGCCGAGAAGGTCTTGCGCTCCTTCAGCCGCTTTTCGTAGGCCGGCGAGGCGTCGATCATGCGGCCGATGCGGCGCGCCGAGAAATCCTCGGCGAGCTGCTTCTCGGGCAGCACGATCTGGAAGTCGGCCGGGTCGGTCTCGATCGCGTAGCCCGCGAAGTTGAGCCCGATCTCGGTCTTGCCCGACTGCGCCGGCGCCACGAACACCACGATGCCGAAGCGGGGGTCGGTGCAGGCCCGCATCGGCTCGACCAGGTAGGGCGCGATCGCGTTGCGCCACGGACCGGAATAGCCGCCGCCGGGGTTCCTCAGGTGTCGGTGCAGCTCGGCGGCCTCAGCCACGTCGATGTCGGGCGGCGGCTCGAGGATGTCGGCCGCGATCGCGCGCACTTCGGCGGCGCGGGGCAGCGGCGGCAGGCGGAACTGCTGGAGGTCAAGCTGCATCTCTCAGCACTGGCCGCAAGGCCGGGTCCTTGATCTGGCGCATCATGTCGCCCAGGAGCTCGCGCACCAGGCGCTCGACGAGAGCCTGCTGCGCGGCATCGAGTGAAAGAAGCCTCCCCACGGTGGTCGACCATCCGAGCGTGTGCTGGCGCACGACGTTGAAGACGGCCTGGTAGTCGTTCAGCACGTCGGCGCGGTCGAGGCGTTCACCGCGCTGGCGTTTCAGCACTTCGACGCGCTGCTGGTTCTCGAGATAGGTGCGGATCTCGGCCTGGCTCATGCCGGCGGGGCCGAGCGGCTCGTCCGCGGCAAACATTTCCGACTGGATGCGCCGGATTTCCTGCTCGCGCTCCTCCGCCTGGCGCTTGTCGTCGGCTTCGCGCCGGTCTTTCCAGTCCTTCACCTGGTCGGTGTCGAACTCGTAGGCCACGCCGTTGCTGCCGCCCTTCACGATCGGGCAGCCGTCGACGATCCAGCGGTCTACCGTGGGCGCGCTGACGCCGAACACGCGCGCCAGCTCGGCCTTGTTGACCAGCATGCGACCTCAACACGAACAAGAAAAATCGACGATTTCGAAAAAGGGAAAAACCACAACCCCGACGCGGGTCGAATTACTCGCAGGCGGGCCCTCCCTCTGGAAGGACCCGGCGTTTTAGGGCGGCCAGGTCTTGCGAGGGAGTAGAGTTAGCGCGCGCCGCGGTCGGTCGAGAGCGCGCGCTGCCACATCAGCGGAAACACGCGGGGAAATTCGGCGGCCGCGGTCCGCTGCAGCAGCGGGTAGAACGCCAGCCGCACGCTGTAGTGCGGCGTTCGCACGAACGCCACGATGCAGACCAGCATGCGGTTGGGCAGCCGCCAGTAGATGCCCGGCTTTAGGTGCGAGCCTGCCCGCGCAACGAAGAACGTGCTCGCCTTGGAGAGCCTCCGGTTGGCGCGGTACCCCGCCTCGGGAAATGCCCTGAGATCGCTCAGGATGCGCACCAGCAGCTGCGGCGGCATGTTGCCGTATTGGTCAAGCGGCGCTTCGTGGCCCGGTGCGGCGTACATGCCCGACGGGAGCAGGCCGGCGAGCTGCAGCGATCGTTCGAAGCGCTTGAACGAACGCTCGCCGCCTTCGATCTCGGGCGCGAGATACTTCGACGCCGGCGTGCCCTTGTTCTGGTCGTCCTTGATCACGACCTCGGCGACCAGCTTCTTCTTGGTCGCGCCCCATACGTAGAGCGAATTGAGCGTGTACGGCGTCGGCCGGTCGAACACGCGCTGCATCTCGGCGATGACGGCATCGCGGCCGCGCTTGGCGACCTCGGTCAAGGTCCATGCCATCGCCTGGGGCAGCTGATCGGCGCGCGTCTTGTCGATTTTGCTGAGGAACTCGGGGAAGTTCGTGCGCACGTCCAGCTTGATCATGTGGACTGTCGCACCTCGCGCGAGCGTGACAGGAAGCTACACGAATTTTGGAAAGTCTGGTAACCGCTCAATCGATAATTCTGCGGATAAGTGACCGCGCGTGCTCGAGGTCAAAATCGTCGGGCGTCCAGCCGCGTGCGTTCCAGTCGGCCGCCAATTGGCGCAGCAGCGCATTTTTTCGATCAGATGCGGTCGGATGGCTGCAGTGAATCTCCTTCGCCAGCCGCCGATCGCTGAGCTTGTTGGCGATCGCCCACGCCGTGACGCGCTGCTCCCAGGTGAGCGTGATCAGGCTGTCGAGCACCTGCTTCGCCGCGGCCAGTTCGGCGCGGCTCACCGGCACGCGCATCGGCTCGGCCGGCTGATCCTTGAAGATCTCGCGCACCGGCGTTGGCATGCACGAGCGGTACTGGCCGGGCCGCGTGTCGGGATCGTGCGGCACGCGGCGAAAGACCTCGGCCATGCGCTGCAGCCGGGCGCGCACGGTGAGCGGCTCCCAGCGATCGCCGAGGCGTGGCGGCATCGGCAGGACGGCCGGTTTTTCCTCGACGAAGCGCGTTCGTGCCCGCCGCACGTAGCTGCCCGCCAGCCTGCCGCCGATCACCTCGACCGGCTCGTCCAGATTCGTCTCCACCACCGCGACCTTGGCCATTTTCCGCTCCGCTGCTGCCCCAACTCCGATTTGCCGAGCCTCATGCAACGGCGCGCGGATCGCCTCGCGCGCGTGCGGCAACCGTCATGACAGCAGCCACAGACTCATGAGGGATACGGATACAGGGATAAGGAGAGGCGCACCGGAAACCGGGCGATTTCAATGACTTGGCGGCCCGGATCGGTCGAACTTCGCCCGAACTTCGCCCGAAGTTCGATCGATCATCGCCCGATGCGGCGACTTGCTCGCCATCCGTCCCGCGCTCATCCCCAACGTCGTCCACAGCTTCATGCACAGCCGCCGCCGACGGCGCACGGAACGGCAGCACGGTCTGGCCGTTGCCGCCGGCCGAGCTGTCGTCGTCGTCGTGACGGCGCTTCGCGAGATCGCGCTCGGTGCGCGGGTTGGCGATGCGGCCGTCGGGCAGCTCGACCAGCTTGTCGGGGTCGCCCAGCAGCACGCGCTTGGCGCGCAGCCAGGTGCGGATGTTCTTGTGGCCGAGCTTGTCGCGGATCCATTCGTCGAACTCGGCGCGCGCCAGCCTGAGCTTGCGCGGCGGCAGCGGACCGCCTTCGATGCGCATCAGGTTGATCAGTTTGACATACACGCCGACCACCTCGTCGGGCAGTCCCTTGACCCCGTCGTTGAAGTCCTGCGGGTACATGTCATAGACGAACGACTTGCGGCGGCTCATTGGGCGACGTCCCACAGCGCCGCGCCGACCAGGGCGCGGGCGGTGCGCACCGGAACGGCGTTGCCGATCTGCTTGGTGATCTCGGTCTTGGTGCCGGCGAACTCGTAGTCGCTGTCGGCATCGCTAAAGCTCATCGCACGCGCGAGCTCGCGCCAGTGCAGCATGCGGTAGGAGATGTCGTCGCTCTCGTCCGCTTCGGCCATGCGGACGGAGCCGCTGGCCGCAATGGTCGGCGGCGGCAATTCCAGGTCGTGGATTCTCGGCAGCTGTCCGTCGCGCTCGCCGTAGCTCGCCGTGATGAAGGCCAGTTCGCCGCGCTTCGCCGTCGTCAGCGTCGGCAGCGGATCGGTGATGTCGCGCACGCGGTTCATGCCGTTGGCGTGGGTGATGGGCACGATCAGCCCGAAGCGGTCCTGCACCGTCACGGTGTCGAGCGGCTCGTCGACGCTCTTGCAGGTCTTGCCTGAGCCCGAGCCGTAGTAGGGCGCGATCAGCGCATGCGCGCCGCCGGTCGGAATCGCGGGCATGGGCTCGCGCAGCTCGCGGGCCATGCCGCCCTCGCCCTGCGCCATGATGAAGGGTTCGATCAGCGCCTGGCGGGCGATGCCGGTGGCCGTGCGCAGCGGCTCGTCCGTCGATCGCGGCCGGCGCTCGAAGTGCTGGCCGAGCAGGAACGGTTCGACCAGCGCATGGTGCTCGCCCTGCGCATTGACCGTGGCGACCGGCTCGTCCAGCCCGCGTGCTCGGTTGTTGTTGCGCAGCACGTCTATGAAGGGCTCCGGATTGCGACCGTTGCCGACCGCCTTGATCGCCGGCGGCTCGACGCCTCGGCTGAGGAGCTCGCGCCGCAACCGTACCTCGTAGCGAGACGGCCAGCCGAAGCGGGTCACGCCGGCATAGACGCGCAGCAGCGTCTTGACGCTGAGCGGGAACTTGCGCCCGTAGATGCTGTTGCCCCTGAGGCTCCAGTCGATGCACTCGCGCGCCGGCCGCCATTTCTGCAGCGGCGCCAGCAGGTCGTGCGCGGGCTCGCGGGTGTGCGACGGCGCGGGCCAGCGGATGCGGCCGCGCTTCCGGCCCAGCAGGAAGAACCGCCGGCGGGTGGTGGCGTCGCCATAGTCGGCGCAGTTCAGGAACTTCCAGTCGACGGCGTAGCCCAGCCGCTCGAGCGTGGCGATCCACTCGCGGAAATACTGGCCCTTCTTCGATTTCAGCGGGCGGCCGGTGCGGGCATCGACCGGGCCCCAGTCGACGAACTCCGGCACGTTCTCGATCAGCAGCCGCTCGACCCGGAGCTCGGTCAGCCAGGTGACGACGTGCCACGGATCCATGCGCTGCTGGTCCGACGTCGGGCGGCCGCCGCGGGCACGGCTGTGATAGGTGCAGGTGGGCGAGGCCATCAGGAGATCGAGCCGGCCCTCCGGGACGCACTCGATCGGCCGCGCCGAGGCCACGTCCTGGCAGTAGTGCCGCGCCTCGGGGTGCATGCGCTTGTGGGTCTCGATAGCGCGGTCCCAGTGGTTGACGCAGACCAGGTCCATCGTGCGGCCGAGCTGCTCGATCGCCTGGCGCGCGCCGGTCGACGAGCCGCCGGCGCCGCAGAAGAGATCGGCGACGAGGATCTTTCTCATCGGACACCGCAACCGCTGGTAAAATCGCTTGACCGAATGCCCGCGATCTGTATCGTGGAGTTGCGCCCGGCATCGCCAAGCAGGGAAGTGAACATCGGAGCCAACCGCAGCCTTTCGGCATGGAGCTTCGACAAGGGAACTTCCGCAGCGACAGCCCAAGCGAAATCACGAGTGACGTCATTCACGCAGTCCAACAAGGCTGCGGTCGACTGCGGCCCGAACGCGGAGGCCCTCATGGCACCCCTGTTTTGGCTAACACTGCGCTTCGGCAAAGGGCGCGAGCTCACGCTTGCGATCTGGTGGCCGTTGACGTAGCGGGCGCCGCCGTTCCAGAGCGAACGGCGGTGCTTCCGCGCGTCGGTTCGCGCGCCGGTCATGGCGCCTTCTCCGGCGTGAACCACACGATGCGCGGCTCGCGCTGGTAGGCGGCATAGGGCACCCAGATGAACCACGCCCAGGCGATCATGCCGTTGTGACCTTTGTCGACGGCGCCGGCCGGCAGCATGTTGACCCTGCCGGCGCTTACCATGACTTCGGCGAGCTTGGTCTCCTGGAAGAGCGCCGACAGGCGCTTGCCTTCGAGCAGCTGCAGGCGGCCGAGCAACGCGATAAAGCCCAGATCCATCGACGTCGCGTGCTGCGCGAACTCGCGCCACAGGCGGAACGGCGGGTTGGTGATCAGCGCGTGAAATCCTTTAGGCGGTGCGAGCTCCATGAGGAAATCGCGGCGCGCTTCGCCATGCCCGCGATCGACGAGGTCGCTGCCGATCGACGGGATGCCGGCGGCCTCGAGCAGCCTGCAGATGGCGCCGTCGCCGCATGCCGGCTCCCACACGCCGTCGTCGAACTGGTGGCGCCAACGCTCAATCAGCGGCGTCACCAGGGAGGCAGGCGTGGGATAGAAGTCGTCCTTCTCGCGCGCAAAGCCGCGCGCCCCGCCGAGACCGCGGGAGCCTTTCGGCGGCGCGCTAGTGAGCTGGCCAGCGGTCAAATACCCCCCCCCCTGCTCACGTTCGTTCGACGACGATCATCAGGTGCCCACCTTTTCCTGCGTGCCGTCCCAGACGAACTCGCCGTCGGAGCCAACCGGAAAGTGCGCCCGACAGCCGCAGCAGAACGTGCCGCTGTAGAACTTCGGGTCGCGCGCGTAAGTCTCGGCGATGGTGTGAGACATCGTGGTGGCGACGCCGCATTTCAGATGAATGTAGGTGCGGCGCACGGGCCGCACGAAACCCTTGGCCCGTTCTTCCGCGGCGAGCACGACGTAGCCCTCCTGCCGGCCGTTGGGCTTGAGGTTGCGGTGCTCCGGATAGACCTGGGTGCCGTCCGAAAGCGTGGTGCGTGGCTTCTCGCTCATCCGAGCGACACCTTGTCGGTGCCGAGCAGCGCCTGGACCGTGGAGATGTAGAGATCGCGCTCACGCTCCATGCCCTCGGCGATGGCGACGTAGTATTCGCGCTCGGTGATCAGGCCTTTGGCGATCAGCAGCCGGGCGAGGCTGCCCTGGTCCGCCATCGCCGTGTTGACGCCGACGCGCAGATGCTTGGGCGTAGCCTGCGTCGAACCGCCGTCCAGCATGATGGCGGCGCCGCTTTGCATCGCATGGGCCGCGGCTTCGTAGCGCGCGCGCAGCGAACGTCGTTCTTCGTCGGTGAGATCGCCCATCTAGTCCCCCTTCAGCAGCCCGAGCTGGTCGAGCACCAGGCAGTAGCGCGCGTAGTAGCGATCGAAGCGCTGCAGCGAATAATGATCGGCGGTCAGGCGCTCGGCGTCGGGGATCGTGCCGCCGAGCCGCGGGAAGCGGCCGAACAGCCACGCCAGCAGCGCCCGCGCCTGGCGGGCGTTCGGATCGTTGGACTGCGCCAGCGCCAGGATCGACGGAAGGCCGAACACCGCGGCCACGACGCGCCGCGCGGTGACGTCGGGCGCCACGGACACGGCCTCGCGGGCGATGCGCGCCAGCACCAGCGCAATGCTGGTTTCGATCTCGACGCGGGCCCGCACGAACGGCGGGTCGGGCGGACGGCCGACCTCATCGCTGACGCGATAGGGGCGCTTGGGTTTCGCCGTCGTGCTCATTTCGCCGCCTTGGGCCGGCTGTAGCCCTGCAGCAAACCCCAGGCGCTGCGGCTCACGCTCACCGCTCCCTTCTGGCCGAGGCGGACATGAACGCCATTGACCAGCTGGGCGACATGCCGGAAGCGGTGCTGGTCGCCGCGCGTGTTCTCGCGGGCGCTGCGCATGGTGCGACAGAGATCGGCCGCCTCGAGCGAGCCCACGATTGCGTCCCTGTGCAGCAGGATCACCCCGCGCTTGTGCGCTGCCGAGGCGATGTCCTGCACCTGCACGTCGAAGGATTTGGGCAGGCCGCCGATGCGCGCCGGTGGCACGGCGTCGTTGCCGCCAAAGAGCAGCGTGCGGCTCACGATCTGGTCTCAAGAAAAAGGCGGCTGAACTCGGCGAGGAAGAACGCCTTCGCTTCCGGCGCGGTCAATTGCCAGAGCGCGACGCCGATACCGGTCTCGCCCGCCCGCTTGGCGGCGGCGTGCGCGCCCCCGTCCTCGAAAAGCTGATCGCGCTCGTCGCCTAGGATCGCGGTATCGGCGCGGAGGACCTCGCGCGGCAGCTCACCGTGCAGGCCGAACTTTGGCCAGATCACGCGCTCGAGGCGGCGCTCGATATGGCCGATGTCGATCGCGCGCTTGAGGGGCCGCACGATGTCGCCGGTGTAGGCCTCGGCGGCGTCGTGCAGCAGCGCCCAGCGCGCGAGCTCCAGGTTACCCTGCAGGCGGAAATGAAGCGCCAGTGCATAGGAATGCTCGGCCACCGAGTAGTGCCGCCTCGTCGCGCCGTTCCAACGGCAGATCCGCGACAGGTGATGGGCGATGTCGCCGATGTCGATGTCCTCGGGGCGCGGGTCGAGCGGCCACACCCTGCGGCCGCTCGCCATCAGCTGCCAGTCGCCGGAGCGTTCGCTCACGCTTCGACCTCGACACTCTCGCGGCGAGCATCGTCCCCCGATGCTACACGGATGAACACGCCGGCGCCGACGCGACGGCTCACCTCGTTGAACTTATCAACCACGGCCTGCCCCAGATCGACGCCCAGCCGGAACGACAGGATGTCGAGATAGGTGGCGACGTCGGCGCATTCCTTGCCCAGCGCCTCGCGCGCCTCGTCGAGCGTGAGGTCGCCCCGCTCGACTTTCTTGATCAGGTTGGCGAGCTCGCCCAGTTCACCCAGCACGGCGTTGCACCAGGTCGAGAGCACCCAGTCGGAGCCGTCCGACTTGGAGTGTGCCGGAAGGCCCAGCCTGTTCTTGAACCGCGGCAGCCGGGCCGTGTTGGCCTCGCGCAGCACGGCGAACGTCATGGTCGTGTTCATGCTTCCCCCTTCTCGTCGGCAATCGACTGCGGCGCGCGGCTCAGAAGCCTGCTCTCGGTCCCCTGCTCCCATGATCTCCCCCGTTGCGCTCGACGCATCGCAGCAGCGCCCTCTGCAGCCCCGGCGCGATGCGCTGGGCATAGTCCTGACAGTCCTGTCGGCTCTGGTAGGTCCACAGCTCGACCCGCGACCACGGCGTGTTGCGCGGCGGCGGTGCCGGCAGGTCGAGCAGCAGCAGGACGAGGACCCAGCCGGCGGCGTTCATGACGCCGCTCCGGAAAGTGCCCCACCCTCGGCCGGCAACCGCACGACGCCGTGCTGCAGCACGACAGGCGAGCGCGCATCCCGGCCCGATGGAGCGCCCGCGGCCGCGGACGTCCTGGCCGGCATTGCCGGTGTCAGGTGGAGCGTGCAATCGGGACCGGCCTGCATCCGGGGGTGTACTGCTCGGGTCCGACACAGAAGATTCCCGAGCCCCATGACTTGCCGTGCGCGCGCTCCCTGGGTGTATCTCGCGTTCACAATTCTTTACCTCGCCGACAAACGCCGGACACACGAGCCCCACAAGGTTCGGTTGCAAACCGGGCGGGGGGCTCGCGATGGCGTTGGGACAAGCTGGTTCATGCGCGCGCCTGTCGGGCCGATCGGGCGAGGCGCTCGATCGCGCGGCTGAGGGCCAGCACGGCGGCGCCGAGGCGGCGTCCTTGGGCGCGTGTGGCCGGGCGGGTCACGGAAATGCCACAGCGGCCGCCGCGGCGAGGCTTGGCGCGGAGAGGCTTGCGCATGCGCTAACGGCGGCCTTTCCGCCGGGCGCTGAAACGGTTGAGGGTGCGGACCAGCGTCTCGAGCTGGACGATCAGGCGCTCGGCCTCGCGCTCGCTGAGGAGATCGGCCGCCACGCTACGAGACCTGCCCCTGGACCTGCCCGGGCGCGGGGCGCGGCTGGCGCTCGCCTTTGGCCGCGCCGCTTTTGGATCGGGGCGCAACGCCCACCCCTTTCTCCTTGGGCTCGGTGGCGCGCGCCGCGTCGCCTTCCTGCCAGTCGGGCGGGATCAGCCGCGACAGCGCCCGGATCGAATGCATGCGCGGGCTCCAGTCGGTCGAGTGCATGCCCCGCGTCGCCACTTCCGAGATGCCGGCCAGGCGGGCCAGGGTGGCCGGCGCCAGCTTCTCGGCGACGGCGTAGGCGCGGATACGGTCGAGAACGGCGTCGATGGTCGGCGTGACCGGCATGCGCCCTAGTGTCGTCATTTTTGACGACACGTCAAGCGAGCGGTCGGTTTGTTATCCGGTCGTCATTTCTGACGATCTATCCACAATCCGCGCCATGCCGAGCCACAGCTCCTACAACGCCGCCGAGCGGCGCCGCACCCTGCAGTCGTTCATCGACACGCATGAGCTGGAGGTCCAGACCTGGACCAAGTCGGCCGGCATGAGCGAATCGGTGGTACGGCACTTCCTCGCCGGACGCTCGGCCAGCATGAGCGACAAGACCTATGCCCGTCTGGCGGCGGGCGCCTCGGAGCTGCTCGGCCGCGAGGTTGTAGCGGCCGAGCTGCGCGGCGATCCCGGCGCGCCTCGCTGGGTGCCGATTTCGAGCCGCGTCGGCGCCGGCGAGGTCGTTTTCCCGATCGAGGGCGACGCCGATCTTGGCCGGACGCCCGTCCCGCCCGGCGCCGATGCCGACGAGGCCTTCCAGGTCGACGGCGATTCCATGCGGCCGCTCTATGGGCCGCGTGACGTCATCTTCCCGTCGCGCCAGCACCGCGAGCCAGCGCTGCTGGTCGGCCGCATCGTCGTGGCGCAGATCAAGGACGGCGCGCGCCTCGTCAAGCAGCTGCAGCGCGGCAGCCGGCGCGATCGCTGGAACCTGGTCAGCATCAACCCCGCGCACCCGACCCTGGAGGACCAGCGCCTCGAATGGGTCGCCCGGATCGCCGCGGCGATCTACGCGACCTGACGGCAGCTCTAGTCGCGGCAGGCGAAGAGATAGTATTTCTGGATGCAGTATTCGTCGCCGCAGCGCTGGCTGAGCGCCTGCGCGTGGCGATGATACATGGAGCAGGATTCGTTGGCCTTCGCCATCAGCTGCTCCGGCTTGGCGCCATTCCCCTGCAGGATCACCTTGTCCTGTGAGATGTCGGCAACCACCGGCTCGCCAGAGCATGCGGCCAGCAGCAGCGCGGCGCTCAGCATGGCCAAAACGACGGATTTTTGCATTATCCTGCCCTCCCCTTGAGTTGAGGATTGCAAGACGGCGGCAACCCGTCAAGGGCACCAGCGCCCCCTATTCGGCGGCCGGCGCGCTCTTGAAAACCGGAATGGCCTCGTTCTGGCGGCGGATGGCCTCGAGTTCGGCGTAAAGGTTCTCGGTGGCGCGCTTCGTCGTCGACTCCTGCGATGCCAGCGCCGCCAGCACATCCTTGCGCCAGTCTTCAGTGGCGAAGGCCTCGACGGCACGGGCGAGAACGTAGGGGATGACTGCCAGGCCGATGGCGAACACGAAGCCGTAGGTCTGCTGCGGGCCGCTCGACGCGCCCACAAGGCTGAACACGAGCGCGAGGCCGCCCAGCACCGCGCCGATCACGCTGATGACCCAGAAAAAGCGCATGTTTATGCCCTCCTTGCGTGCATTGAACATGGTCGACCGGGCGGCTGTCCACAAGCCCTTGTCGTCTTTTTTAACGACGGTCGCTTGACACGTCGTCTTTTATGACGACACTGGGGCCCATCGTCGCCCGTGGTGGGGGACGGCCGCGGACCGTCTCCTGAGGGGGTGACGCCCGCGGGTTCAGGACCCTGCGCTGCCCGGCCTCCGACGCCCCCAAGACGTCACGGCCGGGCAGCGTGGACACCAGCGAAGGGCCATTCGATGAGCCGGGGACGCTTTCTGTCGGTGGGGCACACGGGGCCCGAGCTGTTCGCGCCGTCGGCGCTGGCCGGCGGCAACCACCTCAGCGCCGCCGAGCGCTCGACGCTGGGCGCCCTTCGCGACCTTCTGGGCGAGACGCGGGTCCACATCCGCGATGCCGTGCGCACCGGCCGCCGCACCCAGGCGCGCCGCGCGCTGGCCAAACTCGAGACCGCCATCGCGGTGTGGGTCGCGGTCGGCCGCCTGCTCAAGGTGCCGGCCGGCACGGCACGCCGCCGCCGGAGGCAAGCATGAGCGACGAAGTTCTCTCACCCGACGGCCGCCCCGATCAGCGTCCAAGGGCGCTCCTGAAGCGCGGCAGCGGCGCCAACCAGACCTACGATCCCGTGTTGCTACTGGCGCGGACCGGCGGCAAGCGCACCATCCGCGTGCAGGAGACCGGCAAGCCGACGCCCGGCGTGTTCGGTGTCCATCCGTGGGATCTCGTCGACCCGCGCAGCTATCGCATCATCGACCGCGCCGTCCTCAACGCGCTGCCATGGGCCGGCAAGGGCGACGATCCGCTCGATCCCGAAGGAAAGCGCGCGATCGCCGCGAGGCTGGCGCCGTCGATTCCCGACCGGATATTGCCGTGAGGGCCGCGCGCTTTCGCTTCGTCGAGCCGGTCGCTTCGCCTTCGGCGAAGCGTGGGGCTCGCGTCCGCCCGGTCACGGCGCGCTTCGACAACCCGCCGCCGTCCCGCGTGCTGCCATGAACAGGCGCGTCACACGCGCCGGCGGGGTGAGCGCAACGGCGCAGCCGTTGGCGCGGCCCCGCACGGTTCCCCTTGCACGAGGTGTTCGATGAACAAGGAAATTCTCGTCCACCGCGACGCGGCCAGCGACGCGCTCTCGGCCGTGCTGCCGATCCGCTGGACGCCGGCGGGCCGCGTGCAGGTCTGCGAGGTGCGCCATCAGACGACGCGCGACGGCTACCGCTTCCCGCGCCTGGTGGGTCGCATTTTCCCGGCCGAGATCTTCGCGCTCAGCCATCCCAAGGGCCGCGCCGAGCTCGTCCGCACCTTGAGGGAGCTACCGCAATGAGCCTTACAGACGCCCGCGCCGCCGACGAAGCCCTGCACCTGGCGCCACGCCGCAAGCCCGGCCGGGGCGCGATCGCCGCCGGCCGCGCCCGCGTGCGCGAGCTCACCTTGCGCCGCATGACCGACGCCGTGCGCCAGCTGATGTCGATGAACGGCAACGTGACGCGCGCCGACCTCGAGCGCCAGGGCTTCAGCGACGGCGAGATCGACCGGCATTTCCGCCAGGCCACGCGCGCGGCCGGGGCGGCAGAGTTCATCGCGTGAGCGACACGCCCGACCTGTTCGAGCGCTACCCCGCGGCGCCGGGCAGCAAGGGGCCCGAGACGAGTGCCGAGGCGGCGCGCTCGATGGCCACCGCCGCGCCGCTGTTGCGCGATCGCGTCCTTGCCCTGGTGCGCGACTGGGGCGGCGCCGGCCTCACCGCCGACGAATGCGCCGCCCAGCTGGCTGAGTCGGTGCTGTCGGTGCGCCCGCGCTTCAGCGAGCTGCAGGCGCTCTGCCTGATCGAGGACAGCGGCCAGCGCCGCAAGAATCTCAGCGGCCGCAATGCCGTGGTCTGGATCGTCCGGGAGAACACCAGTGCCTGACGACGACCTCGAGATCCCGGCCTTCCTCGACCGCCGCGTGCAGCGCGCCATCAAGGACTTCCGCGGCGCCGTCACAAGCGACGGCGGCTCGGCAACCATCATCTTCGGAGACAAGAGCGTGACCATCAGCCCACCGCCGCCGCCCAGCACAGTGCCGGCCGCCGACGGCGCCGTCGGCACCGACCACAACCAGCTGCCGCTCGCCGAGCCGCAGGGTCCGAGCCGCAACCGGCCGGGCGGCATGAATGTCGGCCGGCTCAAGGGCTTCATCGAGAGGGTCGAGAAGCTCGAGGAGGAGCGCGCGGCGGTCGGCGCCGACATCCGCGACGTCTACAGCGAGGCCAAGGGCGTGGGCTACGACGTCAAGACGATCCGCAAGCTGGTGCAGCTGCGCAAGCTCGACGCCGCCGATCGCGCCGAGCAGGAAAGCCTGCTCGACACCTACAAGCACGCGCTGGGGATGAGCTGATGACCGCCACGCTTTTCCCCGACGAGGCCGTTCGCAAGGAAATGGCGGCGGCCTTCATGGCGCTGCAGGCGAAGCTGGAAGCCGTCAGCAAGCAGATGGAGCCGTTGCGGACCGTCGAGCGGGACCTCCAGGGCGAGATCGAGGCCCTGTTCGAGAAGCATGGCGTCGCTTTCGCCGGCCATTGCGAGTTCTGCGACCGGTTGTTGTTCGCCGGAGAGCGCGGACATTACGACCGCGAGGGCGCGATCCTTTGCGAGCCCTGCGCCCCGACCTACGGCGACTGGCAGCAGCAGCTCGACGGCGAAAAGCTGCCTTTCGACGATCCCGACGACGAGGCCGACGGCCGCGCCGCCATCGCCGCGCACCTGGCGGCCGGCGGTTCGCTCGACGACAAGATGCTCGACGAGCTGCCGGAGGCACTGTGACCGAGCGTCTGCTGCCCGACGATCTCGCCAGCCGCGTCGCCGCCCTGCTCAGGGAGTTCGGCCGCGCCGACTACGACCCGCAGGCCTTTGCGCTGGCGGCGCGCCGCCACGGCATCGGCCTGGTCGATCCGGAGCGGCATCGCTGCTGGATCGACGAGCGCGTCTATGAGGGCGCGCTGTGGCGCGGGCACCGTGTGCTCGAGGCGGTCGTCCAGGGCGGCGGCTGGCCCGGTGTTGTCGATGAAGCCAGCGGGGAGTTCGACGGATGAGCCCGCATGTCTCGCCGGCGTTTTTCGCGCTAGGGCTTCTCCCCCAGCCACTCCTTCCAGAGGCCGAGCCGCGCGGCGCGCGCTTGCAGCTCGGCGTCGACGAACGCCCGGCTCTCGGCCGGATCCCTGCCGTCGGCCAGCCAGAAGCCGTAGCCCAGGCCCTGCCTCACCAGCTCGAGCGCCAGGTCCTTGCCGCTGTCCGGCCCCTCAGCCAGGCGCACCGTCGCCACGACCCGGCACCAGTGGTCGAACTTGCGCGGCACGGCGGTCGCGTGGTTGTGCGCGCCGGCCAGCAGCTCGTCGATCGCGGCGCGCGCGCGCATACCGGCCACGGTCTCGATCTTTTTGTCAGGCCTGAGCTCGGGCGCCTGCACGCCCCACAGCCGGAACGGGTGCGGCGCGCCCATGCCATAGACGGTGTCGCCGTCACCCTCGAACACGAGGCCGTCGAAGGTGGCCGGCAGGTCGCCGCAGTTGCGGGCGGGTTTGGTTTGGGCCGCCGCCGGAGCGATGAGCGCTGCGGAAGCGAGCAGAGCGAAGGCTGCGATGATCTTCATGGCGCCGACGGTGCCGTGCGATCGCGGCGCCGCGGCGTCGGTAGTGCGGCAATCCACAAGACGGGAGGTAAAGAACTGTGAAGAGCGACATCATGAAGGGCCTCAAGGTCAACGTGCTGACCGACGAGCAGAAGGCGCGGTTTCCCGAGTTCGTCGACAAGTGGCTGAAGATCGGGCTGTGCACCGATCCCGCCGATCGGCCGGCGGCCGAGGCGGCGATTCGCGAGATGTACCGGCTCGGCGGCCAGAAACCGCCGCAGAAGATCGTGTGGTGCGGCTCACCGCTCTCTATGGGGCTGACGCGCGCTATCGTGCTTGACGAGAAGCTGGTAAAGCGCATTGCGGCCGCCGCGCGCGCGGGCGGCGAGACGGCGACGGTCGATCCCGGCGCTCTCGTCAGGGACAGCGTCAGGGACAGCGTCAGGGACAGCGTCTGGGACAGCGTCGGGGCCAGCGTCGGGGACAGCGTCTCCTACGGAGCCGCAATCTGCGGTCAGCACGAGGCCGGCGCGCTCGCCTTCTACGATTTCTTCCGCACCGTCAACGGCCTCGTGGCCGAGACAGACAAGATCATGGGGATATCCGACTTCGCCCGGCACGCCGGCTGGGCGGTTCCCCACGCCAACGTCTGCTGGGTGAGCGAGCGCCACAACGTGCTGGCGCGCGACGAGCGCGGCCGCCTGCACAATGTCGGCGGACCGGCCGTCGCCTTTCCCGACGGCTGGGCGATCTACGCCTGGCACGGCACGCGCGTGCCGATGGAGTGGATCGAGAAGCCGGCCGCGCTCACGCCCGAGACGGTGCTGCGGGCGACCAACCTCGAGCAGCGCCGCGCCGGCATCGAGATCCTCGGCTGGGACCGCATGCTGGCGAAGCTCAACGCCCGAATCGTCGACCAGGACCCCGACCCCAAGATCGGCACCCTGCTCGAGGTCGACCTGCCGGGCGCGACCGGCGGCGATCCCACCATCAGGGCCCAGTTCCTGCGCGTGCAGTGCGGGACCGGGCGACAGTTCGCCCTCGGCGTGGATCCCGCCGCGGGAGCGAAGACGGCCCTCGACGCCCAGGCGTGGCTGCAGGGCCTGTCGCGGAAGGACTTCCGCATTCCTCAAGTGCGCACCTAACCGAAAGGACGACCATGAAGAAGATCGACAAGGCCGCCGCCCAGGGCGAGATCTACATCCGCCGCGTCAAGGGCAACCCCGAGACCTTTCTCGCCGGCGGCACGCCGCTCAAGGCCGAGAAGGGCCGCTACATCATCGGCCACAGCGAGACCGGCCATCATCACGTCATGGAGAGGGGCGGCGTCGACGTCGTCGAGATGCCGAGCCCGACGGCGGGCATCCGGCTGCTGCGCATGATCGTGGCCCAGCCCGACAAGGAGCTGGTGCACGAGCGCCCCTACGACACGCACGAGACGATCGGGTTCGGCGAGGGTCTCTACGAGATCCGCATCGGCCGCGAATACGATCCCTACGCCCAGCTGGCGCGCCAGCAGGCGGATTAAAGAGGCGGCGTGCGCAAGCCTCCACACTGCGGCCTCTCACGCTTCGCGATGACGCGAAGCGTTGGCGGCCGCCGCTCGCTCACGGCGGTGCCGTGAGCGACGTCGGCATCATCCTGTCGAACCCGCGGCGAGGCGAGGCCTTCAGGGCCTTCCTCGCCGAGCGCGGCTGCGACGTGCTGGCGCCGACCAACAAGTACGAGGCCCTTCGCTTCAAGCGCGCGGGCCGCACCAACGTCATCTATCGCAAGGCCAACGGCCGCTACACCGTCGTCGGCAACGACGTCGAGCTGGCGGTGGCGGCCTTCACCTCGGCCGAGCGGCGCGGGCGCCGCGGCATCAAGGTCACGATGGCGATCCCACCTGCAGTCCAGGCGCGCCGCGCCAAGCTGCGCGGCTCGGCCGTGCACAAGGCGCTGATCGCGCGCGACGGCGACCGCTGCTTCTACTGCGGCCGCAGGCTCGGCGACGACCAGAGCCGCGAGCACCTGGTGCCGGCGGCACATGGCGGCAGCGACCGGCTCGACAATCTGGCGCTCGCCCACCACGCCTGCAACGTCAAGGCCGGCGAGCTCGGGCTGGTCGACAAGATCAAGCTGCGCGATCGACTGCGGAGCAAGCGGCGATGACCAGGATCGAATGGACCGACGCCACATGGAACCCGACAGTCGGCTGCTCGATCGTCTCGCCGGGCTGTACGAACTGCTACGCCATGAAGATGGCGCACCGCATCGCCGGCACCTTCCCGCACTACGCGGGCCTGACGATGCGCACCAAAGCGGGCGCCGTGTGGACCGGCAAGGTGGCCGAGGCGCGGGCCGACGTGCTGCTGAAGCCCCTCCGCTGGAAGAGCCCGCGCCGCATCTTCGTCAATTCGATGTCGGACCTGTTCCACGAGGACCTGCCCGACGCCGCGATCGACAAGGTGTTCGCCGTCATGGCGCTCTGCCCGCAGCACACGTTCCAGGTGCTGACCAAGCGCGCCGAGCGGATGCGGAAATACTTTGCTGACGCAGACCGTTTCTGGAAGGTGACCCATCACCTCGATGTCACGGGCCTCGTGTGGCCGCTGCCCAACGTCTGGCTGGGCGTCTCGGCCGAGCGCCAGATCGAGGCCGAGGAGCGCATTCCGCACCTGGCGATGACGCCGGCGGCCAAGCGGTTCATTTCCGCTGAGCCGCTGCTCGGACCTGTCCACCTCGCGGGCGCGGACCTTCACTGTCTCGACTGGGTCATCGCCGGCGGCGAATCGGGCCCGCGCGCACGGCCAGCGCATCCCGACTGGATCCGTGGCCTGCGCGACCAGTGCGCGCGCGCCGGCGTCCCGTTCTTCTTCAAGCAGTGGGGCGAGTGGGTGTTCAACGAAGCCTGTGAGCCGGAGCCCTTCGAGCGGCTCGGCAAGAAGGCCGCCGGCGCCATGCTCGACGGCCGCGAGCATCGGGAGTGGCCGGCGTGAAATACCGGCTGACGATCCTCGGACTGCTGGTCGCCGGCGCTGCGCTGGCCATGGCGTTCACCTGGCTGCTGCGGGTGCTGGGGAGCTGAACGCGCCGATGACCGCCGATTTCCTCACGCTCGCGGAGGTTGCCGAGCGGCTGCACTGGCCGGTCCGCCACTTGCGCGATCGCCTGCGTATCCACAAGATCGCCCCGCTCGGGCGCGGCAAGTATGCCCGGCTGAGCGCGGCGGACCTCCGGCTGTTCGAGGCGAAAGAGCGATGCAGATCTTCTATCATCCCCCCGGAAAACGCGGCCCCTTCTGGTACATCCGCTGGACCGATGCCGAAGGCCGCCGGCACGAGCGCTCAACAGGAGCGTCGACTCGCGGCGGCGCTGAGACGTTCGCTGAACGGCTCTTCCTCGAGCGGGCGCGTCGTCGCGTTCCCGGCGCCGGCGAAACCGTAGCCTTCGATCGCGCCGCCGAGGCCTACAAGGCGTTCGCCCGGCCCTCGACCGCCGACGAGCGGCTGATCGACCGCCTCGCCGCCCACTTCCGCGACGTCGACTGCCGCGCCATCACCCACGCCCAGCTGATCGCCGCCGCGCACGAGCTCTGCCCGGGCCGGGCCGATTCGACCAAGAACCGCAAGGTGATGGCGCCGGCCGCCGCGGTGCTGCACTACGCCGCCGACCAGAAATGGTGCGAATATCGCCGCATCCGCAAGTTCCACGAGAGCCGGCTCAGCCCCCGCAGGCCCGCGACCGACGCCGACATGGCGAAGCTGTTCCAGCACCTCGAGGAGCCGCCGCGCGGCCTGCCCGACGGCCGCCCAAGGAACAGCAGAAAGAGCGATCCCAACCTGGCGCACAAGCGGCTGCTGCTCGCCATGCTCTACGAGCTCGGCCTCAGGATCAGCGACTACCTGCGGCTCGACTGGACCATGATCGACCTGCCGAACCTCCGGCTGCGCGTGCACATCGCCAAGACCGACCGCCAGGCCGAGATCTCGTTCAGCCCGGTGGTGGCGGCACTGATGGCCAACCTGCCCAGGCGCGAGGGCCGGCTGTTCCCCTGGGCGACGCGGCGCGGCGTCTATGCCTGGCTGAACCGCGTGCGCGTGCGCGCCGGCGTGCACTACACGCCGCACCTGAGCCGCCACGCGCTCGCCACGGCGGCGCAGGACATCCCCGACAAGAAGGCGGCGGAACTGGGCGTGTGGGCCGATCCGCGCAGCCTTCACCGCTACCAGCACGTGCGGCCCGACGCCATTCCCGGACGCGATGCGGGCTTCCTGGTGGGCAAGAAAGGGGGACGCGCGGCCTAAGCCCTTGAGCGCGCTCGCTCGCGGTCGCCTCTCTCAAGGCTAAAACACGGGTTCGAATCCCGTAGGGAGCGCCAATAAATCAACGTTTTATTGACCTTCCCGCCTGTTCGCCTAGTGTCGGGGACACAGCGGGGACACACTTGCGTGAATTTCGGCTCGTCAAACCCCCGCGACACAACGGCCTAAGGGATTCCCAGCGTAGCCATCTGGCGCTCTAAGAATGCGAGCGCCCGATCGAGCACACCTTCGAGTGTCCAAGGCGTTTCACCAATGGGCTCGATTCGGACTTGATTAATGTCCCACCTGGCATCGTCCCATCGGAAGTTGTCCCAGCCGGTTATTGAAGCAACGACCTGATCAGCGGCCCGAACCGACGGGCTACCCCTTGTTAGCCGGCCGTGCTTCACCGCCTTGGCAGTCTCGAAGAGCAAACGAAAGTCGTTGTCCTGCTTCGCCAGCCGGCCGCGGTAGTCGGTGTCATCCACCATTCCAGCGACGTGCTGGGACGAATTGTGGAAGGCCCACCAGTAGATCTGAGCGGCCAGCCCGTCGACAGCCGCAATGGCATTGAAAGCCAGACGGATATCCCCGAGATCTGCCTTCATCGCGGTCATGTTGGGGCGGACCACTAGGTCGAGGTGTTCCCTGGGCGACATCGGATTCCCCCGGAGGCTGTCACGCGAGCCACCATGCCGCAAGCGCGCCGGCCTCGGCGCCAACTAATTGGCTTGGGTTCCCGGCTTTTGGCCAGCGCCTCGATATTCTCGAGGGCTCTCTCGTCGGCGGCGACCGCCCACCGTCACGGCGAAAATGTTCCGCACAGCGTTAGCCTCAGCGCCGGCGGCTGGGGTTTGCTTAAAAAGTCGGACCGCCCAGGGGCCTCTCCGCGAACCAATCGGCCTCGTCCCGGTTCAGAAAATACCAAAGCACCACGTCGTGGCCGCCGCAGCTCGAGCACTTAAAGCGCCTGCGGGTCCACAAGGTCATGTCGCCCTTGAAGCAATGTAGCCGGTTGCCGTAGAGCAGCGCGCGCCGGCCGCAGCCCGCGCACTCGACCCCCAACGGCTGACCGTACATGTAGAGCGAGTGGCCGTTGTCGTCGTGCAGGGCGCGGCGCATCGACAGAGTCCTCCGACCCTGTCAGATGAAACAACCCCACAGCCTAAGCATAGGGCCTCGTGCGGGTGCTTGAGAAGGCGCCGGCAAGATGCAAGTGCCGCAACACTCGCCAGTCCTACGCCCTCTCGTGCGCTGGCCTGTGGAGATGCCTGAGCAGGACCAAGCGGCTCACAATTTCGACGGCAGGAATGCGATGCCGACAACAATGAGAAGCATCGTAGGCATATCACAGCCGTCGGATACGGAATACGAGTCCCTAATGACCGGGAAACACTAACATTGATGTCAGGCGGGAGCGATTGGCGGCTACGTCGATGAGAAGGTACCCCGCCGCGATCGATGTTCGCGACATCGCTGCCGGCGCCGATCCTAACGTCCGCTCCAAGGGAGCCCCGGACGGCGGGGATGCCTGAAGATAGGGGTTGTCGTCGATGCTCACAATGGCTCGGTCGCTCAGCTCGCATTGGTCTTTCGCAGTAGCGGCCCGAGCAGTTGCCGGGCCGCTTTCTCAGAATCAACGACGAGGCTGTACGACAGCAGTTGGTCGGCCTTGATGGTTTTGAAGTCACGAGGTCAGAAATCTGAGGGGCCAGTAACGTGTCGCCGCCACCAACGTTCCATCGTGGATTCGTAGCACTCTTCCCGAATTACGCGCGCCCCGTTTTGCGCGCCAATAGCGCATCGATAGTCTCTCTTCTGATCGAATGTCTTTAGATCGAAGTACCCGTGTGCTTGCATGCAGCTAGTAATGTACCATCTGAAGTTTGGATTATCGGTGTCGGCGCCATTAGACCAAACTCGCAATGCTTCCTTCTGGCATTGCCCGAGCGCCTGCTCTTTGCCTTCGTAGCAAGACGCAATGGGCAGGCAGGCGAAGAGGGCGCACAAACGTTTGAACGTCATCGCCTTTGTGCCCTCCAATCCCACGCCTTCTCGCAGTCGTGCGCGTGGACACCAGCGCGAGCCTCAATAGCAGCCCTCTCCTGACCGACGTAGTCGCTGCTGTAGCGCGTGAAGGCCCAAGCCATTCCGAGCTCGACCATGCGGGCCTGCACGTCGGCGCCGTCGGCCCGACACAAGCCGATCGTGCGACCGTAGCGGTCCTGGCCGCGGCTCTCGCACGCGACGGACTTGCCGGTCAACAATTCGGAAAGCGCGGCCTTCGACACAACTCCCGCCGGCCAACCATCCTTGCAAGCCTGGTGCAGCTCCGGCGCGTCAATGCCCCAAAGACGATAGGTCGTGCCATTGAGCTTGATCGTGTCGCCGTCTGTTATGGATTGGCTTGCTGCGGCTTCCATCCAGAAAGCGCCAGCCACCACACACACCAAAGCGGACCAACGACAAAGAGCCCTATTGTTCCAGCGATCCATCCTACGGCCTGTGGCTTTCCAGCTTTCTTGCAGATCATGGCCAGCGGATAGCTCCAAATCAGCATCACTACGATGACAATGATCCAGTGCCATAGCGAGAACGTACCCATTTGCCTTCCCCGAAGTTGTGGCCTGAGGCCAGCCTAGTAGCTGCTGCAGTTTATTGCGTAACCTATTCGCGTGCAGTTGGTGGTGATTGGCCTGTTCATCGCCGCTATTACCTGCTGCTGATACGCCATGTCGGATAGTGCTTTGGCCGCAGCCTGACGCTGCTGCATCTCGTATGCGTGCGACTGGCCAAGGTCGCGATTGATGTGAGACTGCGCGGCCTGTAACGCCTGTCGAAGATCTGCCCGCCGCCGCACGCTGCCTTGCGCAAATTCACCCCAGCTTTCCTCTCGGCGAACTAATCTTGCATATTCGACATCCGACTCGGCGTAGGTACAAGCTAAAACTACCGAGAAGGCTGAATTGACCCTGGCAGCTCCGTCGAGCGCGATTTTCCGGCACGGCAAGACGTAGTTGTCGTAGAGCTTTAACAGTACCGCCGACTCGGTGGGTGTGGGCTTGGACTGATTTGTCTGCAAAGTCATCGATGGCTGCGATCCGTCCAGAGGCGGAAGCTTCTCTTTGAGGTATTGATATTAGTCACTGGCATTAAGGCGCGCGTCACAGGCCTTGTTGTCAGAGACTGTTGCGGCCATGGCCTCATTCATTCGTGTCACTTCACGCTGCGCAGATGTGGCGCAGCCGGCCAAAGCGAAAGCCAAGCTCAACGCGGTCGCCCAACGAGTAAAGACTACCATCGTCCTCTCCCCTTCCCCCATCCCGATTTAGGCTCTCACGCGAACCACGTGAAGGCAAGCTCGCGCCGGTTGCACCGCGAAGACCCCACTGGGAGGCCCAAATTTGACTCAGGGATTCGATTTAGGGTCCTAATGGACTCCACCTACCTCTTTGCCATCAAAACCGCTGTACGAGTCCCTAATGGCCGGGAAACGCCATCCGCACCAGGTCGTCACACGCGCACGCCAACTTTGCCGCCTCCTCCAGGAATTGGCGCAGTGTGGGACGCATCGCCTTGGAGTGCGCCTCCAGGTAGCCCGCGTATCGGGCAGCAAGGTCAGGATGATGCTGTTTCAGATACGCAGCTCGCCGCTCGTCCCATCCGGCCGGACAGGTCGCGCATTCAGACGCCTGCGGCCGGTGCGAATAGAACGGCAGAATCGGCGCGCCGACTTCTCGCAGGTAGTCGAACACCTGCTGATCCGACCAGTCCTCTATCGGCGCCCACATTTGCACCCCCTTAGGGTCGGCTATCCCTGACCAGAAGGTCCACGACACTGGATCGGCGCGGCGCTGGCCGTGGATCTGCAGGGTGAAGCCGCCAGCCCTTCCATTTACGAGATCCGCAGCTCAAGCAGACGAAGCGCAACGTCACTAGCGGGCGCATGTCGCCCTTGAAGCTGTCGACCCGGCCCTCGCCGAACAAACCGCGCCCGCCGCAACCGCGGCACTCGACGCCGAGCGGAGCGCTCGACATGTAGAAAATTTAGAGTTCCCGCGACGATTTTGTCCCCATCTACGCCTCTGCTTCCGGTCCATGACGCGCGGGCCATCAGTCGGAGGAAGTCATCGGGATTTTCGTCGGCCAACATCCTGCCACCATCAGTCCAACTTGGGGGAGCGGGGTGGCCTTCGCCTATTCGGGTCTCCTTGGAACTGTCGGTGTTCCCGCAGAGTCTCTCAAACATTCCTAGAAAAATTTTTGAATTTTTGTGCTAAGCGCTCAAGGCGGCGCTTCGTCACCCCCAATGCGTGCATCAAGTACCAATCCAACTCCGTGACCTTCAATTCCTGCGCCTTTAACGACCGAGTATAGCTTCCTACTCGATCTAAACCTCAAGCGTAGGTCATCAACGAAAGTTAGTCCCGATCGCCAAATGAGCTCGGAACAATCTTCCTCACTGTCTCGGGGACTGGTGTGGTCGCCATCAGTAACGGTTTAGGCGCTGGCGGCCCTTCCGCAAAACTTCACACCAAACAAAAGCAACAATCGCCGGGAGAAGCAGAATACCGTCGATGATCCAACTCCAAGGAGCCAGCGGGTCGAATATGAAGCCGAGTGTTGTGAACTGCGCGTGAGCATCGACAATAGTTTTGCCAACAATCGGGTCATGATGCTCCAACCACCATTGGAAGACAGCGGTACCAATCAGCCATGCGCCAGTCCAAACCACTCCAAACAATGTAAGTGCAAAGCCGAATATCTCATCTCTGCTCTGCGCCAGCACGTTCTCCGGCGAATCATGTACCTGCGGCTGGCTCTTCCGCGCCTGCAGCTGGTGCTGCTCCCATGCCTTCGCCCCGTACTGGCCCAGCGGGTCGCTGAGCTCCGCCGCCAGCAGGTTCGTTTGCGCCAGCTTGTTGAATACGTCCGCCTTCTCTGGGTTGCGGGCCGCCGCCCTCTGAAACGCCTCCGCCCTCTTGCGGTACCGCTCCGTTCCCGCGTTCATAATCTCTCCGTCTCTTAGGGCGTCAGGATGTGGGCGACATACATAAGGCCGAGCATAACCGGCACCGTGATCCAACACGCCCCCGACCACGCGCCGAATCCTTGTTGCGCCCCTACCTCGAATCCAGCTCGCATAGACTTGGGAAAAAGAATCCACGGCGTAATCACGCCGCCAACGATTCCCCAAACCCACCATTGCATATACCAGGGCATAGCAATCCCCCCTTTCTCACTCGGCTGGTGCCGGGCGGGTGATTGCGCGCGAACACAGGGCTCAACACGCCCCACGTATTCCCCGCGAGGGTGTTGTATTCCGTGAGCCGCCCGACTCAGTCGGGAGCCCTGTGTTCAGCGCGCATACGCGCGTCGCTTCGCGGCAATCACTCCGCTGAACGACGTCAGAACTATTCCATGAATTGGGGACTTCCAAAAGCGGCCCGGGGACCGCGGCGGTCTGAAAAATCCGGTAACAGCACTAGCCGGAATGACCGCGTCCTAAACATGGGAAACTCTGCGGGGAAATAGGGGATTTCAGAATGCTGCCAGCGGAATACGGGCGCCAAGCAACTTTGAGTCCGCGTAATTCCTTCCCCTCCCGGAGCGAGTTTAGGGACAGGCCTCGTGCGCGCGCGTCATGGGGTATAATGCGCAATGCGGGCCAAGGTTTTCTGCGGTGCACTTACCAGGCGCGGTACACGGTGCAAATGCAAGGCCATCGTGACGAAACGGGGCAAAATGCGATGCCGCCTGCATGGGGGACTTTCGACTGGGCCTAAAACGCCTGCAGGCAGGTCGCGAATTGCAGAAGCTCAGCGCCGACGTTGGACACGTACTCGAGATTTGGGGCGACAAATATGAGTGGCCCCGCCGTTCGTTGGCCTCGGGACTCTTACTATCGAGCGACTGCCAGGACGGACAACACTTGATGGCAAACTATCTGTGTGCCTCTACGCGGACCGTCGGTAAAGATGAGAAAACATCAACTGTCCTGCCACGCGGACACTTCGGGCATGAACTGTGCGGAAGCGACGGCAACTGTCCGCTATTGGGCACAGCGCGTGCTCCGCGGCGGACCGTCGACTGAATTTTGTGCGGCGAGGGTAATTGGGCGCCAGCGCATGAAATCTTTGGTGCCGACGCCCGTCTCATCGCCGTGTGGGAACTCGGTCAGCAGCCATGCGGTAGCGTCGCCCCGGCGGGATGCAGCCTTGATGTTGAATGCGCCCTTTTGAGCGATCTTGGTGAAGCCGCGGTCGATAAGATCGCGGAAGCATCTAGCCGCCAAGGTCTTGCCGATCCCCGCGCGTCGCGCCGCTTCACGCACACTCAGGAACAGACTGCCATTGTTGCGGCCGTTGTAGAGCGCCTTCAGTTCTATGAGCACACAACGGGCGGCCGGCGACAACGATTGCCAGGCTGCCGATTCCCTTTCCCAAAAATAGATCCGGACATGGACCGCTTCGCGCCGGCCGCGCTTCGGCTTGCGCGGTTTCATGCGGCGTCTTGCTCGGGGTCGGCCACAAGCACGATGCGCACCGGCGTTTCCAATACGTGACGGTCATGCCAGCCGCTTTTATGGTTCTCAGGGTCGGTGCGGATCGACAGACCAAAGTCCCGCTTCAGCAAATGGCAGTAAGCTGCGAACCCAAATACCCAGTTCGACATCTCGAGCTCGGCCACGCCGCGAACAACGCTGGCCGCCAGCGCAATCAATGCCTTGGCTGTCTGCCCGCGCACAATGAAACGTCGTTCCCCTTCCGGCAAATAGGCGACTGCCTCGACAAACAAGCGCGCCGTCACTTGTCGTCTCCGCAGTAGAAGCCGGCCGCTTGGGCGATGCCCAAGGCCGTCGCTGCAGGCACTCCAAGACGCTGGGCTATACGCCGAGCAGCGCGAGGTAATGCCCTCACGCGTTCGCGCTCGGCATACTCGAGGAGGGGGAGATTAAGCGGTGTGTTACGCCGGTTGCACGCCGGCGCGCGCACGCGTAGTGTCGTCATGCAGTTTGATCCTTTTCCAGAGGGGTTGAACGAATGACACTAGCGCCGTCGCGGCAGGCGCCGCGGCGGCGCTTCTGCGTTAGGCGGTCAATTGCCGAATAGCGTTGCTGGTGCTCGTGCGCAGCGGCCCCAAGCGGTCGGCGGCGAAGCGGTCTAGCTCGTCGCGCTCGTAGATTGGAAATCGACCATCGAGGCGGTAGCGCGGCCCACCGCCTACAACCGCCATCTTCGCCAATGTATTCACGCTCAATGTGACGCCGTGCTTTTGGTGTAGGTAGTCGGAGGCGGCGCGCCGGCGCATACGAGCCGGCCAGTCGTTGGCGGTATTAGAAAGATTAGTCATCTAGCCCTCATTCAGGTGAACGTGGGCTATTCAGATACACCATGCGGAAAGGGACGCAGCAACTAGCGGCGGTATTTGGATGCTCGGGAACCGGGCATCAAATACCAACTCTCCTCACGACATGCGTTCGAGCCTGTGCAAGGCATTCCGAATGTCATCGGCGCTTGTCTCCGGGTAGTCCTGCACGCACGCTATGAGGTCGACTGCAAACGGAACGAACCCGCCTGCCTTGGTGGAGTGCAATGAGCTTTTCTCGCCCTCCTCGTGCGGGCGAGTGCTCCTGAATATAGCAACCAGCCGGCCCACCAAGTCGTCGAGGCCAAACGGCGCCTGACGCCTCGAGTCGGGCTTAGGCATCAAGTTGAGCGTCTGGTCCGCAAGGGCCACAGCCGTTTGCAACGCCTGATCGAAGGCAGACCACCATTGTGTCCCTGGCTCAGGACGGTATCCATCCGAGCGGACGATCCCGAGATTGGCTGCAACTCGAAGTCTGGAACTGGCCTCAATGCCGAGATTTGCGCGCGCCACCTGTACTGCCTCGATGGCTGATTTCAGGGATGCGATTTTGGTCCGCGTTTCGGCGGCCGTGGGCATCTGCTGAGCGCTTTCGCGCCAGCTGAGCACCATGGTCAGCGGCCCGAGGATAAGCTCCTCGAGGTCCGTATACTGATCGGGCGTGAGCGTTGGAAAGGTTTGCTTCAGGACCTTCTTTACACGGTCCTGATCCACGCTTGCCATGGCCGCTGCTAGAGCACCGTGAATGGACGACGTCATACTCACCTCCGCACGGCGCTCCGCAATAGGGTCGGCGCGGCGGTCCCGTGCGGACGGGACGTTCGGCGGCCAAGCTTAGCCGCACCGATTGGAATCGTATCAGGCGCGCTGTTGCCTAACTTGAGCACCTTTGCGGGCTTCTCGCCGGCCATTGCCCGGGCGATTGCACCGGACACCCGATCCGCCGCAACCAGCAACGCCTCGTCGACGTGGTGCACATAACGGGCGGTGGTCGTGCCGCGGGAGTGGCCGAGCAGTCCGGCAATGGTGGCCTCGCTGTATCCCAAAACGTTGGCGGTGGTGGCGAAGGAATGACGCAGCGTGTGCAGCGTGAAATTAGTGAAGCCTGCGCGTCCGGCAACGCGCCCCCAGCCCCGCTGTATGCCGGCAAAATTCCGACCGTCCTGCCCTGTCGCAAAAACCGCGTCGCTCTTTGGGTGACGATCGATGCTGGCAAGCAAATCAGCCGCGGGCTGGCCCAACGCTCGCAAGCTGTACCCTTCCTTGCTCTCGGATAGGCGAACCTGGCGCGCGTCCAGATCCGTTTCCAGCCATGTGAGGCCGACGCCTTCGCTGCGGCGGAAGCCCGTCAGTGCCAGAAACCGGATGGCGTTGGTCGCAATCGGGCTTTCCCCTTCCCGCTCGGCGGCGCGAAGGGCTGCGCCAAGCTTGCGGTAGTCGTCCATCGCAAGGAATGCCGTGCGGCGCTGATCGGCAGGCCGCCTCACGCCTCTTACCGGGTTGTCTGTTCGATAGCCGAGCCGAACGGCGTAAGAAAATATGCCTCCCAAGAGTCCTGCTGCCCGCGCTGCCGCACCGGGGCCGCCGGCAACCGCCCGTCCCCGCTTGCGCTTTCCCTTCCCCTTTCTGGCCGTTTTGCCGAGCTGCACCGCCTCGAGAAAGTCTTCCACATCCTTCCGGGTCACGGCCTGAACGACCAACGTGCCCAAGTGAGGTTTGATGTGGCCGTTAATTCGGCCTTTGTCGGTGGCCACGGTCAGGGGCGATTTCCGGCGCCCGCGCTTGCCGTGCACAAGGCCCTTTTCGACGGCTGCTAGGTATTCGTCGCACAAAACCGAAACCGTCTTGCCCTTGTCGACATTCCGGGTGGCTGACGGGTCGCCTCCCTTGGATACCTCCTGCAGCCGATCTTTTGCCCACTGGCGCGCCTCCTCGGGCGTCACGGCGCTGGAGTGCTTCATGGCTAGCTTTCGAGTCCTACCGGCCGAATTACGGTACTGGACGACCCATGTGCGGGCGCCCTTAGGATGCTTGGAGCTGGGCGGCTTCACCCTGAGGGCAAATCCCTTCACGTCGCTGTCGCGGTAGATCGTGTCGCGCACAACGGGCCTCAGGGCGTCGACAAAGCGCTTTGTGAGCTTGGGCATCGGGCCTCCGCATCGGCCTTTCCCAAGAGGTCGCTTGGCCGCGACGTCCGGGGACACACTGGGGACACAGCAGGGGTAAATCCGGGGAAATTTCCCGTCCTTACCTGTCAGTGCTGATAATGGCCTCAATGCGGGTATTATTCAATGTCGGCAGCGTCGGTCCATCCGGGGAAAACTGCAGAAACCCTAAGTTTTAGCCCTCTCAAGGCTAAAACACGGGTTCGAATCCCGTAGGGAGCGCCAAACACCCGCAAAACGCCGAAACGTAAGGACCACGCGGTTTTCACCCGTTCGAGTGGTACGAAAAGGTGGTACGAACGGGTATGAAGATGGCGCTTCCGCGCGGGATGTATCCGCACCCCAAGACCGGGGTGTACTGGGCACGCAAAGACGTTCCCAAGGACCTCCAGAAACTGATCGGCAAGACCTCTCTCAAGCAAACGCTGGGCACCAAAGACGCCAACCAAGCGCGCTCTGCGTTCCACGCGGTGATGAAGCGATTCGAGGATCAGATCGCGACCGCGAAGAAGGCGTACGCGGCTGGCACGTCGATGCCAGTCGATTACTCGAACGTGGTGATCGAGATCGAGCCGCAGTTTCAGGCTGGCATGAGGGCGATCTACGAGAACAGCCCGCAGGGTCAGATCGCCAAGATGCGAGAGGAGCTTGTTCAAGCGGGCTTGTCCAAGCCGAAGAAAGACCCGGTCTCGCTGGATGAACTGTTCGCGCGGTGGAAGATCGAGAAGAAGCCGAAGAAGAACTCCGAGGCTGAGTACCTTCGGGCGAAGGATTTGTTCAAGCAGTTGAACACGGACAAGCCCATCGCCGAATACACGACCGCAGACGCTCGGACCTTCAAGGACGCGATCCTCGTCAAGACGAAACCCGATGGCGATCCCCTGTCACACGCGACCCGAGTCAAGTGGTTCGGTTCGGTCAAGACCCTGTTCAAGCTCGCTGACGACGATGATCTGCTGACTGAGAATCCTTTCGAGAAGATCAAGCTTGAGCGCCCGAGGCGGGCCAAGGCGAGCAAACGCGAGGACTGGGAACAAGACGAACTGGAGAAGCTGTTCGGCTCGCCTGTATACGCCGAGGGCAAACGCCCCCGGGGTGGCGCGGGCGAAGCCGCCTATTGGCTCCCCGTGCTGGCCCTTTATCACGGCTATCGTGCGGGCGAACTTGCCCAGCTAGACAAGGCCGACGTGGTGAAGCGGTCTAAGGTCTGGTGTCTGGCGATTCGTCCCAGCGAGGACGATCAGGCCGAAGATGCGAAGTCAGTCAAGACCGACACCTCCGTTCGCGTCGTTCCAATCCATTCTGCGGTGATCGCGCTCGGGTTCCTTGACTACGTTGATGCGGTGAAAGGAAAGAAGCTGTTCCCGAAGATCAAACAGGACAGCATCGGCCGATGGGCCGGCAACTGGGGCAAGTGGTTCGGTCGGTATCGGACCAGCATCGGCCTCGGTGCCCGCTGGAAGGATTTCCATTCGTTCAGAGCGACATGGAAAACGGCCGCTCGCGGCGCGTACATCCCCGAGGAAATCCACGACGAGATTACCGGCCACGATACCGGTTCGGTCGGTCGCGGCTATGGCAAGGTGCCGATTCCGGTGCTCGTGGACGCGCTCGAAAAGATCGCGTTCGATGTCGCGATACCGAAATGGAAAGGCTGAGTGGAGGTCCCGACTTGCCACACCGCTACCGCTGTCGAGACAAGGGCGGAGTAGATCGAGATTGGATTGAGTTCGTTACTCACGAGACGATAGGAACGTCTTTAGCTGCGCGCCGAGCAGAGGAGCTATCTTCATTTCCTTTAGCTTGGGCACGGTGGTCGTGAACTGCTCGACGTAAAACGAGACGAGCTTGGTAGTATTGTCCATCCATTCTTGGACATTTGGATGTTCGCCCATTGCTTGGGCCAGCCCCTTGAATATCTCGGCCGCCGCTTGATGTGCGGCTACGATTTCCTCGGGCTTCATCAGCATGAGCGTGTTCGAGGTAAGGGATATTCCCGTCTCTCGGAAATCCAGCTTGTAGCCTTCGTGCTCTAGCGGCTTCAGCAAGCTCATGATCACGACGAATCCGAACGCTATGACCATTTGAGTTTCGACCGATATTTTATCCCCGGACGCGTAGACAAACGGCTTACAGCCGGCCTCCTTTGATGCCTCATGCGTGACATGGAAAGCGATCACAGATGCAGCACTGGCGATTCTCTGATCCAACGTGTCGAGCGCAGGAAGTGCGGGTGAGCGACGCCCCATCATGTCGTCTAGGTGACGCTTACTCTCGTCTACCTCCTTGGCGGCCCGCAGCAGCAGCGCCCGGGTGAACGGCCGGTCCGACAGTTCGTCTAGCTCGACCGCTCCCGCGCTGGTCTTGGGCTTTCGTCCAAATAGCTTCCCAAACATATCAAGCCTTCGACTGGCGCATTGCGCGAACGCCCTTGGCAATCAGAGTGGCGATCCCGCACTCGACCAAACCCGCACCAACCCAACCAAGCAAGCCCAAGAGAAAATCGGGATGGCGCTGCTCTTGAGCAGCGAGTATTTGGAGTAGCACCTGTACCACGATGGCTCCGGCCACTGCCGCGCATATCGCGCTGAGCCAGCCATTGAGCTTCATCCCACGAAACGCAAAAAACGCACCGACCATCACGATCCAACCGATTGGATCGAACAAGCGTCCGATAATCTGCCCCGCGATAGCTGCAGCGAGCATTATTGTCTCCCCTCTGATTCCCAAGACGCCGAGCCCGGTCGATCCCCAAATCGATATTCTTGGTCTGCTTGCAACCATGCTAGGCTCTCTGCGAGGGGGCAGGCAATGGATGACGAGCGGAAGATCGAGGCCGTTAAAGGGATTATTTCTTCTCTGTTCGCTTCGCAGCGAGCCTTGCGCGCACTGGCTCCGGAATACGGATGGCGCGGCTTAGGAAATCTACTCGGCGATTTTGGCGAGTTCATTGCGCAGTCACACTACGGGCTAACGAAAGCGTCTGCTGTTTCAGATGGCTTCGATGCGCACACCGCTGATGGGAAATCGGTGCAGGTAAAGACGAATCACGCCGCATCGCAGATTGGGTTTCGAGGCGACGCCGATCTCTTGCTGGTGATCCACGTCCGAGAGAACGGCGAATGGGAAGAGGTCTACTACGGGCCCTTCCAGCCGGTGAAGGCCGTCAGCCGCTACTCGGCCCGCGATAACAAGTCGATGATCGCGATCCAGAAATTGAAGACGTTGGCGGTTGCTCATGGGCCGGCAGCGAATAACCCCGCCATAGTAGAACCAGCCACAGCGGCGGAGTAAATCATGGATGCCGAGTGGTTACCGCGCGTTATCGCCGGAGCCAGAGGCGAACCATCCTTTCAGATTCCCGTTGGGGTCACCGTCAATGCCAAGAGACCAGAGCGCTATCGCTTGCTGGAGAACCTCTCGGACGACAGCTACTGTGGCCGTCGGTTCGCCGTTGATCGCCATTCCGATTTGATCAACCAGCACCACCGTCCTGATCATCAAGCGGTTTAGCGGACCCTGAGTCGAGCCATGGTGTCCGTCATCTCTACCGTGGTGCGCCACGACGTTGTCTCGAAGGGCTTTTAGCCCCTTCGAGATCGGCAGCTTAAGAATCCTTGAAATTGTGCGTTCTGCCCGAAGGGCATCGGCATCAACTATGGATCGGGTCACGCCACGATCTCTGGCTATGGCATGACGTACACTGCTCTCCTTCAGATCGGACATCAGGCTTGGAATCGTGATCAATCCCTTCTTCCGCTGGTACGTGGCCGCGAGTGTCGTCACGAACGCCATGTGTGAGCTATCGCGAGAATAGTGCATGGCATATTCGAGGTCTGAGTCCGCCCAACGCCGGGCGAAGTTCGGCACCCGGTATATCGCCCGAGAAACCGCGAGATAGCATGCCGCCTTGCGTGTCTCGCTCTCAATCCGGTCGAATCGCGCCCGTATGTCCGCGACAATGCTCATGACGACAGACTAGAACATCAGAACAGCTTTTGCGTCGGCTACTTCGCTGCCTTCCGGCCGGGCCGTAGTGTGGCGATTTTACCGGTTCCGGAGTCTTCGAAAAACTCAGCGATTCTGCAATGCAGCGCCCGAGCCAGACGCTCCAACACCGCTACGGACGGGTTCTCCAAGCCCCGCTCTAGACGCGAGACGTAGGTCCGGTCGATTGCCGCATCCACGGCCAGTGCTTCTTGAGAAATGCGACGCAGCACTCGAATCCGGCGGATGTTTCGTGCGACCTGAGCGCGGGCTCTCATGCCCGCAGGCGAACATTGGGGGGCTTACTAAACCACGGACAATAGTCCTAGTATTAGAGGGATTCCCCTCATCGGAGGACTGATGAAACTTACACTGGCAGATCGGCTGCTCGGACCACCCCATCAGCGCAAGGCGTCATGGGCAATCATCGCCATCGGTAGCGGTGTGCTGATTGTTCTCATCGCAGTGGCTGCATCGTTCGGTGGCAAATCGAGCGCCGAGAGAGCGCAACAAATGTTAGCGTGCGTTCGCTATCAGGAGCTATTCGCCCAAAAGCTGAAGGAAATGGCTGGGCTGCCTGACTCGTCTCCCGTCTACCAAAGCACCGTTCAGCAAGCCAAAGGCTATGCACTGATGCTGGGTCTGTACGCCCGGGAGGAACACGTGGACGCCAATTCGATCAAGGATGGCAGCACGCAGGGCATCGCTCGCGGCGAGGAGGACTTCGGCGCAATGCTCCGCAAGCGGGCCGTCAGTGGAAAGTTGGCGCTAACCGACAATGTGAAGACCTACATGGCGGATTGCCAAGGCGTCTTCGCTTCAGCCGGCTTCACCCGCACCGACTGGATCAACTGCACCAGCCCGACCTCCGGCGCATGTACTCTCGGCAGACAGCCATGACATCAGACCCGCGAATCGGTCGCCCGGGTACAGAAAACCCCATCCAGATCAGCTACCGAGAAATGCCCCTTTACGGTGATTTCTGAGGGGCCGCCGGCCGCAGTATAGGCCGGTACAAGAAACAACCCATTCCAGTACCCCTAGGGTAGGTGAAACTCTCTGGAGGGTCGGAATGGCAAAACGGGTGGCGGTGTACGTCAGGGTCTCGACGGATGCCCAGACAACGACGAATCAGGAGTTGGAGTTAGCCACTGTCGCCCAGCAAGCCGGCTGGAAGATTGTTAAGGTTTACACCGATCAAGGCGTCTCGGGTGGCAAGCGTCGAGATGATCGACCTGCCTTCAAAGCCATGTGCGAGGATGCGGCTCGTCGAAAGTTCGACATCGTTGCCGCATGGAGCGTTGATCGGCTAAGCCGCAGCCTCGACGACCTTCTGTCGTTCGTGAACGAGCTTCAAGCACTGAAGATCGATCTGTTTCTACTTTCCCAAGGAGTCGATACCAGCACTCCATCAGGACGAGCGATGTTCGCGATGTGCGGCGTCTTCGGCGAACTCGAACGCGGCCTCATTAGGGAGCGCGTCCTCAGCGGCTTGAACCGCGCTCGCGCGCAGGGCAAGCGTCTCGGAAGGCCGCGCGTCAGTCTGGAAATCGAGGAACGCATCAAACACGCGCTTGCCTCCAGAGACAAAGGCATCAAGCGAATCGCGAAAACGATTGGCGTCGGCACCGGCACTGTGCAACGAATTAAGGCGGCGCTGCCGAGTTGACGGGAGAGGCTGAACACATGGACGAGAGAGCACAAGACATCGCGTGGCGTCAGGCGCAGTTCGACAAGGCATGGAAGAAATTTAGAGACGCGGAGGAGAACCTCCTAGTGGCGGTGATCTTGGCGCTTGAGGCTGGCGAGGAACAAATTCTCGCTCATCAATCCCTTCATAAGGCCACCGGCAAGTACAACGCAAAGCAGCTTCGTGAACTTGAGGAGGACTGGCTCCAGCTTTCTCGGCGGCGTCACAAGGCTCGGGGAATTGTCCGGAGCATACTGGAGCCAAGCAAGATGAAGCGAGTCCTTGGGATTGGTTTCTAGTCGTTTGGCTCGCTGCCAGTGCACGGCCAAATCGTGCCAAAGGAGATCAGAGCTACGCCGCGAAGGTCATCCTCAGCCAATGAAGGCTTATCGGCGAGATACTTGACCAACTCGCGCATAGCGATTTCCGTGTTCACAGTAGGAGGTGGACAGAATCTCCGCGGCGGCTGGAACCACTTCGCATGAGCGATCAACGTTTCCACTATTCCCACACACTCCCAGATCAGCGACGCATCCCGCGCATTCACCGCCTTCATCTTCTGCTTGTCGAGCGCCATTGAACAACCCGACAGTACCTGACTCCAGCGCGACTCGGCATGTGCAAGCGAAGTCGTCGTTATCACGGCCCCAATGAGCCCAGCCAAGAGCCGCATTTCCCGCGCTCCTATTCGTCGTAGTAGATCGTATCCAGCATTGCGACTCGCCCATCCCAGAGCCGCCCCGCATCACCGCGCGGGCGAACCTTTTGCCACCAAGGCGACTCGGTCAAAGGTTCAATGACGTTGGTCCAATACTTCTCGAAGTCGAGAGTAGTGGGCGCGAACCCGATGTCGCGGCCGAGCTTCACGCGATTCTTCCTGTTGAGACAAATGAAGTAGTCCGGCCGCTTCATCGTCAGCAGGCGACTTGCCGTTGCCACGTCACCTTTACGTGTGGTCGTCGCGAACGCCTGTTCAAACTCTTCGAGGAACAGGTCATAATTCTCGCGGGTCACCTCGCCTCGCTCCGGAATGGAGTCTAGCGCTGTACTGATGTGGAGGTCGTTTTCATTTATTCGATTTTGAAAATCACCAGAACCAAGCATCGATCCAAACCATCCCCAGTCATCGATACCCCGCACTTCGTTGTCTCGCGTGAGACCCGCGATTGCCCGACGTTCGCTTTCGCTCAAGGAATCGAAACGCGTCGGTCCACTCAACAACTCATGCGCGGTATCCAGCAGCGCAAGGCGACCATCAACGGTGTGAGCATCGGCTGCCCCTCGAATAGCTTGTTCGTACTCAGGCCAATCCATTTCGAGAATATTGTGGACAGGTTGCTGCCCACCACCGCGTTGCCGTCGTGGAATGTATGGTGGAGAAGAAAGGCGCTTTCTTGCGGCCTTCGTAGCGTTGTATCGACGGCGATAGGCTGCGACGAAGTCCGGCGTGATCTCATCAGCGTCTTCCCACACCCCTTCGACATACTCCAACGCATCATCAAGCGGGCCATCCCCTTCCTCGCCTTCTAGGAAAAGGCCGGCTTCATCATTCCTGTCAGACGCAGCCCTTGTAAAATTTGCGCTGCCAATGATCGCCGCGAGCTTAGTTCCTCGACGGAAGCAGAATACCTTCGGGTGAAATGTGCCGCTGCCTGATTGAGGCATCACCTTCGCTCTCGGGTAAGGCTCCAACCGCCTCAGCAGTTCCGGATCGGTTTGGCAGAAATGCGTTCCAAACACGACCTGCACAATCTTTGCCGGCCTCCGCATGAGACGATCAGCCATTGGGCCGTCAGAACCCCATGCGACGGCCCAATAGAACTCGTCGTACTCCTTCATGAGTACCTTCAGCTTTTCGCGAATCCCGTCTGTATCAAGAAACGTCGTTTCCATATCTCCCACTCCCCCGAGTCAATGCGCTAGGAACACGATATTCGTTTTCGAGTTCCAGCAGAGCCCGCAGGAAGCGCAGCACTCGGTGCGATCAACCTGCACCGGGCAGATGATACCGAGTTCTGTGTGCATCTTGGCTGGCCGCTCAAACACCGTCGTCGCCCCTTGTTCGGTTACGCTGGCATTCGAGAATCGAACGGCGAACCGGTCCCATTGATTGGCAGCAAGCTCTCCGATCTCGCAGCCGATTGGCGAATCTGGAGCCCATGCCGTGTACCCGAAGACATGAGCCGCCGGGAACATTCGCAGCCACCGCTTCCACTTCTTCACGTATCGGGCCGAATAGAAATCGCCGAGGACGTGAGCGCGGACCACAAAGCCTGCCGGATGGCGTTCAGCCAAATTCTCGAGTTCGTCTTCGATCATTGCTTCCAGTTTCGGTCCATGTCGGAGCCGCTTCGACCACTGCATCGAGTTCCCGTAGCATTCGTGCCAGAGCGAACAGGTGCGCGGACAACTGCGGCGTTCCTCCAATGTGATCGAGACAATTGGGAACCCCTTCCATCGTCCCTTCTGCACTACTCCGCCCAGCTTCCGACTATTGTGCCCGGACACGAATATTCTTGGCGCGTCTTCGGGGTCGATGACGCGACTGGGGTATAGAGTGCGGCCCTGCTTCGCCGCTGGATGACTTGGATCGAGCCGTTTAATCGAGGTCAGGACCGGCGTGTGGTTCTCCCAGCGCCGCAGGCGAGCGCCCTCTTTAGGGGTTCTCCAGCGGATGCCACCAGTGCGCACTATCTTTAGCCGATGCCGGTCGATCTTTTCGGACGAGAGCGCCGGCTCGTAGTTCAAGCCAACTTCAAATGATCCTGACCGAAGAATCGTGAAGGTCGTCGGCAATACCTTGTCGAGTGACCCGACCGCCCCAATTGCCATCGCGGTTTTCTGCGCGGAAGCCAGCGAGGGTTCATCGGTGATCAATAGCGAGTTGGGGCCGAGCTTCGAGGCCACATCTCGAACAGACTGGGCGACCTCGATCACCAATCCACTTCGTGTCGCACGGCCCCCAGCTACGACAAGGCGACGACATCCCGCCCTTACGGCCAGTCCCCGCTCGTGCAGATCGACGATCTCTCGCGGTCGAGCCATCGCAACATGAGCGCTGCGGTAGCGGATCGGAGCGAAATCCTCGATCACCCGCAATAGCTTGGTACTTCCCATTTCAGGCGCTCTTGGCCGCCTTGCCCGTGCGCCGATCCCGCCTCGTCACCCTTATCACCAACTCACGGACGCGGGTCTCGGGCATATCGATGATCAGGACCTCGCGCCGGCCCTTTGTGTCTTTCCTGATCACAGCGACAGCATCATGCGCCGGCAAGCGCTTTGGATCGCCGACCACGAACCCGGCGCGCGACAGTCCATCTAGAGCGATTCCGTAGACAGCCTTCGAACTGTTTGGGCTGGCTCGACCCGACCGGCGCTCCTTCCTATATCGCCTCGCCAAAGCGGCCACGCCACCCTCGCGTACGATGACGGCCTCGATCTCTTCCAGTGGGATTAGATCGCGCCGTAGCCGGTCCCAAACCCAGCCGGCAGCGCAGGCGTAGGTCGAGATCGTGCCCCATGGAGCCCGCCCAAAGATCGCCCGCGCGGCTCCTTGGAGAGGCGATGACGAGGTCCGGTGTAGGCGGATGTCCAGACGCTGGAGAAGCGCACGGTAGTGCGCGTACTGATTCTGGCCGACGGCATGGAGATCGACGATACGGGCTACGACCCGGGCTGCGTGCGGGGCCGCAATCCGGGAGAGCCGCCCCTCAACGTGCTGTAGGCGACTGACCGCCCGCTTTCCTGCGCTCAGGCGCTCCGCCAAGAGGCCCGGTTTTCTACGACGGATCGTAGAAATGGCATGGATGTTCGACATTCCACCTTCCCCCGGTCTCGATGCTGCCAAACCTAGGGATAGGAGTCGAATCGGAGCGCCCCGCCGGGTAGGTGCGTTCGAGAGCTAGTGAACCTGTTGCTGAGCCTTCATGCGCTCCATCAGTGCTCGGGCCTTGGTGAACTGAACGACAGGCTGAGTGATGAACTCGACCTCCTCCGTAGCCGCCTCAGGCTGGCCCGGTACCGACCTCAGCACCCACCCGCGTGAGTCGCTCGTGCGATGATGTTCGATCCACCCCAGAGCGCGGAGCTTCTTCAGTCCCTGCACCAGATGGGATTGGCTGCGATATCCAGCAAACGCTTTCGTCTGGTCGCACCACACGTTGTACCGGCTGAATAGTTCCGCCGTCGAGAGCCGCGATCCGGACCTCCACGCGCGTTGCTCGACCTGATCCTGCACAAACGAAACGACCGCGTCCTGCGTAGACTCGATCAGGTCGTCCTTGATCTCGGTCGGCACCGACCGGCTCAGGAGGGCCGCGTCGATCTCGATCTGGTCGAGCCACCCACCGAACTCGGCCAGTGCATGGCGGTACCGCTCGGGGTCGTTCAGGATCGGGTGTAGCCGCTCGATCATCGCTCTAGCCGCGTCCCGGTCGTTTGATGACGCGATCAGCATGTTACGCCGGTCGGCGCCGTCAATCCGGATCGGCTGAAGGTCGTTGGTCAGGAATAGCCAGTTCGCTATCGTTGGAATCTCCCACGTCCCAACGCCCCGACGCCGAACCGAAATCGATCGCGAGCCGATCCATGTCTTCTGGCGTGCGTAGAATTGCTTTCGCTCGGTCACATTGATCTCGTCGGCGATGATCAGCGACCGGCCAACGAGCCAGTCGCTCCAATCGCCAGTCATCTCGGACTGATCCGCGCGAACCGCGTTCCTCTGGCCGACGAGTTCGGCCAGCATCGAACCGAACAAGGTCTTACCGATGCCCTGCTCGACGCTGATCAACCAGAGACATGTCGGCAGCGCGATTCCGGGCCGCCGGTAGATGTGGGCGATCCAGTTCAGAGCCCAACGGGTCGGGGTCTTCGACTTCGGATCGCTCACTTCGGCCTCGACCTGCTCTATCTGACGGTGATCGTTGAGCAGGTTCCTCAAGACGAACTCGCGGATCAACTGACCGTCTTCCCCGAGCTTGGTCGGCTCCAACCGAGGAGCCAGTCTGATGTTCAGGTAAACACGATCCAGATATTCGACGAAGTCGGCCTCGACCGGACTGGTCAACGTCCCATCGATGACCGGCAACAGAGACCGGCGGAACAGTTCCTCGATGTGTCCATGCGTGCACCGCACACCTTGATTCTTGAGAAGGCCGCGCCAAACCGATTTGACCTTGCCGATGGCCGCGCCCTGAGTGGTCGCCGACCACGCGCCGGCTGGCGACTTCACCCAGTAACCATCGTTGTGTCTTACGACGACCTGACCCACGACACCGGCCAGCCGTTCAAGGCCACGTGTGGAGTCCGCGAGGTATGACTGCACGAACCCGGCCGGAGCACACGCGCGAACGTCACCAACTTCGGCCGTGCCGGTCTTGCCCATCAGATTGATCCCGGGCGGAACCTCCGGGCCGTTGTCTTTCTCGGGATCAGATTCCCGAGAGGCGATATCGCGGATGACATCCACCGTGGGGGCTTTGGGAAAGGTGCAGGCGATCTCGCGGGATTGCCCATCGGAAAGCGGTGAGGTGTCGTCTCCGAGATCGAAGTATATTTGATAGGCATCACTGAGGGTCTTCGCGAGCGACACTTTCTGGGCTCGGTCGGTCGTGGCATCGCCGTCAAGCGACGCCACGACACGACGACGCTGATTGTTCCAGTGAACTGTCGCGCCGATGCCGACGCCAGTAACTCTTTCTAGGATGGTCTCGATGGGGATCGAGGCATCGGTCTCAAGGGGGATCAACATGTCTAACTTCCTCAAAGAATCGGGGCTGGAAACGGCCCCACCCGTTTTCCAGCCCCTTCGAGGATGGCGAAATGCTCGCCTGTTAGACCTCTCTGAATCTGTACACGTCGCGATAGTGGGGATCGCTCCAACTCTATTTAAGCCGGACTCCTCGATTCCGGTCACAAAGGGAAACTGTGTCGATGACCGGCGCGGTTCAAGGGTAGCACACGCATTTCCTGACAGTGACGCTCGACACGGAGGCGTCACCCCATGGAAGTGACACGCGGATCGCAGGTGTCACTAGCGTCATCCTTTGCGTCACGTCCAAAACCTCGACAGGATCGATATCGATGACACGAATGACTCTGATGACGCCTGTTCAATATTTAGAAGCTAGAAGAATGATTCCCTTCAGGAATGCTTCGCCTCCGGCGCTTCGTTGAATCTTTATTGCGCCGGGCTCCTGAAAGCACATCGATCAGTTATGGGCGTCATTGGCGTCACGCGTCACAAACTCACGGATCGCGGACCAGCCCTCTGGTCGAGGCGCATAGGAACCCGAGAGAATCTGCGAGGAAGGCGGAAGCAATGGCTGCGAGACCTGTCCCAATGATAGAGTTCTGGCGATGCCTACAGCCTCTCCCCAATTCGACGTTGCCTTCTCTCTCACCGCCCCGGATTCGGACTTTGTGAGGCAACTGGTCGGGGCTCTCCCCAACCATCGATCATTCTTCTACCAAGAGCAGGATCGCGCCCTGACCGGGGCCTCGGCCGCGATGGGTCCGATGCGACGTGCCTTTCGATCAGATACGAAACTCAATGTGATCGTTCATCGTCCGCCGTGGGGGAAGGCTGGATACACGAAGCTCGAACAAGACGCGATCATCGACCACTACCTGACCGAGAACGCGTTGCTCCCGTTCCTGATCCGGATGGACCTCTCGTATCCGGTCCCGGAATGGTATCCCCAGCACTTGGTTTGGTGTGATCGCAGCAAGTTTTCCGTAGAGGAGATCGCCGCCCAGATCGTGGACAAGCTCAACAGACCCACTACCCCGACCGTTTTCAATAGGTCGTTTGATGGACTGACCCACCTGATCACCGACGACATGCGAGCGGACATCTACAAGCGCGTAGAAGCCGGCAAGCGTCGGGCCATCCGGAAACGGCTTCTCGAAACCTCAGACGGATTCGATCTCGCCAGAGCCTACATGGACGAGTTGGAAGAACAGATCGGCCTATACGCGAAGCGGTTCCAAGAAATCGATTCCGGCTTTGATGTGGAGTTGGCTCGTATGGGGCCCGCACCGTTCTGGTTCGTGATCTCCTCTTCCAAGCGCTCGGTTCGGATCAAATGGGAACGTGATGGCGGCCCGTCCGTGAAAGCAGATCGCCTCATCGTGGACTTCTGCAAAGACCCCGCAAGCGTACCCGGCAAGAAGCAGATTCTTGGCTACTGGCACGGACAGGGCAACGATCCTCGGCTCGCTTCCAGAAAGACCTACCACGCGGAGATCACCGTCTCGGGTGCGTTCGGGTGGATGATGAGGAAGGAGGACATCGACTACGAACTCTACTTGCGTGAGATGTTCTTCGATCCCGAGGAACTCGCCTATCAAATCGTGGACGAGTTTCACCGCCAGCATAGTGCCCAGACATAGAGAGCGCTTATCTGGCTCTAATTGTGAGGGGATTAATGGGGCTTCGTCTGGAAATTAGACTCAGAAAGGAAAAATCGAACGCAATTTCCCAAGAAATAGAGATCGATTTCGAAGAAAATCTCGACAGTTGCCAAACGGAGACTCATGACGGACGTGAGTTGGATGAAACTGGCGGTCAGTAAAAGAGAAATGGGTTGGACCATTGGTGATCATGAGCGAACGAGAGTCCGGGCCGAGGACGAGAGCGAAATCAGGCATCGTGATCTCGTCGCTTCGTCATCTCGACCAAGCATTGGAGCAGTTCGAAGTCCGGAAAGTGATCTCGATCCTCAGCAAATCGGAGTCCGGGCGATTGCCGGCGGTGTTGTTCGGTGACCGGGAAGTTCTCCGGCTGGAGTTCGACGATTGCCAGCACTCGACCGAGAATTTGGTGGCACCGGGGAAGTCCGACATCGAAGCGCTTATCGGATTCGCAAGAGGCTGGGCCGGCGAAGGCGGCGTGCTGGCGGTCCACTGCCGGGCCGGCGTCGCGCGGTCCTCGGCGGCGGCACTGATTGCCGCCGCTGTCATTCGGCCGAACCATCCCGATTTCCTTGCCCGAGTTGCCCGGGCAAAATCGTTCTTCCGACAGAATGAGGCGATGCTCCGGTTTGCAGATGATCTGCTCGGTACCAGCCTCGTCGATCTGGTGAGGCGCCTTCCTTACCCGGACCGACTAGATCAGTGGAGCCCGGCCTACATCCCCATCGAAATCGCCTAGGCTCGACCGGGAGGCTCCCGGACACGTCATGCCCCGGCCACCGCACCCCGGCACCTGTAGCGCCGGGAGATGATCTCGCCTTTGGCCTCCCAGAGCCTCGCAGTGACTCGCCTAGGCGGATTTGGCGGCCGGACAGCCCAAAGGTGCCCCCGAGGCGGAATCGACTCTATGGGCCCTATTTCTGGAGACCACGCACGAACCAGAGAGGCCCCCATTACGATCTCATCCATGGGTAGGAGGTATTGTATGGTAGATCAGCCGAATCCCCTGCTGCACGTGATGGGCGACGTGATCCGCCCCGAACGCGGCCGACACATGCTGTTCATCTACGATGAAGCCATGGACGACGCGGTCGTCCGTGCCCGGTACCCCGACCCGAAGTTCGTTTGCACCGCCCGGTGCACGGGTCGTCGGATCATTTTTGGCCCGGTGGGCGCAAGCGTGGTCCATGCGCTCGGCCGGGAAGTCTACGGTGCCGTGTGGGATATCGATGCCACCGCTTTGACCAAGCTGGATGCAGACCAAGGCTCACCCGGCATCAAAGAGCGACGCGGCGCATTTGCCAGAACGTCCAAAGGGCAACTCCTCGTCACGGAAATCTACGCGCTGAAAAATCCCGAACTCGGTGAAACGGACCCAGCGTTGGTACTCCGCGTTGCCGAGTTAGGACGCCGCCTCGGATTCCCCGACGAATACACGAAGCAGATCAGGAACTGGCTTGGAGCACCGATCCACTGAGGCGTAACCCTTGTGCAAGCACCACTCGTCCGTTCCTAGGCTAGTGAATCGCCTAATCTAGGTGGAAGCCCACGAGCCCGGTTCCCCGACCATCATCATCCCCGCCGTCATCGTCGGGCGGTTCCGGAGGCTTTCGCCCATCGCCGTCTCGGTCGGATGGAGGAATGCCGCCACCACTGCCGCACGGTCCGGTTCCGTGGCTCTCAGTTTCTCCGCGATCTCTCGCAAAATGGGAAAGACGCCAATTTTTTCGGCCTTGAATCTGAGCGGATCGGAATAGATTGCGAGACTGTGCGGAGGATTCACTCCAACGCCAAGTGTGTGCCTTCCAACCCCGTTGTTCGGAAACGGTATTTGTCGGGGATCGATCCAATAGACCAGCGGCAATCCCCACAAGTTGCCGGTCCGCACATTGTCACGGATCACTTGATAGTCATCGAACAGCGGAAGGGCATAGCGCGTCGGTGTCCCCGCATTGGCGCGGTCGCATAGTCGCTTGTGCTGATCCTGACCGACAGTCTCGTTTAGGTCGAACCGCCACTCTCCGGCGCGCCGATGCAAGCGTGCGTGCTTGTACTGGATCAAGAGAGCGAAGCCGGCGGCATCTATTCTCGCATCGAATCCGAGTTGCGCCTCCTCATGCGGTGTTGGAGCCCACACTGAGGCTCGGCATCGAAAGTACACAGAAAGTAGGTTCGACATTTCGGTCGTGAGATTTAGTTCGACCGTCTTTTCTTTGATAGGCATGCATTCTACCTCGCACGTCAACTCAGCCGCGATACATGAATGCCTAAGGCTCGACGAATAGAAAACGCGCGCCAATCAGGCGGAGGGGGCTAGGTGCCATTCGCGAGCGCGTTCGCCCATGTCTCCCCGGGGGGGGAGGCCAGTGCGCCCATGTGGCACGCGATGGCTGGGCGCAAGGCTCTCATAAGACGCACGGATTTTTCTCCCCGGACGTTTGTTCATTCAACTAACGCTTCACCAACAGCACGACGAGGATCGCCGCGAGTAGTCCCACGATGTACGGGGGCCATTTCTCCCAAAGCGGCTTCGCCACTGTGGTCCCGGCGGGAACATGCTTGATCTCTGGTTCGTAATGGATTGATGCGGATTCGACCTCTACGTCCCGGTGGTCGATGTCGTTCCATTCGTGGTCGTACGGGTGGGTCATGCTCCAGCCGACTTGGGGTGCCTCTTCCCGCAGGTCGATATCGATGGTCTTCGGCACCATGCCTCTCATTAGCGCGCTCCAGCACTCGTCCATTTCTTCCCGGGACACTCGCAGCGCAATCGCCAGTAGATCAAAATCCTCATTGTCATCTGGACGCGTTTTCCGATGCACCGAGGCGATACCTTTCCAAGGACAGTCCTTTTCGATCTCGCTCATGTTGAGATCGATGGACCATGCGTGCGACCCAAGGAGTTCACCGCCGCTTCTCAACCTGAGCCACGTCCCGCCAAAGCGTTTCCGCCTGAGACTGAATCGGATCGAGCGATACCCATTGGGCTTTTCGTCCCCCTTGGACATCTCCAATGCACGGGTGCACCCCGCCGACACCACTGAGAAATCCATCAGATCCTCCCCGGCCCAGAATAGCCCCGCAGGAGCGATCCGGAAACTTGCGGAAACGCCCTGTAGGCGAACTTTACCTGAGCTTTACAATCTCGACGAAGTTCTGCCCCGTTTTCCGGGCCACATACCGGGATGGAACTTGGCTCATCATTCTCGACCTCATATCGCAAGGCCAGTCTTGCGTGGCCCTGTTGGACGCGGGAATATTCCCCCTTGGGGGCAACCTAGTGGGATATCGACGCTATCGGAGATCGAGCCGGAGCTACGGGAGTCGCTCCAGCAGGGACACCGACAAGAGCCGGGTGACGCGGCAATACCTTGGACTGGATCACCTGATCCGCCCGATGTTTCTCAAACTCGACCAAAGAGCGCTTTCCGAACTGCTTCACCGCTATGAGCGCGAGCATGGAAGCCGCGCTAGGGAGTACGCGGAGAAATCCTATCCGAGTTGGAAGGCCGGTATTCAGGGGATGGCCGCTACGACCATCGAACGGCTGATCCTGCTGCTGCCTCACGTGCTCAGTGCGGACGACAAGTACATGCTGGTGAAGCACCTGAGGGACCGGACCCGAAAGACGCCAAGGCAGAGCTTTACGATTCGGTACCTAAACAACATCGTTGCGATACGCGACCAGATCAAAATCTACATTGGTCAGGATCGTGAGTTTGCCTTACCCGAGTCCCTCCAAGGCACGCTTACGTGGCTCGCCAACAATGACGCCAAGGCCGCGCAAGCGCTGCTCCGCGCTGTTGCGGATCGAGAGGCAAAGGACTCACTCCGCCAGTTGGATGCCGATCTTCTCCGCCTAGCCCATCTTATTCAGAATACGCCGCCCAATACCTCCCTTACCCATGTGGTGGACTTGCCTCAGGTCTATGCCACGATCTCCGCTAAAGGAGCCCTACCTATGAGTGATCCCAACGACCAAAAGCCTCAGTCGGAAGGCGGCGGCGGTTCTCTTCCTGCGATCCGCAATGCAGGCGACCTTCTGAGCCAATCGTTTGCCAACCTGAGCACGGACGACAAAAACAAGCTCGCGGTCCGGGCGAATGATGAGGCCCTACGCTTGCGGGTGAAAGACTTAGAGGCAAAGTTGGACGGGGTGAACGCGGACTCCGACATCAACCGGCTCCTCAGTACGACTCAGAAGATGAGCAATCAAGATGGCGTCGATTTCGATATTAAGCATTCGATGAAGACCGAATCCGGACAGATGAATGTGCACGTCGAGAAGAAGTCTCCCGCAAGTAAGCCCATCGTCTGGATCATCCTCGGTGTCGTGGCTCTCTTTGCGCTCATTATCCTGACGCGGAGACACTGACCTTGCGCGTCCTATGGATGGCGCTTCTGCTGTCGCTGTTCGCGGTTACTACACATGCGGAGGAATGGCACGGGCAGGCGCGCATCGTGGACGGCGACACGCTCGCAATGGGGCCAACTCACTTCCGGCTGATCTCCATGGATGCTCCCGAGGGAAAGCAGAAATGCTACGACCCCAACCATGCCGAATATGACTGCGGAAAGAACGCGACTCGCCAACTAGAGAAGTTGATAGATGGGCGCGACGTGACGTGCGCAGGCGGAAAGCGCGACCGGTACGGGCGGTCCCTCGTGGTTTGTTTCGCGGGCGACGTGAATCTGAATGCGGAAATGGTCAGATCGGGATGGGCGGTTAGCTATCTCGGTCACGACTTCGACCGCGAGGAAGCCGAAGCCCGCGAGGCCAAGCGCGGCCTCTGGGCGGGCGAGTTCAAGCGTCCGGCTGATTGGCGAAAGAACCACGAGAACTAGAGATGGAACGCATTGGGGGTGGTTACTGGTTCGTTCTCGGCGCTGCTCTGGTGTTCGGGCTGGGCATGATGGATAGCTTCAAGAGAGCCCGAAAGGTCTCCTCCCGGATACAGGGGCTCCAAGTCTGGTGCATCCAGTATGCGGCAGCATTAGCGGCTACGGTGCTGACCGGCTCGCTCCTTTGCGGTTTGGCACTGGTCGCTTGGAACGCGTACACCTACCTGCGATTTGGCATTTGGTCGCCTTACAGGATCGGCGACATCCTCTACATTCTCGACTTGTCACCGGTGCATTCTACCGGATGGGTCGGGGTGGATCGTATGCTTCTCGACTTCGCAGGGTGGAGCGGCTTGTGGCTGCTGCTGCTCATATTGCCCGGCCTATGCTTCTTCGCGATGGTCTGGATGATCTCAGTGAACGAGAAGATGTACGTGGATCGCAATCCTCGCCGGTAGGCATACACCCCGGTCTTGGCCGCCTCACTGACTCCGCTATCCTGCTGTGGTGAACATGATCAGCCGAACGATTGCGGTGCTATGTGGGGTAGCCGCGATTTGGGTCTCGTCCGCTGTTGCTCAGCGCATCTCCGACGACGACGTTCGTCAGATGATGATTCGAGACTCGATCAAAGCCTACTCCGGTAGTTGTCCGTGCCCGTACAATCGCGCGAGCAATGGCAGCAGTTGCGGCAAGCGTAGCGCCTATAGCCGCCCCGGCGGCGCCAGACCTCTTTGCTACCCCGAAGATATCTCTCCGAAGATGGTAGACGAATATCGCCGGTCTCACGGACTATCGAAGTAGTGTGACTCAGTGCGACCCCGCGAGGATTCGCAGACCACCCCCCGGGAAGGTGCCCATGCGCCCCCAGCGCGAGCGATGGCCGGGCGCAACCCTCTCCGAAGACATGCACCAGAAATCACCCTCTCAGGTCTTCAACGTCAACGACGCGGACCCGCTTCTGCCGGCATCCTGCTCGGGGGTGGTTCAAACCAAGAGCCAGTTCGGCTGCACGGTCTAGCAACCGTCGCTATGGCCCCTACTGTTGGGGCTGAGAGGAGGTCTAATCATGTTCAAGTTCGCACCGTCGATCACGATCAGCGTCGAATCCATCGTCGTCCTGATCTTGTTGCTGAAGTCGTTCCACGTCCTGATCTAGGGCGAGTCTAGAATCGATTCCTGAGCCCGCCAGACGCGATCTCTGGGGCCGGGGCTACTTCGGTGGCTCCGGCCCGGGCTCGGCTTGTACGGGCAGACTTCATTGACTCATAAGCCTAACAGTCGCTTCGCCGACTTGATCAGCGGAGGGTCTCCAGATCGGGAGATTGACTCCCATCAGGCTGTGCAGTCGTTCCCTTGCCAGCGCCAGTTCGTGATCTTGCTCCCGACGACGGTGAACGTAGTCTTGCAGTTGGAGTTCACTGCGTATCCGGGCGAGCCTCCGATGGGTGTCGTCCTGCAAATCCCGAACGAACACGTCGTCTGGTAAGTCGGAGCCACGCCCGGCACGTACGAGGTATTTGACCGCGCGTAGGTCAGGTACTTGGTCTCTCCGGACTGGTACGAGGAATCAGGCGGCCCCCACGAAGCGATCAGCGAATCTTCGCCAGAACCCACCCAACTGCTCAATACCTTTTCGTAGTTCTCAGTGGTGGCGCACGCGGCGAGGCAAAGCATCGCCAATAGTAGAATCTGCTTCATGTTCTCCCCCCAGTGGCAGGCGGATTCTGGGACGGTCGGTTTAGGCGGTCAAGACCATGCCGCAGATTGGGCCGGCGCAGACCCGCCGAGAGCGCCCCTCACGAATACAACCCAAATTCGGTGGCTGTTCACATGCAAAGCGCGGGACAATTGGCCCCCCAAGCAGGAGGACGCATGTCCCAGTACCACACCAACAACTATTACCCCGTGATCACCAATGTAGAGTACCCGGCGTTTCTGGCCCTCGGCGTTTCCGGGATTCCGGCCACCTACGACGGGTGGATCAGCCAGCAGCGTCAGTCGAACATGGAGCGCGAGCGGGTCGGCGAGCGGCCTGTACCGGTGCCGGTCACCGCCCGGCAGTTCAAGGAGTTCTGCGACCAGCGAGGCCAAGGCTACGTCGGCCAATGGCTGCTGCACTACGCCATCGAGCACGGGACGCTCCGATGAGCGGCGAGCAGATACTGGTCGCCGTGCTGGGGATCACCCTGATGTTCATGGTCTTGTTTCGGAAGCAGATCAGCCGAGTGATTTTGGATACGGAGTCGTGGGGCTTTTGGGGCCTCAAGGTCAAGACCAGAGCGCCCGAGCAGAACAAAGCAGCGGCCGAGGCGGCGACCGCAAACATCAAGGGCGCTGCCAAAGGTCCGCTCGAACGCACCGAGCCCACGATCAACCTTCCGACCGGGCCACAGACGCCACCACCGGCGCTTACGAGTGCGCAGTTCATGCACCGGGAAGTCGAGGCCAGCATCCGGGCCGATCCTAAGTTTCTAGCCGCGCCCGACGATAAGACGAAAATTGATCTGCTTGTCGCTCATCATGCGTCCACGAACATCCAACTTGCGTTCGAGCGCATCTACCGGATCATCTTCGGGAGCCAAGTCCGGGCGCTGCGTGCCGCGAATAGGCCGGGCGGTGTCCCAACAGACATCATTCGGCAGATTTTTGCCGAAGCGCAGACACAGTTTCCCGGCATTCATGGCAGTCAGACGTTCGATCAGTGGGCGGCATTTTTGCTTCAAACCGGCTTGGGTATGGAACTACCGCCACAGAATGGGAAGTTCATGGCCTCGATCACCGTCCGAGGTCACTACTTCCTAACGTACCTTCACGAAATGGGCCTGCCTGATCCGCCCGGTTGACGAGACGCGGCGATGCGCTGGTTGATCCTGTTCCTGCTGCTTCCCAGTCTCGCATTCGCCGAGACGTGGTCCGGCCATCCTCGGATCGTCGATGGTGACACCATCGCTCTCGAACAGGGCCGGGTACGTCTGTTGAACATAGATGCGTTCGAGACGAGTCAGAACTGCCTCAGGGACGGCACCGAATACGGCTGCGGCAGCGGAGGCCACCCGGGCCCTTACCGCGCTCGTAGCCGGCCGGGAGGTACGCTGCGAGGGGGATAAACTCGACCGGTACCGTCGCCTTCTGGCGCACTGTTACATCGGCGATCTCGATCTGGGCTGGGCCATGGTTCGGTCAGGCTGGGCCATCGTCGCGACTGGGTACGGCGAGGAGTACCGGTCGGTCGAATCCGAGGCCCGCGCAGATCGGGCCGGCGCTTGGGCCGGGACCTTTGAGGACCCGGCCCGCTTCCGGCACCGACCCCGATAGCCTTGATTGCGATAAGTACAACCGGCACTCTACACACATGGGGGAGCGAGAAAAACTGGCGGCCGCAGTCGCGCAGACCAAGGCAGTACAGACCGCAATGGCTGAAGCTGAGCAGCGCCGTTCCTACGAATACCAGCAGCAGTTCGACCGCAACGTCCATGAGATGCGCGAGAAGATTCGGGAGATAGCCGACGCTTGTCCGCCGGGAGTCAGAATGACGTTCTCCGACCCTCCAGCATCGCATCTGAGCAAGACGTTTCAATTGAACATCGGAGGCTACGCCAGCCTACGGAAACCCTTCGCGTGCCTCGACGTGAACGTCTACGGAAGTGGCTTCTCGGTCCGCGATCACTTCCCCGACATCATGGGAAGATACGTCCCGACGACCGGGAGCTTCGATACTGTAGAGAAGGTGGCGACCTCGATCCGGGATGCTCTAGCTCACTACGTAGCAAACGGTGACAACAACGCGTATCAGGCTCCGGAGTGGTTTGACGTTCTGGTGGCAATCGTCGCGTTTGTCGGGGCAATCCTTGTGTGGGGGGTGTGCGGCCTCATTTGGGGCTGGCCCGGTATCCTGCTGGGATGGCTACCCGCGATCCTCGCGTTCAAGGCTTTCCGCGCCATAGGCTTGATCACCTTGCTCGTTCCTATCGGGATCGCGATTCATTTTCTGACATAAGACTCCGGTCGTAGACCTCCCAGCCGGGGTAACCAAACGCTTCTCAGCGGCTCGGAAAGCGGGCGAACACCCAATCCAAACGAGGTGTTACCCGACAACACACTAAGGCGCGCTTCTGAGCCGGATGATTCGCATGGGAGTCAGGTTGAGCACGTCCAACCGTTGCTCGGGTAGCTCAACCGGCTCAAATGTCGGAAGGTCTCCGGGCTTTATGGGCTTTCTCCAAATTGCCCTCGAATACGGGGTCGGCTTGAATCGGACCCACTGCGGACCATCGTCCCCGCTGTGTTCCAAGATCGTGGAATGCGTGCCCATGATCGCCTCGTACGTAGTAACGATGCTGACATGCTTGTCGCTGTCCCTCTGTACCTCGACGCGTCCGAGAGGGCCGCTTTCCCGGAATCGGCTAATCTGCTCGCCGATGCACTGGCACATCATGCCGTGCAGCATTCGGAGCCGTTCAGCGACTTCCTTGTCCCCAAGCTGCGGCTTCCAGAGGGCTAGAACAAAGGACCCGTGCTCGTTGGTCAGCGTGACCACCCATGCTTTCCGATGTCGCATGCCCGAGCCTACCACGGCCCCGGTCGTGGCTCTCTCGGGACTTGCCTGAGGATTCGCAGCAGTGGTACGCATCGGTGGTACGAAACACACTTCTTCGCGCTCGAAGAAAGCGGCTAAAAGCCTTACGCTATTGCGTTTCTCAAATTGGCTCGCTGCCTCCCGTAGGGAGCGCCAGCATTTCCTCCGTCCTTTTCGTGACGCCGCGAACATTTGATACACCTCGCCGCTCAGGCCGAAGAGTCGCGTGAGTTATCATCCGATGCGTACGGAGGCGCTCGCATGCGCTGGTTCTACGCATTCCTTCTGTTGCTGGCCGCCTGGGGCGGCTTCGTGCAGGTCGCCCTGAGGGACGATGCACGCACCTGGCAGCCCGTCGACGAGCCGCGCTAGCAGGTCCCAGTCTCGGAGATGAGACGCCGGGACTGAAATCCGGCTATCGTCGCCTTCGGACTTGTCCTTGAGACATCGAAGGAAGCGCTGTCATGCCGCCCGTCATTCGCGAAAAGGCCGCCTACTACGCCCGAACCGAGGGCGAGATAGGCCGCCATCTGGCCCCGCCGCCCTGGTCGCTGCGCGAGAAGATTGCCCTTTCCTGCCGCATTCTTGCCAGCGAAGGCCACGAATCAGCGCTGGCCGGCCAGATCACCGTGCGCGGCGAGAAGCCCGGCACCTATTGGATGCTGGGCTTCGGCCTCGGCTTCGACGAGGCCGAGGCGAACAACATCGTGCTGGTCGACGACGATCTGAACATCCTGGAAGGCGACGGCATGGTGAATCCCTCCAATCGCTTCCATCTGTGGATCTATCGCCATCGCCCCAAGGTCAACGCCATCGTCCATACCCATCCGCCGCACATTTCGGCGCTGTCGATGATCGGCCGGCCGCTCACCGTGGCGCACATGGACACCTCGATGTTCCACGACGATTGCGCCTGGCTGCCACACTGGCCCGGTCCACCCGTCGGCGACGAGGAAGGGCGCATCATCAACGAGGCGCTGGGAGACAAGCGCTCCATCCTGCTCGCCCATCACGGCCAGCTTTGCGCCACGGAGACCATCGAGGAGGCCTGCGTGCTCTCGATCTTCATCGAGCGCGCGGCCAAGCTTCAGCTCATGGCCGAAGCCGTGGCGCCAATAAAGCCGCTGCCGCCGGACTTGGCCCGCGAGGCGCACGATTACCGCCTGAAGAAGCGCTCGATCGAGGCGACCTTCCACTATTTCGGCCGCCGGCAACTCGCCATCGAAGGCCGCAAGAGGCCGGCCTAGGACGGGCTATTCCCGCGGACAGGGAGCGCCAGCGGCGCTCCATTGCCTGAGATAGGCGGCGGTCTCCGCCGCCGAATAGGGCGCAGGCGCGCGGCCGGGCCCGGGCGCCCAGCCCCAGGCGACGAGCTTGTCATGGGCGACGTGATCGACCACTGCGTCCAGGGCGCGGTTGCCGTTGCGCGCCGGATCCTTGAGCTGCGCACAGATTTCCGCGCTCGTCTTGCCGAACCACTGCATCTCGACCGGCGCCAGCTTCCAGTTGGGCGCGCCCGGCGCGCCGTGCCGGCTGGGCGAGTTGCGCTCACGGTGGCAGGTGCTGCAGGCAATGGTCTCGGCGCCGACCCGGCTCGGACCGGCATTGATGTTCATGCCATGCGGCCGTGGTTCAGCCGCACTCCCCGGCTCGAACCAGATCGGCACATTGTCGGGCCCGACATGGCAATTGGCGCAGCGCGGATGGGACAGTACCTCGTAGACCCTGGCCCAGGCCGCGAGACTTGCGTCCTGTGCCAGCGCCGGCCAGGCAATGAGCGTCAGCAGGATGGCGGCAAGGGCGCGAATCATCCTGCGCCTCAGACGAACCGGATATGCTTGCCGAGCGGCAGCTCGCGGATGCGCTTGCCGGTGGCGGCGAAGATCGCATTGGCAAGCGCCGGCGCGGCAGGCGGCACGCCGGGCTCGCCGATGCCGCGGATCTGGCTCGTATTGGTGAGCGCCCTGACCTCGATCTCGGGCGCCTGATAGAGCCGCATCGCCTCGTAGGCGTGGTAATTGGTCTGCTGCGCCACGCCGTCCTCGTAGGTCGTTTCGGCATTCATGGCGTGGCCCAAGCCCCAAATAACGCCACCCTGCAACTGGCTCTCGAGATTGTCGGGATCGAGCACCTTGCCGACCTCGGCCGCCACGAACACCTTGTCGATGCGGATGCCGCGCGGGGTGTTGGTGACTTCGACAACCTCGGCAACCGGCACGCCGAACGAATAGGTGTAGGCGATGCCGCGGCCGCGGTCCTTGCCGACGGTGCTTCCCCATTTCGACATCTCGCCCACCGCCTCCAGCACCTTGCGCGAAGGCTCGTGCCAGCACAGCCGCAAACGCTCCATCAAGGGATCGGCATTGGCGGCATGGATCAACTCGTCGAGAAAGCATTCGTGCAGGAAGCCGTTGCCCGAGGCACCGACCGAGCGCCACGAACTCACCGGCACGGTCTCGGGCACGCGATAGCCGGTGACGCGATAGTTGGGGATGCCGAACGGCTGGTCGAAGGCGCCGGCAACCATCGCCGGATCGGGGCCCATCGCCGGCAGGCCCTGGCGACTCATCTGCGAGGCGTTGACCGCGGGGCAGGCGATCGAGAGGTCGTAAGCGTCGACCTTGCCATCCTTCACCGCACCGCGGGCGCGGGCGATCGCGGCCGGACGCGGCATGTCGTGCGTGAAATCCTCCTCGCGGGTCCACGTCATCTTGATCGGCCGTTCGGGGAACGCGACCGCGAGTTCGACGGCTTGCGTCACGTAGTCGGTCTCCAGCCGGCGGCCGAAACTGCCGCCCGAATATTGCGCATGCACGCGAACGGCATTGGCAGAGATTTTGGCCGCGTTGGCCGCTTGCTGGACGACGAACATCGGCACCTGGGTGCCCGTCCAAATGTCGAGCCGGCCGTCCTTGAGCTGCGCCACGGCATTCATCGGCTCGAGTGGCGCGTGGGCCAGGAATGGCACCCGGTATTCGGCGTCGAGCGGCATGCCGGCCGCGATCGCCTTTTCAACGTCGCCGTCGTCCTTGAGGCGAATCTCGCGCCGGCCCGGGATGAACGATTGCGCGACCGTGTCGAACAATGCTGATGTCGTCGGCGGATAGGGTGCCGGGCCCCAATCGAACTTGATCAGGTCCGCCGCCTTGAAAGCGCGCCAGGTGTTGTCGGCGATGACGCCGACGCCGCCGGTGATCGGCACGATCTTCAGCACGCCTTTTGCGGTCTGGGCCGCCGAAGCGTCGTAGCTCTTCATCGGGCCGCCCAGCCGCGGGTTGGTGCGCACCGTGGCATAGACCATGCCGGGCAGCCGGACATCGATGCCGTAGGTCAGTGTGCCGGTGCATTTGGCCAGCATGTCGACGCGCTGCATCTTCTTGCCGAGGTAGCGCCATTGCGCCTCGGGCTTGGGCCTCACATTGTCCGGTGGATCGATCTTGGCCGCCGCCTCGGCGAGCGAGGCATAGCTCAACGTCTTGCCGTCAGGCATCACCACCGCGCCGTTCATGGTCGTGAGCTTCGAGCGCGCCAAGCCGGTCTTCTGCGCCGCCGCCCGCAGCAGCAGTTCACGCGCCAAGGCGCCCGCGAGGCGCAGCTTGTCGTAGCTGTCGGGCACCGTGCTCGAGCCGCCGGTGATCTGCAGGCCGAGGATCTTGCCGCCAGCGTCGCTCGCCAAGCGCACCGCGCTGCCGATCCAGCCCTCCGTCGTACCCGGAACCGGCAGCGTGTCGGCAACGACCTCGCGATTGTAGTAGGCCGTGCTCGCCGGGCCGGGATCGACCTTGACGTCCTGCCAGGAAAGATCGAGTTCCTCGGCGACCAGGGCGGCCTGCACCGAATAGGCGCCCTGCCCGACATCGGCGTGCGGCGTGATGACCGTGACCCCCGACTGGTCGAGCCGCAGGTACGCCGTCAAGGCCACTTCACCGGGCTTCAGGTCCTTGAGCAGCGGGTTGGGCAGCGAGCGCTTGTAGAGATAGACGCCAACGGCCAGGCCCCCCGCCACGGCGGCCGAACCGATCAACAGCGTGCGGCGCGCGATGGTGCCGATGCTGCTCATGGCTTGGCCTCACGCAGCCGCTTGGCGGCGTCCTTTACCGCCCGGCGGATGCGAACGTAGGTGCCGCAGCGGCAGAGATTGGCCGACAGCGCCTGGTCGATCGCCTCGTCGGTCGGGTCGGGATGGGCGGCCAGGAACGAGGCGGCCGCCATGATCTGCCCGGACTGGCAATAGCCGCATTGCGCGACCTGATGGTCGATCCAGGCCTGCTGGACGGCGTGCAGCGCGCCCGGTGCGCCGAGGCCCTCGATCGTCGTCACCTCACCCTGAACGTCGCCGACCTGCAAGGAACAAGAGCGCACGGCAACGCCGTCGACATGCACCGTGCAGGCCCCGCACTGCGCGATGCCGCAGCCATATTTCGGGCCCGTGATGCCGAGCTCGTCACGCAACACCCAGAGCAGCGGCATGTCGCTCTCGACCTGCAGCTCGTACGCCTTGCCGTTGACCTTCAACTGCATCTCGCCCCCGCGAGCCGATTGAGCCAGATTGCCAGGGGCCGCTCAAGGATGGTTCTATCCGCCGCCTTGCTCTTCGCCGCCGAAACCGCCCGCCCTTCCAGCCGAAAGCGGGGCTATCTGCCCGATCTGACTCTGCTCTTCGCGGGCAGCCTCGCCCTGTTGATCGCCCTGATCCTGTGGCTCGACAACGCACAGGGCGGCATCACCGGCAACGGCGTGTTCAAGTCGATCGAGCTTGCGCCATGGATCGCCGATCCTGCCCATGCGCCGCTCTATCCCTCGAACTACTTCTTCTACCCGGTGTACGGGGCGGGCTGCCGCCTGCTCGATCTCCTCGGCGTATTCGCGGGCGATCCGCGCCGGCAGCTCACCATCCTCAATGCGGTGAGCGCGAGCCTCTGCCTCTGCGTCGTCTATCTGCTGGTACGGCGGCTGACCGACGACCGCGCGATCGCGTGGGCCGCCGGGCTGTTCCACATCGCCTGCAACGATGTCCTGTTCCTCGCCATCATCAACGAGGACATCATGCCGAGCTACACGGTGATGTTCGCGGCGATGGCGCTGGCTGCGCTGTGGTTTGCGCGGCCGACCGCGGTGCGCGTCGTGGCCGTCTCGCTGCTGTTCAGCATCGGCTGGCTGTTCGAATGGCGGCTGATGTTCCCCACGCTGCCGGCCATGCTGGCGGGGCTCTGGCTCTGCGAGACCCGGCTGACGCGGCGTTTCTTGTGGATCGGCCTGTTCCTCATCGGCATGGCCGTGGCGGCCCTCGCCGCGGCTCTGATTACACGCGGCCATCCGAATTGTGCCGGCGCCCTCGACCTTCTGTGGACGGGCAAGGCAGTCGTTTCAGCCTGGAGCGGCTATTCGTGGATCAAGGCCTACTACCTGACCGATGGCTTGGCGGCATATCTCATGGGCATGCGGTTCGCCCAGACGCCCGGCATCCCCGGCTGGGACTTGTGGCGCATCTTCACGATCGGCAGCGAAATTGCCGTCGCGGTCGTGGCGCTGCGCCTGCTGTGGCGGGCGCGAAACGACAATCGCGCGCGGGCGGTGGCCACGGTGTTCGGCGGCACGCTAGTCGCGGGACAGGTGTTCAATCTCTACGCCCAGCCGCACGACCCGCAGATGCAGTTGAACGTCATGGCCTGGCTGACCGTGGGCTGGGCGCTGGTCCTAGTGCCGGCGAAGCGCCGCTGGGCCAGGCGGGGCGTGGCGACACTCGCCGGCCTCTCGGTGCTGCTGCTCGCCTACAATGTCTGGAGCCTCGCCCCGCAGCGCGGCCTGGACAGCGCCTGGCTCGGCGCCATCGATCGGCTTGGCGCCAAGGCCGATCCCAGCCGCACCGTGTTCGTCATCCACGATTTCGACTGGGCCTCGACCTATGCCGCGGCGCGCTGGGGCAAGGTCGATCCCGAGATCGACGACGTCGGCCCGGCGCCGCAGGCCGTTCCGAAGTTCAAGCGGATCGGCCTGATCGGCGGCGTCCTGATGCATCCCGCACGCTCGCCCGAGCAGCAGGTGGCGGCGCTGAGGCAGCAAATCGATCACGCATTCGAGCTCGGCTACGACGTCGCGATCGTGCGGCTATGGGATGCCGATCAGTATTTCCTCGACCAGCTCTCGGCCACTGTGGTGAGCCCGCCGTTGATGGAGCGGCTGGTCGGCATGCTGCACCATGACTACACGGCCCTGCCGCTCATGGACGATCCGATCCTGGGGAAGGTCTACCGCCTGCAGAAAGTAGCCGGCCGCTAGAGCCTACATCGTGGTTTGCTGGATCCGCCGCTCGTCGAGGCCGACCGACCGCGCGGTCTCGACGATGGCGGCCCACGTGTCGTCGGGCAGCGGCACGCCCTCCGCCGAGCGCTTGGCGCGCATCCGCGCTTCGGGCTCGCCCGGCACCAGGATTTCGCCGCCCGGCTCGGCCGGCCGCGAGCTTTTCACGAACGCCACATACCTCGCGATGTCCCTGGGGAAGAAGCCCTCGGGATCGAACACTTTGGGGTCGAGATAAAAGCTCAGCATGCCATTGGCGAATTTGCCGCGCTTGGGGTCGGTGGCGCCGTTGCCTGAGAACGACCCACCGAGCATCTCGCACATGAAGGCGAGTCCCGAGCCCTTGTGGTCGCCAAAGGCGCGGATCGCCCCTGTCCCCTGGGCATGGTTGCGCGGCCCGGTCGGCGTGTAGTCGCCATACAGCAGGTGCGGATCGGCGCTCGGCCTGCCGTCGGGTCCGACCAGCGCGCCGTCCGGCACCTTCTTGCCGCCCTGGCTCGCCACCAGCACCTTGCCTTCGGCGACGATCGACGTCGCAAAGTCCAGCACCAGCGGATCCTGGCCGGGGCGCGGAATACCGACGCAATAGGGCGCCGTCGAGAAGCGCCGGTCGACGCCGCCGTATGGCGCTACCAGCACGCTGCCCGCCGCATTGACGAAGTGCACCGAAACCAGCCCCTCGGCCGCCGCCATCTCGGCCCAGTCGCCGACGCGGCCGACATGGCCCGCGTTGCGCAAGGTCACCGCGGCAAGACCGTTCCTCTTGGCCTTGTCGATGCCGATCCTCACCGCCTGCGGGGTCACCGTCTGGCCGAAGCCGTATTTGCCGTCGATCACCGCGATCACCGGCGTGTCGACGACGACCTCGACGGTGACGTCGGCGACGACCGATCCGGCTTTCTTCTGGCTGGCATAGCGCGGCACGCGCACCACGCCGTGGCTGTCGTGGCCCGACAGGTTGGCGCTCACCAGATAGCGGCCGATCCGACCGCCCTCCTCCTTTGAGCAGCCGGCGGCGGAAAAGATATCGGCGACGAAGGCCTCGAGCGCCTTCGCCTTGATGGTGACCGTCATGTCAGGACTTCGTCGTGCGCTGCAGGTTGGCGATGTAGCCGCGATTCCAGGTCGGGGTGATCCAGACCTCGTTGATGCAGACGTGCGGCAGCAGACAGGCGACATACCGCACGAGGTCGCCCACATCTTCCGACTGCGCCATCCGCTTGCGCTCGTCCGGCGTGATCGGGACCGGCCGCTTGTCGAGGATCGGCGTCGCCACCTCGCCGGGGCAGACCACGCACGAGCGGATGCCGTTCACGCATTCTTCCATGTTGATGGTGTGGCTCATCGCCACAACGCCGTGCTTGGCGGCCGAGTAGCCGGCCCCCGACAGCGTGCTGGGATGGCGGCCAGCCATCGACGAGGTGTGGATCAGCACGCCGTCCTTGCGCTTGCGCATCATCGGCAGCACGGCGATGGCGCAGTAAAAGGCGCTGGAAAGATTGCCGTCGATCACCTGCTCCGCACTTGCCGTCGTGAGCTGGCTCCATTTGCGCTCGAGGATGTTGAGGCCGGCGTTATTCACCAGGATGTCGCAGCGGCCGTACTTCTTCTCGATGTCCTGGGCAATCTTGGTGACGGCCTTGGCTTTCATCAGGTCGCCCGGCTTCACCTCGGCCTTGCCGCCCGCCTTCTTGATGGCCGCGGCAGTCGCCTGCAGCGGCTCCTTGCGCCGGCCGGTCAGCACCACGGTGGCGCCTTCCTTGGCGAGCGCAATCGCCGCGGCCTGACCAATACCCGTCCCGGCACCGGTCACCCACGCGACCTTGCCCGTCAACGCGCCCATCGCCGTACTCCTAGAGAACCTTGCCCGTGGTGTCGTCGATCAGGTGCATGTTGCTGAGGTCGGCCCGGAGCTTCATGGACTTGCCGGCCGCGGACGGAGCGTTGGGGCTGACCCGACCGCAGACTTCGGCCCCACCGATGTTGAAATACACCAGCGTCTCCATACCCATCGGCTCGACGACCTCTATCTGCTGCTCGAAATCGTGCTGATCTGGCTCGGCATGCGGACGCGTCTCGATGATGTGCTCCGGCCGCAAGCCCAGCACCAGGCTGGTCTTGCCGGCATGGCTCGCGTAGCGCGCGCTGCGGCTTGCCGGCACCGGGAATGACAGCTTGTCCGATACCCGCATGCGTAGCCCACCCGCCGCCTGCTCGAGCTGGCAGGGAATGAAGTTCATCGCCGGCGAGCCGATGAAGCCGGCCACGAACTTGGTGGCCGGCGAATGATAGAGATCGTTGGGCGAGCCGACCTGCTCGATGAGGCCCTGGTTCATCACCACCACGCGGTCGGCGAGCGTCATCGCCTCGACCTGGTCGTGCGTCACGTACACCGTGGTCGTGCGCACCTTCTGGTGCACCTTCTTGATCTCGGTGCGCATCTGCACACGCAGCTTGGCGTCGAGGTTCGACAGCGGCTCGTCGAACAGGAACACCTTGGGATCGCGGACGATGGCGCGGCCCATGGCGACGCGCTGGCGCTGGCCACCCGACAGCTGCTTGGGCTTGCGATCCAGCAGCTCGGTGATGTCGAGGATCTGCGCCGCCTGCTTCACGCGCCGGTCGATCTCGTCCTTCGGCGTGCGCTTCAGTTTCAGGCCGAATGACATGTTCTCGTACACGTTCATGTGCGGGTAGAGCGCGTAGTTCTGAAACACCATCGCGATGTCGCGGTCCTTGGGCGGCACGTCGTTGACGACATCGCCGCCGATCGCGATGTCGCCGCCGGTGATCTCCTCGAGGCCGGCGATCATGCGGAGCGTCGTCGACTTGCCGCAGCCCGATGGCCCGACCAGGACGATGAACTCCTTGTCCGTGATGTCGAGATCGATGCCGCGCACGGCAGTGACCTCGTCGTATTTTTTGACGACCTTACGCAGCGTTACCTGAGCCATCGTTGCCCTGCCCTGTCGATGATGCCTAGCCTTTGGTTGCACCGGCGGTCAGGCCGGCGATGTAGTAATCCATGAGGAACGCGTAGATGATGAGCGGAGGCGCCGCTCCCAGCAGCGCGCCCGTCATGATCTGACCCCAGTTGAAGACGTCGCCCTTGATGAGCGTCGTCACGATGCCGACCGGAAGCACGAGCTGGTCGGTCGATGTCGTGAAGGCGAGCGGGTAGAGGAATTGCGCCCACGACACCGTGAAGCTGAAGATCGTGGCGGCGATGATGCCGGGCAGCGCCACCGGGATGAAGATCTTGGTCAGCGTCTGCAGCCACGACGCGCCGTCGATCAGCGCCGCCTCGTCCAGCTCCTTCGGGATCGAAGCAAAGTAGCCGATCATGATCCAGGTGGCGAAGGGCACCGACAGCGTCGGATAGATGATGATCAGCGTCCACCAGTGGTTCATCAGCTCGATGCCGAAGGTGTCACGCACGAAGGCGAACATCTTGAACAACGGAATGAAGAGCAGCGTGTCGGGGATCAGATAGGTCAGGAACACGCCGGTCGCGAGCGTCGCCGAGCCCCAGAACTTCATGCGGGCAAGCGCGAATGCCGCGGTGACGCTGATGACCATGGTGACGGCCACCACGCAGACCGAGACGATCGCGGAGTTGCGGAAGAAGATCAGGTATTGGTTCTGGCCCAGCAGCTCGATGTAGTTGCTGAGCGTGGGATGATAGACCCACCACGGATTCGTGGCCTGGCCGATCTCGCCGCTGCTCTTGAGCGACGTAATGAACATGTAGACCGGCGGCGTCAGGAAGAAGATCGCGAACAGCACGAGGAAGAAATACGACCAGCGCATCGCCCAGCGCCGGTCGGCGCTCATGCTGCGATACTTGACCTTCCGGACCGGCGCGCCGGCGGCAACCGAGGCGTTGGCCATCAGACTTCACTCCCCCGCTTGGAGATGTCGCGCAAGATGAAGGCTGCGCCCACCGCCAGGATCGGCACCATGAACAGCGACACGGTGGCGCCAAGCGGAATGTCACCGCTCTCGATGCCGACCTTGAACGCCCAGGTGGCGAACAGGTGCGTCGCAGTGAGCGGGCCGCCCGAGGTCAGCACCCGAACGATGTCGAAATTGGCGAAGGTGACGATGGTCGAGAACAGGGCAGTGATCGCGATGATGTTGCGCATCATCGGCAGGGTCACGTACCAGATGCGCTGCCACCACGTCGCGCCGTCGATCGAGGCCGCCTCATAGAGCTGCTCGGGCACGGACTTCAGCGCCGCGAGATACATGATCATGAAGAACGGCGCGCCGGCCCAGATATTGACCAGGATGACCGAGAAGCGCGCCCAGCCGGCTTCGCCCGTCCACGGAATATGCGGCAGGCCGATATGGGCGAAGATCCAGTTGAAGGCCGAGTAGCTCGGGTCGAACAGCCACAGCCAGGCGAGCGTGCTCATGGCCGGCGGAATGACCCACGGCACGAGCAGCATGCCGCGCCACTTGCGCTGGCCCTTGGTCGGGATGTTGTGGACGAAGTGCGCGACCACGAAGCCGATGATCGCCTTGAAGATGACCGCGGTAATGGCGAACAGGCAGGACTGGAAGACGACGTCCCAGAACGTCTGGCGCTTGAACAGGAACTCGAAATTGCCGAGGCCGACGAACTTGGTCATCGACTTGTTGAGCATCGCGAGCCAGATCGCGTAGCCCGCCGGATAGAGGACGAGGGTGCCGATCAGAAGGATCAGCGGCAGCGCCATCAGGAAGGCGATGGTGGATTTGCGCTGCATCAGCTTGTGCAGGCTGTTGCGCCTGTCCGCGTTGATGGCGGTGGCGTTGCGGGCGGCGATGTCGGCCATAGAGTGCTCCGTGCGGCGTGCCGGGCTGATAAGGGAAGGACGCCGCCCTTGCGGACGACGTCCTTGTTCCACTTGCTGGATCAGTTCCGCATGAACCCTTCAAGTTCGTTCGATGCCCAATCCAGGGTCTTCTCCAAGGCCTCGCCCTTGAAATAGCGGACGGCCATCTGGGTCTGGATGCCCTGGTTGTACATCTGCTCCGCGATCTTGTGCGGCGCAGGCGCGCAGGCGATCGACGTGGTCTGGTGATGGTATGGATCCGGGTAGTGGAAGAGCGTGCCCTTCGGCGGCTCTGCCTCGGCCCACACCTTGAACTTCGTCAGATTGTCGAAGGACGGCAGGTCGTAGCCACCGCTCGCCACCACCATCGACTCGACGACTGCCGGCGACGACAGATGGCGCAGCAGGCTCTTGGCCGCCGGCACGTTCTTGCTGAAGTTCCAGGTGCCCCAGAAGAACGGCAGGAACGGACCGAAGCGGCCCTTGGGCCCGGCCGGCATGCCGTGAGTCCAGCAATTCTCGGCGACCTGCGGCGCGTCGCGTTTGGCGACGGCCCAGGCGCTCGGCGGATTCATGATCAGCGACGCCTGTCCGGAGATCAGGAACTTGTTGTTCGAGGCGTCGTCCCATGCCGGCACGTCGGGCGGCAAGAACGCCATCAGCTTCTTGTAGTAGTCGAGGGCCTGGCGGACCTGGTCGTTCTTGAGCACGATCTCGCCCTTGGCGTCGACCAACACCGCGCCGAAGGCATGGAAGATCGACCCGATCGTATCGACGCAGTCCGACGTCGTGCCGAGGCCGATGCCGAACGGATGGCCGCCCTTGTGGCAGGCTTCGGCCGCCTTCAGGAAGTTGTCCAGATTCCACTCTTTGTCCTGCGGCTCGGCGCCGACCGGATACATCTTCTGAACGTCGATGCCGGCATATTGCTTCATGTAGTCGACGCGCGAGCACGGGCCCTTGTTCTGCGTGCCGACGGTGGCGGGAATGGCGAGCCACTTGCCGCCGACATGCCCGAGATACTCGACGGTGGCATTGACCTTGCCGTTCTGCTTGATCAGGTCGCCCATGAGGTCGTCCATCGGCACCAGCTGCTCGGCATAGCGCGCCGGCAGGAAGGTGTTCATCGCCAGGATGTCGTGGCCCGACTTGGCCTGCGCCTCGGCGGCCGTCGTCAGCAGCAGCTTGTTGCCCTGCGAGGTGATGAAATCGATCTGGACTTCGACCTTTTCCTTCTCGCCCCACTCCTTGATCGCCTTTTCGGTGGCGCTGTTCGCGTTGGGAACCCAGTGATCCCAGAAGCCGACCGAAATCTTGCCGGCGGCATAGGCGCCGCGCACGAACGGTGCAGCTACCATCGCACCCGAGAGGGCGGCCGTGCTGGCCACGAAACGACGACGACTAACTTTCTTCGAACCCATTTTTTCCTCCTGTGAGCCGACCGAATTCAGCCGGCAAACCCCTGCCCGCATTTTGCGGCGCTGACTCTCGGACGGAGCCTTGTCGCGGATGCTATGCATAAGGCTGCGGGCAAGCAATGCATTTTCCAATGGTTCGACGTGCCAGACCTTGGACGTTTGACAGACAGCGAGGTCGCACCGATGCTCCGCCCGCGAATAACGGCCGGATAGAGAAGCTTACGTGCGCAAAATCACTGTGAAATCGAGCCCGGATCGCCATGCCTGACGCACCTGTCGCCAATCCGTGGCTGGCCGCGGTCGATCCATCACCAATCGGTGAGACCAAGCGATGGGTGCTGGGCCGGACTTTTCCCGCCGACCGGCCCCTGATCGACCTCAGCCAGGCGGTGCCCGGCTATCCGCCGGCGCTGGAATTGCGCCAGCATCTCGGAACCATCCTGCTCGACCCTGCATTGCACGGCTATACGCCGATCCTGGGAGTGCCCGCATTGCGCGAGGACTACGCGGCGCATCTTTCTTCCTTTTACGGTGCACGCATCGCCGCAAGCGAAGTCGGCATCACGTCGGGATGCAACCAGGCTTTTTGCCTGGCGCTGATGAGCATCGCCAAGGCAGGCGACCAGGTGATCGTGCCGCGGCCTCACTACTTCAATCACGACATGTGGATGCGCATGCTGGGCGTCGAACCGGTAGCGCTCGACTTCCGCCCCGGTTCCGGCGCCGTGCCCGCTGCGGAGGACGCCGCGAAACTGATCGGCCCCAAGACCCGTGCGATCCTCTTGATCTCGCCCAACAACCCGACCGGTGCGGTCTATCCCAAAGCCACGATCCATGCCTTCTTCGAACTCGCCAGGAAGCATGGCATCGCCTTGCTGCTCGACGAGACCTACAAGGATTTCCTGCCGGAGGGCGCGCGGCCGCACGAGCTATTCAACGATCCCGCATGGCGCGGCACGCTGGTGCATCTCTACAGCTTCTCGAAGGTCTTCGCATTGACTGGCTACCGTGTCGGCGCGGTGACGGCAGGTGCTGCACTGATGGCCGAGATCGAGAAAGCGATGGACTGCGTATCGATCTGTCCGCCACGTCTGGGCCAGGAAGCGGCTCTCTATGGACTGCGCAAGCTGCTGCCGTGGGCCCGCAAGAACACCGAGGGCTTGAAGGTGCGCGCCGACCTGCTGGGCCGCGGCCTGGAGCGCTCCAATCGCTGGCGGATGGTCAGCATCGGCGCCTATTTCGCCTATGTCGAGCACCCTTTCGCTGGTGAGAAGTCGACGATCGTGTCGAAGCGCCTCGCAGACGAGGAGAACCTGCTGACAATTCCGGGCGACATGTTCGGCGCGGGTCAGGAGCGTTTCATACGGCTGGCCTTCGCCAACGTGACTGACGACAAGATTCCGGCCGTGCTGGAACGGCTGGAACGTTTCGGAGCTTAGCTCTTCACCGTCACCGCGTGATTGAGCGGGCCGTGCCCGTGGCCGAAACCGGGCGCCGTCTCGATGGCGCGGCGCACGTAAGCGCGGGCCCGCTCCACCGCCCCCTTCACAGACATCTTCTGCGCGATACCTGCAGCAATCGCCGAGGCGAGCGTGCAGCCCGTGCCGTGCGTGCTGCGGCTCGGGATGCGCGCATCCTCCCAGCGTTCGACAAGCTGTCCGCCGGCGAACAACAGGTCGACGACCTTGTCGCCCTCAAGATGACCGCCCTTCATCAGCACGGCCCTGGCGCCGTACGACATCAATCTCTCCGCCGCGCGCGCCATGTCCGCTTCCACTCGGACCGGGAAGCCGGCCAGGACTTCCGCTTCGGGCAGGTTCGGTGTCAGCAACGCCGCCATCGGCAGCAGGCGGTCGCGTAGCGCCGTCTCTGCCTCACTCAGCAGCAGACGCTGGCCGCCCTTGGCCACCATCACCGGATCGACGACCAGCGGCGCGCCGCCGGCATGCTTCTCGAAAGCGCGGGCAACCGTCGCGATCACTTCGGCGCTGTGCAGCATGCCTGTCTTGAGCGCGTCGGCGCCAATGTCGGTCAGCACGACCGCTATCTGCTGCGCGATGAAGGCGGGATCGACGGGCACCACACCATGGACGCCTTGCGTGTTCTGTGCGGTCAATGCGGCGATTGCCGTGGCCGCGAAGCCGCCCATTGCGGTGACCGCCTTGATGTCGGCCTGGATACCGGCGCCGCCGCCAGAATCGGAGCCGGCGACAATCAGAACTCGGCCCTTCATGTTGACCATTTATGCCGCCTGGCGCGGGATCGCCTCGACGATCTGGTCGACGACCTTGCGCACCAGCTCCGAATCGTCGCCCTCGGCCATGACCCGGATCAGCGGCTCGGTGCCCGACTTGCGCACGAGGATGCGCCCGCTCTTGCCAAGCTTGCGCTCGGCCGCCGCGATCGCGTTCACCACCGCCGTGGCATTCAGCGCTGCCGTGGCGTCGCTCACCCGGACGTTCTTGAGAAGCTGCGGCACCGGCTCGAAGGCGCGGAAGGTCTTGCTCGCGGGCTTGTCGCTCTTGACCATCGACGCCAGCGCCTGGAGCGTGGCCATCAGGCCGTCCCCCGTCGTCGCATGATCGGTCATGATGATATGGCCGGATTGCTCGCCACCGAGGTTGAAGCCGTCGGCGCGCATGCGCTCGAGCACATAGCGGTCGCCCACCTGCGTGCGCACCAACTTGAGGCCGCGGGCGCAGACGTAGCGCTCCAGCCCGAGATTCGACATCACCGTCGCCACCACGCCGTCGCCCGCGAGCCGGCCGTCGGTCTTCCACTGGTCGGCGATGGTGGCCATCAGCTGGTCGCCGTCGATCACCCGGCCCTGCTCGTCGACCAGCACCACGCGGTCGGCGTCGCCATCGAGCGCGATGCCGAGATCGGCGCCGTGCGCCACCACTTGCTCCTGCAATACGGCTGGATGAGTCGAGCCGCAATTGCCGTTGATGTTGAAGCCATCGGGCGAGACGCCGACTGGCACCACCTCGGCGCCCAGTTCCCACAGGACGGTCGGCGCCACCTTGTAGGCTGCGCCATTCGCGCAATCGACCACGATCTTGAGATCGGTGAGATCGAGCCTGCGTGCAATCGACGACTTCACCGCCTCGATGTAGCGCCCCTCCGCATCGTCGAGGCGCTTGGCCCGACCGATGCCGTCGGGAGCCGCCAGCCTGATCGTGCCCGGCTCGGCGACCAGCTTCTCGATCATCGCCTCGACGGAGTCCGAGAGCTTGAAGCCATCCGGTCCGAACAGCTTGATACCGTTGTCCTCGTAGGGATTGTGCGAGGCCGAGACCATGACGCCCACGTCGGCGCGCATCGAGCGCGTCAGGAAGCCGACGGCCGGCGTTGGCAGCGGCCCCAGAAGCAGCACGTCCATGCCGACCGACAGGAACCCCGCCGTCAGCGCCTGCTCGATCATGTAGCCGGAAAGCCGAGTATCCTTGCCGATGACGACGCGATGGCGATGGCCGCCGCGGTTGAACACCAGGCCGGCCGCCATGCCGATCCTCATGGCGATCTCCGCCGTCATGGGTTCTGAGTTGGCGCGTCCGCGCACGCCGTCGGTGCCGAAGAGAGAGCGCGACATGTTTTTTCTCAGTTTACCGCATTGCCGCGGAAATCGCGAGGGCCTGGCGAGTCGCTGCAACGGCATGAACGCGCACGATGGCGGCGCCGCGCCGAACCGCCTCAACAGCCAGCCAGACCGAGGCGGGATCGCGCTCCGAAGGCTTCTCGACGCCGGTCAGCTTGCCGATGAAGCTCTTGCGCGAGCAGCCGACCAGGACGGGATAGCCCGCTTCGGCGAAGCGTCCGGCTCCGGCAATCAGCTCGAGCTCCTGAGGCACGCTCTTGCCGAAGCCGATGCCGGGATCGAGCGCGATGCGCTCCTTTTCGATGCCGGCTGCCTCGCAAGCCATAGCGCGCTCGAGCAGGAACAGGCGTACTTCCTCGACGACATTCGCATAACGCGGCCCGGCGAACGTGTTCTCCGGCAGTCCGCGGCGATGCATCAGCACGACATCGCAGCAACGCTCCGCGACCAGTGCTGGCATCGCGGGATCGTCGCGCAGTGCCGAAACGTCGTTGACGATCCGGGCGCCGGCATCCAATGCAGCCCGCGCCACCGAGGCGCGGCGCGTGTCGATCGAGACCACGGCGTTCTGCTTGGCGAGGCCCGCGACGACTGGGAGGATCCGGCAAAGCTCTTCCTCGACCGGCGTCGGTCGCGAGCCCGGCCGCGTCGACTCGCCCCCGACGTCGACATAGTCGGCGCCCTCGGCGACGAAGCGCAGGCCGTCCTCGACCGCCTTGGCCGGATCGAGACGTTCGCCGCCGTCGGAAAAGGAGTCCGGCGTGACGTTGAGGATCGCCATCAGGCGCGGACGATCGAGGACAACGCCGCCGAAGCTTTGGACCAAGTTCGCCGTGCTAAACGCCCGGCTGAGGCTCGGGATTGGCGCCGGGTGGCGTTCCCGTAGCCGAGCCGCTGCTGGTCGGAACCGACGCGCGGCGACGCTTCTCGGAACCGCCCATGTCCATCGGGTCGATCCGGTTGATCGTCTCGCCACGCATCACGGCGCGCACTTCCTCGCCGCTCAGCGTCTCGAATTCGACGAGCGCCTTGGCGACAGCGTGCAACTTGTCCAGATTGCGCTTCAGGATGTCGGTCGCGCGTGTCTCGCCTTCGACCACGAGGCGACGGATCTCCTCGTCGATCAGGCGCGCCGTCTCCTCGGAGACGTTCTTGCTCTGCGTCACCGAGTGACCGAGGAAGACTTCTTGTTCGTTCGCGCTGTAACGCAGCGGCCCGAGCTTCTCGGACATGCCGAACTCGGTGACCATGCGGCGCGCCATCTCGGTCGCCTGACGGATGTCGTCGGCCGCCCCGGTATTCATATGCATGTCGCCATAGATCAGCCGTTCGGCGACACGGCCACCGAAGCACATGGCGATGCGCGAGCGCATCCAGTTGAGCGAATGGCTGTAGCGGTCGCGTTCGGGCAGCGGCATGGTGACGCCGAGCGCGCGACCGCGCGGGATGATCGTCACCTTGTGCAGCGGCTCGAAGTCGGGAACTTCGATGTTGACGATGGCATGGCCCGCTTCGTGATAGGCGGTCGCCAGCTTCTCCTCGTCGGTCATCGCCATGGAGCGGCGCTCGGTGCCCATCAACACCTTGTCCTTGGCGAATTCGAAATCGGCCATGGTGACCAGCCGCTTGCCGACGCGGGCGGCGCGCAATGCCGCCTCGTTGACCAGATTGGCGAGGTCGGCGCCGGAAAAGCCTGGCGTGCCACGCGCGATGATGCGGGCGTCGACGTCGGGCGCCAGCGGCACCTTGCGCATGTGGACCTTGAGGATCTTTTCGCGGCCGCCGATGTCGGGATTGGGCACCGTGACCTGGCGGTCGAAGCGGCCGGGCCGCAGCAGCGCCGGATCGAGCACGTCGGGACGGTTCGTTGCGGCGATCAGGATGACGCCCTCGTTGGATTCGAAGCCGTCCATCTCGACCAGCAACTGATTGAGAGTCTGTTCGCGCTCGTCGTTGCCGCCGCCCAGGCCGGCACCGCGATGGCGGCCGACGGCGTCGATTTCGTCGATGAACACGATGCAGGGCGCGTTCTTCTTGGCCTGCTCGAACATGTCGCGCACGCGAGAGGCGCCCACACCCACGAACATCTCGACGAAGTCGGAGCCCGAGATGGTGAAGAAGGGAACGTTGGCCTCGCCGGCGATCGCGCGGGCAAGCAACGTTTTGCCGGTGCCCGGTGGACCAACCAGCAGACAGCCCTTGGGGATCTTGCCGCCCAAGCGCTGGAACTTCTGCGGATCCTTCAGGAAGTCGACGATCTCCTCGAGCTCGGCCTTGGCCTCGTCGATACCCGCCACGTCCTCGAAGGTTACGCGGCCATGCTTCTCCGTCAGAAGACGCGCGCGCGACTTGCCGAAGCCCATGGCGCGGCCGGTGCCGCTCTGCATCTGGCGCAGGAAGAAGATGTAGACGCCGACCAGCACGAGAACCGGCAACCAGCTCACGAAGATACTGCCAAGATTGACGCCCTCTTCCGCCGGACCGGCATCGACCCGGTCGACGTTCTTGATCAGCATCGGCATCAGCTGTTCGTCGGGCGGAGAATTCGGAACGTAAGTGGCGAATTTCTGCACGCCGTTGCGCGGTTCGCGGAAGGTGCCGGTGACGGTATTGCCCTGGATGCGGACGTCCTGGATCTGACGCTGCTCGACGGCATGGACGAAGTCGGAATAAGAAATCGTATTGCCGGCGGTACGGGTCGCACCCCCTTGGAAGACGCTGTAAAGCAGCGCCAGCAGCAGCACGATGACTATCCAGAGAGCGGCATTACGATTGAACGGGTTCACGGGTTTTCGGTCCAATACCTGGGGTTATCAGTCTAAATGGGGCGCTTGTGGCCTGCCGCAAGCGGAAAATGCAGCCGGCATGAAGGGCTGGAGTGCTTTGTTGCGGTAGGTTCTGCCATTTTCGGGCGCGACAATCCACCTCAACCGCCGGCCAGCGGGCTCCTGCCGCAACATCAAACGGCAGCCAGATAGCGTGAAATCCTGGCTTTTTCCTGACCTACCCCGATCGGCCGTCAGCGCGAGGCGGGCCGCCGCCGTCCTGAGACGCTCGCGGCGCGGCGGGTAGTCCCCACCCCCCACGGCCTGAACAAGGCGGCTGAGCAAGCCGAGCCGCATCTCGCGCGACAGGCGATTGAAGGCCGCCCGATCGACGGCGACATTCCCGCCGGGATCGTCGACCTCGAGCAAATCCGCCGCGACTTTCGCAAGCGCCGTCTCGCGACGCGCACGCTCGACGCCTGCCTCGCCGGACGAAGGAAGTCGAATGGCGCCATCCCTACGAAGCCGAACGCGTTCGAATCGTGGGTCGCTATTGGACGGATCCTCGATCCATGTAATGCCCCGGGCCTCGAGTGTTGCCGTGAGCCGCGACCTGGCGACCGGCAGCACGGGCCGCAGCACGCGCGCCTCGGCCTGCTCGCCGAGCGCGGCCATGCCGGCGAGGCCGTCCGGCCCGCTGTCGCGAACGGCCCGCATGGCGATCGTCTCCGCCTGATCGTCAGCGTGATGCGCGAGCAGGAGATGAAGAATGCCGCGGCGGCGACAGGCATCAAGCAGCAGGCGGTAGCGGGCGGCGCGAGCGGCCTCCTGGATGCCGCGCGCCGGCTTGGCGCCCGACCAGCGGAGGATCTCGGACTCGATTGCCTGCCTGCGCAGGAGTTCGCGCGTGCTCTGAGCCTCCTCAGCCGACTCGTCGCGCAGTGCATGATCGACGATCAAGCCGATCACTCGGCCGCCGCGCTTCTGCGCCCACTCGTGGGCGAGCAGTGCGAGCGACAGCGAATCGCGCCCGCCCGAGACGGCGACGGCAAGTTCGGGGTTACGCTCGAAGGGAGCGAACGGCGCCATCAGCGCCGCGAATTCATCGGCCTCGAGCGGCCTCAGCCGCATGAATTTCTCTGGCGCTCCTGATCGATGCGGCGTTTCTGCAGGTCGGTGGCCTTGGGATAGTCCTGGCTGAAGCGTGCGAACATGGCGCAAGCCTCCTGCTTCTTGCCCATCATCGACAGCGTGATGCCGAGCTTGAGCAGATTGTCCGGACCTTTCTGGCTGTTCTTGTAGACCTTGTAGCCTTCCGCGAAGGCGACCGCGGCGTCCTGGTAGTCACGGCGCGCGTAATATGTCTCACCCAGCCAGTATTGGGCGTTGCCCGCCAGCACGTGCCTGGGGTTGCTCTGCACGAACGTCTTGAAGGCCTTCTCGGCGCCTGCGTAGTCGCCGTCCTGCAGGAGCTTGAAGGCATCGTGATAGAGCTGATCGGCGTTGGCATTGCTGGCTGCCGGTGCGCCGGGCGGCGGTGCCAGCGTGCCGCCGCGCGGCGGTGGCGCGGGCGGCGCGGGGCCGGGACGCGATGCGCCGCCCCCCTTGCCCTTCTCGAGCGCATCAAGACGGTACTCGTAGTCCGCCTGCATCTTCTCCATCTGCTGCTGGAGCTGCTGGTTCTGGTATTGCAGCTGCTCGAGCTGGCCGGTCAGCATGGTGAGCGACTGCTGCAGCTGATTCAGGCGGTCCTCGATATAGACCGAATCGGACCGCGATTGCGCCCACGCCGCCGATGTCGGCAGTGCGAGGGCGACGAGCACGAACAACCGGAGAGCAGGCGTATTCATGGGCGGGATAGTCTCACATCAAACGCGGCCATTTTCAGGCATGGCCACAACCGGAACAAACGAAAACGCCGGCCGCGAAGGCGACCGGCGTCTGATCTGATCGGAGGAACCCCCTACTGCAGGGTCGTGATGCCGACGCGGTTGCGCGCCCACGCGCCCTCGTCGGAACCGACAACCTCAGGCCGCTCCTTGCCGTAGCTGATCGTCTTGATGCGTGCCGCCGGCAACCCCTGCGCGATCAGGTACTGGCGCACGGCGTTGGCGCGCCGCTCACCGAGCGCAAGGTTGTACTCGCGCGTGCCGCGCTCGTCGCACTTGCCTTCGATGGTGATCTGGTAGTTGCCGTACTTCTTCAGCCATGCCGCCTGCTTGTCGAGAGTCGGACGGCCATCAGGGCGAACGGTCGACTGGTCGAAATCGAAGTACACGCGGTCTCCGACGTTTTGCTGGAAGTCCGCAACTGACCCAGGGGTCACGGTGGCGCTGCTCGGCGCCGGCGGTGTTTCGCTACTGCAGGCAGCCATGACCGTCAGTGCAGCTATTGCCGCAAAAGCCTTCAGAATCCGCATCGTATCCAATCCTTTCGCGTGGCGCCTCAACGCCCACGCTTCTCTATAGTTCCATGCCCCCAGATGTATCGACCCGAGTTTTTCTCAACTCGTGCCGATACTTACGATCATATCCTTCGCTATTGCGGAATCAAGGGCGACCACGCCGGATCGGACGCATCCGTCGGAGTCGGCACCTGACGCTCGAAGCGACCGGTGATGTCGATCGAGCGCAAAGTCACCGAACCGGCGCGGCCGCCCGAGTTGGGCTGCTGCTGGAAGTACATCAGCACGCGGCCGTTGGGCGCCCAGGTAGGGCCCTCGACGAGGAAGCCGCTCGCGAGCAGACGCTCGCCGCTGCCGTCCGGGCGCATCACGCCGATGCTGAAGCCGCCGTTCGCGCCGCCAAACTTGGTGAAGGCGATGTAGTCGCCGCGCGGCGACCACACCGGCGTCGCGTAGCGGCCGTCGCCGAAGCTGATGCGCTTGGCGTCGCCGCCGCCGGCGCTCATGACATAGAGCTGCTGCGTTCCGCCACGGTCGGAATTGAACACGATCTGCGTGCCGTCATTGGAATAGGACGGCGACGTGTCGATCGCCGACGAGTTGGTGAGGCGGCGCGCACCGCCTCCGCGCACGTTCATCTCGTAGAGATTGGTGTGGCCCTCCTGCGAGAGGCTCATCGCAACGCGCGTGCCGTCGGGCGAGAAGCGCGGCGCCAGCGTCATGCCGGGGAAGTTGCCGAGCAGCTCGCGGCGGCCGCTGTCGACGTTCTGCAGGTAGACGCGCGGCGGCGACTTGTCCTGGCCGTAGGCCATGTAGACGATCTCCTGCAAGGTCGGCGAGAAGCGCGGCGTGATGGCGAGCGTGCTGCCGTCGGTGAGATATCGGTTGTTGGCGCCATCCTGGTCCATGATGGCGATGCGCTTGACGCGGTTGTTGAGCGGCCCGGTCTCGGCGACGTAGGCCACGCGCGTGTCGAAGTAACCCTCCTCGCCGGTCACGCGCTTGTAGATCGCGTCGGCGATGATGTGGCCCAGCCGGCGCCAGTTGGCGGGCTGGCTGGTGTAGGAAAACCCGGTGAGCTGTTGGCCGGCGACGACGTCCCACAGGCGGAAGTCGACCTTTATATTGCCGCCGACCAGCGCGGCCTGGCCGACCACGAGGCCTTCGGCGCCGATGCCGCGCCAGTCCGGAAAGCGCGGCGCGGCGTTGGGATTGATGTCGCGCTGGATGAACGCCTGCGGCGGGATCGAGCGGAACAGGCCCGAATTCTGCAGATCGTTGCGCACTACGCCCGCGATATCGGCGCCGGCCTTGTCGCCCTGGAAGTCGACGATGGCGATCGGCTTGGGCTCGAAATTGGGCTTCGTCATGTCGATCGTGAGCTGCGCCTGCGCCGGCAACGAAACAGCCGCAAGCGCCAACGCACTCAGGATCGTCCACAGATGTCGGGGGACCATCATGTCGAACCTCTTTTTGGTCGTGAGAAAGAACATTCCTATAGCGCGCTCTCGATCAGTAGTCGCGCGGATCGAAGTTGAAAGTTATGTAACGCCACCCGTTACTGTAGCTCTCGGGCGGCAGGGGCCAGGGCTGGCAGCGGGGATTGAGCACTGCCCGGCGCGCCGCGTCGGCCGCGGCCCGGAACAGCGGGTCACTGTTGTATCGGCCGGTATCCTTGATCTCGGCGTCGATCGGCGTTCCATTCTGGTTCATCTGCACCACGAGCTGAACGACAAGGTCGGCATCGGCCCTCGCGCCGCCAACGAAATTCCAGCACGGCCGAATCTTCTGGCGCACGCCCTCGATCTCGCTCGCGGTCACGACGCTGGCGAGGTTGGGCGCCACGGCGGCCTGCCGCGTGATCTCCTTGGGCCGCTGCGGCGATTGCTGCGGCGTCTTGATCGGCGGCGTCTTCTCGTTGTTCTTCAGGATCGAGTCGACGATGTTGTCGACCGTCTCCTTCTTCGGCTGCGGCTTGGGCGGCGGCGATGTCGGCTTGGCCTCGGGCTTCTTCACCTCGGGCTTGGGCTCCGGCTTGGAATCGGGCGGCTTCTCGACCTTGGGCGGCTCGGGCTCCTTGGGCTTGAGCGCGATCACGTCCTCGGCCGGTTTGGGCTTTTCGACCTCGACCTTCTTCTCCTCGGGCTTGGGCGGCAGCGGCACCGCCTCCTTGACCTGCTCCTTGGGCTTCTCCGGCGCGGGCGGCGGCTCGGCCGTCTTGGGCGGCGGCGCCTTGGTCGTCTCGTCTGCGATCTTGGCCTTCTCCGGCTGCGGATCCTGCACGCCGATCTTGGGCGCGGCCGCATGCTTGGCGATGGCCTCGAACTCGACCATCACGGGTTCAGGCTCGATCGGCGGCCGGCTGAAGAAGTTGAAGTTGACGATCGCCGCCACGAGCGCAGCGACATGCACGCCGGCCGAGAGAATCGCCGGGGTTCGCATCTCCACGCTTTTGCTGCGACGGTCCAACATCGCTCACCGCATCTCCGCTCGCTATCGGCGCGGCGTGGGCGTCGGCTGAGGCTTGCCGCCGGCGGCCGGCGACTTGCCTTGGTCGCCCTGCTCGCCCAGCAGCCCGAGCTGGCGGAACCCTGAATCGATCACCACGCCCATCACTTCCATCATGCGGCCGTAGTTGATGGTCTTGTCGCCGCGGATGAACACGCGCTGGTCGGGCTTCTCGTCGTGCACGGCCTTGAGCTTCGTTGCGAGCTCGTCGAGCTCGTACTTGGTCTCGCCCAGGAACACCTCGTCCTTGGAATTGACCGACACGACAAGCGGCTCGTCCTTGCCGCCGACCTGCTGCGCGCTGGTCTTGGGCAGGTCGACCGGCACGCCGACCTGGAGCAGAGGCGCGGTGATCATGAAGATCACCAGCAGCACCAGCATGACGTCGACCAGCGGCGTGACGTTGATGTCGGCGATCGGGATGTAACGCCGGCGGCGAAAGCGCCCGCCACCCGCGGCGGGAACGATGCCCGCCATCAGACCTGCTCCTCGAGCTGGCGCGACAGGATGGTGATGAACTCGCCGGCGAACGCCTCGAGCTGCAGGGCGTAGCGCGACACCTGGCCGGACAGGATGTTGTAGGCGCCCGCCGCCGGGATCGCCGCCACCAGGCCGATCGCGGTCGCGAACAGCGCCTCGGAGATGCCAGGCGCCACGACGGCGAGCGAGGTGTTCTTCGACATGGCGATGTGACCGAAGCTGTTCATGATGCCCCACACCGTGCCGAACAGGCCGACGAAGGTCGCGTTGGCGCCCACGGTCGCGAGGAAGCCCAGCCGCTTCTCGATCGCCTCCATCTCGCGCTGGATGGTGACGGTCATCACCTGCTCGATGCGCTGGCGCAGCGCGGCACGCGCCGTCGCGCTCGAGGCCAGTCCCTTGGAGACCGAGCGCCGCCATTCGCGCATCGCCGCGGAGAAGATCGACGACATCGGATCGTCCGGCTTGGCGCCGACGCGGTCGTAGAGGTCCTCGAGCGAAACGCCGGACCAGAAAGTATCCTCGAAGGTCTGGGCCGAGCGCTTGAGCGAGCGCAGCCGCAGCATCTTTTCGAAGATGATCGCCCACGACCAGAACGAGGCGAGCAACAGTGCGATCATGACCGCCTTGACCACCCAGTCGGCCTGGATGAACAGGCCGTAGACCGACAGATCGATCGGGGGCGTGCTGCCGCCGAGCGGGGTACCGGCGACTTGCGCTAGCGCTTCCATTGGAATCTCCGTTGCTTCAAAGGGTTATACTCGAATATGGCGTGAGCGGGGCGCCGACCCGCCGCCATCCCTGGCGGCAACCCGGCCGAGCGCCTCCTTGACCTGCGGCGGCAGGCGGGCCGGACGGCCATCCGTTCCCATGCAAGCCACCAGCAGCTCCGCCTTGACCAGCGTCTCTTCCCCGCGCCTTGCCTCCTGCAGCATGTCGAGCGAAGCGCCGCGCAACTCGCCGCAGCGCGTCACGACCTCGATCGTCTCGTCCAGCCGTGCGGGCCTCAGGTAGTCGATCAGGCAGCGCCGCACGATCCAATTGAGCCCGCGCTCCTGGCGCAAGGCGCTGTGTTCCTGGCCCAAAAGCCTCAGCAGCTCGGTGCGGCCGCGCTCCAGGAAGCGCATCCAGTTGGCGTAATAGACGATGCCCTGGGCGTCGGTATCCTCGTAATAGATGCGCAACGGCAGGACATGCACGCCGCCTTCGATGCGACCGCTGGTCGGCGACGCCCTCACGCCTCTTCCGCCTCGCCGCCGCCCGACGCGAGCAGGTCGAGCTGCTGCTTCTGCCCCTTGGGCATGGTGAGGCCGAGATGGCGATAACCACTCTCGGACAGGAGCCGGCCGCGCGGCGTGCGCATGAGGAGCCCGAGCTGCATGAGATAAGGCTCGATAACGTCCTCGATGACGTCGCGTTGCTCGGAAAGCGCCGCCGCCAGGGTCTCCACGCCGACCGGACCGCCGCCGTAATTCTCGGCGATGCAGGCGAGATATTGCCGGTCCATGGCGTCGAGGCCGCGCTTGTCGATCTCGAGCCGGGTCAGCGCCGCGTCGGCAGCCTTGGCGTCGACGACCTTGCCGCCACCCACGGCTGCGAAGTCGCGCACGCGGCGCAACAGGCGGTTGGCGACGCGCGGCGTGCCGCGCGAGCGCTTGGCGATCTCGGTGCCGCCATCCTTGGCCATCTCCAGCTTGAGCACGCGCGCCGCGCGCTGGACGATGGTCTCGAGCTCGGCCGGTTCGTAGAACACCATGCGCAGCGGAATGCCGAAGCGCTCGCGCAGCGGCCGCGTCATGAGGCCGGAGCGAGTCGTGGCGCCGATCAGGGTGAACGGCGGCAGTTCGATGCGCACCGAGCGCGCCGCCGGCCCCTCGCCGATCATCAGGTCGAGCTGGAAGTCCTCCATCGCCGGATAGAGAATCTCCTCGATCGCCGGATTGAGGCGATGGATCTCGTCGATGAACAGCACGTCGTGGGGCTGCAGGTTGGTGAGCTGGGCGGCGAGATCGCCCGCCTTCTGGATCACCGGACCTGAGGTCGCGCGAAAACCGACGCCCATCTCGCGCGCCACGATCTGGGCGAGCGTCGTCTTGCCGAGGCCCGGCGGACCGTGGAACAGCACGTGGTCGAGCGCCTCCTTGCGCGCCTTGGCGGCGGCAATGAAGATCTTGAGGTTCTCGCGCACCTGCTTCTGGCCGATGAACTCGTCGAGCGTCTGCGGCCGCAGCGCCAGTTCAGCGGCATCCTCGTCCGCGCGCTTGCTGGCCACCAGCCGTTCAGGAGCGTCGTTCATCGCGCCAGCTCCTGCAGACCGGCCTTGATGACGTCATTCAGCCGGGCGCCCTCGCCCAGCCGCTGCGTCACACGCGCCACCGCGCCGAACGCCTCGACCCGCTTGTAGCCGAGGTTGACCAGGGCCGAGACCGCGTCCTCGTTGACCGATCCCGGCGTGCCGGCCGGCGCATCGGCCGCCGCCGCCGGGACGACGCCGAACGACGCCGCCTTGTCCTTGAGCTCGGTCGCCAGGCGCGCGGCGAGCTTGGGGCCGACGCCGGCCGGACGGCTCAACGTCGCCCGATCCTGCGCGGCGATGGCGCGCGCGATCTCATCGGGAGAAAGCGTCGAGAGGATCGACAAAGCCACCTTCGCTCCGACGCCCTGGACCGTCGTCAGGATACGGAACCAGTCACGCTCGCTGGTCGCCAGGAAGCCGTAGAGCGCGATCGCGTCCTCACGCACGATGGTCTCGACCAGCACGGTCGCCGGCGCGCCGACCACGAGATCGCGCAACGTGCGCGCCGAAGCGCTGACGAGATAGCCGACACCATTCACGTCGATGACGGCGCTGTCGCCGTCGACCACCTCGACCACGCCTTTCAACCGCGCGATCACTGAGCAGCCTCGACACGCCGCGCCGTGGCGCGATGATGGGCATGGCAGATGGCGACAGCGAGCGCGTCGGCGGCATCCGCCGTTGCCTCGACGCCGGGCAGCAAGCGGCCGACCATCATGGCGATCTGCCCCTTGTCGGCATGGCCCACGCCGGTCACCGACTTCTTCACGAGGTTGGCCGCATACTCGAACACCGGCAGCCCGGCCCGCGCCGGCGCCAGCAGCACCACGCCGCGTGCCTGGCCGAGCTTCAGCGTCGAACCGGGATTGACGTTCACGAAGGTCTCCTCGACCGCCGCCTCGACCGGCGCTTGCGCCGCGATCACGGCCGCCACGCCGTCGAACAGTTCGTTCAGCCGCTCGGCGAGGCTGCGCTCGCCCGCCACTTTCACCACACCGTGCGCCACGTGGCGCAGACGGTTGCCCTCGACGTCGATCACGCCCCAGCCGGTCAGCCGCAGACCGGGATCGAGGCCGAGCAATCTCATCGCGCCGCGCGTCAGGCCGCGAACTTCGCCAGAGCGTCGTCCGACAGCTCGAAGTTGGCGTAGACGTTCTGCACGTCGTCGTTGTCGTCGAGGGCCGAGATCAGGTCCATCAGCGTCTCCGCGGTCTCGCCCTCGACCGGGGTCGTCGTCTTGGGCCGCCACATCAGCTTGGCCGATGCCGGAGCGCCGAGCGACTTCTCGAGCGCCTCGCGCACCGCGCTGAAGTTGTCCTGGCTGCTGTAGATCTCGTGCACGGCGCCCTCGCCTTCGCCGCTCACCACGTCGTCGGCGCCGGCCTCGATCGCCTTTTCCATGACGTCGTCGGCGCTGCCAGCCGTCAGCGGATAGCGGAACTCACCCATGCGGTCGAACATGAAGGAGACCGAGTTGGTCTCGCCGAGATTGCCGCCGTGCTTGGCGAAGATCGAGCGCACTTCACCGGCCGTGCGGTTGCGGTTGTTGGTCAGCGCTTCGACGATCACCGCCACGCCGCCCGGCCCATAGCCTTCGTAGCGAACCTCGTCGTAGTTGGCGTCGGCCTCGTTGCCGGCGCCGCGCTTGATCGCCCGATCGATCGTATCGCGCGTCATGTTGGCTTCGCGAGCGGCGATCGTCGCGGCGCGCAGGCGCGGATTGGCGGCGGGATCGGGCGATCCCAATCGCGCTGCCGTGGTGATTTCCCGGATCAGCTTGGTGAAGATCTTCGCCTTGGCCGCGTCCTGGCGGCCCTTGCGATGCATGATGTTCTTGAACTGCGAATGGCCCGCCATGGCCCACACAAACCAGATTCAGTGACGTGTTGCGGCGGCTATACCACTTCTCGTGTGCTTTGGGAGTGTTAGCGCCGGAAAAAGGCCGGGCACAAAAAAAGGCGGGGGCCGAAGCCCCCGCTAAAAAACGTCGGAACCTAGATTCCGACGCCCCCTCTAACCTTGAAGACAG
>DASRFX010000105.1:0-14547 GCA_035651335.1 Reyranella sp. | reverse complement strand
TGCCCCGTGGGTTTGATAGGAGGTGCGACCGGCGGACCGCCCGATTCAGTCCAGGTCACGCGCAGCCGGCGGTCGCCGCCGCGTGCCGCCACCTCCCATGCGATCGCCAGCCGGCCGCTCGGCACCGAGAAAGCGCCATACTTGGCGGCATTGGTCGCCAGCTCGTGGAAGGCCATGGCGAGGGCGACGGCGGCCTTTGCCGGCAGGGTTACCGGCGGCCCGTCGCAGCGCCAGCGCGTGCCGGCCGCATCCTGGTAGGGCCGCAGCTCCGCTTCGACGATCTCATACAGATCGGCGCCGAGCCACTCGTGCCGGGTCATCAGGTCGTGGGTCTTCGACAGCGCTTGCAGCCGGTCGATGAAGGGCCGGACGATTGCCGCCGTCGGCCCGCGGCCCAGCGTCTGCATCGCAATCGCCGACACGGTGGCCAGCACGTTCTTGACCCGATGGCTGAGCTCAGCGACCAGCAGCGCGCGGTGCTCGTTGGCGGCCTTGCGGTCGGCAATGTCGCGGGCCGCGAGCGCAAGGCCTGTAACCGTTCCGGCCGCACCCTCGATTGGGACCAGGGCGATCTCAAGTGCGCGGATCGTGCCGTCGCGGTGACGGCCCGTCGCCTCGACCGGACCGACCGCGTCGCCGGCCAGAGCCCGCCGCACCAGCTCGCTCGCGCCCTGCCGCAGGTCCTCGCTGCCGAGCAGGTCGATCGTCCGGCCGATCGCCTCGACGGCGGTCCAACCCAGCAGGTGCTCGGCGGCGGGGTTCCACGAGCGGATGACGCCGTCCACGGTGAAGCCGACGAGGGCGTCCTGCGAGAACTGCACGATCGCGGCATGCTCGCGCAGAATCTCCTCCATCCGGCGACGGCCCGAGATGCCGACGAAGGTAATGACCACGCCGTCGACCGCGCCCTCGATCGTGCGGTACGGCCGGATGCGCATGATGAAGGTTCCGGCCTGGCCGGCCAGTTCCAGCTCACGCTCGGCCGGGCGGAGATCGCGCAGCACGCCCTCTACGTCGGCCCGCAGGTCGCCGTAGGCCATGCGTGAGACGATCTCATCGAGCGGCCGGCCGCGGTCAGCCTCGCGCAGGTGGAACAGCACGGTAGTGGCCGGCGTGTATTGCTTAACTCGCAGGTCGGCGTCGAGGAAGAGGGTGGCGATGTCGGTGCTGTCGAGCAGGTTCTGCAGGTCGCTGTTGGTGCGCATGAGCTGGTCGTTCTTGCCGTTCAGCTCGGCATTGACTGTCTGCAGCTCCTCGTTGATCGACTGCATCTCCTCCTTGGCGGTCTCGAGCTCCTCGTTGGACGACTGCAGCTCCTCGTTGACCGACTGGTACTCCTCGCCGGCCGACGCAGCACTCTCGTTGGCGGCTTCCAGCTCCACCGTCAGTGACAGCAGCTGCGCCCGGGCGGCCTCCAGCTCCCGGTCGAGCGAGTCAGCCGGCTTCGACCTTCCGCCGCGCCGGCGCGGCCGCACGCCAAGGTCCTGGAAGGCGACGACGCAGAGGCCGCCGTCCTCGCGCGTGCCGGCCAACGGCTCGGCGACGATGGCCAGGTTGTGGCTCTCCGTGTCGAGCTTCACCGATACCTGCTCCTCGAACACGCTCCGGCGGTCGCGGAAGACCGTCTGCACCGCCGATCGCACCGCCGGCCGCAGGCTGCGCCGCAGCAGCGAGAACAGGTTGAGGCTCGGCGGCCCGCCAGACGGCTCGAGGTAACGCCCGATCGCGCCGCCCGAGAAGCGCAGGACCTCATGGCGCCGGTCGATCACGACATAAGCCGGCGAATATCTCTCGAGAGCGAGGCGGGCGTTGCGGTCGATGCGGTCCTCGACCGGCGCGACCGACACCGCCGCACCGGTGGCGGCGAGTTCCGGCGGGCGCAGCTCGACCGGCGGGAAATCGGGCAGCTGCGGCGGCGCATCCGTTTCGCGCCGCCGGAAGACGCGATGGCCCTTGTCCAGAACGGCAAACAGTTTGGTGCTGCGGTTGATTCCTTCCGTGGGACCGAGGAACAGAATGCCGTCGGGCTTCAGCCCGTAGTGGAAGCTGCGGATGGCACGCTCCTGCAGCCCGGGCTCGAAGTAGATCATCAGGTTACGGCAGGAGATCAGGTCGAGCTTTGAAAACGGCGGGTCGCGGACCACGTTGTGCACCGAGAAGATGCATATCTCGCGGATCTGCTTGACCGGGCAATAGCCGTCGCCCTTCTTGACGAACCAACGCTCGATGCGCTCGGTCGACATGCCTTGCATGCCGCGCGGATAGTGGGCAGCGCGCGCCGTCGCGATCGCGGCGTCGTCGATGTCGGTGCCGAAGATCTGGATCTCGCTGGCCTTGCCGCGCCGTTCCAGCTCCTCGCGCAACAGGATGGCGATCGAGTAGACCTCCTCGCCGGTGGCGCAGCCGGGGACCCAGATCCGGATCGCGTCGCGCATCTCCGGGCCGTCCAGCAAGCGGGCGATGCCGGTGGTGCGCAGCGCTTCGAACGCCTGCGGGTCGCGGAAGAACTGGGTCACGCCGATCAGGAACTCGCGGAACAACAGTTGCAACTGCGGTGGATCGCTGCGCAGCCGTTCGATGAATTGCGGCACCGAGGCGATCTGCAGCACCTGCATGCGGCGCTGCACTCGGCGGCTGAGCGTATTCTGTTTGTACTGACCGAAATCGTGGCCGATCGCGGCGCGCAGCAGGGTGCTGATGGCCGCGAGGTGCTTGGCCGTGTCGACGCGCGCGCCATCGCCGTCCTTCAGGCCGGCGACGCTCGCCAGATGCCGCTCGTATTCGACCAGCCGGGCCGGCATGTCAGCGACCTGCAGGACATCGTCGACCAGGCCGGTGGCGGCGGCATTGTGCGGCATGCCGCTCAGCGCCAGGTGGTCGAAGCCGGCCTGGGCCAGGGTCAGGCCGCCAGCCACCTTGAGCGCGCGCACACCGGCCGTGCCGTCGCTGCCGGTCCCGGCGAGCACGATACCGACGGCATGCTCGCCGTGGCCCTCGCCGAGCGCAGTGAAGAAGGCGTCGATCGGATAGCGCAGCGACCGGGGTGGCGCCGGCCGCTCCAGCCTGAATCGGCCCTCCTGCAGGGTCAGCGTCGCGTTGGGCGGCATAATGAACACCGCGTCGGGCGCAACTTCCATGCCGTCCTCGACCTCTCGCACCGGCATGGCGGTCTCGCGCGCGATCAACTCGGGCAGTAGGCTCTTACGATCCGGGTTGAGATGCTGGACGAGCACAAAGGCCATGCCGCTGTCCGGCGGCATCTTCGCCAGAAAGCCTTTAAAGGCCTCGAGGCCGCCCGCCGAGGCGCCGATGCCGACGATCAGCCGCGCGATGCGCGCTATCGGGCCGGATGGGGACGATGCCGCCGCCCCCCGGCGCGGCCGGGAAGCTGCGGCCGTTACAGTCCTGTTTTTCGAGACCACGGACACCCCCGGCGAAGCTGACGCAGAGTCAGACGCCAATCAGCAGAAGCAGGCGCACGTCCACCACCCCACTTCACTACTTTCTGCAGCCATTGAACCTGGACGCAAAGCAGTCGCAAGGAAGCTCCACCCCAAAGCATAGTCCTTGAAGAAGTCGTACGCAAATCTCGCTTGGGCTGCCGGGCCGATCGATGATCAGGCGGCACTCCGGAGAAGGGGTGCGGCTCGGACTTAAGTAAGCGCCGGCAACGTTTTTATTCTCGCCGGTAGACGGAGTACGACTGGATTCTTCTGCGCGTGAAACGACGGCTTTGGATTCGGCCGCGGCGGGATGCGCGTCCCGCTGGCGCCAGCCTCGCTGGCGCCCTGATCGCTCGGGCGCTTCTTTCAGTTTCTCGGCCACGAAGGCGTCCCGGGGGCCGACGGCGATATCGTGACGCTCTGATAACCGGCTGTGCGGAGGTCTTTCGCCCGCTGCTGCGCGTCTTCCAGCGTCGCGCAGCTCTCCCCATGGAACTGACGCGTTTCGGGGTGGACGCACGACACGGTGTAGCTCTCAGCTGGATGAGTAGACATGTTGCAGCATGTCATGCCAACACGGCCGAACAAAGGCTGCCTTTAGAAGTCCTCAGCAGGGTCGAAATTTCCCGAATAGAGTTTGTGCCCCTCATTATTGCTGATGGTCATGGCGTCAGGCCGCTGCGGCATATCGAGAGTTTTCAAAGGCGCTGAGCGATCTCGACCGCATCATCGAGATCGGTGGCATCCGCGATTTCCCGGCCGACGATGGCATGCGCGTGGTCTGCCTCCCGGATACGGTAGAACTCGATCACCACTTTCATCGCCTTCCTCTGCTCGGCGTAAGGAACGCTCCTTACCCTCATCGAAGACATTGGTCCCGCTATTTCGCAGGCCCGACAGTGGACCATCGGCCGGGGGTGGTGCGGGTGGGAAGAAGGGTCGCTTTCGTGTCCTCTTCGGCTTGGCGTCGACGGATCAGCGATTCGAAATCGGCAACGAAGACCAATTCGGCCACTTCACGGTCGTGAATCACCAGTTGAAAAGCCTCTTCTACGCCCACAACTATTTCCATTAAATCCAGGCTGGTGGCATGCAGGTCCAACCCGAGCGCCGCTTTCGCCAGTACCTTATGGGTCGATATTCCGAGCACATCGGCGATGATCATGCGCAACCTCTCATCATCGGCAATCTTCAAGTGTTCGTGCATGGCGTTCCTGTCTGGCAGCAAGAAGAAAATCGCTGCTGGCTGCAACGCTGCAACACCGGCGGATTCTCGAGCGATGTAGGGCGAGCGCCGTCAGCGCATTTGCGTGGTCAAGACATCCCGCTCAGCCTGCCGTTGCGCCTCAGCCAGCGCATCGGCAAATCTGGTATAGCGGAATTCCCTGAAGTAGAAGTAGTCGACGGGGACACACGTGATACCGTACTGGGCCATCTGGCCGATTGCTTCTTCGGTCGGAGGCGGCGTGTCTTTGGGTTTGAGGATATTCATAGCGTGGACTCCTGGCGAGCCCTCGTGGGAGGGGCCCGTGAGACGAGGGCGAACCCCCAAGATGCGCCGTCAGAATTGCTTTCCTTGCATCCAGGCGTCGACATCCCGGTCCGCCTGTTCCGCCGAGATGCTGGACCGCGTTTGGATCATGGAGCTCAACTGGCCCCTGGTCTTGATCGTCGAGCAATCAAAGTTCGTCAGGAACTTCCATTTTTGCTGGGCGTCCTTCATGTAGCCCGCTTTGCGTGCCACGATGTCCGCGGCTTCGCCGCCCTGAAAACCGAACATGATTGTCTCCGGAGAGCTGGCATTCCCAGAGAAACGTCGGCCTGGGATGGTCGAGAGCTCTCGCGTTATCGTCATGTGGTCCGTCTGAACTCGGTCTTCAAGGACTGCGTGCCACAATCGGTCTTTCCGGTCTTCGGCGATTGCCGAACGGGAAGGGGTACGAGTCCGTGGTCGCTGGCAGCCTCCGGTCGATCGCGTCGACGACGATGCGCTGATCCGGGCGCTGTTCCGACAACGACATCGCTGCATGGTCTCGACAGAGTTCGTCAAGATATCGCTTGAGTTCGACGGTGGGCGTATCGTCCATGGACTGGAGGTGCCGGTGAGGTGCGCTCTCGCACGCACGCGGTTGGCCGCTGCGGCCAGGGCGACGCGGCCTCGGCGTTGACTTCTCGGCGGCCTTGCAGTGACAGCAGGGCGACGATTATCTGCAGGTGGTTCAACAGCCTGTGATGGCATTCCCGAGTTCAAGAGCTCCTGCCGCCGAATCGTCTCGTCCTTGTCTTGAAGCAGTGCCATGCGACATACCGGACATATACCGTCTGGTACCGACCAGGCTGGACTCGGCGGGAAAATGAGCGCCTTGACTGCCGAACCCTGACCTGCAGCTGACGGGCTTGATCCGCTATAGTCGCGGCGTCGTCACCATCCTAGACCGCTATGGCCTGAGGCTGCGCGCGTGCGAATGCCACAGCGCCACGCTGACCTCGCAGATATCAGGACAACTCTCGCAAGAACAAGGCTGCGCTGTGGAAACCATTACAATCGTTCTTATTCTCCTGGTGGCGGTAGTGGTGAGTGGTTTCGTGTCACGGATGCTGCCACTTCCGATTCCCCGACCGCTCGTCCAGATCGCGTTGGGCGGAATGATTGGATCTGTTTCCAATCTCCGCGTCGACCTCGACCCGGAGATATTCTTCCTTCTCTTCATTCCGCCCCTGCTGTTCCTCGACGGTTGGCGCATTCCAAACGAGGAGTTGCTGAAGGACCGAGCGACGGTCCTGGAGCTCGCGCTCGGCCTCGTCTTCCTGACGGTGGTCGGTATCGGCCTCTTCGTGCACTGGATGATCCCCGCAATGCCCCTGACCGTCGCCTTCGCGCTGGCGGCGGTGATATCTCCAACCGATCCGATCGCGGTGTCGGCCATCGCCGCACGTGTGCCCATCCCCAAACGCCTGATGCACATTTTGGAGGGAGAGTCACTTCTCAACGACGCATCCGGTCTCGTCTGCCTCCGTTTCGCGATTGCCGCTGCGCTGACGGGCGCGTTCTCTCTCCCCGAGGCCGCGCTCAATTTCGTTTGGGTCGCGCTCGGCGGCATTGCGGTCGGCTTCGGCATTACGTGGCTGACGGCGAGGGGCAAGGAGTGGATTGCCCGCCGTATCGGTGAGGAGAGCGGATCGCAAATTCTGATCAGCCTCCTTCTCCCATTCGCATCCTACCTGCTCGCCGAGTTCCTCCATTGCTCGGGGATTCTCGCGGCAGTGGCAGCCGGCCTGACCATGAGCTTTGTCGAGGCGTCAGGCCGGTCAATGGCCGTGACCCGAATGCGGCAGAATACGGTATGGGACACGATCCAGTTCGTTGCGAACGGCATCATCTTCGTCCTTCTGGGAGAGCAGATGCCCTCGATCCTGGAGCCGGCGGCCGAAACAGTCCGGTTGACCGGGCATCGTGAGCCATGGTGGCTGCTGGTCTATGTCCTGGCGATCTACATCGGCCTGGTCATGCTCCGCTTCGTCTGGGTCTGGGTGTCGCTCAGTCTCACTATTTTCAAGGCCAGGCTTCATGGTTCGAAAGCCCAGGGGCCAAATTGGCGGCTCGTGGCGGTCACGTCACTGGCGGGCATTCGCGGCGCCATCACTCTGGCCGGCGTTCTGACATTGCCGATCGTGCTCAATGATGGCTCTCCCTTCCCGGCTCGGAACCTTGCTATTTTCCTGGCGATGGGGGTGATCATCGTGTCGCTCGTCGCCGCCAGCATTGGCTTGCCGCTGCTGCTGCGGGGATTTGAGATGCCGGCCGACCCCTCCTATCAGGCAGAGGAAGATCGGGCACGGGTCGCCGCGGCCGAAGCCGCGATTGCCGAGATCGAGCGTGTCCAGCATACGCTTGCTGCCGGCCGCAGGAATGCCGACGTATACATAGCAGCAGCCGCGCGTGTCATGGACTTCTATCGCACCCGCATCGAGGCCCGCTCACGAGAAGGAGAAGCGGCAACTCTCGTGAGAGAGCGCGAAGACGCGGAACGGACGATGCGGATGGCAGCGGTCACAGCCGAGCGCACCGTGATCTTCCGGATGCTGCGGTCACAACTGATTGGCAGCGAGACAGCCGATAAGCTCGTGCGTGAGCTGGATCTACTGGAAGCGCGCTTCGACGCTTGAACAAGAACGCACTCGAGCGACCTGATGCTTCCCGAGAGGGCTTGCTCGACGTCAATTGGTGCAAACGATCCTCGTGTCTTCCATCCTCTCTATGTTTTGCGTTCCCGCTCTGGCAGTGATCGCAGCCGCGATTGGCCGCTCGGTTTCCCGGAGCACGCCACGCTGTGCCCGACCCGCATCCAAGGACCGGCCGAGGGTTCTGGTCGTCGGATATGGTCGGTTCGGCAAGCTTGTCGCCGAGCTGCTACCTCGCGTGGAAAAGGTCAAATACATGTTCGGTCGGAGAACTCCCGCGGCGGCCCCTTGATGCGGGTCGAGACTAATCAGCTCGTCGGTCGTGTGAGGCCGACGTTTGCGTCGCGCTGTCCGCAGCGATGTCCAATGCTTTCGGCCGGGACTGGCGAGAAATAGGACTGACCCTGCCCCTCACAATGGGGCGCATCGGCACCATCTGTGGGAAGGGCCATTCGAACGACGATCGGTCGACGCAGACAGCGGCCACTTGAGGACGAGGAGAAAAACATGACAACGGGCACAAGCAGCCATTCGTCCACAACCAATCCAGACCGGGAGGATGCTCTCAATGAGATCGCCCGCAAGTGGACTAAATTCTCCAAGCGGGACCTGACCAACATCACCACCAACGATCAGCTCATCGGCGAGATCGTGAAGAAGTACAACATCAAGAAGGAGGCTGCTCAGCGTGAGGTCGACATCCTAATGGACGGACGCAACCTCACTCCCTAGGGAGACCGGCGCGATAAAACCGGAGGTTCACTTTTATCTCATTGGGACCGGCGGGGCGATGAGCTGACGGCCACACTCAAGGACAACGGCGACGGCGAGGAGAACGATAAAGGTCTGGCAAGAAGCGCCGCAACAATGAGCACACCCTGGCTCAAGGACCGATTCGACCTCATCAGTGGCGAGCTTGGTCTCGGCGCTACCCCTGCCTGGAGATGGAGCCCATAATGACCCGCATGCGCAGCAGTGAGATCGCGACCACGTTCCGGCATCCCTTCGTTCTCGCTGCTCTGGAGACGACGCAGCCAGCCGGAACCTATCGACTTGTCATCGAGGAAGAGCAGATTCCCGGCCTGTCCTTCTTGGCTTGGCGCCGCTCGGCGACGCTGCTGCATCTGCCCGCCCTCTCGGTGACAGGCGGCCAGCATCAGGTCGTGGCCATCGATCCCTTGGAATGGGCCGCCCTCGTGGAGGCGGACGAACGGGACTAGGACCTATTCTGCCCGTGACGGCCGAAAAGTGTCGCGCTTGCGTCATTTCGAGCAGATGTCGCTTGTGCGCTGGTCAAGCATCACCATCTCTCTACCAGCTGTTGTATCGCGAGTGCCGAGCGCCCGCCTCCCAACGCCCCGAAAATTTGGAGTGAAATGCCATGAAATTCAGGCCGCTGCACGATCGCGTGCTCATTCGCCGCGTCGCCGCCGAAGGCAAGACGACGGGTGGGATCATCATACCCGACACCGCGCAGGAGAAGCCAATGGAGGGCGAGATCGTTGCCGTCGGTCCTGGTGCCCGCGACGACAAGGGCACGGTGGTGCCGCTCGACGTCAAGCCAGGCGACCGCATCCTGTTCGGCAAGTGGTCCGGGGCCGAGATCAAGATCGATGGCAAAGATCTCCTGATCATGAGCGAATCGGACATCATGGGCATCATCGACAGTCCGGCCGTCGCCAAGAAGGCGGCGTAAGGCCCGTTCAAGACTCAAAGCTCAAACAACAAGGAATAAGAATCATGGCAGCAAAAGAAGTACGATTCGGCGGAGATGCCCGCACCCGCATGATGCGGGGCGTCGATCTCCTGGCCGACTCGGTGAAGGTCACGCTCGGTCCGAAGGGCCGGAACGTCCTGATCGACAAATCCTACGGCGCACCGCGCATTACCAAGGACGGCGTCACCGTCGCCAAGGAGGTCGAGCTTTCCGACAAGTTCGAGAACATGGGCGCTCAGCTTGTGCGAGAGGTGGCGACCCGGACGTCTGAGAGCGCCGGCGATGGCACGACCACGGCGACCGTGCTCGCTCAGGCGATCGTGCGCGAAGGAGCCAAGTCGGTGGCCGCAGGCATGAATCCCATGGACCTCAAGCGCGGCATCGACCTCGCTGCCGAATGGGTGATGGAAGAGCTGAAGAGCCGCTCCAAGCAGGTCTCGACCAGCGCAGAGATCGCCCAAGTCGGCACGGTGTCGGCCAACGGCGACCGGGCTATCGGCGACATGATCGCCAAGGCGATGGACAAGGTTGGCAACGAGGGCGTGATCACGGTCGAGGAGGCCAAGAGCTTCGAGACCGAGCTGGATGTCGTCGAAGGCCTGCAGTTCGACCGCGGCTACCTCTCACCGTATTTCATCACCAACGCCGACAAGATGATCTGCGAGCTCGAGAATCCCTACATCCTCATCCACGAGAAGAAGCTGTCGGGCCTGCAAGCGCTGCTGCCCCTGCTTGAGGCGGTCGCCCAGTCGGGTCGGCCGCTGCTGATCGTGGCCGAGGACGTCGAAGGCGAGGCGCTGGCCACGCTGGTCGTCAACAAGCTGCGCGGGGGGCTCAAGGTCGCAGCCGTCAAGGCGCCGGGCTTCGGCGACCGCCGCAAGGCCATGCTGGAGGACATCGCAATCCTGACCGCCGGCCAGGAGATCAGCGAGGATCTCGGCATCAAGCTCGAGAATGTGACCCTGGACATGCTGGGCACAGCCAAGAAAGTTCGCATCGACAAAGAAAACACCGTCGTCATCGACGGCGCCGGCAAGAAGAAGGACATCGAGAACCGGGTCGGCCAGCTGAAGGCGCAGATCGAGGAGACGAGCTCGGACTACGACCGCGAAAAGCTGCAGGAAAGGCTGGCCAAGCTGGCCGGCGGCGTGGCCATCATCAAGGTGGGCGGCGCCACCGAGATCGAGGTCAAGGAGAAGAAGGACAGGGTCGAGGACGCCATGCATGCCACCAAGGCCGCGGTCGAGGAAGGCGTTGTCGCAGGCGGTGGGGCCGCCCTGCTCTATGCGACCCGCGTGCTGGAGGGCAAGAAGGGCACCAATCATGACCAGCAGGTGGGCATCGAGATCGTGCGCCGCGCCCTACAGGCGCCGGTCCGACAGATCGCCGAGAACGCCGGCTTCGACGGCGCCGTGGTCGCCGGCCGGATGCTCGACCAGAAAGACAACAATTTCGGCTTCGACGCCCAGAAGGCCGAGTACGTCAACATGATCAAGGCCGGCGTCATCGATCCGACGAAGGTCGTCCGCGCAGCGCTTCAGGGTGCGGTATCGGTGGCCGGATTGCTGATCACGACAGAGGCCATGGTGGCGGAAGCACCGTCCAGGACCGTGCCACAGGGAATGCCTGACGGTGGCGATCTGGGCTTCTAAGCCCGGCGCTTCTTGTCCTCGCGGGCAGAGCAGTATCCCACGCCCGCGACGACAGGTGGAACAGGAGGCCTCATGACCTTGCGTCCGGAATACTCCCTCGGTTACTCTCCGTATAACGCGTTTCTGTTCGCCGCCATCGGTGAGGAACAGGTCGGCGGGCCGCTTACGGTTCTTTCCGCGTTGACGCGGCTGGGCTTCGACCCGTGGCAGGAAGCCGCCCGATTGGCGGGCCTGCCCCGAGAGACAGCGGCTCGGGTCTTCGCCGTGACGATTGCGATGCTTCCCGAAGGAGACTGGAAGGCATCGGAATCGGAGGCCATCGCCGCGCGTCTGGTAAACTGGCTGCCGGGGCAAGTCCCGCAGGCCATTCCCCTACTGCAAGGCGAATATGTCGACAACAAGAGAACGAAGTTAAGAATTGCGACAGCGCTGGCCTGGGGCGTGCTTGCCGCCGCCCTGCTCTTTTTTACCCTGCATCTCTTCAGCAACAACAACTTCGCATTTGGCCACGAGGCCGGCGTGTCGATACATGGTTAGAGGGCCGTCTGTCACTTGTCCCCAGCAACGTCGAAATTTAGGAAAGACGAAGAGAGAAAGTAGACGCCGTCCCGCTATTGACCGCCCCGGTGCTATTGACGTGGTGCACCGTCGTGACATCTTTGGAGTCATCACGGACGATCGTTTCTTCCCTTCACCGCAGCTCGCCTTCCATGCCGCCGAAAAAGTGCGGCCGACACCGCAGCGGATGGCGATTTAGCCAGTATCCCGCCGCGCGGCAAACGATGCTTTTCGCTAACATCGATCCGCTTCCGAACACTGTGCTGCCGCCATGGAATGGCATCCGGTCATGAGTGGAGAGCCGACGGCTACGAGCAGATGATGATGGGGCATTCTCAGGTCCTTGACATCAGATTGCAGCCGTCTTCCGAGTGAGCGTACGTCCGTCAGGGACCCGCCAAAGCCAGTGCCGTCCGACATGAATGACGGCCCCGCTTGCATTGCCCGCATCAGGCTCTAAAACCGTGGCTCCCCAGACTGAGCAAAGTGCTTGCTTCAGAACCGTGGCCCAGGATCGCGCTGAATCATCAGTCTTCCTCCCGACGTCGGTCCATCTCGCGAGGATACTGGACCGGGCCGAACAACCACGCGTCTCGGTCGGCTGGCTGATGCAGCAGCTTGGGGAGCGTTCGTTCGGCCTGACCCTCTTTATGATGGCCGTTATCGCGTTCATTCCGGGCGCCTCCACCGTTATGGGCGTGCTGATTGCCTGGCCCGCGGTCCAGATGATGCTCGGTCACGACGTCGCCGCTCTGCCGCGCCTGATTGTGCGCAAGCAAATCGGCGTCGAGAGGCTGGCGCGGATCATTGGCATCGTCGCACCTCGGCTCGAGTGGATCGAACGGCTGGTGCGCCCGCGCTGGCGCACTCCCTTCGAAACCACCAAACGGCTGACGGGCGCCGTGATGCTCCTGTTGGGCCTCTCGTTGATCTCCCCTGTGCCTTTCAGCCACATCCTTCCGGCGCTGGTCATCATGCTGCTGGCGTTGGCCTACCTGGAAGAGGATGGGATCGCGCTCGTGGTCGCCCTGATTGCCGCGCTGGCCTCTCTTGCGGCCACCGGGGCGACGTTGTGGGGCACAGTAGAAACCATCGACTGGATCGACCCCGCGACACCAGGCTGAAGCACGGTCGCACGCGCGTTAGGACGTCACCTGAACCTCGACCGACATACCCTGGTAGGCATCGCTTGTGCCGACAAACGTCCCCGTCATCGGCATCACCTGGTCGATGATGCGGCCGACCGCGACGGGAATGAGATTATGGCCGCCGACCGCGCGGTTGGTCGGATCAAAGGTGATCCAGCCTGCGCCCGGCAGGAAAATCTCCGCCCAGGCATGCGTCGAGCCTCCCTCGGAGGTGGCCGCAGGGAGCGGGCGATCGGGATTGTACAGGTAGCCCGAGATCAGGCGCGCTCCGAAGCCCAAGGTGCGTGCCGCCTCGGCGAACAGCACGGCGATGTCGCGGCACGACCCCCACCCGCGGCCGAGCGTCTGCACCGGAGATTGGGTGCCCTCTTGGTCTCGACTTTGGTAGGAGATCGCTGCTGCGACGCCAGCAGCCAAGTCCTTCAGAAGCGCCAGCGTGTCGGTCCCCTGGCTGCGTACGAAGCCGCGCGCCCAGTCAGCCAGCCTGGCCAGCGGATCGGGATAATGCGGCTGCGCCAGCGCGCCGAGGTCGGTCCTCTCGTCGTCGGAATAGTCGAACGGATAGCGGACGGCCGAGGCCGCGATATCGAACACCGGCCACGGCCCGGCGGCGAGCTCGACGACGGCCAGGCTTTCGATCGTCAGCCGCTCGGTCAGATCGGAGAAATTCGCCGTGGTGACAGCGTTGCTGAATACGTCGTTGGTCCATGACAGCGTTGCCGCAGGCAACACGTCGAGCTGGGAGGAGAGCAGGCGCAAGTCGTGGCCTTCGCGCGGCCGCAGCATCAGGCGGTGCGGCCCCAGCTGCACCAGCTCACGATAGCGATAGGTCGTCTTGTGACGGATGCTGAGCATGGTCATTGGAGACTCCCGGCGGCAACTCGAGGCCCGGGCTGCGGAGTCGGGTGCCTGCTGATCCCGACTGCGAACTCGTGCAGCTTGGCCACTGGCCGAGCCGAACCTCGTGGCGTGAGGACCATGAACGGACGGTCCGCCTGAGTCACGTCCAGGCTGGCAGTCCCTCCTGAGTTCCATCAACTCGCCACTGGACGCGCGCCCACCTGTACAGTGTACGGATCTTGTAGCATCGCCCACCAAGCGTCGGCTTGCGATGGCTGAGAGGTCCGTGCACTCCCGCCCCAATTCGCGAGGTCACCGATGCGCGGCTGGCTCGCCCCGCCCGTTCTGTTTCCGCTTTTTTCTCATCCTGTTGATCGCCGGCTACGCAATCCTGCGGGCGGCGACATGACGGCCGCAAGCCGGCCGTGAAAGGATCTGCCATGCAAGTTCCAGCCAACACAAGGCCCAGTCTATGGGGTGGCGTCGGCGGCGCCGTGCTCCTGTGCGATCGTCGGCTTCACCTGGGGAGGCTGAGTGACTGGTGGCAGTGCCCGCCAGCAGCCGGGTGGCTCGGCCCGCGACGCTGTCGTCGCGTCACTGGCGCCGATCTGCGCCGAACGGTTCCGCCGCCCAGGCCGACGGCGCGGCGCAGGTTGCGGCGCTCGCCAAGTCGAGTTCATGGGAGCGCGGCACGATCGTCGAAAAGAGCCGGTTTGCACTCATGCCCGGCAGCAAGACGACCGATTCCGACGTGGCACGCGCCTGCGGAGAGATGCTGCCGACTCCAGTAGCTACCAAAAGCTGACGCTGCTCCGGACGGAGCGGCCTCGGCGCCAGCGCCGCCGCTAAATGGCTATCCCGCGCTGTGGGGTTGGCCACCTTTTGGCGGTCGCTGCTCGGGTAAGCGTCCATTCCTGACACGGGGTCAGGCAGCCGGCGTCCAGTTCCAGGGCAAGAGGTCGTCGAGCCGGTTAGCCGGATGGCCGTTGGTCATGCGGTCTAGGACG
>DASRFX010000104.1:0-73696 GCA_035651335.1 Reyranella sp. | reverse complement strand
CCGGACGGCATGCTGGAATTATAGGTCTGGGCATGCGCGATACCGGCAACACCCAGCAAGGCAAGCGACAGGACAGACAGTCGAGTAAGCATTGGTACCCTCCTGCGGAAGATCTGGTGCCTGAACAACGCGGTTCGACCGCCGGCGTTGCAGCAGCCCAGATGAAATCGATGAAAGGTTGGCCTCGGTTCAGCCACAGACTTTCACGTTTCCCGGCACAGCTGCGGCGGTGTTAGGGTGGGTTTGCTTCAGGGGAGGCTGGACAATGCGATCGATTGCAGGCGCGCTTCTGGCGGCCATGACGTGGTTCGCCTTCGTGGCGACGGCGTTGGCCGACAACGGCCTCGAGCGCTTCGAGCGCGAGATCAAGCCCAACCTCGAGCTCGAAAAATTCTCCTATGCCAGCGGCCAGCCGCTCGGCGCGTCCGGTTTCGTGCTGACCGACGTCGTCGCGGTGGTGCCGGCCAGCCCCGCCACCGACGGCAAGCCGAGCACCGTCAAGATCGACAAGGTCACCGTCGAGCAGATCGATTTCGACCGCCTCAAGAAGGGCAACGACCAGGACATGCCGCGCTTCGCCAAGGTCAGGCTCGAGGGCATGACGGGCGACGACGAGATGTTCGGCGCGCTCGCGCCCTATGGCGTGCCCAAGGTGCCGGTCGACGTCACCATCGACTACGGGCTCGATACCGCGACCAAGGTCCTCAGCATGAACAAGCTCGAGATCAACCTGCGCGGCCAGGCCAGGCTTACGCTCGCCTTCGTGCTCGAGGGCATCAGCGACAAGAGCGGACTCGAGGCGGCCAAGGACGAAGGCCGGCTGCGTTCGGCGAGCCTGACGTTCGGCGACAGCGGCCTGATCGCCAAGGTCCTGCCGGCGGTCGCCAAGGAGCAGGGCAACACCGCGGGCGGCCTTGTCGGTCTGGCCCTGATCTCGATCGCGGGCTTCGCGGCCGGCCAGAACGACAATACGCAGAAGGCGCTCGATGCGGTGGCGTCGTTCGTCGCCGACTGGGAGGCGCCCAAGGGGCCGATCACGATCGGCATCCAGCCGGCGAAGACGGCGGGCCTCGCCGATCTCGCCAAGGTCATGCAGCCCAACGCCCTGGTCGAGGTGTTCGGCTTCACCGCGAGCTACCCCGGCAGCCGCGCGGGCGCCGCGCAATCGCCGCCGCTGCCAAAATAGGCGGCCGCCCTATTCGCGGTCGTCGTCCTTGATGCCGGAGATGCCGTAGAGCCATTTGTCGAGCGACTGACCGACCACCAGGACCACGAGCACGAGCACGGTCGCGATGCCGGCGACGGTCCAGGCTCCCAACCCGCACAGCACGCCGATGCCGGTCGTCACCCAGAGCGACGCGGCGGTGGTGAGATGGTAGACCCGCGCGCCCGTGCCGCGAAGGATGACGCCGGCGCCCAGGAAGCCGACACCGGCCACGATGCCCTGGATGATGCGGCTGGCGGCGGCGGGATCGTTGGCGTCGATGTGCGGCCCGCTGCCTGCGATCACCAGCAGGGCGGCGCCCAGCGACACCAGCGCGTGGGCGCGAATGCCGGTCGGCTTGCCGTGGATGTCGCGGTTGAAGCCGATCGCGCCGCCGGCGGCGACCGCGGCCGCCATGCGAAGCAGCGAGGAAAGATCGACATCCATGCCCGGAAAGCCTCGCACGAAAAGGTGAATCGGTTACCGCGGACACCCCGCTTGTTGCCAAGCCGCAGCCCGACCATGATAGCCTTTCGTCCATACTCGGGGGAGTGTTCACATGTTCGAATCGATCGGCCTTACCTGGGCCCCGCGTCTGCTGAGCGTTCTGCGCATCATGACCGGCCTGCTGCTGCTGCAGCACGGCCTCGGCAAGCTCCTGCATTTTCCGGTCGTGCCGGCCTACGCCAAGCTCATGATCAACTCGATGCCGGGCTATGCCGGCTTCATCGAGCTGATCGGCGGCGCGCTGCTTGTGCTCGGCCTGTTCACCCGGCCCGCCGCCTTCATCGTCTCCGGCATGTGCGCGGTTGGCTATTTCACCGTCCACGCGCCGCGCGGCTTCTTCCCGATCCTGAACGGCGGCGAGCTGATCACGCTCTACTGCTTCGTGGCCCTCTACATCGCCGCGGCCGGCGCCGGCCCCTGGAGCATCGACGCGGCGCGCAAGAAGTAACAGGGAACCGGCATGGCCTGGAAGCGCGTCGCCCTCGAGATCGGCATGGGCACCGACATCCGCGGCGGCGACTACACCAAGGCCGCCGTGCGGGCGCTGCGCGACGCGCTCTGGCACAACTCGCTCACGGTCGCGGGCGCCGTCGGCAAGTCGAGCGACGACATGCGCGTCGAGGTGCTGATCGGCGTGCCGCAGCCGGACAAGGTCGACACCGCGCAGGTGCTGGAGGTGCTGCCGCACGGCTCCGGCACAGTGAAGGTGTTCGAAGGCGGCCTCGAGATCATGAACGAGGCCGGCACCGACAAGACCGTGATCGCCCAGGCCGCCGCCATCGTGCGGCTGGATCTCTAGGGAGGACGCCGTGCCCCAGAAGCGCGTCATCCTCGAGCTCGGCACCGGCAACGACCTGCATGGCGGCGACTACACCAAAGCCGCCCTGCGCGCCGTGCAGGACGCCCTGCATCATTCCTCGCTCACCATGCTGCGGGCGCTCAAGGTCGATCCCAAGACCCGCATGTTCGTGAACGTCACGATCGGCGTGCAGCAGCCCGGCAAGGTCGATGTGGAAAAGGTCAAGGCCTCGCTGCCGCATGGCATCGTCACGGTGAAGGCGGTGAAAGGCGGCCTCGACGTCGCCGACCCGGAGAACAACGATCCGGCGGTGATCGCGTCAGCCGCGGTCGAGGTGCGGCTGGACCTGCCTTAGGCCACGGAACTTAGGTCCGCCGGCCGATGAAGATCAGGCCGAGCCCCGCCACGACGGCGACGATGCCGGCGATGGTCGGGATGGGCACCGACTTCTCCTGATCCTGGGTGATCTTGATCGGGCCGGCATCCAGCACCGTCTTATGCTGGGTGAAGGTGACGTTGGCGACGACCAGGCCGATCACGCCGAGCACCACCAGGACGACGCCGATGACGGGCAAGGGTCTCATGACCGGAGGCAACGCAGCCCGCGGGGAAAGGCTGCATTTCCCCTGTTTCCCACCTCAGTGGGAAGCCTCCGATGCCCGATGGCACAAGGCTTTCAGGCGATTCTTCCCACTTCCCCGCTTCACCTCCCACAATCCGCCCAAAATGGGCTATTGCTGGACCAGCAGCCTGCAGCCCTGCTCGAGGGCGGCGCGGGCGCGCGCCGCCAGCTCGGCATCCGAAGCGCTGCTCACCGGATGGTCGATGACGGCGAACTCATAGCCCGGCAGGCCCAGCACCTTGCCCATCATCTCGGCGGCGCTCACGAAGCGCGTGGTCATCACGCCCACGGCGGGAACCCCTTCTCTCTCGGCGGATACGGCGTCGTGCAGACTGCACGATGAGCAGGACCCTCAATCTCCTACGCCGGAGATGACGGCGTCCCAGCTCCTGATCTCGGCCACGATGTGCTTGTCGGCCGGCGCGCTGTAGTTGGTCTTGGTGCGGAACACTACGTTCTTCACGCCATATTGCTCGCGCAGCAGGCGCTCGACATGGGCGAAGAAGCCCTTGGTGCCCTCCTTGCCGTTGGAGATGAAGCCGACGGTCTTGCCCTTGAGCGTGTCGAGCCGCGCCGCCTTCTGGCCGCGTGGCGGCGCCTTCTCGGGCGTGGGGTCGAGGACTCGGAAGGTCATGGCCTACTCCTTATTTCTTGGGCGGTTCGCAGTCGACACAGGCGCCGATCGGCAGCGTCACCGCCCGGCTCTTGTTGCCGAGCCACGGCGGGATCACCGCGCCGAAGCCGCCGGCCGGCCCGCCGGCGGCGATCACCAGCAGATGCTCTGGCGAGGCGAGCGCAGGATACACCCGGTCGCCCTTGTCGCGCACCACCGAGCCCTTGCCGACATCGGCCCATTCGCGGCGATGGATGCGGGCGCGCTCGTGGATGAACTCGGCGATCTTCGTCTTGGTCCAGCCGGCATTCTGCAGGTGCTCGCGCAGCTGCTTGGGAACGATGATGGCGTAGTTGCCGGGATGGATCGAATAGTGCCTGAGGTTGGCGCGCATGTCGGCGGCGAAGGTCTCGAGGATCTCCTCGGGCTTGGTCGTCCACTCGTTCATGATCTGGCGCGGCGCGCCGGCCGCCATCACGGTCACCGCCGAGGCCTCGCGCTCCACGCCGCGCTGGACGTGCAGCGGCAGCCAGGTCGTGTCCTCCTCGTCCTCGGCGATGCAGTAGCTGAACTTTCCGGGGTGACCCAAAGTCGAGCGGTCGATCTCGCCCGGCCGCGCTTCGAGAAGATTGATCAGGCAGAGACGGATAGCGCGGCCGATCGCGGCGGTGGCGCGATCCTTGTTGCCCAGTGCATTGAACGTGCCGGTGGCGCCGATCTCCTTGCGGATCGGGCCGTTCAGCACGACCATGATGGCGCTGCCGCCGGTGCTTGCCGTGGCGCCGTGCACCAGGAACTCGGGCTGCATCATCGCCGTCCAGGCGGTCACAACGGCCGGAAAGTGCATCGGCAGGCAGCCCGCCATCACGGCGTTGATCGCGATCTTCTCGGCGGTGATCGCAAGCCCGCGCACCGGCTCGACGCCGATCAGCTGGTCGGGCGGCATCATCGCCCACTCGAGGCAGGCGCGAACGGCGTCCTCCGTCGGCGGCACGATCGGCAGACCGTCCGTCCAGCCCTTGGAGTGGTAGAGCTCCTGGACGGCGGCGATGTCGGGGGCTTCGTAGGCGCGCGAGGCGAGTGGCACTTTGTCCTCCGGCGCCGAACATAGCGTATAGTGAGCGCATGGCGGGAGTGGGCACGACGGCCGTCTATCGCATGGCGGCGGTGCTGATCTGGGGGCTGGCGGTCTGGCATAGCTGGCTGGCGCGCGGCCTGTTCGGCGACGGCAGCGCCACGCTGCTCTACATGATGCACATCAAGAGCTACGTGATGCTCTATGACAGCCGCCAGACGGTGATCGCGGTGACGCAGACGCCGGCGGCGCTCGCGATCTGGCTCGGCATCACGGACACCCACCTCCTGGCGCGGCTGTTGTCGGCCGGCCTGTTCGGGCTGCCGACGGCCTACTATCACGCCTGCCTGTTCCGCGCGCGGCGCGATCCTGCGTTGCTCGCCGCCGTGCTTCTGGCGATCGCCGTCGTCTTCCTGCCGACCTCGTTCTTCATCATCGGCGAGTACAACGCCATCCTTCCCGCCGTGCTGTTCGTCGTGCTGGTGCTGGTGACCGCCGAGCGGCCCACGATCGTCGATGGCCTGCTGCTGATCGCCACGGCCGCGATGCTGCTGCGCTCCTACGAAACCGTGCTGGCGTTCGGCCTGCTGCTGGCCGGGCTGGTCCTGTGGCGCCTGCGCCAGTGGCGCGCGCCGGGCTGGGGCGCCCGTCTGTACTTCGTCTCAGCGCTCGTCCTGGTCGCCGCCGCCGGCTTCTCCCTGCAGTCGCTGATCGGTCCCTACCGCGACGAGTCGCAAATCGGCGATGCGGTCGCGGGCGCCGCCCTGTTCTGGACGAACCTGCAGTTCGTCCTGCCGCTCGTTGCTCTCTTCATCGTGTCGGCCGGCGGCCTGCTGGCACCGCGCTTGCTGCAGTCGCGCGGTCTCTACCTCACCGCCGGCATCCTGCTCGCGCTGGTCGCGCTCTGTCCCTTGCTGTGGCTGACTGGCGGCGAGATGCGGCCACTGCCCAAGTCGCATTATCACTCGCGGCTGGTGGCGAGCCTGGTGATGGCGGCGATCGTGGTCGGCATCTGGTTCTATGCGCTGCGCCCTGCCTGGACTCCCAAGGCTCTCGCCCTGCTGTCGCAGGCGGCGCCGGCCCGGCGGCTCATGCTCTTTGCCTTCGCCGCTTTGCTGGCCGGACTGCCGGCGGACCTGCAGCTCACCGAATTGTGGCGACAGAGCGCCTCGCTGTTCCAGGCGACGATCGCCGCACGGCCGGGCCTCGTTCCCGTCGAAGCGACGCCGTTCGGCCGGCGCCCGTGGAACGATTTCGTCGAGGATTGGGCCCTGTCGAGCCAGAGCATCGTCATGCGCCGTTCGACGCGGGATGGCGTGATCCTACCGCCCAGAGGCTTCGCCGGCTGGCAGTTCTACGACGCGCGCAAGCCCTGGATCACCGACGTCGACATGTTCCTGTGGGACGGCGGCCGCAACTAGAGTTCGCAGCAGAAACACCTCACCCTGAGGAGGGCGCGTCGCCCTTTCGCTGCTGTACGGCGAAGGCGGCTAAGCGCCCGTCTCGAAGGGTGGACCACAGACACGTGCCGGTCCCCATCCTTCGAGACGCGCCCTTCGGCGCTCCTCAGGATGAAGCGATTGGCGTCGAACGGCCGCTAAGCCGCCAGCATCCGCGCCTTGTTGCGCTCGCGCAGGATCGGCATCACCCATTTGCCGAAGCGCTCCGCCTCCTCGTCGTGCAGATAGCCCGACAGGCAGAAAGAATGGCAACCGAGATCGATGAAATCCTGCAGCGTGTCGGCGCACTGCTCGGGTGTGCCGACGACCGCGATGCCGGCGCCCGGCCGGACCTGCGTGATGCCTGTCCACAGATTGCGCTCGATCACGTCGCCGACCGCCGCCAGCTCACGCACGCGCCGGTTGGCTTCCGAGGTGGCGAAATGCTGCTTCACGAAGGCCTTCTGCGCTTCCGTCGCATGGCCGACCAGATTGCGCGCGAAATCCCACGCCTCCTTTTCGGTCTCGCGGCAGATGATCTGCAGGCGCATGCCGAAGCCGATCTCCTTGTCGCGGCCGTGCCTTGCCGCCATGCCGCGGATCTCCGTCATGTTGGCCTTGATGCGCTCGTAGGTGTCACCCCAGAACAGATGTACATCGGAGTGCTTGGCCGAGATCTCCCAAGCCTGCTTCGACCCGCCGCCGAGATAGAATTTCGGGTAGGGTCTTTGCAGTGGCCGCGGCCGCACCTGCGCGCCCTTTAGTTGATGGAACTTGCCGTCGTATGTGACCGAGGGCTGCGTCCACAGGAGCTTCAGGAGAGTCACCTCCTCGTCCATGATCTCGTAGCGCTCTTGCTTGCCCCACTTCACGCCTTCCTGGGCGTTCTCGGCCTCGCTCTGGCCGGCGATGAGGTTGATGCAGATGCGCCCGCCCGAAAGCTGGTCGAAAGCGGCGATCATCTTGGCCATCAGCACCGGGTTGATGTAGGAGGGCCGCGCCGCCACCAGCATGCGGATCGACTTCGAGCGTCCCACCATCATGGCGCTCGAGATCCATGCCTCCCAGCACGCCGTCTGGACCGGCACCAGCATGTACTCGAAGCCCGCCGCCTCGGCCGCGGCGACGACCTTGTCGAACAGCTCGAGCGATTGCGGCACGAACGCCTCGTTCAGCCCGTAGGCCGTGGTATCGCCGGCGGTCGGCAGGAACCAGCCGAATTCCAGTCTGCGCATCGTCCTACTGTATAGCGCACGGCCGCCAAAGACGTCATGATCCGCGCCTCTTGGAGCAGGTTGGGAGTAGTCGATGTTGCAGCATGGCAAGCGTCCGACCATCACATCGCGTCACGGAATGGTGGCGGCAGCGCATCCGCTGGCGGCGGCGGCCGGCGCGCGCATCCTGGGCAACGGCGGCAACGCCTTCGATGCTGCGGCCGCGACCGCCGCGGCGCTGAATGTCGTCGAGCCCTACATGTCCGGACTGGCCGGCCAAGGCCTTGCGACCTGCTACGTCGCCAGGGAGCGCCGCGTGCGCTCGCTCTCCTTCATGGGCGCGATCCCGCGCCGCTTTCCGCTCGACAAGCTCAGGCACCGCGAGCAACTGGCACGCGGGCCGCTGTCGGTCGGCGCGCCCGGCAATCTCGGCGGCTGGTGCCGGATGGTGGACGATTACGGCACCAAGAAGCTGCCCGAGCTGTTCGCGCCCGCGATCAAGCTGGCCCGCGACGGCTTCTCGCTGATCGAGTTCAACGTCGAGGAGATCAACGGCGCCGCAGGCCAGCTGCGCGCGCAAACCGATCTCTATCCCGAATGGAGCAGGAACTATCTCGAGGGCATGAGCGGCGGCGCGCCCAGGCTCGGCGCCGTGCTGAAGCAACCCAGCCTCGCCAGGACACTCGAAGCGCTCGCGAGCGAGGGACCTGCGCTTCTCTACGGCGGCGCGCTCGGCCAGAAGCTGATCGACCGCCTGCAGGCGCTGGGCGGCTGCCTGACCATGGACGATCTCAAGGAGGCGCGCACCGAGTGGGTCGACCCGGTGTCGGCCGACTATCGCGGCCGCACCGTGCACGTGCCGCCGCCGCCCTGCGAGGCGTTCCAGTACCTGCTGACCCTGCGCATCCTCGAAGGCTTCGAGCTGGCGAAGATGGAGCGCAATGGCACCGACCACATCGACACCGTGCTGCGCGCCATCCGCCTCGCCGCGGGCGTGCGCATCAAGGTGGGCGTGCCGTCCAAGCAGAAGCTCGCCGAGCTCCTGTCCGACGGCCATGTCGAGGCGCTGCGCGCGCGGGTGCGCGACGGCAAGCCGATCACCGGCGCGACCGAGCAATGGACCGCCGATCTCGCCGACAAGCCCGAGGAAGGCCATACGACCTCGTTCTCGATCGCTGACGCCGACGGCAACATGGTGTGCGTGACGCAAAGCCTGGGCGCGGTGTTCGGCTCGGGCGTCGTGGTGCCGGACACCGGCATCTGCTGCAACAACTTCCTCTATTGGGCCGACGTCAATCCGGCGAGCCCCAACCGCGCCAAGCCGGGCGAGATCATGCCGGTGTGCGTCGCGCCCTCGATCGTGACGCAGGGCGACAAGGCAGTGCTGGCGCTGGGCACGCCAGGCAGCTACGGCATCCTGCAGACCCAGCCGCAGGCCTTCGTGCAATACGTCGATTTCGGCCTGCCGATCCAGCAGGCGATCGAGGCGCCGCGCGCGCGGCTCACCGACGGGCGCGAGGTGCTGCTCGAGAGCCGCGTCGACGCCCGGGTGCATGGCGAGCTGCGCCAGCGCGGTCACGACCTGACCAGCGGACCCGACTGGACGATGAAGGTCGGCGGCATGCAGGGCGTAGCGCGCGATCCCGAGACCGGCAGCTACACCGGCGGCTGCGATCCGCGGCGCGACGGCTATGTGGTGCCTGTGTGAGCGAGCTCGTCCGCGGCCGCTGCCTGTGCGGCGCCGTGGAAGTCGAATTCAAGTATCCGGCCTTCTGGGCCTGGCATGACCATTCGGAAGCGAGCCGGCGCGCCCATGGCGCGGCTTACGCGACCTATGTCGGCGTGTGGCGCAAGAACCTCACCATCGCCAAGGGCAAGCGCAGCCTCACCCGCTTCGAGGACAACAAGACCAACTCAGCCCGCAGCTTCTGTTCCAAGTGCGGCAGCCCGGTGCTCTACGAACGGCGGCGCAATGTGCGCATGGTCGACATCCCGCGCGCCCTGTTCGACACGCGGACCGGCCGCGAGCCGCGCTATCACCGGCACATCGATCAGTTGCGCGACTGGGCCTATCGCGGCCAGAAGCTGGTACCGCTGAAGGGCTATCCTGGCGTGGTGTGGGAGCGGCCCAAGTCGCGCAAGCGCCAGCTCGAGGACGACTAGACTTACTTATCCGGCCGCGACGGGTCGGAGATCTCCGACATCGCCTCGCCGACATGCTCGGGCGTGGCGGCGTCGGGCTCGGTCGCGATGTCGCCCAGCGCCACGATGCCGACCAGGTTCTTCTGCCGGTCGAGCACGGCCAGCCGGCGGATCTGCAGCACCTTCATGCGCGCCAGCACTTCCTCGGTATCCTCGTCCTCGTAAGCCCACTGCGCGTCCTCCGTCATGCAGTCGCGCACCTGCATGTCGATCGGCGAGGCACCGGTGGCGACGCCGCGCACCACGATGTCGCGGTCGGTGATCGAGCCCATCAGCCGGCGACCCTGGCACACCGGCAGCGAGCCCACGCCCATCTGCTCCATCGCTGAAGCGGCGACCTGCAGGGAGGCATCGGGAGAGATGGTCTCGACCTCGCGCGTCATGATCTCGCACACTTGCATGCCAAATTAATGGCCGGCCGCTTCTCCGGTTCCCACGACCACGCGCGTCTGCGAGCGAACATGGGGGGCGAATTTGGCCCAGCCGCGCATGGCGGCGAATTCCTTCGTCTGCACGGCGCCGGGCGATTGCAGCTCATAGACGGTGGTGTAGAGCCTGGTGTCGCTCCGCCGGCTCTGGCCGCGGTCGCTTTCGGCAATCTGGCCCGACGAGACATAACGGCGGCCCGACAGGACGCCGGGACAAGCCAGCGCGTCGGGCAGATGGACCTCGTCGTACCAGCGGTTCCACTCGGCTTCGACCGCGGCATCGACTTCGGCAGTCACGATGAGAAGGCAGTTCGGCAACCGGCTCATTCGGCATTTTCCTTGCGCTGGAACTTCAGGCGGGATGGAATGCGCCTTGACGCAGTTGTTCAAGGGGAGACTGAGGATGCGGAAGTTGCTGTGGCTGGCGGCGGCGCTGGCGCTGTCCGGCGCCGGGTTGGCACAAGCGCAGGATACGCCGCGCAAGGGCGGCTCGGTGCGCATGACGGCGCCCTATGCCGCGAGTTTCGGCAGCTTCGATCCGCACACCACGCCGCGCGCGCAGGACGACATCGTCAACAAGGCGCTGCACCGCACGCTCTACAACTGGGACACCGCCAACTCCAAGCTGGTGCTCGAGCTTGCCAAGTCGGTGTCGGCCTCGCCGGACGGGCTCACCTACACGTACAAGCTGCGCGACGACGCCTACTTCCACAATGGCCGCAAGATGACGGCGGACGACGTGATCTGGTCGTTCATCCGCATCATGGACGGCAAGAAGGGCTATCCGGCGGCGCGCTACGTGCGCATCATCAAGGGCGCCGTCGAGGTCGAGAAGGGCCAGGCGACGACGATCTCGGGCCTCCGGAAGATCGACGACTACACGCTCGAGATGACGCTCACCGATCGCGTCGATCCGGGCTACTACTTCTTCAGCGGCACGACCGCGATCCTGCCCAAGGAGGAAGCCGAGAAGCCCGACTTCGGCTCGCATCCGGTGGGGCTGGGTCCGTTCAAGTTCAAGGAGCACATCCCGGGCAGCCGCGTCGTGCTCGAGCGCTTCGACAAGTTCTACAAGCCCGGCAAGCCCTACCTCGACAAGCTCGAGGTGCTGATCATGGCCGAGGCCGCGGCGCGCGACGTCGCCTTCCGCAACAAGGAGATCGACACCTCGATCCTCGGACCCGCGCAGTACGTCGCCTACAAGGCCGATCCCGAGCTGTCGAAGGGCATCCTCGAGGTGCCCGAGATGTTCACCCGCGCCATGACCTTCAACCACTCGGTCAAGCCGTTCGACAACAAGAAGGTGCGGCAGGCGGTCAACTACGCCATCGACTCGAACCTGATCATCAAGCGCCTGGTCAAGGACAAGGCCTATCGCGCGGTGAGCTGGCTGCCGCCCTCGTCGGCCGCCTTCGACAAGACGGCCAAGCCCTATCCCTACGATCCCGACAAGGCCAAGAAGCTGCTCGCCGAGGCGGGCCTGCCCAACGGCTTCGAGTTCGAGCTGACCACCAGCCAGAACGAGAGCTGGGGCCTGCCGATCGTCGAGGCGATCATTCCGATGCTGGGCAAGGTCGGCATCAAGCTGAAGCCCAAGCTGGTCGAGGTCACGGTGCTGACCGAGATCGCCATGAAGGGCGAGCACCAGGCCTATATCGGCTCCAACCTGACCGGGCCCGACTCGCTCGCCACCCTGCGCTGCTACTACTCCAAGACGCCGCGCACGGCCTGCAACTACACGGGCTACAGCAACCCGGCCTACGACAAGCTGCTCGACGACGCCGCGCAACAGAGCGATCCCGCCAAGCGCGACGAGTTGCTGAAGCAGGCCAACAACGTCCTCTACGAGGACGCGCCGGTGTGGTTCTTCAACTACAACAAGGCGGTGCTGGCCTACCAGCCGTGGGTGCACGGCCTGCAGGCCAATCCCACCGAGATCACGCACCAGTATCCGGAAGACATCTGGGTCGATAGCCGCTCGCCCGCCAAGTAGATGCTGGCCGTCCTCGCGCGGCGGCTGGCCAACGTCGTCCCGACGCTGTTGGCCGTCGTCGCGCTGGTCTTCCTGCTGTTCTCCGTCCTGCCCGGCAGCTTCATCTCGGGCATGAACGAGGACGGGCGCTCGACCATCGATCCCGCCGTCATGGAGCGCATGCGCAAGGAAATGGGCCTCGACGACCCCTTGCCGCAGCGCTTCGCCAAGTACGTCGCCCATACCGCAGTGGGCGATCTCGGCACCTCGTTCCGCACCCGCGAACCGGTCACCCGGCTGATCGGCGCGCGCATCTGGCCGTCGCTCAAGCTCGTCTTCGCCGCCATGACCTTCGCGATAGCGGTCGGCGTGACGCTCGGTTTCCTGGCGGCGCTCAAGCCCGGCAGCCTGATCGACACGATCTCGATGGTCGGCGCGATCTCGGGCCTGTCGCTGTCGCAGTTCTGGTTCGGCCTGATGCTGATGTACCTGTTCGCGCTGACGCTCGGCTGGCTGCCCAGCTTCGGCTACGGCGACGGCGGGCTCCGCTATCTCATCCTGCCGGCGGTGGCGCTCGGCGTCGGCCCGATGGCGCTGCTCGCCCGCACCACGCGCGCCGCCGTGCTCGACGTGCTCAACGCCGATTTCGTGCGCACCGCGCGCAGCAAGGGCATGAGCGAGCGGCTGGTCGTGAAATGGCACGTGCTGCGCAACGCCCTGGTGCTGGTCGTGACCATCGTCGGCCTGCAGTTCGGCTCGCTGATGGGCCAGGCGGTCGTGGTCGAGAAGCTGTTCGCCTGGCCCGGCGTCGGCTCGCTGCTGATCGATTCGGTGTTCCAGCGCGACATGCCGGCGGTACAGGGCTGCATCCTGATGATCGTGCTCTTCTTCCTCGTCATCAACACGCTGGTCGACATGGCCTACGTGGCGATCGACCCGCGCATCCGCTACCGCTGAGCCATGAAGCTGAAAGGCGGCACTTCACTCTGGATCGGCGGCGGGCTGGTGTTCATCGCCATCGCCGCGGCGCTCGCCGCGCCGCTGATCGCGCTCACCGACCCGGTGCTCGACGCCAACCTGATGAATGCCGAGATTCCGCCGGGCTGGGATTTCCCCTTCGGCACCGACGCGCAGGGCCGCGATATCTATTCGCGCATCGTCTACGGCGCGCGCGTGTCGCTCACCGTCGGCATCGCCAGCCAGATACTCAACAGCCTGATCGGCGTCACGCTCGGCCTCACCGCCGGCTATTGGGGCGGCTGGTGGGACGATCTGGTGAGCGGCCTCACCAACCTGATGCTTGCGATTCCTTCCCTGGTGTTCGCATTGGCCATCATGGCGATCCTCGGGCCCGGCCTGGTGAGCCTGGTGATCGCGCTCGGCCTCACCAGCTGGTCCTACTCCTGCCGCATCACGAGAGCACAGGTGCTGTCGCTCAAGAGCCAGGGCTACGTGCAGGCCGCGCAAGTGCTGGGCTATGGCGACCTCCGCATCATGTTCACGCAGGTCCTGCCCAACATCCTGGGACCGCTGATCGTGATCGCCACGCTCGGCATGGGCGGCGCGATCCTGGCCGAAGCCGCGCTCTCCTTCCTCGGCCTCGGCATCCGGCCGCCCTTCCCGAGCTGGGGCAGCATGCTCTCCGAGGCGCGCGACCAGATCCGCACCGTGCCGTGGCTCTCGGTGTTCCCCGGGCTGGCGATCTTTCTCACCGTGCTCGGCCTCAACCTGCTGGGCGACGGCCTGCGCGACATCCTCGACCCGCAATCGACCTCGAGGCGGGCATGAACGCGCTGCTCAGGGTCGAGGACCTGCGGCTCGCGCTCACCGACAGCGACGGTCGGCGCCACGACGCGGTCGAGAACGTCTCGTTCGAGATAGCGCGCGGCGACGCGTTCGGTCTGGTGGGCGAGTCGGGCTGCGGCAAGAGCATCACCGCGCTGTCGATCATGGGCCTGCTGCGCCGGCCGCTGTCCCTCGCCGGGGGCAGGATCGTGCTCGACGGCGAGGAGATCCAGGACGCGCCGGCCGCGCGCTGGCGCGAGCTGCGCGGCGGCAAGATCGCCATGATCTTCCAGGAGCCGATGACGGCGCTCAACCCGCTGTCGCCGGTCGGCCGGCAGATCGCCGAGATGTTCGTCCTGCATCAGGGCGCGTCGTGGAACGAGGCGATGGACCGCGCCGAGGAGGCGCTGCGCCAGGTCCGCGTGCCCTCGCCCGAACGGCGCATCAGGGATTACCCGCACCAGCTCTCGGGCGGCATGCGCCAACGCGTCATGATCGCCATCGCGCTTGCCTGCTCGCCCGAGCTGTTGATCGCCGACGAGCCGACCACGGCGCTCGACGTCACGGTGCAGGCCGAGATCGTCGACCTGATGGCCGAGCTGTGCGCCGCCAAGGGCACCGCCATCCTGATGATCAGCCACGATCTCGGGCTGGTCGCCAACATGTGCCGGCGCGTGGCGGTGATGTATGCCGGCCGCATCGTCGAGGCGCAGCCGTCGGACGCGATCTTCGCCACGCCGCGCCATCCCTACACGCAGGGCCTCGTGAACTCCCTGCCGCGGCTTGGCGAACGCGCGCAGCGCGGCCAGCAGCGCCTGCGCGAGATCGCGGGCGTCGTGCCTTCGATCCAGGCCTATCCAGCGGGCTGCCGGTTCAATCCGCGCTGTGCGTCGGCGACCGAGATCTGCCGCCTCGAAGCCCCCGAGGCGACACCCCTGCCGGCGGACGGCATCGTGCGCTGTTTCCACCATGCCTGACCCGCTGCTGAAGCTCGACGACCTCGCCGTCCATTTCACCGTGGGCGGTGCGCTGTCCGGCGGCGTCAGGACGCTCAAGGCCGTCGACGGCGTCTCGCTCGAGGTCAAGCAGGGCGAGTGCCTCGGCCTGGTGGGCGAGTCCGGTTGCGGCAAGTCCACGCTCGCGCTCTCAATCATGGGCCTGGTCCCGCCGACCCGCGGCGCGATCGCGCTCGACGGCCAGGATGTCGCCAGGCGCGATCGCCTGCAGACCGCGCGCACCGTGCAGATGGTCTTCCAGGACCCCTACGCCTCGCTCAATCCGCGCCAGACCGTGCGCCGCACGCTCGCCGATCCGCTGCGCATCCACGGCGTCGGCGACAAGCACGAGGTCGCCGCGCGCGTCGCCGACATGATGGAAAAGGTCGGCCTCCGCCCCGAGCACGCCGACCGCTACCCGCACGAATTCTCCGGCGGCCAGCGCCAGAGGATCGGCATCGCCCGCGCCCTGATCCTCCGGCCCAAGCTCGTGATCTGCGACGAGCCGGTGTCGGCGCTCGACGTGTCGATCCGCGCCCAGATCATCAACCTGCTGCTCGATCTCAAGGAGCAGATGGGACTCTCCTACATCATGATCAGCCACGACCTCGGCGTGGTCGAGCATGTCTCCGACCGCGTCGCCGTCATGTATCTCGGCCGCATCGTCGAGCAGGGCGGCTGGCAGGAGATCTTCGAGGATCCGCGCCATCCCTATACGCGCGCTCTCATTGCCGCGATCCCCGACCCGTTTCGCCGCAATACCGCCGTCACCCGGCAGAAGGCCAGGGGCGAGATCGCGAGTGCGCTCAACCCGCCGTCGGGTTGCCATTTCCATCCGCGCTGCCCACTTAAGGCCGAGCGCTGCGCCAGCGAGGTGCCGGCGCTGGAAGCGGTGGCGGCCGGCCACCGCGCCGCCTGCCACTTCCGGGAGCGCACGAATTAAGCCTGACATCGTCGATCGCCTCGCCGACTGGATCGTTCGCCGCGGCCTGGAAGGCATGGCCGAGACCGACTTGCTGCGTGCCTTCTGCGCGAAGTGCTGCGCGGCCGGACTGCAGATCGACCGCGCCCTGATGTTCATCGACACCCTGCATCCGGTGCACGAGGGCACGATCTTCCGCTGGCGCAGCGACGGCGTCGAGGAGGACGCCGTGCGCGACTACGGCCGCAGCGACATCGGCGAGGTCGCGGAATCGTGGAAGCGCAGCCCGTTCCATCATCTGCTGCAGACCGGCAAGGAGGAATTGCGCCGGCGCATCGGCTTCGGCGAGGAGGCCGACTTCGCCATCATCAAGGAGATGAAGGATCTCGGCCACACCGACTACCTGGTCTTCGTCCATCGCTTCAAGGAGGACGGCACGATCGGCGAGATGGACTCCTTTTATTCCGGCTGGTCGACCAAGCATGTCGAGGGCTTCAGCGAACAGGGTGTCGCGGCGTTGCGGCGCCTGGTGCCGGCGCTCGGGCTGGCGGTCAAGACCGCCGCGCTCGGCCGCATCGCCGCCACCCTGGTCGACGTCTATCTCGGCCGCGACGCGGGCCGGCGCGTGCTGGAAGGCCGCATCCGCCGCGGCGTCGCCGACCGCATCGGCGCCGTGCTGTGGTTCTCCGACCTGCGCTCCTTCACGACCATCACCGACACCGCGCGGCCCGGCGAGATCATCCCCCTGCTGAACGACTATGCCGAGGCGGTGATCACGGCGATCCACGAGAATGGCGGCGATGTGCTGAAGCTGATCGGCGACGGCACGCTCGCCATCTTCCGCTCCGACGATACCGCTCACGCGAGCAGCGCCGCCTTGCGCGCCGAGGCGGAAATGCGCCGCCGCGTGCAGGCGCTGAACGAGCGCCGGCGCGCCGAGGAGCGGCCGACCAGCTCGGTCTATGTCGGCCTGCATGTCGGCGAGGTGTTCTACGGCAATATCGGCAGCGTCGACCGGCTCGACTTCACGGTGGTCGGCCCCGCCGTCAACGAGACCAGCCGCATCGCCTCGATGTGCCGGTCGGTCGATCGGCCGGTGCTGATCTCGTCGGAATTCGCCGGCACCCTGCCGGCCGACGAACGGCGCAAGCTGGTGTCGGTCGGCCGCTTCGCCCTGCGCGGTGTCGGCCAGGCCAAGGAGCTGTTCACCCTCGATCCGGCGGTGCTGTAGCGCGCGCCCCTCCCGGCGAGGTTGACGGTTCGCCAAAGCAAGCGCGCAAAAAGAGCAAATATTTCGAACTGCGGCTTGCGCGACCTTCGCGGCGATGCCTACGATACCGGCAATCAATTTGCCGTCCGATCGAGGCGGTGTTCTCTGGGAGGAGATCATATGGCTGACACGAAGCGTCGCAGCGTCATCAAGCTTGCCGGCAGCGCAGCTGCCGTGGCGTCCACCGGCATGGCCGGCATCCTGGCCAGCGGACGCACACCGGCTTATGCGCAACAGAAGACCGTGCATTGGCTGCGCTGGGTCGATTTCGTTCCGGCGTCCGACGCGCTGCTCAAGAAGGAGCTGATCCCGCAGGCCGAGAAGGAACTCGGCATGAAGATCACGCTCGAGACGGTGAACGGCAACGACCTGCAGCCACGCACCACCGCCGCCATCCAGTCGGGCACCGGCCCCGACATCATCATGGCGTTCAACAACTACACCTACATCTACCAGAACAGCGTCGTCGACGTGAGCGACGTGGCGCTCGAGATCGATAAGAACGAGGGCGGCATCTACAAGTACTGCAAGTCGTTCTGCAGCGACGGCAAGATGTACATGAGCGTGCCGTGGGTCGTGCCGGGCGGCATGGTCGCCTACCGCAAGTCGTGGTTCGCCGAGGAAGGCGCCAACAAGTTCCCCGACACATGGGACGAATACCGCGCGCTCGGCAAGAAGCTGAAGGCCAAGGGCCGACCGATCGGCCAGACGCTCGGCCACACGTTCGGCGACGCGCCGGGCTTCACCTATCCGCTGATGTGGTCGTTCGGCGGCAAGGAGGTCGAGGCCGACGGCAAGACCGTCGCCATCAACTCCAAGGAGACGCTCGAGTCGGTGAAGTTCATGACGGCCTTCTGGAAGGAGGCGCACGACGAGGGCGGCCTCGCCTGGGACGACACCAACAACAACCGTGCGTTCCTCTCGGGCACCATCTCGTCGACCCTGAACGGCGCCTCAATCTACATCGAGACGCTGCGCAAGCCCGACCAGTACAAGACCGAGAAGGGCACGCCGATGAAGGACGACATCCTGCACTCGCCGCTGCCCAAGGGACCGGCGGGACAGTTCGGCTTCCATCTCATGCAGTCCGACATGCTGATGAAGTATTCGAAGAACCAGGATGCGGCCAAGCAGTTCCTGCGCTGGATCCATGCCGAGAAGAACTACGAGAAGTGGTTCGTCTCGCAGAAGGGCTACGGCACGCCGTGCACGGCCAAGTGGGAATCGCATCCCATCTGGAATGCCGACCCGGTACTGGCGCCGTTCAAGGTGGCGGCGCGTCTCGGCCAGGCGCCGGGCTATGCCGGCCTGCCGAATGGCAAGGCGGCCGAGGCGCTGTCGAAGTACATCGTCACCGACATGTATGCCAAGGCGGTCCAGGGCATGGCGCCCGAGGATTCCGTGAAGTGGGCCGAGTCGGAGCTGAAGAAGATCTACTCCGCCTAGGCGCAGAACCGATCGCGTAACCGAACCGGTGGGTGGACCATGACAGTGACCGCAGTCCCGGGCGTGGCCGAAGCCAGGCGCCCCGTTCCGCGACTGCGGGCGCTGGAGGACGAACGCTGGCTCGCCATGGTGCTGCTCGCGCCGACCGCGATCCTGCTCGGCCTGTTCATCGCCTACCCGTTCGCCGAGGGCGTGTATCTCGCGCTGTCGAGCGCCGTCGTCGGCGATCCCGGCCACTTCGTCGGGCTGAAGAACTTCTACAAGATCTGGAACGACAGCATCTTCCGCACCGCCGTGTGGAACACGTTCTGGTACACGGGCGTCACGACGGTGTTCAAGCTGGCGCTCGGCCTGTGGCTCGCCATGCTGCTCAACCGGCACTTCAAGGGCAAGGCGTTGGTGCGTGCCTTCATCCTGCTGCCGTTCATCATCCCGACGGTGCTGTCGACGTTCGCCTGGAAGTGGATGTTCGACCCGACCTTCAGCGTCATCAACTGGACGCTGTTCCATCTCGGATTCATCACCCAGCGCATCAACTGGCTGGGCGATCCCGACCTCGCCATGACCTCGATCATCGTCGTCAACATCTGGCGCGGCGTGCCGTTCTTCGCCATCTCGCTGCTGGCCGGCCTGCAGACCATCAGCCCCGAGCTCAACGAGGCCGCCGCCATCGACGGCGCCCGGCCATGGAACCGCTTCTGGTACATCACCTGGCCGCTGCTGCTGCCGGTCACCATGGTGGTGATGCTGTTCTCGGTGATCCAGACCTTCGCCGACTTCCAGCTGGTCTATGTCATGACCGGCGGCGGACCGGCCAACGCCACGCACCTGTTCGCGACCTACGCCTACCAGATCGGCATCGGCACCGGGCTGCTGTCGCAGGGTGCGGCGATCTCGCTCGCCATGTTCCCGTTCCTGTTCCTGATCGTGGTGGTGCAGCTCCTCTACATCCGCCGGGTGGAGACTCGTTAGATGATCGAAGGCTCGCTGCTGCGGCGGTGGACGTTCTACTACATCCCGCTGATCGTCTTCGTCCTCGTCCTGCTGTTCCCGTTCTACTGGATGGTCATCACCAGCTTCCGGCCGGACGGCGAGCTCTACCGGCCGTGGAACGCGCCCAACTACAATCCGTTCTGGACCAGCTTCCCGACGATCGAGCACTTCACCTATCTGTTCGAGGAGACCGACTTCGGCCAGTGGATGATGAACACCATGTTCATCGCCACCACCGCGACCCTGATTTCCCTCTTCTGCGGCGTGCTGGCGGGCTATGCGCTGGCGCGCCTCAACTTCCCGTGGGCCGGCAGCCTCGGCACGGTGATCTTCATCACCTACCTCGTGCCGCAGACCCTGCTCTTCATCCCGCTGGCCGAGATCATCCGCGACTTCAAGCTCGGCGACACGCCGTGGTCGCTGATCCTCACCTATCCGACCTTCCTGATCCCGTTCTGCACCTGGCTGATGATGGGCTACTTCAAGGCCATCCCGAAGGAGCTCGAGGAATGCGCCCGCATCGACGGCGCCTCGCGCTGGAAGGCGATGGTCTACATCATCATCCCCTGCGCGGTGCCCGGCATCCTGTCGGCCGGCATCATCGCCTTCACGCTCTCCTGGAACGAGTTCATCTATGCGCTGGTCTTCCTGTCGTCGCCCGAGCAGAAGACCGTGCCGGTCGGCGTCACCTCGGAACTGATCCGCGGCGACGTGTTCTTCTGGGGCTCGCTGATGGCGGGCGCGCTGCTCGGCTCGGTGCCGGTGGCGATCGTCTACTCGTTCTTCGTCGAACACTACGTCTCGGGCCTCACGGGCTCGGTGAAGGGTTAGCTCATGGCGCTGGTCAGCATCCGCAACGTCAACAAGGTCTATGACGGCGGCGTCCACGCCGTGAAGAACGTCAACCTCGAGATCCGCGACAAGGAGTTCGTGGTCTTCGTCGGCCCCTCGGGCTGCGGCAAGACCACGACCTTGCGCATGGTCGCCGGCCTGGAGTCGATCACCTCGGGCGACATCGCGATCGACGACACGGTGGTCAACAACCTGCCGCCGATGGACCGCGACATCGCCATGGTGTTCCAGAACTACGCGCTCTATCCGCACATGAGCGTCGCCTCGAACATGGCGTTCGGTCTGAAGATGCGGAAGTTCGACAAGCCCGACATCCAGAAGCGGGTGCAGAACGCCGCGACCATCCTGGGCATCGAGAACCTGCTCGACCGCAAGCCGCGCCAGCTGTCGGGCGGCCAGCGCCAGCGCGTCGCCCTCGGCCGCGCCATCGTGCGCGACCCCAAGGTGTTCCTGTTCGACGAACCGCTCTCCAACCTCGACGCCAAGCTGCGCGTGCAGATGCGGGTCGAGCTCAAGAAGCTGCACGAGCGGCTCGGCACCACGGCGATCTACGTCACCCACGACCAGGTCGAGGCGATGACGCTGGGCGACCGCGTCGTGGTGATGAAGGACGGCATCGTGCAGCAGATGGGCGAGCCACTCGAACTGTACAACACGCCGGCCAACCGCTTCGTCGCGGGCTTCATCGGCTCGCCGGCGATGAACTTTGCCGACGTCTCGCTGTCGGACGCCGGCAACCGTGCCGTGGCCGAGGCGCCTGGCCTCAAGATCGTGCTGCCCGACGCCATTGCCGCGCGGGCGCGCGCCAAGGGCAGCCGCAAGGCCACGCTCGGCATCCGCCCCGAGGACATCCATGTCGCCGGGCCCAACGACTCGGCCGACCATTGCTTCGACACCAGTGTCGAGGTGGTCGAGCAGTTGGGCTCCGAGATCCTGCTCGACACGCGCGCCGGCGCGGCGCTGATCGTGGCCAGCATCGATCCCACCGTGCGGGTCAAGCCACACGAGAAGCTCCGGCTGGCGCTCAATCCCGACCGCCTGCACCTGTTCGACGCCGAGAGCGAAGCCGCGATCTGACGAGCGCGCAATTTCCTGAGCCACTATTAGTTGAAGGGCTCATGTTAAAATAACAGGAAAATAACGGGAGCCTTATGGCTCGCGCGCGATTCCATCGATTCGTCGCGAACGAATCTTGCGCTCCGGTCCCAACGACCAGTGCGAATCACTAGCGCACTAGCGGAAAGTGCGGAAAGCCCCGACGGAGCAGATGAAATTTGGGCGACGGCGATCACGGTGCCGCCACCATACCCCGGGTGTTAGAAGGAAGCCGATTCTGTCGTATAGAACGCCGGCCCCTGGCGGGCGTCCCGAGCCTTTGCGAGGGACCTCACGAACTTGCGCGGCCGGCCGCCGGCCGTCGCCCGTCACTGCTTGGGGCCGCTCCAGCCCTCGAGCACGCCCTGCTTGGCCTTGCGCTTCTCGGCGTCGGACTGCTTGTAGTTGAAGCCGAAGGGCGCCGCCTCGAACGAGCCGTAGGTCGGGTTGGCCAGCACCAGCCATTCGCGGCCCCAGCGCTGCTTGTTCTCCTCGAAGAACTTCACGCGATCGGCCTCGCTCGAGGCGTAGCGGTCGTCGAAGTCGCCGAAATTGTCGCCGAATTCGAGCAGCAGGCGATAGTTCTTGGCGAGGAAGGCGCGGCGGGTGCCCTTCTTGCTGCCCCAGTCCTTCTGCTCGTTCTGCATCAGGAAGGTGTCGACGTTACCGCCCATCGGGAAGCCGAGCTTCTGCATGTTCTCCCGCGTCGACTTCTCGACCGTGACGTCGCGGTTGCTGAGATAGAACACCTTCACGCCCTTGGACTCGGCGTACTTGGCGAATTCGACCGCGCCGGGCACCGCCTTGGAGATCTGCGCATCGCAGAACTCGTTCCACGTCTTCAGACTGAAGCTGGTGCCCGCCTTGATGTTCCAGGCCTGGTAGGCCGAGTTGTCGAGCACCGTCTCGTCGACGTCGAGCACGATGGCGGGCGGCAGGTTGGCGAAGTCGCCCGTCTGCTCGACCGGCGCCGCCGTCCATTTCTTGTCGGCCAGCGCCTGGTCGAGCCGGATCATGCCGAGCGCATAGACGGTCATGGCGTTGCCTTTGAACTCGACCGAACGCTGCGTCCACAGGACGGCGTTCAGATTGTCGTTGGGCGCCGCCTCCTGCGCGTACGCTGCGCCGACCGAAAGTGCGGCGGCGAGCGCCCCCAGCAGCAGAGCTTTGCTTGGCATCATGTCGTCAGTCCCCCCAGTAGCCTCCGTTTGGTCGCCTCGTCGGCGAACGACGCTTCGATCGCGGTACGCGTGATGGCCCTCAACCCTCGTTCATCCAGGCCGGCATTATCGTACTCCGCCCCCAAGGTCGTGTGGAAGAAGGGCGGGTCGTCGGAGCCCAGGGTCACCCGCACACCGGCTGCGATCAGCCGACGGAGCGGATGCGCGGTGCGATCGGGATAAAGGCCGAGTGCCAGATTGCTGCCCGGGCAGACCTCCAGGACGATGCCGCGGCGGGCAAGCTCGTCGAGCAGGCGCGGGTCCTCGGCCGACCGCACGCCATGGCCGATGCGGGTCACCGGAAGATCGCGAATCGCGGCCCACACGCTCTCTGGCCCCCGCACCTCGCCGGCATGGACCGTGCAGCCATAGCCATGCTCGTGGGCCAGACGATAGGCGGGCGCGAAATCGATCGGCTGGAACTTGGCCTCGTCGCCGCCCATGCCGAAGCCCACGACGTAACGATGCGGGTGCTCGACCATCGCCCGCGCCATGGCGAGCGCATGCTCGGGTCCGAGATGGCGGATGCAGATGATGACGATGCGGCCTTCGATGCCGAAATCGCGGCGCGCGCGATCGATGCCGGCCTCGAGCGCGCTCAACCAGGCATCGTGGCCGATGCCGAGCGCCTGCGCCCGCACCGGCGAGCAGAACATCTCGACATAGACCGCGCCCTCGGCCGCGGCGCCCTTGAGATAGGTATAGATCACGTCCTCGAAGTCGCGCGGCAGCTTGAGGGCGCGGCAGACGCGATCGTAGGCGTCGAGAAAGCTCCAGAAGTCGGTCCAGGCATATTCGCCGTTGGCGTCGAACAACGCCTCCGGCAGGGCGACGCCGTTGCGCGCCGCCAGCGCACGCGCCACTGGCGGCGGCACCGAGCCCTCGAGATGGCAATGCAGTTCGGCCTTGGGAATCACTCAAAATCCTCGCAGCGGCAAATGCGGCCGTTGCAGCCAGTTGTCGGAGGGATAGTGGGCGCAACCGTCGATCAAATGCAACGAATAGGCCAGCCGCGGCCTGGAAGATCGATTGGGCGCGCTGGCATGCGGCAGAAGCCCGTGCAGCACCACGACGGTGCCGCGCCGCGCCTCCAGCGCCACCGGCTCGATGGCCGGCCACGGTGTGCGGTCGATCTGGCGCGTCACCAGGTCGGAGCCGGCATAACCGAACCACTGGCGGAGCGGACCGCGGTGGGCGCCGGGTAGCGCCAGCAGGCAGCCATTCTCCCTGTCGGCATCGTCGAGCGCGATCCAGAAGCCGGTCACCGTCGCGGGCTCGGTGCGCAAGTAGGTCGCGTCCTGGTGCCAGCCGACTTCGCCGCCGACGTGCGGCGCCTTGAACAGCAGCATCGACTGCAGCAGGAGCGGCTGCCGCAGGCCCAATTCATGGGCCAGCTCGGCCAGGCGCGGCTGACGCGAGACGCGGTCGAACACCGGATCGAGGTCGTGCAGGGCGTGGCCGATCTTGTTCAGCCGGTCGGGTGCGGCTTCCTCGACGAAGTACCGGATGGCGCCGCCTGACTCGCGGAAATAGCGGTCGCGCGCATGCGCCTGGTCACGAGTGGAAAAGACGGCCCCCTCCTTGCCGTCCCACGCGGCGGCGAGCTCGGCCGCGCGCTGCTTCAATGCCGCGCAGTCGGCAGGCGACAAGACTCCTTCCAGCATGGCGAAGCCATCGCGTTGGTACGCGGCGCGATCGAATGCGGTCACCGGGCGATCCGTCCCATGACGACGGGACGCAGCCCGGGCGCTGCATCGCCGATATAGATGGCCTGGCGCAGCAGGGCGACCGCCTCGTCGGCATCGGCTTCACTGGCCGCATGGACGACGCAAAGCGGAGCGCCGGGACGTACCTGCGCGCCGACCTCGATCACCTCGGTGAGGCCGACGGCGGGATCGATGGCATCGTCGGCATGGCGGCGGCCGCCGCCCAGCCCGACCACGGCAATGCCGATCTGGCGGGCGTTCATGCCGACGACGTGACCCGAGCGGTCGGCGCTGCAGGGCCGCACCACGGGCGCACGGGCCAGATATCTCGCCGGATGCTCGAGGAAATCGTCGGGACCGCCCAGAGCGGCCACCATGCGGGCGAATTTCTCGGCGGCGCGGCCGTCCTCGAGCGCCGACTGCGCACGCGCCTTGCCTGCCGCCACGCTCGGCGCCAGCTTGCCCAACGCCAGCATCTCGCCGGCCAGCTCCATCGTCACCTCGTGCAGGCGGGGATCGCGCACGCCTTCGCCCTTGAGATAGGCAGCCACCTCGGCGACTTCGAGGGCATTGCCGACGTTGCCGCCCAGCACGCGGTCCATGTCGGTGACGAGCGCGATGGTCGGCAGCCCGGCTGAGTTGGCGACCGCAACCAGGCTTTCGGCCAGCTCGCGCGCCATCGGCTCGCTGTCGCAGAACGCGCCCGAGCCGCATTTCACGTCCATCACCAGCCCGTCGAGCCCTTCGGCGAGCTTCTTACTCAGGATCGAGGCCACGATCAGGGGGATCGATTCGACGGTCGCCGTGACGTCGCGCACCGCATAGAGGCGGCCGTCGGCCGGCGCAAGATCATGCGTCTGGCCAATCACGGCGCAGCCCACCTCGCGCACGGTCCGGCGGAAACGGGCGATGTCGGGCTGCACGTCGTAGCCCGAGATCGAGCCTAGCTTGTCCAGGGTGCCGCCGGTATGGCCGAGCCCGCGCCCCGAGATCATCGGCACGAAGGCCCCGCAGGCCGCCGCGATCGGCGCCAGCATCAGGCTCACCTTGTCGCCGACGCCGCCGCTCGAATGCTTGTCGATCAGCGGGCCGGAAAGATCGAGATCGCGCCAATTCAGCGTCGTGCCGCTTTGGGCCAGCCGCAGGGTGAGCGCCACGCGCTCGTCGGTCGTCATGCCGCGCATGAAGACCGCCATCGCAAAGGCCGCGATCTGCCCCTCGCTCAGGCTGCCGTCGGTGATGCCATCGACCATGAAGGCGATTTCTTCAGGCGAGAGCTCGCCGCCGTCGCGCTTCTTGCGGATGACCTCCTGCGGCAGCAAGGCGCTCAATCGTAGCGCTCCAGGAAACGGCGCAGCACCTTGCGCACGCCGGCCGCGGCCTGGTTCGCCACCGCCATCGTGTGCTCGTGGCCGAGCTTCTCGCTGCCGAGACCAGCGGCGTAGTTGGTCATCAGCGACAGCGCCACGACCTTCATGCCGGCATGGCGCGCCAGGATCGTCTCGGGCGCCGTCGACATGCCGACGGCATCGGCTCCCAGGGCATGGGCGGCGCGAATCTCCGCCGGCGTCTCGAAGGACGGCCCGCAGAACCAGATATAGACGCCCTCGTGGCAGCGCACGTCGACGTCCCTGGCTGCGGCCAGAAGCTTGGCCGTGAGCGCGGGATCGTAGGCGTCGACCATGTCGATGAAGCGATCCTTGGCCACGCCGAACAGCGGATTGACGCCGGTGAAGTTGATGTGGTCGGTCACCGCCATCAGCGATCCGGGCGGCATGTCGAGGCGGAGGCTGCCGGCGGCATTGGTCTGCAACAGTGCCTTGCAGCCGACCGCGGCCATCGTCCGGATCACGCCCGCCATCTCGTCGGCGCGACCGTTCTCGTAATAGTGCGCGCGGCCCTGCAGCACGGCGACGGGAGTGGGCCCGACATGGCCCAGCACCAGCCGGCCGGCGTGGCTGCCGACCGTGGGCCTGGGGAAGCCCTCGAGCTCGGCATAGTGGATCGTCGCGATCGCCCTCACCTCGTCGGCGAAGCTGCCCAGGCCCGAGCCCAGGATCGCCGCCACCTTGGGCACGAAACCCGGCGCGCGCGCTGCGATCGTCTCGGCTGCGCTCATGGCTTGTGGAGATTGTGCGGCCCGAACGAGAGCGGCAGCAGATCGCCCAGGGTCACCGTCCGATGCAGTCCGTCGGGACCGCAGAGATGGATCCTGAGGTCGTCGGCCGCGAACTCGCGCAGCTTCTGGCGGCAGCCGCCGCACGGCGTGATCGGCTCGGGCCCTGGCCCCATGATCGCGCATTCGGTCACGCGCTTCTTGCCGGCGCCCACCAGGGCCGCGATGGCCGACGCCTCGGCGCACCAGCCCTGCGGGTAGGCGGCATTCTCGACGTTGCAGCCGCCATGGATGCGGCCATCCTCGTCGCGCACCGCCGCCCCGACATGGAACTTCGAATAGGGAGCATGCGCGCGCACCATCATGGTACGGGCCAGCGCCAGGAGATCGTCCACCTCAGTGCTCCTTTTCGTAGGGCACGCCGACGGCCTTGGGCGCGATGGCGCGGCCGATGAAGCCTGCCAGCAGAAACATGGTGAGAAGATAAGGCAAAGCCTGGATCAATTGCACCGGCACCTCGCCGATGCCGGGCACCCGCACGCCTTGCAGGCGGATGGCGACGGCGTCGAGCAGGCCGAACATCAGGCAGGCGCCGAACGCCGGGAACGGCCGCCATTTGCCGAAGATCACCGCCGCCAGCGCGATGAAGCCCTGCCCCGCCGTCATGTCGCGGCCGAAGCCTGCGTTCTGGGCGATCGACAGGTAGGCGCCGGCCAGGCCCGACAGCAGGCCGCACAGCAGCACCGCCCGGTAGCGCAATCCCGGCACCGAGATGCCCGCCGTGTCGACGGCGAGCGGCATCTCGCCCACCGCGCGCAGGCGCAGGCCAAAGCGCGTGCGCGTGATCACCCACCAAGTGAGCGGCACGGAAGCGAGCGCGACATACATCAGGATGTTGTCGCCTGCGCCGGGAAAGAACAGCGGCAGCAGCCGCTGGCCGGGCGCTTCGAGAGCCGGCGTCTGGCCGCCGCGGTTGAACCAGGCATTGCCCAGCACGACGGTCAGCCCCGCCGACAGGATGTTGATGGCGACCCCGCTCACCACCTGGTTGCCGCGATGGGTGATGCAGGCGAAGCCGTGCAGCAGCGCCAGCACTTCGGCCGCGGCCACGGCGGCGGCGATGCCGAGCCAGGCCGAGCCGGTCACGGCCGAGATCGCGGCGGCGAAGAACGCCGCCATCAGCATCTTGCCCTCGAGACCGACGTCGATGATGCCGCTGCGTTCCGAGAAGAGCCCGCCCATGGCGCAGAGCACGAGCGGCGTCGCCTCGCGTAGGGTCGCAGCCAAGGTCAGCAGGACGAGCGTCGCTGCATCGTTCATGGCTCGGCACGCGGCGCGAGCAGGTATTGCAGCCATGGCCGCGGCAGGTGGGCCAGCGCGCCGCAGAACAGGATCACCAGTCCCTGGATCACTACCACCATCTCTCGGGTGATCGTCGGCACATCGAAGGCGAGCTCGGCGCCGCCCTGCTGCAGGGCGCCGAACAGCAGCGCCGCCAGCACGATGCCCAGGGGATGGTTGCGCCCCATCAGCGACACGGCGATGCCGGCAAAGCCGTAGCCGGCCGGAAAGTCGAGCACGATGCGCTGGTGCACGCCCATCAGCTCATTGACGCCGACGAAGCCCGCCAGCGCGCCGGACAGGCACATGGCGAGCATGGTCATGCGCCTGAGATTGGTGCCGGCATAGATCGCGGCATCGGGATTGTGCCCCATGGTGCGCAGCGCATAGCCCCACGGCGTGTGCCACAGGAACACCCAGGCCAGGAAACAGCAGGCGATGGCCAGCACGATCGACAGGTTGAGCGCCGACGGGGCGACCTGAAAGCCGAGCCGGTCGAGCAGCTCGTGGACCTGCGGCAGCTTGCCCGAGGCGGCGAAGTTCCGGCTCTGCGGCGTCATCGATCCGGGCGCGATCAGCACGTTCACCAGCAGGTAGACCATCAGCGCCGAGGCGACGAAATTGAACATGATGGTGGTGATGACGATGTGGCTGCCGCGCCATGCCTGAAGCCAGGCCGGCACCGCAGCCCACGCCGCGCCGAACAGCGCCGCCGCCGCGACCGCAACCGGGATCATCGCCCAGGCCGGCAGGTAGCGATCGAGCGCTAGGATGGCGAGCCCGCAGCCCAGGCCGCCGATATAGGCCTGGCCCTCGCCGCCGATATTGAACAGGCCGGCATGGAACGCGACGGCGACGGCGAGACCGGTGAAGATGAAGTTGGTGGCGTAGTAGAGCGTGTAGCCGATGGATTCGGACGAGCCCAGGGCACCGACCACCAGCAGCTTCAAGGCCTTCCCCGGATCGACACCGATCACCGCCACGATGATGCCGACGATCACGAAGGCGAGCGCGATGTTGATCAGCGGCATCAGCACGATATCGGCCCAACGCGGCAACGGCTTCATGCGCTACCTGTCATCATCAAGCCGACGCTGCGTTCGTCGGCCCGCTCCGCCGGGATCTCGCCGGTGATGCGGCCGGCGAACATCACGAGGATGCGGTCGGCGAGCGACAGGATCTCGTCGAGCTCGACGGAAACCACCAGCACCGCGCAGCCCGCGTCGCGACTCTTCACCAACTCGCGATGGATGAATTCGATGGCGCCGATATCGACGCCGCGGGTCGGCTGGCCGACCAGCAGCACCTTGGGCCGGCGCGCCATTTCGCGCGCCAGCACCAGCTTCTGCTGGTTGCCGCCGGAGAAGCTGGATGAGCGCAGGCCGGTAAGGCGCGGTCGCACGTCGAACCGCTCCATCAACTCGGCGCAATGCGCGCCCACCGCGGGGGTCTGCAGCAGGTAGTTGCGCGAGAACGGCGGCTCGTCGTGATACCCCAGGATCGCGGTCTCGGCGGCGCGGAACGCGGCCACCATGCCCTGGCGATGGCGGTCCTCCGGCACATGGGCGAGGCCGAGATCGCGCATGGCGCCGGGATCGATCGCGTGATCGGCGTCCACCCGCCGGCCGCACACAGTAAAGCCGCCCGCCGTCGGCGGCCGGATTCCCGACAGCACCTGCAAGAGCTCCGTCTGGCCGTTGCCCGAGACGCCGGCGATGCCGACAATCTCGCCCGACCTCACTTCGAGATCGATGTCGTCGAGCAGCTTGACGCCGCGCGCATCGGTGAGGCCGAGATGCTCGGCCTTGAGGCGGACCTCGCCCGGCCGCGGCGCCGCCTTGTCGAGCCGCAGCCGGACCTTGCGGCCCACCATCAGCTCGGCGAGCTCCTCGGGATCGGTGTCGGCAGTCCGGCGCTCGGCCACGACCTCGCCTTGACGCATGACGAACACGCGCTCGGTCGCCGCCATGATCTCGCGCAGCTTGTGCGTGATTAGCACAATGGTGACGCCGCGTTCCTTGAGCGTGCCCAGGATGCGGAACAGCTGGTCGGTCTCCTGCGGCGTCAGCACCGCGCTCGGCTCGTCGAGGATCAGGATACGCGCGCCGCGGAACAGCACCTTCAGGATCTCGACCCTCTGCTGCTCGCCCACGGAAAGGTCGGCCACGCGCGCGTCGGGATCGACCGTGAGGCCGTATTCCCGCTCGAGCCGTTCGAGCTCGGCGCGCGCCGCCGCCAATCCCCCGGCGAGCAGCGGACCGCCCTCCGCGCCCAGCACCAGATTCTCGAGCACGGTGAAGGTGTCGATCAGCATGAAATGCTGGTGCACCATGCCGATGCCGTGGGCGATGGCGTCGTGCGGGCTCGCCATGCGCACCGGCGTGCCGTCGACGCGGATCTCGCCCGAGTCGGCATGATAGAGCCCGTAGAGGATACTCATCAGGGTCGATTTGCCGGCCCCGTTCTCGCCCACGATGCCGGTGATCGCGCCCTTCTCGATGGCGAGCGACACGCCGCGAACGGCGCGTACGCTGCCAAACGACTTGTCGATCGCGACGAGCTCGATCGCCGACGTCACGTGCCGTGCATCACTTGCAGGCGTTGTTGCTCATATAGTCGTGCACGACGATCTTGCCCGAGATGATGTCGGCCTTGGCGGCCTCGACCTTGGCCTTCATCTCCGGCGTGATCAGCTTGTCGTTGTACTGATCGTAGGCCCAGTCGACGCCACCTTCCTTGAGGCCCAGCACCTGCGTGCCGGCCTTCCACGAACCCTTGTAGGCGTCCATGAAGCTCTTGTACGCCGCGACGTCGACATGCTTCAGCATCGAGGTCAGCATCGTGCCGGGATGCAGGTAGTTCTGGTTGGAGTCGACGCCGATCGCGAGCTTGCCGCGATCCTTGGCGGCCTGCAGGACGCCGACGCCGGTGTTGCCGGCTGCGGCATAGACCACGTCGACGCCGCGATCGAACTGGCCCTTGGCCAGTTCGGCGCCGCGGCCCGGATCGTTCCAGGCGGCGGGCGTCGTGCCGGTCATGTTGGCAATCAGCTCGGCCTTGGCGTTGGTGTACCTGATGCCCTGCTCGTAGCCGCACTGGAAGCGGCGGATCAACGGGATGTCCATGCCGCCCACGAAGCCCACCTTGCCGCTCTTGGAGGCCATCGCTGCCAGCACGCCGACCAGGAATGAGCCCTCATGCTCCTTGAACAGCACCGACTGCACGTTGGGCAGGTCGACCACGCTGTCGATGATGGTGAAGCGGATCTTGGGGAATTCCTTGGCGACCTTCTCGAGCGCCACCGCCTGCGAGAAGCCGACGGCGATGATCGGATCCTGCCCGCGCTGGGCAAAGCGCCGCTGCGCCTGCTCGAACTGCGTCTCGTTGGCCGGCTCGAAATCGACCACCGCGACCTTGGTCTCGTCGGTGAATTTCTTGGCGCCGTTGCTCACGCCCTCGTTGAAGGATTTGTCGAACTTGCCGCCATTGGCATAGACGATGGCCGGCTTGATCGTGGTTTGCGCGTAAGCAGACGTCGTCGCCAAAACCCCCACGGCGATCAACGCGGCCAGCGCCAGACGCGGACAAGTCATCTAGGTCCCCCTTGTTTGCCGAAGCAAGTGTGGCCCGGGCTGCGGCGTCGGTCTACTGCCCCGAATCTCCTTATCGAGTAAGCCTCGACCGGCAGGCTCGTCGGCCGGCCGGCGATCATTTCCGCCGTCAAGCGCGAGAGGACCGGCGCCAGCGTGTAGCCGTTCGAGCTCACGCAATTGTAGAAGCCGGGCCGGCCCGGCACCTCTCCCAGGATCGGCGCGCGATCGATGTTGACGTTCATGCCGGCCCAGATGCGGATGGCGTGCAACTGGGCGAGCGCCGGCACGGCGCGGGCGGCGATCCAGAGATTGCCCTCGACGCTGGGCCGCAGCGCGCGCGCAAGCTTGTGCCGCTCGTCGAGTCCGGCGGTCCAGCCGCCGCCGATCATGAAGGCGCCCGAGCTCATCTGCTTCAAGGTGAGGTGGCGGCCGGTATAGGCCACCAGCCGCGACAGCGTGGGCGCGGTGGGCTCGGTGACGACCATCTGCAGCGGCGCGCCGCGCACCGGTATATCGATGCCGACCATTCTCGCGATCTCAGCCGCCCACGGACCGGCCGCATTCACGATCCTTCGGGCACGGATCTCGCCGCGGCTGGTCGTCACTTTCCAGGCACTGCCGTCACGCTCGATGGCCGACACGGAGCTGCCGCGCCGAAAATGCGCGCCCAGCGCCTTGGCACGCGCGATCACCGCATACGTGCCCTTCAGCGGATTGATCTTGCCTTCGGCCGGGCACCATTCGCCCGCGATGGCGGCCTCGCCGATGCATGGTTCCAAGCGACGCAGCTCGTTGGCGCCGATCAGCTCGGCATCGATGCCGCGACTTTTCTCGAGCGCGATCTTGCCCTTCAGGATCTCGATGTCGCGTTCGGTCTCCGCCAGCATCAGGCCGCCGCACTGCCTGATCTCGAAATCTTGGCCGGTATCGCGCTCGATCTCCTGCCACAGCCCGATCGATGCGGGGCCGAGCGGCAAGGTTTCGACCGACCGGTTGGGCGAATTGGGAGGGGCGCCGGTGAAGTCATAGGCCAGCAACTGGACGTGCAGGCTGCCCGCGTTGGCGCCCGATGCCTGGAGGCTCATGTCGTCGCGTTCGACGACCATCGTCTCGATGCCCTCGCGCGCCAGCCAGTAGGCGAGGCAGGAGCCGGCGATGCCGCCGCCGATCACCAATGTATCGACGCTTGCCGCCGGCAGCGGTTCGAGCTCGCGCGGTCGCGCCATGTCGGGCGGCACGAAATCGGCGTGCCCGGTCCATTCCGGCTGTTCGAGCGTGAGCGCGCGGATGGGCACGGGCTTGGCCGGCGGCCGCGGCGCGAACAGGCCGAATTCGTCGACTTCGGCCGGACAAAGCCGCGCCACGACGGCGGCGCAGTAGCGGCCCTGGCATCGGCCCATGCCGACGCGCGTGGCGCGCTTGAGCGCCGCCGGCGTGTCGAGCCCCGCCTCGATCTGCCGGCGCAGCTCGCCTGCCGTCACCTCCTCGCAACGGCAGACGATCGCCTCGTCATCGATGTCGCGCGGGTCGAGCGGCGGCGCATCGAACAGGCGCCACAGAGATGCCTGGAAGCGGGTCGCGCGAGCGAGCGAGCGCCAAGCCTCGCGCGGTTCGCGCATTGCAAGGCCGAGATCGCGCGCGATCGCAGCTGCAGCCACCTCGCCTTGCGCGCGCGCCGCCTGCGCGCCGCCGAAACGCGCGCCGTCGCCGATCGCAAAGACTTCGGAAATGCTCGTGCGGCCGTCTCGATCGGTCAGCGTCTCCATCGAGCCGTTGCCGCGCGGCATGAAGCGGTGCGCGCAGCCCAGTGCCCGCGCGAGTTCCGATGACGAGGCGAAGCCATAGTTCAGCGCCACGATGTCGGCCTCGATCTTGAGGTCGCCGGCCTCGATCCCGCATACGCGATCCTCGCCGACGATGCGCGTCACCTTGCGATCCCAATGCAGCAGCTTTCCCAGCCGCGCCGTCATGCCCAGCCCTTCGAGCAGCAGGGGCGACATCGCGCCCAAAAGATCGCGCCACTGCCCAAGGCCGGGACGTTTGGCGGCCTCGAGCACGGCCACGACATTCGCGCCGCCCTCGATCAGCTCGACCGCTGTCTGCAGGCAGAGCGGGCCGTTGCCGGCGATGACGATGCGGCTGCCCGGCGCCACGCGATACGAGCGCGCCAGGGTCTGCAGGCCGCCGACCGTCATCACGCCCGGCAAGGTCCAGCCGGGCACGGGCAGTGACTGCTCGTAGGCGCCGGTCGCAAAGACAAGGCGCTTGGGGCGAAAGAGCGTCGCGCGGCCCGAGACGATGGCCGCAACCTCGTGCGCCGAAAAGACAGCCCACACCGTGGTGTCGTTCAGGATCTTCACGCCGGCATGGCGGGCCGCCTCGACCAATATCGCGCCGTCGCGGAACTGGCGGTCGAGCGCGGTCATGTCGGCGTTCTGCGAGGGCGCCAGTGGCTTGTAGAACTGCCCGCCGGGATGCAGGCGCTCGTCGGCCACGATCACTTCGGCACCTGCCAGAGCGAGTGCTCTAGCGGCCGACAGACCGGCCGGCCCGGCACCGACGACCAGGACGTCGCAAGCGATCTCTTCGGTCGGCGCCGTGGCGTGATCCGTCGGCGCGGCTGCGGTCGGCGCCGAGCGCACGTCCATGCCGGCGCTTACTTTGGTGAGGCACGCCCGCTGGTTCGGCTTGCCGTCGACGGTGACCAGGCAATCGAAGCACACACCCATGCCGCAGAACGGGCCGCGCGGTACGCCGGAGCGGGCCTGTCGGACTGAAATGATGCCGGCGGCCGCCAGCGATGCGGCAATGGTCTCGCCTTCGATCGCAGGGACCTCCTGGCCGTCGAAGCGGATCGAGATGGACGGGGCGGAAGAGATGCCGGGATGCCTGAGACGCATCCCGCGAGCTTATCAGCCGGGCATCACGTAGCCGTAGCGCAGATTCGACGGGTCGCGGCCGCGCTTCTCGTAGTCGGCCTTGATCGCGGCAAAGCGATCGTCGCGCCACGCTGCCTTCTTGACGTTGTACTTGTACATGCGCGCCGAGTTTGCGCCGAAGATCGCCCGCTTGACCGGACCGTCGGCCGGGCCGAGCTCGGCAAAGCCGTACTTCTTGCGCATGTCCTCGGGAATCTTGAGGCGGCGCAAACCCTCGATCTGCCATTGCGGCGAGCCGGTCCACAGCGCGTCGGTGCCCCAGATCACGTGGTCGGCACCCAGGCCCTTGATCAGGATGCCCATGAGCGCCGCGCAGAGCCTGGGCTCGACGACTGCGGTCATGGCGAAGAGCTGACCGAGATCGCCATAAACATTGCTGACGCCGTACCTCTCCGGTATCTCGGCAAGATCGCTGGTCCATTCCAGCCGGCCGGTCTTCTCGAACTGCGCCCAGGCATCCTCCGGCCGGCCGCCGACCCAGCGATAGGCCGAGTGGTAGATCACGAACCGGATATTCGGCCAGTCCTTGGCGGCTTTCCCCACATCATCGACCGCGGCGTAGGCGGTGAGATTGGGAAACTGCTTCTCGACCGACGGCGCATAGAGGCCCTTGTGCACGCAGACGATGTCGTAACCCGCCTTCACGATCTTCTCGTAGAACGGATAGACGAGCTTCTCGTCGTCCATGCGCCAGGGGTGCTTCGACAATTCCTTGTGCGTATTGTCGCCCACCGTATAGCCCTTCCACGAGTCGGGCCTGTCTTCGGCCAGCGCGCGATCGACCTCGTCCATCCAGCCGTCGTAGCCGGGCGCGAACACGGCGTGACTGAGCAGGCGCCGCGAGCCCGCCCATTGGTTTACCTTGGTGCGCGCGTCGCGCTTCATGTCGTTGGTCAGGAACCAGTCCTGCGGGATCTCCGACGGCGAGCCGCTGATCAGGGCCACCTTGGTGTCGCTATCGAGATAGATCTCCTTGAACCATGTCGGGTACTTGAGATCGTCCACGGTCTGCGGCTTGCCCGCGAGCTCGGGATTCCAGCCGGCCTTGCCGACCGCCTCGCGCATGCGGGCAAAGCCCGCGAGCCGCGTGTCGTCGCGCAGGAAGTGCGTGTGCACGTCCATGATGAACTGATCCTTCAGCCCATCGGCGAGCGCCTGGGCGAGCTCGACGCTCCTGGCCTCGGCCGGCGTGACGCCGAATAGCGGACCGTAGACTTCGTTCATCGCGGCATAGGCCGTCGCCATGCCGGCCGCAGTCTTGAAAAAGCGCCGGCGAGACAGGCCATTGCGCCGGCCGTACTCGTCACCCCACGCGCTGAGCCGCGCAGCGACCTGCTTCTGGCGCGCGGTCTGCGCAATCGGCATGTACTCGTCGCTCGACACGAGCTGCGTCGGGATCGGCGTCGGCTCGCTCGCGACCCATGCGGGCACTGCCTGCGCAAGTTCTTCGTCGCTCAGCATGCCCATGATCGACCTCCGGCTCTAGCGGAAGCGCGGCATCACCTTGGTCCAGAACGTCTCGATCGATTTCATGAGGACCGGATGCGGCACCAGGCTGTTGTAAGTGTAACAGAACACCCAATCGACCGGTTGCCGCTTCTGCTGGGTCTCCATGGCGCGTAACACCGTGTCGACCGTGCCGACATAGGCGTAGCCCATCTGAATCACTTCGTCTGAAGTGGGCGAAGCGCCGGTCTTCGGATCCATCATGCCGCGGCGGAAGCCGAACGGCTCGAACCAGGCGCGGCCGGAGAACTGGCCCGAATCGCGCCACAGCGCGCGCGCTTCCTCATCGCTGTCGCAGATGATGACGTCGCGCAGCACGCCGACTCCTTGCCCCTTGGGCTTGCCGGAGACTTCCGAATAGACGCTGTAGAGCTTCTCCTCATAGACCGGCAGCATCGGCGGCAGGATCGGCGTCACGCTCTCCCTGGCGCAGAAGCGCACGGTGTTCTCGGAGCTGGCGAAGGGCTGGAAGAGCGGCGGATGCGGCTTCTGCAAGGGTTTGGGCACGACACCGACCGACGTCAGGATGCCGTCCTTCACGCCCTTGCCCCACTTCGCAGTGGTGTCGAGAGTCCACGGCGTGGGACCTGCCGGCACTTTCCAGAACTTGCCATCGTAGGTCAGCATCTCTTCGGTCCAGCACTTCTTGACGATGCGGAAGTTCTCCTCGAAGGCCAGCCGGTTGGCGTTGTCGATCTCGTCGTGCTGGTTGGGCAGCGCGCCGTGGATGCCGTGCGTCTGCTGCGCCATGACGTCGACCCAGCGGCGCTGATAACCACGGGCGAAGCCCGCATTGGCGCGGCCGCCCGTCATGTGGTCGAGCATGGCGATGTCTTCGGCGACACGGATCGGATTGGAGGCCGGCAGGACGATGCCGAGCTGGCCGACGCGGATGCGCTTGGTCTGCATCGCGAAGTAGAGGTCGAGCAGCACCGGGTTGTTGGAAAGCTCGAACCCTTCGATGTGAAAATGATGCTCGGTGAAGGAGACCGAATCGTAGCCCAACTCGTCGCCCAGCTTTATCTGCTCGGTCAGCTCCTTCAGCATGCGCTGATAGAAATGCGGATTCATGCCCGCCATGCCCTGTTCGATCTCGGCGCGGCTGCCGATGCTGGGCAGGTAGAACAGCGAGGCCTTCATGGTCCTTCCTCCGGTACCTTCTTGCTTAGGGCTCGGAGGGTGGCACGGTTCCCGGCTTGGGGTCGATGGGCAGGAGCTTCGACAGGCCCGTCAGACTTTCGTAGAGCGACGCGGCCTGCAGCAGCGCCGCCTCGCCGCGCGGCTTGCCGACCAGTTGCAGCCCGACCGGACGGCCGAACTTGTCGAAGCCGCACGGCACGGCAATCGCCGGGCTGCCGCTCACGGTGATCGCGGAATTGAGCGTCGAGCCCGCCATGTAGTTGTCGAGGGGCTGGCCGGCGATGGTGGCCGGGGCGCGCAGCATGACGTCGAAAGCACCGGTCGGCGCGCCCGGCGTGAGGAAGAGATCGTATGTCTGGAAGAACTCGACCATGCGCCGGAACAGCGCCGCACGCTCGCGTTCCGCCCGGGCGAGCTGGCTGGTCGTCTGGCTCAGGCCGAGCTCGGTATTCCACACGATGTCGGGCTTCAGCTTGTCCCGCATGGTCTGCATCTGCAGCTCGCGGTCGACGACGAATTGCTGGCTGCGCAGCGCCATGAACACCTCATCGACCGGCCCGAAGTCGGGCGACGCCTCCTCGACGATGCATCCCAGTTCCTCGAAACGGCGCGCCGCCTTGGAACAAATCGCCCGCACCTCGCTGTCGAGCCGGAAGGCGCCGTTGAAATCCATGCTGATGGCGACCCGCTTGGGCGCGACTGCTTTGGCGACGGCGGCGCTGAAGGACTGCGCCGGCGCGTCGAAGGTCATCGGATCGGTCGGGCAAAAGCCCGCCATGGTGTCGAGAAAGAGCGCCAGGTCGGCGACGGTGCGCGCCATCGGCCCCTGTACCGATTGCGGCGACCAGAGATTGTTCGACGTGCCGCGCGTCACCCGACCGGGCGAGGGACGCAGGCCGACCACCGAGCAATAGGTGCCGGGCCTCCGCAGCGAGCCGCCGTGATCGCTGCCGTGCGCCAGCCAGACTTCTCCGGTTGCCAGCGACACCGCGCCACCGCCGGTCGAGCCGCCGCAGGTGAGCGAGGTGTTCCACGGATTGCGCGTGCGGCCGAACACTTCGTTGAAGGTCGAGCCGCCAGCGCCGAACTCGGGCGTGTTGGATTTGCCCATGACGATGCCGCCCTTGCGCTCGATGCGCTCGACCAGGGGGTGGGACTTGGTCGGCACATGGTTGGCGAAGATCGGCGAACCGTAGGTCGTGCGCACGCCGGCGACATCGGTCAGATCCTTGATCGAGACCGGCAGGCCGGCGAGCCAGCCCGCCTCGTCCTCCGCCTCGCGACGCTTGCCTGCCATCAGCGCCTTGGCATGATCGCGCGCGCGGTCGAGGCAGAGCGTGGGCATGGCGTTAACCGCGGGCTCGACTTCGGCCATCCGCTTGGCCGAGGCCTCGACCAGATCGAGCGGCGACACCTCTTTCTTCTTGAGAAGGGTCACCGCCTCGACCGCGGTCATCTTCCAAAGCTCGTCACGCGCCATCGAGATACTCCTCCCACAGGTCGAGATAGACGGCATCCGCCGGATTGGCGGCCTCGCCCCACAACGCCCGCGCGGTGAAACGCACGGTGTAGAGGTACTGCGGGTTCTCGCCCTGGAACTTCGCGTTCGAATCGGGAAAGACGTGCGCACCATGGTCCCGCTCGATGATGCCCAGCTTGCCGCGCACATAGCGCGGCAGGCGGGTATGGCCGGCCGGGTGCAGTTGGCGGGCGCGCACCGCCTGGCCTGGCGCGAAGCGCGGGCTCGCCGCCATCTCGCGCTGGGTCGGACTGCCCTTCAGGAGGGCCGGCATCACCTTGTCGGCGGTGAGTGGCGGCGTGGCCACCGGCAGCGCCGGATCGCGCCGGCCGGTCTCGAGCTCGCGCAGCGTGATCAGGCCGGCGCCGATGGCGAGCTTGATCGCCGACGCCAGCCATTTCTCGTAGTAGCTCATGCGCAGGTAGTCGGCCGGCGGCAGCGTCTCGATGCTGTGCCGGCCGGCGTCGATGTTCCATTTGCGCCAGGCGCCGAGTGCGCGCCGCAATGCCAGCACGCGACCCTCCCAAGGCGCATGAAACACCGGCTCGTTCGGCTCAGGTTCAACCGGGCCGAAGCCGTGCATGCCGCCCATGTCGTGCACGCCATTCATGGCGGCGTGACCCGGGCGGTGCCGATCATGGTGTCGCGGGTCACCAGCACTTCGAGTTGCTCGACGCTCATACCCTCGGTGGCGGCCGGCCGCTCGGGCAGGACGAGATAGCGGATCTCGGCGGTCGAATCCCAGACACGGACGGCGACCGTGTCGGGCACGTCGAGACCGAACTCGCGCAGCACGCCGCGCGGATCGATCACGGCGCGCGAGCGGTAGGCCGACGATTTGTACCAGACCGGCGGCAGGCCCAGCACCGGCCACGGGTAGCAGGAGCAGAGCGTGCAGACGACGAGGTTGTGAACCGAGGCCGTGTTCTCCACCACCACCATGTGCTCGCCCTGCGCGCCGGAATAGCCGAGCTCGGCAATTGCAGCCGTCGCATCGGCCAGCAGGCGCGCTTTGAAGGCGGGATCCGTCCAGGCGCGCGCGACAACCCTGGCCCCGTTGCGCGGACCGATCTTGTTCTCGTAGGCGTCGACCATGGCGTCGAGCGCCGCGGGGTCGACCAGGCCCTTCTCGACCAGCAGCGATTCGAGCGCCTTCACCCGCAGCACCGTCTCCGACAAGTGGTTGTCGCGCTCATGATCGTGAGCATGGTCGTTGGCCATGACCGATCCTATACCCGGGCTCCGACCATTGTCCGCCGTCGGGCCGCGAAGAGAAGTCCCAGCAGCATGAAATTGAGGAAGTCGAAGCCGAGCGCTGCCTGGAAGGCCGGCCGGTAGGACAGGGTGGCGTCGAAGATGATGCCGCCCAGCCAGCCGCCGGCCGCCATGCCGGCCATGGCAAACAGCATCACCACGCCCAGCCGCCAACCCGCGATCGAGGATCCATAAAGGCGACGCAGGATCAGCGCATAGCCCTGGACGATGGCGATGTAGGGAATGCCGTGCACGATCGACAAGGCGTAGACGCCCCAAAGACTGGTCACCAGCGTATAGCCGGTGAGCGACACGAGCTGGATCGACGACAGCATCAGGCTGACCCTGAGCGCGCCGAAATGGTCCGACAGACGGCCGGAGGCGAAGGTGGCGGCGAGCGCCGTCAGCAGGATCAGGGCAATCGCCTCGCTGCCGCGGCCCGGCGGCAGGCCGAGATCGCCACAGAACGCCACCATGTGTACGAACGGCACGGCCATCGCCGCGCAGCAGCAGAAGCCTGCCGCCGACAAAATCGTCATCAGCAGCGGCGACGAAATCGGCAGCCCGGTCAAATCTTCGGCGCGCCGGCTGCCGGACGCTGCGCGTATCACCGGCGCCGGGCGCACATAGAAGGCGCAGGCAAACAGCAGCGCGCCGGCAACCATGCAACAGACGACAAGAGTGTGGCGCCAGCCCCAGGCCGGCAACAGCCAGCGGTAGACCTGCGGCCAGACCGAGCCCGAAAGCGCCGGTCCGACCGAGATGATCGACACGGCAAGGCTGCGCCGGCGCTCGAACCAGCCCTGGATATTGTTCATCGCCGGCGTGAAGGTGCCGGCATTGCCGAGGAAGCCGAGCGGCAGGGCATAACCGGCATAGAGCGCCCATTCGCCGCCGCTTGCCGCCAGCCAGCCGCCGACCATGATCGAAACGCCGGCAATGATCAGCGGGACCCTCGGGCTGGTGCGATCGGCCAGCCAGCCCATCAGCACGCCGCCCAGGCCCATGCAAAAGAAGCCCAGCATGTAGGCCGTCGAGGGCACGGCCCGGCTGCCGCCGAATTCGGCCGCAATCTCCTTGAGGGCGACGACGGGCATGTAGATGGCGCCGCCGCCCAGTCCGATGCAGAGCATGCAGACCAGTGCCAGCCGCCAGGCGTAAGCGCTGTCGACCCCGTGCCGCGCAGAGACGGTGGCGGTCACTCGCGCGCCAGCGTCGCGGCGGCGGCCGCCTTGGCATCGAGCTGCTGATCATCGTCGAGCAAGAACGTCACCTTGCGCAACTTGCCGGTGAAGGCGAACGGCGCCTCGTAATGCGACACCGGGCTCGAGCGATCGCGGCCGATGTCGAGACCGGACCACGAGATGAACGCAACGAAACCGATCTGACTTTCGAAACCGCCCGCAGGCTCGCCGTCGATCAGCAGGGTCGCGACGTTGATGCCGTTGTTGCGGCGCATGCGCAGGCCAAGACGACGGTTGCCGGCCGGCACCGGCCGATCCGAGACCGCGATATGATGCACACCGCCCACGTTCATGTCGTAGGTCAGGCGATTGTCCTTGATGTAGAGCGAATAGCCGCAGGTCATGTCGCCGTGTGCGATCAGCACGCCCTCGGTGGTCGCGCCATCGATGCGCACATCGGCCTCGATCGTGTAGGTACGGTTGCGCACGTCGGGCGCCACATCGGTCGGCACGTGCCCCATGCCGGCATGGAACACGAAACGGTTGCGCGGGCCATGGAACCGTTTGGCGTTGTCGGCGAAGCGCGGCGCGAACCGATCGTCGAGCGGCAGCACCTGATGCGCCTCGGCCTGGCGCCACCATTCGTCGATCAGCGCCTTCAGCCGCGTCGGCTCCTTTTCGGCGAGATCATTTGTCTCGCTGAAATCGCGCTCGAGATGGAAGAGCTCCCATCTGTCGCTGTCGAAGCTCGCGCCGGGCGGATGGAACGAGACCGCCTTCCAGCCGTCCTGCACCAGCCCGCGATGGCCGAACATCTCGAAATACTGCGGCGCCTTCTTCGATGGTGCATGGGCATCCTTCAGGCTGCGCGCGAAACTCGTACCTTCGAGCGGCATCTGCCTGACGCCGTTGATCGTCTCGGGCGGCTTCACGCCCACCACGTCGAGGATGGTCGGCGCAAAGTCGCAGGCGTGGCAGAACTGATGGCGCAGCTCGCCGCGCGCGACCAGACCCTTGGGCCAGTTGATCACCAGCGGATCGCGGATGCCGCCGCCATGGGTGTTCTGCTTGTAGCGCCGCAGCGGCGTGTTGGCAGCCATCGCCCAGCCGAGCGGAAAGTTCGAATGTGTGTCGGGCCCGCCGATATCGTCGATCCGCGCGATCTTCTCCTCGATCGGTTCGCGCCGCAGGTTGTAAGGGCCCATGGCGTTGATCATGCCGAACGGGCCGCCTTCCTGGCTGGCGCCATTGTCGGACATCACCACAATCATCGTGTCGTCGAGCTGGCCCGCTTGTTCGAGAAAGTCGATGAGCCGGCCGAGATGATGATCGGCGTGCTCCAGCATGGCGGCATAGGCGGCCTGCAGGCGCGTGTAGAGTCTCTGTTCGGCCTCCGGCAGCTCGCTCCAGGCTCGCACCAGGTCGTTGCGCGGCGGCAGGCGCGTGTCCTTCGGTACAATGCCGATGTCCTTTTGCAAAGCCAGACGCTGCTCGCGTTCGACGTCCCAACCAAGGGCAAACTGCAGGTCGTACTTGCGGATGAGGCCCTGCGGCGCCTGATGCGGAGCATGGCAGGCACCCGGCGCCAGCCACATCAGCCATGGGATCTCGACATCGTCGGCGAAATGATCGGCGAGATAGCGGATGCCCTGGTCGACGAGATCGGCGGTCAGGTGATAGCCGGTGGCGAACGTGCCGGGCGGATCGACCGGCGTGTTGTCGCGCACCAGTTCCGGCGCGTATTGGTCGGTCTCGGCGTCGAGGAAGCCGTAGAAGCGGTCGAAGCCGCGGCCGAGCGGCCAACCGTCGAACGGTCCCGTCGCTCCCGACTCGGTGAGCGGCGTCACGTGCCACTTGCCGAGCATGTAGTTTCGATAGCCGTGCGGGCGCAGCATCTCGGCCAGCGTGCCCGCTTCCCGGGCGATCTTGCCGCGATAGCCCGGATAGCCCGAGTCGAAATTGGCGAGGCAGCCGACGCCTACCGAATGATGGTTGCGGCCGGTGAGCAGCGCGGCGCGCGTCGTTGAGCACATCGCCGTCGTGTGGAAGCCGGTGTAGCGCAGGCCCTTCGCTGCTAGCCCGTCGATGGTGGGCGTGGCGATGGGCGAGCCGTAGCAGCCGAAATCGGAGAAGCCGACATCGTCGAACAGCACGACCAGGATGTTGGGTGCTCCTTTGGGCCGCCTGGGCGTTTTGGGCCAGTGCGGCCGGGACTCTCCCACCGTCCTGCCGATCTTGCCCCTCCATTGGGCCGCCATTTCATTTCCTCCACTCTTGCTGGTCTTCTAACATGCGGCATGGCTCAGTTCACAAGCGACGGCGTGCAACTCGCCTATGACGAATTCGGTCCGAAGGATGCGCGCAAGGCGATCGTGCTGGTGCACGGCTTCTCGTCGAACAGGTACGAGAACTGGAAGCGCATGGGCTGGTACGACGCCATCGCCGGCAAAGGACTGCGCGGACTGGCGCTCGACTGCCGCGGCCATGGCGAGAGCTCAAAACCGCACGACCCGGCGCAGTACGACCGTACGAAAATGTCGGGCGACGTCTTTGCCCTGATGGATCATGTGGGCATCGAGCGCGCGCATCTCTTGGGATTCTCCATGGGCGCGCATATCGCACTCACGGCTGCGATGAGCGATGGCAGCCGCATCGACCATCTCGTCGTGGCCGGTGTCGGTGGCCGCATCTTCGAGCCGCCGCGCGATCCCGAAGGCATGGCCAAGGCGATGGAAGCGGCTTCGCCCGACGAGATCACCGATCCGATGCTCAGGAGCTTCCGCCACTTCGCCGACGAGCAGAAGGAAGACCGGTTGGCGCTCGCCGCGTGCTCGCGCGGACCGCGCGAAGCAATTACCGCCGATGCGTTGTTTGCCGTCCGCCGGCCCACGCTCGTCATCGCGGGCGCACGCGATCAGCTCGCCGGCCCGCCCGATGGCCTGGCCAAGGCGATCGCCGGCGCCAAATCGGTGACGATCCCCGGCTGCGACCATTTCTCGATGATCGCGCATGGCCTTTTCAAGGCCTCGGTGTTCGACTTCTTCGACGGATGGCTCGAATAGATGCCCAAGGTTTCCTTCAAATCGATCCGGGCGCGCGCCGCCAAGCGCAAGGGCGGCGACAAGGTCCTCGCAAGCCTGATGCCCAAGAAACCCAACAACAAGGCACTGGCGAAGCTTGCCGATGACCGCGTGCTGTCGGAGATGGCGGCGCGCATCTTCTCGGCGGGCTTCGTGTGGGACGTGATCGACAAGAAGTGGCCGGGCTTCGAAGAAGCCTTTCTCGAATTCAATCCCAAGCGGCTGTTGTTCCAGCCGGCCGAATTCTGGGAAAAGCTCGCCTCTGACAAACGGATCGTCCGTCACCCCGGCAAGATCAAGTCGGTGCGCGAGAACGCCAAGTTCGTGATGGATGTCTCCAAGGAGCACGGCAGCTTCGGCAAATTCCTCGCCGGCTGGCCGGCCGACGATCAGGTCGGCCTGCTCGAAGTGCTGGGCAAGCGCGGCTCGCGCCTTGGCGGCTTCAGTGGCCAATACCTGCTGCGTTTCCTGGGCTGGGACGCCTTCGTGCTGTCGCAGAGCGTGCTGATGTGCCTCAAGGATTCCGGCGTGCCCATCACCGGTGGCACGTCGAAGAAGGATCTCAACGCGATCCAGGCGCAGTTCAATGCCTGGCGCGACGAGAGTGGCCTGCCGATCACCTATATCTCTCGAACCTGTGCCCTCTCCATCGGCGAGAATGTTCCTGTCGCGCGGCTGAAAGAGGTCATGCAGATCACATGACCACCTTGCTGCTGATCAATCCCAACACCACCGCGTCGATCACCGATCTCGTGCTGAAGCACGCCAGGCGATTTGCCACGAAGGGCATCACCTTGCGCGCGGTAACCGGCGGCTTTGGACCGCGCTACATCGCCTCGCGCATTGGCTACGCGATTGCTGGCCATGCCGCGCTCGACGCGCTGGCCAACGACAAGGGACGCAAGGACGCCGTCGTGCTCGCCTGCTTTGGCGACCCCGGCCTCGCCGCATTAAAAGAAGCGAGCCCGGTACCGGTCGTCGGCATGGCCGAGGCCTCGATCCTGCAGGCCGCCGCGCTCGGCAGGCGTTTCTCCATCGTCACCGGCGGCGAGCGCTGGAAGCCCATGCTGGAGGAGTTCGTCGCCGTACAGGGGCTCGCCTCGCGCCTCGCCTCGGTCCGCACCGTGGCACCGACCGGTGCCGACATCGCACGCAACCCGAAGGCGGCGATGGCGCTGCTGGCCAAGGCCTGCCAGGCCTGCGCGCGCGAGGACGGCGCCGATGCGGTGATCCTGGGTGGCGCGGGCTTGGCGGGACTGGCCGTCAAGCTCAGGCCGGTTGTCGATGTCCCGCTGCTCGATGGCGTGGCCTGTGCGATTTCCATGGCCGAGGCGCTGGCAAGGCAAAAGCCCACAAAATCGGGCACGTTGCCCGCGCCGGTTGAAAGCATTGGCCTGAGCAAAGGGCTCGCAAAGCTGATCGGTTCGCCTTAGGTTCGGCCCATGCGCTTGGTCAGCTTCCGCCATGCGGACTCGCCGAAATTCGGTGCGGTTGTCGACGGCGAGGTGGCCGACCTGTCGGCCCACTGGCCGAGCCTGCGCGCAGCGATCGCGGCCAAAGGTCTCGACGCGCTCGCCACGGCCGCCAAGACCGCCCCCAAGCTCGCCCTTGGCGACATTCAACTGCTGCCGGTCATCCCGGACCCCGACAAGATCCTGTGCATCGGCCTCAATTACGCGAGCCATGTCGGCGAAGTGGGCCGCGAGTTGCCAAAGGTGCCGAGCGTGTTCTCCCGCCTGCACAACACGCTGTTGCCGCATGGCGGGACCATGGTCCGGCCGAGCGCCTCGACCAATTTCGACTTCGAGGGCGAGCTCGCGATCGTGATCGGCGAGCGCTGTCGCAACGTGGCGCGCGCCCGGGCGTTGTCGGTGATCGCCGGATACACCTGCTTTGTCGACGGCAGCGTGCGCGACTTCCAGAAACATTCGGTGACCGCCGGTAAGAATTTCCCGGCGACCGGCCCGCTCGGGCCGTGGATGGTGACGACCGACGTCATCCCCGATCCGCAGAAGCTCGAGCTGACCACGCGATTGAACGGCAATGTGGTGCAGCACGACACGACGGATCACATGATATTCGATGTCGCGACCATCATCGAATATCTGTCGACCATCACCTGGCTTGAGCCGGGGGACGTCATCGCCACTGGCACGCCCGATGGCGTCGGGCTGGGCCGCAAGCCGCCGCTCTGGATGAAGGGCGGCGACAAGCTCGAAGTCGAGATCTCGGGTATCGGAGTGTTGAGCGTCAATGTCATCGACGAGTGAACCGCTTGCGCCTGCCGATGCCGGCTGGCAACGCGACGCCAAGGTCATCTCAATCGTGGCGATCGCACATTTCGTCAGCCACGTCTACATCATGCTCCTGCCGCCGATCATGCTCCTGGTGAAGGATCATTTCGGCGTCAGCTACTCGGAGATCGCGCTGGCGATCACCGTTTACAACGTGGCGTCGGCCCTGCTGCAGACGCCGGCCGGCTTCCTGGTCGATCGCATCGGAGCGCGGATCATGTTGACGGCCGGCCTGATGTTCAGCGCCGTCGCGATCTGCGTCTCCGCCCTGCTGCCCGGCTACTGGTCGTTCCTGATCGGCTACACGCTGCTGGGGGTGGCGAACACCGTCTACCATCCCGCCGATTATTCGATCCTGTCGGCGACGATCGACGGCAAGCGCATGGGCAAGGCGTTCTCGGTGCACACCTTCGCCGGCTACCTGGGCAGCGGCGTCACTCCCGCCATGGTCATCGCTGCGGTGGCGCTGTGGGGCTGGAACGGCGGCTTCCTGTGCGCCGCCGCCTTGTCGTTCGGCGCGGCGATCCTGTTGATGGTGACCGGCAGCGTGCTGCCGCGCGTACCCCGCCGGGCGCCGCGTCCGGCCGCCGCCGCCACGGCCGGCGATACGAAGGTCGGCCTCGACCTGCTGCTCAGCCCGCCCATCCTGCGCAATCTGCTTTTCTTCTTCTGCCTCGCCATGGCCAACGGCGGCATCCAGACGTTCGGCGTGGTGTCGCTCGGCGCCTTGCACGGCACCCCGGCCTCGATCGCCAACGTTGGTCTGTCGGGCTTCCTGCTGATGAGTGCGTTGGGCGTGCTGTTGGGCGGTGTGATCGCCGATCGGACGCCGCATCACGAGCGCGTCGCCGCCGTCGGCTTTGCCTGCACCTCGACCATGGCCGTGCTGATGGGCTGGGTCGATATGCCGGCCGCCGTCCTCATCACCGTGATGTCGGTCGGCGGCCTGTTGAACGGCATCATCCAGCCCAGTCGCGACATGATGGTGCGTGCCGTCACGCCGCCCGGCTCGTTCGGCAAGGTATTCGGCTTCGTCACCACGGGCTTCAATCTCGGCGGCATGGTGGCGCCGCTCACCTATGCGTGGCTGATGGACCATGGACAGCCACAGCTCATCTATCTGATCGTCGTCCTGTTCATCCTGCTGGCGCTGCTCACGGCCATGACCCGCCGCAAACCCGAGGGTACGCCCGCATGGACTCGCTGACGCCAGGCAACGCAGGCGCCCACGCCGCCCTGATCAAGCGCTACGGCGAAAAGGGAGTTCCGGCGGTCGGACCGTGGAACGCCACCATCGCCAGCCTGCTCGATCACCGCTCGGTGCGCGGGTACAAGCCCGATCCCGTTCCGGCGGGAACGCTCGAGACTATGATCGCGGCCGCGCAATCCGCTGCCACCAGCTCCAACATGCAATGGACGTCGGTGATCGTCGTCAGCGATCCCGCCAAGAAGAAGGAGCTGGCCGAGATCGCGGGCAACCAGAAGCACATCGAGCAGTGCCCGCTCTATCTCTGCTGGGTCACCGACATGTCGCGCAACGCCATGATCGGCGCGGCAGAAAACAGAAACTTCGAGACGATGCCCTGGCTCGAGACGTTCCTGGTCGCCTCGATCGACGTCGCGCTCGCAGCACAGAATGCCGTGGTTGCCGCCGAATCGATCGGCCTCAGCACCGTCTATATCGGCGCCATGCGCAATGATCCGGTTCGGGTCGCCAAGCTGCTCGGCCTGCCGCCGCAAAGCTTCGTGCTGTTCGGTCTCTGCGTCGGCTACGCGGCCGATGGCGCCGAGGGCGAAGTCAAGCCGCGCCTGTCGCAGGCCATGATCGTGCACCACGACGGCTACGATGCCTCCAACGCCCCGGCCCTGCGCGCGGCGCACGACGAGGAGATGAAGAAGTTCTCGGCGCGCCAGGAGCTGCAGACCACGACGTGGACGCAGCGCGTGCTGAATAGATTGGGCCCGATCGCCTCGATGAATGGCCGTGAGCGCATGCGCGCGGCACTCTCGAGCCTGGGCTTCGAGATCCGGTAGTTGACGCAAGCCGGTCGGCGCTGGCGCGCGTGGGCCGGCAATGCCGGCCTGCTCGTTGCCTCGCTGCTCGTCGGGCTGCTGGTTCTGGAACTCGCCTGTCGCGTCCGCCAGGGGCCTGCGACGCTCCTCGACTGGCACAATCTGGCCGGTCGAGGACACCGCTTCGTGCCGTCGCCCGGCCGCTCGGGCTACGATCCGCGGCTCGGCGTCGTGCCAAAACCGGGTCTGCGGTCGGCGACCGTCAATATCGATGCCGACGGCAATCGCCGGATGCCGCCTTTCCCCGACACCGCGCCGGTAACGCCGACCGTGCTCGTGACCGGCGATTCCTACGCCTTCGGGCTCGACGTGGGCGATGCCGAGACCCTGCCGGCCTATCTGCAGGACATGATGTGGCGGCCGTTCAGCAACGCCGGCGTGCCGGGCTTCGGTCTCGATCAGATCATGCTGCGCAGCGAACAGCTCGCCCCGATCGTCCATCCTTCGGCCCTGATCGTGACCTTCATCGCCGACGACATATGGCGCACCGAGTTCTCCCGGCTGTGGAGCAGCGACAAGCCGTGGTTCAGCCTGGCGGACAACGGCACGCTCGTCCTGCACAACGTGCCGGTCCCGCCGCCGGGCAACGGCGAGAGCGGCATGTCGGCGTGGCAGCGATTATTCGGCTGGTCATGGTTGGTCGAGACCGTGATGCGCAGGATCGGCAGGGACGATGACTGGATCTGGGATCATCGCCGGGTCCTGCCGTCGGGCTATGGCGAACGGCTGGCCTGCCCGCTGATGCAGCGCCTGGCGAAGATCGGCGTGCAGACCCTGGTCGTCGCGCAATACGACCACAGTCTGTGGCAGCCTGGCCGGGACAAGCGCCGGGCCGAGCACCGGCGCCTTTCCACGCTCGTGCTGGCTTGTGCACATTCGGCCGGCATGCCGACGCTCGACACGTTCGATCTCGTCGAGCGAGCGATACGCAAGCGCGGCTTCGACGCGCTCTATATCGGCGAGCATCACACGCCGCTTGCCAATCGCCTGATTGCCAAGGCGATCGTGGCCGAGTTGATCCGGCTCGGTTACTGACGGCGAATTCCGCTCCACAAGCGCACTTATGGGATGACACGCGGGGATCAAACGTCTTGAGTCGCGTCATGACCGATCTGTTCGATCTCTCCGGCAAGGTGGCGCTCGTGACCGGCGGCAGCCGGGGCCTTGGCTATCAGATGGTCAAGGCGTTCGCGCAACACGGCGCCGACATCTTCATCACCAGCCGAAAGATCGACTCCTGCGAGAAGGCAGCCGGGGAAGTGAAGGCCCTGGGCCGGCGCGCCGCGATCTATGCCTGCAACGTCGCCAACTGGAACGAGCTCGACGGACTGGTCGACGCCGCCTACAAGGCCTTCGGCAAGGTCGACATCCTGGTGAACAATGCCGGCTCCTCGCCGCTGGCACCCTCATCGCTGGAGACACCCGAGGCGCTGTTCGACCGTATCGTGTCGCTCAACTTCAAGGGCCCGTTCCGCCTGATGTCCCTTGTCGGCAGCCGCATGGCCGCAGGCGATGGCGGCTCGATCATCAACATCTCCTCGGCCGGCGCGCTCAGGCCGCGGCCGCAGATCGCGCCCTATGCGGGCGCCAAGGCGGCGCTCAACGCCATCACCGAGGCGTTCGCCTTCGAGTATGGACCGAAGGTCCGGGTCAACACCATCTCGCCCGGTCGCTTTCTCACCGATGTCAGCAAGGCCTGGCCGGAGGAGCACAAGAAGAACCCGACCGCGGCCCTCGGACGCAGCGGCCGGCCGGAGGAGATCGTCACGGCGGCGCTCTATCTTGCGTCGTCCCATTCCAGCTTCACCACGGGTTCCGTGGTCCGCGTCGACGGAGGTATCGCATGAAGACCAAGGCAGCAGTTCTCATGAAATGCGGCGAGCCTCGGCCGTTTGCCAAAAGCAAGCCGATCCAGACGGTCGAGCTCGATCTCGATCCGCCGGGCGAAGGCGAGGTGCTGGTGAAGGTGGGCGGTGCCGGGCTCTGCCATTCCGACCTCTCGCTGGTGAACGGCGACAGGCCGCGGCCCACGCCGATCGTGCTGGGCCACGAAGGTTCGGGCGAGATCGTCGAGGTCGGCCCGGGCGTGCACGACGTGAAGGCGGGCGATCACATATGCTTCACCTTCAACGTCTCGTGCGGACGTTGCCGGCGTTGCCTCGAAGGCCGTCCTTATATCTGCGAGCGCTCGGTGACGCCGCGGGCGGCGGGCCAGCTGCTGAGCGGCCATCATCGCTTGCACATGAACGGCAAGCCGGTGAATCACCAGTCCGGCGTCTCCTGCTATGCCGAGTACGCCGTGGTCGACCGCGGCTCGGTCGTGGTGATCGACAAGACCTTGCCGCTCGATCTCGCCGCCTTGTTTGGCTGCGCCGTCGTCACCGGCGTTGGCGCCGTGGTGAACACGGCGCAGATTCGTGTCGGCAGCACGGTGGCGATCGTCGGCCTGGGCGGCGTCGGCTTGTCGGGCTTGCTGGGAGCGGTGCTGGGCGGCGCCAGCCAGATCGTGGCGATCGATCTCTCCGACGACAAGCTTGGGCTGGCGCGACAGCTGGGCGCCACGCACACCGTGAACGCCAAGGATGCCGACCACGTGAAGCAGGTGCGCGACATCACCAACGGCGGCGTCGACTATGCCTTCGACCTTGCCGGTACCATCAAGTCGATGGAGACCGCCTATCTGGTGACGCGATGGGGCGGCACGACGGTCTCGGCGGGCCTGTCGCCGCTCGGCGCCAATTTCGCCTTCCAGCAGAGCGGCCTGGTCAGCGAGGAAAAGACCATCAAGGGCTCGTACATGGGAAGCTGCGTGCCGGTCCGCGACATCCCGCGCTTCATCGCGCTCTACCAGCAGGGCAAGCTGCCGGTCGACCGCATGGTGAGCCGCCGCGTCGGCTTCGACGAGATCAACGAAGGCTTCGACCGCCTGCAGGACGTGGCGACGGTGCGCCAGATCCTCGTCCCGCATGGCTGACATCGCGATCGCCGTCGAGACTCCGCTGCAGGACGAGGTGCGGGCGCTCGTGGCCGAACTGAATGCAGTGCTGCTCGAGCTGACGCCGCCGGAGCACTGCCATCATCTCACGGTCGAGCAGATGGCGGATACCAGCACGGCCTTGTTCGTTGCCCGCGACGACGGCGTAGCCGTGGGCTGCGGCGCGCTCAAGCGCCATGCCGACGGCATCGGCGAGGTCAAGCGCATGTACACCCGCCCGTCCCACCGCGGCCGCAAGATTGGTGCGCAGATCGTGCGGCGCATCGAAGCCCTGGCGCGCCAGGAGGGCCTGAAGCGGCTGGTGCTGGAGACCGGCGACCGCCATCACGCCGCCTGGGCGGTCTACGAGAATGCCGGCTTCCGCCGCTGCGGGCCGGTGCTCGACTATCCGGACGTCAAGTGGTCCGTATTCTACGAGAAAATGATATCGTAGGCGCATGCCCGATTTCGAATTCCGCCGTACCGTGGCGGCCCGTGACCTGGCCTATTGCTGGCCGATCTATCGCGACGCCATGCAGCCGCTGATTGCCGAGCTGCAATCCTGGAACGAGGCGGCCGAGCGCAAGTTCATCGAGGAGATCGTGGCCGACGAGAACAGTTCGCTGATCGTCACGGCCGGCGAGGCCGCGGGCTGGCTGCATGTCGACGAGACCCGCTACGAAATCTTCCTCAGCCATCTCTACCTCGAGCCGGCCGCCCGCAATCGCGGCCTGGGCACGCGGTTCATGCGCTGGATGGCCGACCGTGCGCGCCGCAAGCGCAAGGCCTTCACCCTGGAAGTGCTGAAGAACAACCGCGCGCTCGTGCTCTGTGAGCGGCTGGGCTTCCGCACGATCGGGACCTCGCCGTTCAAGTTGAAGATGCGCCTGCCGGACGACGCAGCGTGACCTCAGCGGCACGCCTGATCCTGTTGCTTTTGGCTGTTGCCGGGCCGGTCATGGCGCAATCGGCGCCGCCCGACCTGCAGCCCAAGCTGGGTAGCGGTCCGGTTGACGGCAAGCCGGTCGCGGACAGGGAAAGGCCCAAGCTGCAGGACCCGCCGCGGCCGCCCGTCACTCGCGACGGTGCGACGATCGCCCCGGCGGCCGCGCCATCACACTGACCGTATCTAAAGCGGCAACAACGCGAACGAGTCGATGAAGCCCCTGACGTCAGGGCCGTCCTCCCTGCCGCTGTCGACGATGCAGAAGATCGAGTAGAGACGCAGCCCGCGCAGCACATCGAGCGCCACGATCACCGGGCGCGTCGCGAAATGCCAATCGACGATCTCACGCTGCGCCGGATTGCCGTCGAGCTGGAAGCGCTGGGCGGTTCTCACCGCGCCTTTCACGGTGCGTCCGACCGTCAGGCTTTCGAAAAGCCGTTGCGCGCCCTCCTGCGCCGCCGCCGGCGGATAGTCGACGTATTGCGCATAGAACTTCGCTCCGTCAGCGCGCTCCAGGGTGGCGGTGACGCCGTGCGTGTTGCCAAAGCGCGTGCTGACCTGCTCGGCCTTGGCCTTGAATGGCCCGGGGAACTGCACGCGAAAGCCGCCGCCGTCGGGACGAAACTCGACTGGCTGGGCGGAAGCCGGGCCGGCAAAGCAAAGCGCGCAGGCCAGCGCAAGCAACAGGCGCCAGAGCCTCAGGACAGGAACTCCTTGGTCCAGCTCGAATAGTCGGCCTCGCGCGTCACGCGCTTCATCAGCTCGGCATCGGCGATGCCGGTGATCTTGGACGGCGGCGTGCCGTCGCGCAGCGCCTTCAAGGTGTCATGTACCGCCTTCACCGCCGCCGCGAAGGGCTGATGGCCCTGTAACGCGATGCGCACGCGACGGCTCGCCAGATACTCCCGGTCGCTGAGCTCGGGCGTGCCGCCGCCGAGAATGATCGGCAGCTTGACCGCCTGGGAGAGGGCGTCGAGCTCGGCGCGCGTCTTTACGCCGACGAAGAACAACGCATCGACGCCCACTTGCTCGTAGGCCTTGCCGCGCGCGATCGCGTCCTCGAGGCCGTTGATCTGGATCGCGCTGGTGCGCCCGGCAATGCACAGCAGCGGATCCTGCCGGCCTGCGAGCGCGGCCTTCATCTTGCCGACGCCTTCGGCGATGCTGGTAAGCCGCGGCTTCGCGGTGCCGAATGGCGTTGGAAGATCGGTATCCTCGATGCTCATGCCGGCGATGCCCGCCGTCTCGCATTCCTCGACCGTGCGCTTGACGTTGAGCGCATTGCCATAGCCGTGATCGGCGTCGACCATCAGCGGCAGATTGCCGGCGCGGTTGATGCGGTAGGCCTGCCCCGCGAATTCGCTCAAGGTCAGCACGATCAGGTCGGGTGCGCCCAGCACCGCCAGCGAAGCGGTCGAGCCGGCGAACATGCCGAGCTCGAAGCCCAGATCCTCGGCGATGCGCGCCGAGATCGGGTCGTACACCGAACCGGGATGCACGCAGCGGTCGCCCGCGAGGATGGCGCGAAAGCGGCGCCGCCGATCGGTCCAGTTCATGTCTTTTCACTCCCAATTTCGACGGGCAAAGCGAGCCCTCTACCGTGGCGGGTGATGGAAGCGTAGCGTTCAAAGAAAAACAACTGATTAAGGGGAAACGCCATGTTCGAAGCACTCGATCGACAGTCGCGTCTTACCGGCAATCAGAAGAGGATCCTGGCTGCCGCCATCATCGGCGACGCGCTGGAATTCTTCGACTACTTCCTCATCGCTTTCGTGCTCGCCTTCCTGATCGGGCCGTGGAAGCTCACATTCGGCCAGTCCGCGACCGTGCTGATGAGCTCGGGCATCGGTGCCATCATCGGCGCCTACGGTTGGGGCTGGATCGCCGACCGCGTCGGCCGGCGCACGGTGTTCATCGGCACGGTGTTGAACTTCTCGTTGGCCACCGGCCTGCTCTACTTCACGCCCGACAACGGCTGGGTCTACCTCACCATCATGCGCTTCTTCGTCGGCCTCGGCGTCGGTGGGCTCTATTGCGTCGACCTGCCGCTGGTCCAGGAATTCATGCCGACATCCAAGCGCGGCTGGATCGGGGGCCTCGTCACTTGCATCATCCCGATCGGCGTCGGCATCGGCAACGTGCTGGCCTCCTTCATCGGCGCCGACCAGTGGCGACTGCTGTTCGCCATCGGCGTGCTGCCGGCGTCGCTCGTGCTGCTGATCCGCCTGTGGGTGCCTGAATCCCCGCGCTGGCTTGCCCGCCAGGGCCGCTTCGACGAGGCGCGCAAGTCGCTCGCCTGGGCGCTCGAGGTCGACCCCACCGGCCTGGCGCTGCCGACGGCCACGGAAGTGCGCGTGGTCAAGACCAACTGGTTCGATCTGTTCCGCCACCCGCGCAGCCTGCTGGTGTCGTGGCTCGGCAATGCCGGCGCGCAGACCGGCGTCTACGGCATTGCCCTGTGGGCGCCGACGCTGTTCGTGCTGCTTCTCAAGGTGACGCCGCAGAACGCCGCCAAGATGATGATCCTGCTCACGATCACGGGGTTCGTGGGCCGCGTCGCTTTCTCCTGGCTGTCCGAGCGTATCGGACGGCGCAGCTGCGGCGGCCTGCTGGGCTTCGGCGCGGGCGTGCTGATCATCCTGGCCGGCCATTTCTACGACACAACGCTGTTCGGCCATTCCGCCTTCTGGCTGATCCTCGCGGCGGCGATGTTCTTCGCCGACGGCGGCTTCGCCATCGTGGGGCCATACGGCGCGGAGATCTGGCCCTCGCACCTCAAGACCAGCGGCATGGGCTCGGCCTACGGGTTCGGCGGCATCGGCAAGATCCTGGGCCCGGTCGGGCTCGCCCTGATCGTGGGCTCCAGCAACTATCTCAAGCCCGACGTGCCGCTGAACGAGATCCCGACCGCGTTTCTCTATCTCGGCTGCTGGTTCCTGATGGCCGGGGTGGTCTATTATTTCTTCGGCATCGAGACCAGGGGCAAGTCCGACGAGCAGATCGACCGCGAACTGGCCGCCGCCGACTGACGCCAACCGCTAGGAGCAGAAGCCTTGGACACGCTGATCCCGACCGCCGCCGAGCTTGCCGGCGACCAAGCCGTGGTTTCGCGCGCCGAGGCGCTGCGCCCGCTCGTCGAGAAGATGTCGAATGAGGTCGAGGACGGCCGGCGCCTGCCGCCTTCCCTGCTCGACAAGCTGCACGAGGCCAAGCTGTTCCGCCTGCTGCTGCCGCGGACCTTCGGCGGCGAGGAGACCGACCCGGTCACTTTCTTCCACGTCATCGAAACCATTGCCCGCGGCGACGCTTCGACCGGCTGGTGCCTGGGCCAGGCCGGCGGCTGCGCCATGACCGCGGCCTATCTCGAGCCTTCGGTCGCGCGTGAGATCTTCGGCGCACCCAATGCCGTGCTGGCCTGGGGGCCCGGCCCCAAGTCGCGCGCTGTCCAGGTCGACGGCGGCTACAAGGTCACCGGCACATGGGCCTTCGCCTCCGGCGGCCGGCACGCGACCTGGATCGGCTGCCATGCGCCGATTTTCAAGCAGGATGGCTCGCCAGTGCTCGGCCCGAACGGCAAGCCGATCGAACGGGTCATGCTGGTGCCATCGAAAGACGTGAACTGGACGGACATCTGGCACGTCGTCGGGCTGCGCGGCACGGCTTCGGACCAGTTCGCGGTCACTGACCATTTCGTGCCCGCCGATCATTCGTTCAGTCGCGACTTCGCCCAGCCGGCGCACGAGCGGCGCGAGAACGGCCCGCTTTATCGCATGTCGGCGATGACCTGCTACGAAGTAGGCTTCGCCGGCGTGGCGCTCGGCATTGCCCGCGGCGCCCTCGACAGTTTCATCGAGACGGCGCGCACCAAGATCCCGCGCGGCGCCAGGAGCCCGATCCGCGACAGCGCCGTCGTCCAAACCAACCTTGCCCAGGCCGATCTCGGCATACGCACTGCGCGCGCCTACCTGCTGCAGTCGATCGCCGGCATCTGGAAAGAGATCTGCGCCGGTGGATCGCTGTCGATCGAGCATCGTATCGTGATCCGCGGCGCCTCGACCAACGCCATCCACAAGGCGCGTGAGGCGGTCGACTTTGCCTACAATGCCGCGGGCGCCACGGCGATCTTCGAGAGCCATCCCCTGGAGCGGCGCTTCCGCGACATCCATACGGTCACGCAACAATTGCAGGGCCGGCTTTCGCATCTGGAAACAGTCGGTGCCTGGCTGATGGGCGCCGACGCCGATCTCACCTGGGTCTAACTGGAGACGACCATGCCGCTTGGCGTATTGCAGCATTACACGATCGAGCCATCCAACCTTGAGCGCACCAAGAAGTTCTATTGCGAGGTGCTCGGCCTCAAGAACGGCGACCGTCCGCCGCTCGGCTTCCCGGGCTACTGGCTCTATTCCGGCGGCGTACCGACCGTCCATCTGCTGGGCGAGCGCAAGCCGCGCGAGGGTATCATCGTGCGCGGCACCAAGAAGAAATTCAAGGATACCGGCCGCTTCGACCACATCGCCTTCGCCGCCACCGACATCGCGGGCGTGCGCCGCAAGCTCAAGGCCAAGAAGGTGAAGTTCCGCGAGCAGGTCATCCCGCGCACCGGCGGCCAGCAGATCTTCCTCTACGATCCCGATGGCGTCGGCGTCGAGCTGAACTTCCCGCCTCCTGGAAAATGATCACGAGCATCGAAATCAAAAGCGTCGAGCTTCTGGCAGACGGCGCCGCCTTCGGCGCCGTCGGTGCTTATGAGCGCGTGGTGGGCGTGGCCAAGGGCGAGGTCGACCCGAAGGCCGCTGGCAACAAGGCCATCGCGCTGATCGACAAGGCGCCGCTCAACAGCAGCGGGCGCGTCGACTATGCGACCGATTTCTATATCCTGCGGCCGAAGGATCCATCCAAGGGCCGCGCCACGATCCTTTACGAAGTGAACAATCGTGGCCGCAAGATGCTGTTCGGCAACATCGCGGACGGTCCGCAGGGCATCAACGATCCGCAGAAGATGGCCGATGTCGGAAACGGCTTCCCGATGCGCCAGGGTTACACCATCGTGTGGTCGGGTTGGGATCCGGATGCCCCGCGCGCCAATCTCGGCCTTGGCCTCACCGCGCCCGTCGCGACCGACGATGGAAAGCCGATCGTGCAAATCGTGCACGACGAGTTCGTGTCGGGTACGCGCGGCGGCGCGCTCGAAACATTCAAGCTCTCCTATGAGATGGCGACGCAAGATGGTGCCCGGCTCACCGTGCGCGAACGCCAAGCGGATCCTCCGCAGGACGCGGCGTGGACAGCCATCGACGCCAAATCGATCAAGCTCGCCGACGGCAAGCCCAAGCCGGGGTACATCTACGAATTCACCTATCAGGGCACCAAGCCCAAGGTGCAGGGGCTGGGCTTCGCCGCCACCCGCGATTTCGTGAGCTTTCTGCGCCACGATGAGCGCGGCCGCACTGCGACCGGCGGACCGATCAAGCACACTTTGGCGATCGGCTTCAGCCAGGCCGGACGTTATCTCCGCCATCACATCTCCGAGGGCTTCAATCGCGACGAGCAGGGCCGTCGCGTGTTCGACGGCGTCTACAGCCATATTGCGGGCGTTGGCCGCCTGTTCTTCAACATGCCGTTCGCGCAGCCGGCGCGCACCAACACCCAGCACGAGGATCACAACGCGCCCGAGGCATGGTTCCCGTTCAGCACCGCGATGCTGGAGGACCCCTACACCAGGCAGACGGGATCTCTGTTCCGCGGCGACGGTAGCGATCCCAAGCTGATCGAGACCAACACCTCGACCGAATACTGGCAGAAGGGTGCCTCGCTCCTCACCACCGACCCTCTGGGCACCAGGGATGTCGTGCTGCCCGACAACAGCCGGGCCTACATGATCGCCGGCACCCAGCATGGCGGCCGGGCCGGCGCGCCGAGCGATCCCGGTCCGGACGTCAACCCGCGCAATCCGCACAATCCGATGCCGGCCGTGCGCTCGCTGCTGCTAGCGCTCGACGATTGGGTGGCGAAGGATGTCGCGCCGCCGGCAAGCTGTGTGCCCACCTTGAAGGACGGTACCCTGGTTGATCCCGACAAGACCGGCTTCCCCGACATTCCCGGCGCCGCCGTGGTCAAGGTCACCAACAAGGTGAGGGCCGGCGACAAGGTCTATCGGACCCTGGTCTGCAAGGTCGACGCCGACGGCAACGAGGTCGCGGGCATCCGCTTGCCCGACATTGCCGTGCCGCTCGCGACCTATACCGGCTGGAACGAATACAAGCCACCCTATCCCAGAGGCGAACTCGCCGACCGCGACGGCAGCCGGCTGCCCTTCCCGGCGGAGAAGATCGCCAGGCTGTACAAGAACCGCGCCGACTACATCGCCAAGGTGCAGCACGCCGTCGATGCACTGATGAAGGAGCGCTTCCTTCTGCAGGAGGATGCGGACGCTTACCTCGAGAAAGCGCGCAACGAACAAAGCGTGGGGACCTGACATGGCCAAGCTCGACCGCAACGGCGTGAAGATCCACTACGAGATCCACGGGAAGGGTCCAACGATCCTGCTGAGCCATGGCTACAGCTCGACCTCGCGCATGTGGGATGGCCAGGTGGCGGCGCTCAAGGATCGCTACCAGGTGATCGTGTGGGACTTCCGCGGTCACGGTGAGACCGACTATCCGGCCGACCAGGGCCAGTATTCCGAGGGCCTGACGGTGGGCGACATGCTGGCATTGCTCGATCATGCCGGCGCCAAGAAGGCGATCGTGGCTGGCCTGTCGCTCGGCGGCTACATGTCGCTCGCCTTCCATGCCAGCCACCCCGACCGCGTGCGTGCGCTGATGCTGTTCGACACCGGGCCGGGCTTCAAGAAGGACGAGGCGCGCGCCAAATGGAACGACAGCGCCAATGCGCGCGCCACCCGGTTCGACGCCGAGGGACTGAAGGCATTGAACAGCAGTGACGAGGTGAAACTCACGCGCCATCGCGATGCCAGCGGACTCGCGCGTTCGGCGCGCGGCATGCTGGCGCAACAGAACGACCGGGTGATCCAGTCGCTCGACAGCATCAAGGTGCCAACCTTGGTACTGGTCGGCGCCAACGACACCAACTTCCTCGCAGCCACCGATTACATGGCGGCCAAGATCAAGGGATCGACCAAGGTGGTGATCCCCAATGCGGGCCATGCGGCCAATCTGCATCAGCCCGCTCTGTTCAATCAGGCAGTCGAGGCGTTCCTCGCCAAGCTGCCGGCCTAATCAAACGGAGGGAACCATGGCCAAGAAGCGGATTGCAGTCGTCGGCGTCGGCGCGCTGGGCGGATATGTCGGCGGCTGGCTGGCGCACACCGGCGAGGACGTCACCCTGATCGACTTCTGGCCCGAGAACATCGAGACGATCCGCAGCAAGGGTCTGTCGTTGGACGGTGTGACGCCGGAAGAGAAAATCACGGTCAAGAATGCCAAGACCATGCACCTCACCGAGATGCAGGACCTGTCTCGCCAGAAGCCGATCGACATCGCCTTCGTGTCGATGAAGTCCTACGACACGGAATGGGCGACGGCGCTGATCAAGCAGTACCTGGCGCCGGACGGCTTCGTGGTGTCGCTGCAGAACTGCCTGAACGAGGAGCGCATCGCCAACCAGGTCGGCTGGGGCAAGACGGTCGGCATGATCGCCTCGCTGATCTCGGTCGACATGTACGAGCCCGCCACCATCCGCCGCACGGTCGCCAAGGGTGGCGACAAGCACACCGTGTTCCGCGTCGGCGAGGTGCACGGCCGCATCACCAAGCGGGTCGAGGAGTTGCGCGACATGGTGGGCCGCATCGATTCAGCCAAGACGACCACCAACCTGTGGGGCGAGCGGTGGGCCAAGCTGTGCCAGAACGGCATGAAGAACGGCGTTTCGGCCGCGACCGGCCTGACGGGCCGCGATTGCGACGCCAATGACGCGATCCGCCGCTTCTCGATCAAGCTCGGCAGCGAGGCCGTGCGGGTCGGCCAGGCGCTCGGCTACCACATCGAGAATATCGGCAAGATGGTGCCCGAGACCCTGGCCAGGGCGGGCGAAGGCGACAAGGCCGCGCTCGACGAGATCGAGGCCATCCTGCGGCCGGGCTCCAACACCAATCCCAACCCGCGCGCCGACATCCAGCGGCCCTCGATGGCTCAGGACATCCGCAAGGGACGGCGCACCGAGATCGAGTTCATGAACGGCTACATCGCCGAGCGCGGCAACTATATCGGCGTGCCGGCGCCCACTCATGCCAAGCTCACCGAGATCGTGAAGAAGGTCGAGCGCAAGGAAGTGAAGGCTGCGCCGGCGCTGCTGGGGGGCTAAGCTCTCCCTCGATGAGCAGCAAGATATCGATCAAGCGGCTGGGCTTCTTCACCCGGCTGCTCGACGAGGCCACCGCCGCGGAACGCTACCGGCTGGCGCTGGCGCAGATCCAGCAGGCCGAGCGCTGCGGTTTCGATTCGGCGTGGATCGCGCAGCACCATTTCCACGAGGGCGAAGGCGGCCTGCCGGCGCCGTTCGTGTTCCTCGCCCAAGCGGCGGCGCGCACCACGCGCATCCGGCTCGGCACCGGCATCGTCACCCTGCCGCTCGAGATGCCGGTGCGCGTCGCCGAGGACGCCGCCGTGCTCGACCTGATGTGCGACCACCGCCTCGAGGTGGGCGTCGGACCGGGCGGCAATCTCACCGCCTTCACCGCCTTCGGCCTCGACGCCAAGGACCGTCACGCGCTGATGCACGGCAACCTCGAGAGCATGCGCACGGCATGGTCGGGCGGCGCGCTGCCCGGCGGCGACAGGCTCTATCCGTCGAGCCCGACCCTGGTCGACCGCATCTGGCAGGCGACCTTTTCGGTCGAGGGCGCGCGCCGCGCCGGCTTGGCGGGCGACGGGCTGATGCTGTCGCGCACCCAGCCGCGGCCGCCCGACAATCCGCGCGCCTCGCTGGCCGACATCCAGAACCCGATGATCGATGCCTATCTCGCCGCCCTGCCGAAGGGCCGCAGCCCGCGCATCCTCGCCTCGCGCACGGTGTTCGTCGCCGACGACCGCGACGAGGCGCTGCGGCTCGCCGAGACCGGACTGAACCGTTTCCGCCACCGGCTGGCGGCGACCGGCGATCTCTCATCCGGCAACCTGGTGGGCGACCTGATCACGGCCATGGACATCCATGTCGGCACGGCCGACGAGGTCACGGCCTCGCTGATGGCCGACGATGTGCTGAAGCGCGCCACCGACATGACGGTGCAGAGCCATTCGATCGACCCGCCGCATGCCTTCATCATGCGCTCGATCGAGCTGGTGGCCGAGAAAGTGGGCCCGGCGCTGGGGTGGGTGCCCAACCGCGAGTCGGGAGCGAGGCGCGTGGCATGAGCGACGTGATCAACCAGCTGGCCGGCATCGCGGCCGGCTCGGCCCTCGACAAGGCGCGCGACAACCGCCCGGAGGCCAAGAAACACGCGCAGACGAGCTACGATTCGCTGTTCTCGCCCAAGACATACGGCAACTTCTCCGGACTGGAACGCGCGGCCGTGGCGGCCTTCGTCGCTGCCTTGCATGGCCGGCCCGAGACGCAGGAATTCTACAAGGCAAAGCTCACGGAAGCGGGCGCCCCGGCCGAACTGCAGGTCGCCGTGGCGAGCGAGGCCGTGACCGCGCACGCGCACGGCCCCTACGGGCACTATCCTTCCGGACCGCTCACGATCGAGAACCACGACGGCCTGGTCTATTCGGTGACGGTGCCGGCACGGCACGTGCTGGGCGAGCGCCTGGCGACAGCCTTCGAACATGTCCACATGCTGGTCTACCATCCGCGCGACGCCAGACCCGCCTCGCTGCAGGCCATGCTCGATGCCGGCTGGTCGGCGACCGAATTGGTCACGCTCTCCCAACTGGTTTCCTTCCTCGCCTTCCAGATCCGCGTCGTCGCCGGACTGAAGGCACTCGCCGCGAGACCTGCATGACCACAGACAACACGATCAAACCGCCGCCGCACAGCGCGCCACATGCCTTCACGCGCGACATGCTGGACTGGCTGCCCTGGCTCGAGCCGGTCGCCGAGGCGGCGCTGACCCCGCGCCAGAAGGACAGCCTGGTCGACGCCGCGCGCTCGAAGTCGGATTACTTCCGCCTGCTGGCGCGCGATCCCGACATCCTCGAGGCGCGCACCCGCACCGACAAGGACATCTTCTACAACCCGCAGTCCGGGGCGCCGCGCGCCGAGCGCGAACTTGCGGCCGCCGCCACCTCGCGCTTCAACGGCTGCATCTACTGCGCCTCGGTGCACGCCCGCCACGCCGCGATCTACGGCAAGCGCGAGGCCGACGTCGATCGCCTGCTCGACAAGGGCGTCGGCGCCGACGCGGGCGACGAGCGCTGGAACGCGATCGTCGCCGCCTCGGTCGCATTGACCGCGATACCGATCGATTTCGGCGCCGAGGAGATAGACCGCCTGCGCAAGGCCGGCCTCGACGATCTCGCGATTGTCGACATCATCAACGCGGCCTCGTTCTTCAACTGGGCCAACCGGCTCATGCTCTCGCTCGGAGAACCGGCGGTTCAGACGACGTAGCACGGTGATCGCTTTAGGCGCCCGCGAGTCTCAGCGGCCGCCTCGAATCTCAGCCGGCTGAGACGCCTCCGATGCCGATGGCATAAGGCTTTCTGTCCCGAGTCTCACGGAACACCCCCACCCCCCTGGTGAGACAGCGTGAGACGCCTGAGACACGTGAGACGGCTGAGACGCCTGAGACACCTAACTGCAAATACCCTGGGCCGCCTGTGCGGCGGCCGGCCAGGCCGTTGAAATTTCACAAGGGTCTAGCCGCCGTAGAACACGTTGTCGCCCAGCTCCTTCATCTCGAGGATGGCGGCATCCGGCCGGCCGGTGAACGGCTTGGCCTGGTGCGCCTCGACCACCTCGCCGACCACGATGTGGTGGTCACCCTGCTCGACGATCGAGGTGACGCGGCATTCGACGGCGCCCGGCGCCGCCTCGAGCAGCGGCGCGCCGGTCGTGCCCTTGCGATAGGCTTGCCCGCTCAGCTTCCCGTCGGCCACGGCCGCGGGCTTGAAGAAGGTGAAGGCGAGGCCCTTGTGCTCCTTGCCCAGCATGTTGAGGGCGAACGCCTTGGCCGTCTTGACGACCTGATAGGCCCCCGAATCGGTCTTCACGCCGACCACGACCAGCGGCGGCGCGAAGGCGGTCTGCGTCACCCAATTGACGGTGGCGGCGGCGACGTTGCCCTTGCCGTCATCGGCGGTGAGCACGTAGATGCCGTAGGGAATCATCCGCAGGACGGCTTTCTTGGCGTCGGCATTCATGGGCGTTCCTCCTATGCTGCGAGTTTAACTCCCCCGTCCTTGGCATCCTGCTTGATCATGTCGGCGCCCTTCTCGGCCACCATGATGGTGGGCGCGTTGGTGTTGCCCGAGGTCACGGTCGGCATGATCGAGGCATCGATGACGCGCAGGCCGGCGAGGCCGCGCACGCGCAGCCGCTCGTCGACCACCGCCATCGGATCGCTGCCCATCTTGCAGGTGCCGATGACGTGATAGGTCGTCTGGCCGGTGCGGCGGGCGAAGTCGAGCCACTCGTCGTAGCTCTGCACCTTGTCGCCGGGATTGTTCTCGAAGGCGATGTACCTCGCCATCGACGGATGCGAGACGATCTTGCGGGCGATCTGCATGCCCGCCACCACCGCGTCGCGGTCGGTCTGCGCCGACAGGAAGTTCGGCCGGATCGCCGGCTCGGTTCCCGGCGTCGCCGACTTGATGTGGATCGAGCCGCGTGAATCGGGCCGGCACTGGCCGATCACCACCGTCATGCCGGGCTCGCGTTCGAGCAGGCGCTTTTGCGCGCTGTCGTAGCTCGCATGCGCCATGTGGAACTGCATGTCGGGCGATTCCAGACCCGGCCGCGTGCGCACGAAGCCATAGACCACGCCCGCAGTAAGCGCGAGCGCACCCTTGCCCGTGGTGTAGTACTTCAGCACCTCGCGCACGAGGTTCAGCCCGCGCGTTTCCTGGTTGAGCGTCGAGACGTCGGCCTTGCAGCGCCAGTTCATGCGCGGCGCGAAGTGGTCGCCGTAATTCTCGCCGACGCCCTTCAGCTCGTGCTTGACCTCGATGCCGAATTTCCGCAGCAGTTCGGGCTGGCCGATGCCGGAATGCTCGAGCACGCCGGGCGACTGCACGGCGCCGCATGACACGATGACCTCGCGGCCGCAACGCGCCTCACGATTGTCGCCGCGCACCGAATAGGCGACGCCCACGGCGCGCTTGCCGTCGAGAATGATGTGCCGTACCAGCGCGTCGGTCTGGATGGTGAGGTTCGGTCGCGTGCGCGCCGGATCGAGGAAGGCGCGTGCCGCCGACCAGCGCTTGCCGTCCTTCATCGTCACCTGGTAGTAGCCAAAGCCTTCCTGGTTGCCGTTGTTGTAGTCCTTGTTCTTGGGATAGCCGCTCGCCGCGGCGGCATCGATGAAAGCGTCGCACAGCTCATGGTGCTGGCGCATGTGGGCGACGTTCAGCGGCCCGCCCTTGCCGCGGCTCGCATCGCCGTCGCCCTCGAAATTCTCGGACTTCTTGAAGTAGGGCAGGATCTGTTCGTAGCTCCAGCCGCGGCAGCCGAGCTGGCTCCACGTGTCGTAGTCGAGCGGCTGGCCGCGCACATAGAGCATGCCGTTGATCGACGACGAGCCGCCGAGCGTGCGGCCGCGCGGGCACGGGATGCGGCGGCCGGCCATGCCTTCCTCCGCCTCCATCTCGAAGTTCCAGTTGAAGTGCTTGTGGTTCAGGAGCTTGGTGAAGCCGGCCGGGATGTCGATCCACATCGAGCGGTCGGCGGGACCGGCCTCGAGCAACAGCACCTTGACGCTCGGATCCTCGCTCAGCCGGTTGGCCAGTACGCAGCCCGCCGAGCCGCCGCCCACGATGATGTAGTCCCAATCGGCCATGACGCGTTCGCCTCCCTTTTCGGGGAGAGCTTAGCGTAAATGACAGGAAACGTGATGCCCCGGAGCAATTTCGCGCAGCAGGGGCGTCTCGCTCTTGCAGCGTGCCACGGCATAGGGACAGCGGGTGTGGAAGTGGCAGCCGGCCGGCGGATTGACCGGGCTCGGCACGTCGCCCTGCACCACCCTCTTCTGCCGCTTGACCGTCGGATCGGGCACCGGCACTGCCGCCATCAGCGCCTCGGTATAGGGATGCTGCGGCCGGGTGAAGATCGAGCGCGTGTCGGCGTATTCGACGATGCGGCCGAGATACATCACGGCGATGCGGTGGCTGATGTGCTCGACGACCGCGAGATTGTGGGAAATGAACAGGTAGGAGAGCCGGCGCTCGCGCTGCAGGTCCTGCAGCAGGTTGATGACCTGCGCCTGAATCGAGACGTCGAGCGCCGACACGGGCTCGTCGCCGACGATCAGCCGGGGGCCGAGCGCCAGCGCGCGGGCGATGCCGATCCTTTGCCGCTGGCCGCCGGAGAACTGGTGCGGGTAATTGGCCATTTGCGCCGGCCGCAGGCCGACGCGGGCGAACAGCGCGGCCACCTTCTCGCCGCGCTCGCGCCGGCTCGCCACGCCGTGCACCAGCAGCGGCTCGCCCACGATGTCGCCCGCCGTCATGCGCGGGTTGAGCGACGAGAACGGATCCTGGAAGACGATCTGCATCTGCCGGCGATAGGGCCGCATCTCCGCCTTGGAAAGCTGCGTGATCTCCCGCCCCTCGACCTTCACCGAGCCGGCGCTCGGCTCGATCAGCCGCAGGATGGCGCGCCCGGCCGTGGTCTTGCCGCAGCCCGATTCGCCCACCAGCCCCAGCGTCTCGCCCTGGCCGATGGTGAAGGTGACACCGTCGACGGCATAGACATGGCCGACGGTGCGGCGCAGCAGGCCCTTCTTCACCGGGAAATGCTTCTTGAGGTCCTTCACTTCAAGCACAGGGACCTCGGTGGCGGGCGTCGCGACCTCAGCCATCGGCATGCCAACAGGCCGCGAAGTGTCCCGTCCTCTTCTGCTCGTAGGCCGGCCGCTCGAGGCGGCACTTGTCGCTCGCCTTGGCACAGCGCGGCGCGAAGGCGCAGCCTTCGGGCAGCGCGAACAGCGGCGGCACGATGCCGGGGATCTCCTGCAGGCGCGCCTGCAGGCTCTCGATGTCGTTCTTGTCGGCGCCGCGCAAGAGGTCGAGCCGCGGGATCGAGGCCATCAGGCCGCGCGTATAGGGGTGCATCGGCCGGGCGAACAACTCGCCGACCTCGGCCTCCTCGACCTTGCGGCCGGCATACATCACGATCACCCGGCGCGCGGTCTCGGCCACCACGCCGAGATCGTGCGTGATCAGGATCACGGCGGCGCCGAATTCGCGCTGCAGCTCGACGATCAGCTCGAGGATCTGCGCCTGGATGGTGACGTCGAGCGCGGTGGTCGGCTCGTCGGCGATCAGCACCTTGGGATTGCAGGCGAGCGCCATGGCGATCATGGCGCGCTGGCGCATGCCGCCGGAGAGCTGATGCGGGTATTCCTTGGCGCGCTGGCCGGGCTCGGGGATGCGCACCAGGTCGAGCATCTCGACCGCGCGCTTCCAGGCCGCCTTCTTGTCGAGCGCGCGATGCAGGATCAACGCCTCGCTGATCTGCTTGCCGATCGTCATCACCGGATTGAGCGACGTCATCGGCTCCTGGAAGATCATCGAGATGTCGTTGCCGCGCACCTTGCGCATCTCGGGCTCGCTCAGCCCCAGCAGGTCGCGGCCGGCGAGCTTCACCGAGCCCGAGACGATGCGGCCCGGCGGATCGGGGATCAGGCGCATCAGCGACAGCGCCGTCATGCTCTTGCCGCAGCCCGATTCGCCCACGATCGCCAGCGTCTCGCCGGCGGCGACCGAGAAGTCCACGCCGTCCACCGCCTTGACGATGCCCTGGCGCGTGTAGAACCACGTGCCGAGGTCGGCGACTTCGAGCAGGTCCGTCATGAACGTTGGCGCGGGTCGAGGATGTCGCGCAGCGCGTCGCCCAAGAGGTTGGTGCCGAACACGGTGAGGCTGATGGCGACGCCCGGGAAGATCACCAGCCACGGCGCGGTGCGCACGTACTCGGCGGCCGATTCGGAGAGCATGCGGCCCCATGACGGGTGGGGCTCGGGCACGCCGAGGCCGAGGAACGACAGCGACGCCTCGACCAGGATGGCCGAGCCGAGCTGGGCCGTCGCCAGCACGATCAGCGGCGCCAGGGTGTTGGGCAGCACGTGGCGCACGGCGATGCGCAGCTCGCCCATGCCGACGGCGCGCGCCGCCTCGACGAACGGCTGCTCGCGCAGCGACAGGGTCGAGGAACGGACCACGCGCGCCACGGTCGGCACCAGCGGGATGGCGATGGCGAAGATCGTGTTCTGCATCGAGGGGCCGAGCGAGGCCGCCATCATGATCGCCATGACGAGCAGCGGCAGGGCCTGCATGATGTCGAGCAGGCGCTGGACCAGCAGATCGACCGTGCCGCCGAGATAGCCGCTCGCCAGGCCGACGCTGATGCCGATCAGCGCGCCCAGTCCCATGGCGCCGGCACCGACGGCCAGCGAGATGCGAGCGCCATGCACGATGCGGCTGAACATGTCGCGGCCCATGAAGTCGGCGCCCAGCCAGAACATGGAGCCCGGCCTGGCGAGCGAGAACTTGGCGTTGGTCGCGGTCGGGTCGACCGGCGCGATGTAGTCGGCGAACACCGCCGTCAGCACGAACACCAGCACGATGACGAAGCCGACGGCGCCCAGCGGATAGCGCCGGGCGAGGAACCTCAGCTGGCCCCAGGTGCTGTGGACGTTGGCCCCGGCGCGGGAGAGCTCGGCCTCATGGTCGATGATGGTGGCCATGTCGGTCTCCCGCCGTCAGTCCGCGAACTTGATGCGCGGGTCGAGGGCCATGTAGGCCATGTCGACCAGGAAATTCACCGTCACCACGACGAAGGCGATCAGCATCACCAGGTTCTGCACGATCGGATAGTCGCGCCACAGGATGGCCTCGACGAGAAAGCGCGCCACGCCGGGGATGTTGAACACCGTTTCGGTGACGATCAGGCCGCCCACCAGGAAGGCCGCCTCGATGCCGATCACCGTCACCACCGGCAGCAGCGCATTGCGCAGCGCGTGGTCGTAGTTGACCGACATGGACGAAGCGCCCTTCGATCGCGCGGTGCGGATGTAGTCCTGGCGCAGCACCTCGAGCATCGACGAACGGGTGAGCCGCATGATCAGCGCCGAACTTCGGAAGCCCACCGTCATCGCCGGCAGGATCAGCATCTTCACCTGGTTGAAGAAACCGTGCGTGTCGGTGTCGTAGATCGGGATCTTGCCGATCAGCTGAACGCACGCCATCAGCACCAGCAGGCCGAGCCAGAACGACGGGAAGGAAAGCCCGCTGAGGCTGACCACGCGCAGGAAATAGTCGAGCTTGGTGTTCTGGCGCACCGCGCTCAGCACGCCGAGCGGCACGCCGAACAGCACGGCGAAGAAGATCGCCATGCCGGCCAGCTTGGCGCTGATCGGGATGCGCGGCGCGATCTCCTCGATGGCCGGCCGCTCGGAGACGTAGGCGTAGCCCAGATCGCCGTGCGCCAGCCCGCCGATCCACTGGCCGTACTGCTCGACGATCGGCCGGTCGAGGCCAAGATCGTGGGCGATCTTGGCCTTCTCCTTGGCGTCGGCGATGCCGGCAGCGTCGACCAGGATGTCGGCGATGTTGCCCGGCACCAGCCGCAGCATGACGAAGATCAGCACCGACATCCCGAGCAGGGTCAGGACCATCAACAGGAAGCGTCGGGCGAGGTAGGCTCCCATCGGTCCTTTCTGCTCCTATTTCTCCAGGTAGACGTCTTCGAAGCGCCAGCCGTTGTAGATGCTGTTCACCTGGAGCACGAGCCCTTTCAGCTTGGGCGTCCAGCAGGTGTTGGCGACGTTGTGGCCGATCACCGGCCGCGCCGCATCCTCGGCCAGCTTCTTCTCGATCTCCCACACCAGCTTCTTGCGCTTGTCGTGGTCGACTTCGGCCGACTGCTGGTCGATCAGCTTGTCGACCTCCGGGTTCTTGTAGCCGGTGTAGTTGCGCGTCGAGGTCGAGTAGAAATTCTCGTAGAAATTGACGTCGGGATCGTCGATGCCGACGCCGGTTAGGTTCATGCCGATCTGGTAGTCCTTGCGCTGGATCTTGCCGTACCAGATGGTCGTATCGATCGGATCGAGCTCGCCCTCGATGTAGATCTGCTTGAGCTGGTCGATCAGGATCACCGCCGGGTCGCGGTAGATCGCTATGTTGCGCGTCGCCACCTTGATCTTGAGCGGCTTGTTGGGTCCGTAGCCCAGGCCCTCCATGATCTTGCGCGCCTCGGCGCGGTTCTTCTCGATGTCCGGCGAATGGCCGGGCAGCGTCGCCAGCATGTCCTTGGGCATGCCCCAGACGCCGGCCGGCGGCGGCAGCATGGCGGCACCCTCGAGGTCGTGGCCCTCGCTCAGGATGGTGTTGAACGCCTTGCTGTCGATCGCCAGCACCATCGCCTTGCGGACCTGCGGATTGTCGAACGGCGGCGCGTCGCGGTTGATCAGGATGTTGGAATTGACGTTGGTCGGCCGCGCCTCGCACACCGCGTCCTTCTTCTGCGACATCACGTCTTTCAGCAGCGGAAAGGTGATGTCGCTGTCGAACGTCATGTCGAACTCGCCCGACACGAAGCCCAGCACGCGCGTCGAGCGGTTGGGCACGATCTTCCAGTCGATCGCGTCGAGATAGGGCTTGCCCTTCTTCCAGTAGTCGGGATTGCGCACCAGCTTGATCGATTCGTTGCGCTTGAAGTCGACCACCTTGAACGGGCCGGTGCCGATCGGCTTGGAGCGCATGACGCGATCCGGCACATGGCAGGAATAGATCGGCGTGTAGCCGCCGGCCAGCATCGACAGGAACGAGGGCTGCGGCGCGTCGAGCGTGAAGGTCACCTCGAAGTCGCCGTTGGTCGTGACGTCGGCGAGGTGCTTGTACCAGATCTCGCGCGGGTTCTTGCGGATGATCGGGTGCTGCTCGTCGCCCTTGCCGCGCAGCGCGTCGAACGTGCACTTGACGTCGGCCGCGGTGAACGGCTTGCCGTCGTGCCACTTCACGCCCTGGCGCAGCTTGAAGGTGAGCTTCTTGTTGTCGGAACTGTACGACCAGCTCTCGGCCAGGTCGGGCACGATATGGTCGGGGCTGTTGACCTTCTCGTTGGGGTCGAACACCACGAGATTGTTGAACACCGCCATGAAGGGCTGCACGACCGAGATCGTCGACTCCTCGTGGATCGAGGCGCTGGGCGGATTGTCGCGATGGGAAATGTGCAACGTGCCGCCGCGGACCTGGGCCGACACCGGCCCGCCCGCCGCCAAGGCAGCAAAACTCACGGCAACGAATGCCAACGCAGAACGCATCTCGATTTCCTCCCAGACGAACGCGACCAAAGCGTGTTGTTGTTGGATCCCCGTGCCAGGCAAGCTAGCACATCGTGTGCAACCGCCAAGCCAAAACGGACCAAACTATTGTGATGGTCCCTTCAGCTCGATCTGATTGCCCTCGGGATCGTTGAAATAGACCGAAGGGCCGGTTCCTTCCGCGCCGTAGCGCTGCACGGTTTCGCCAATCGCAATTCCGAGCGTGCCGAGTTTCGCAGCGATCGACTCGCGGTCGAACGGCTCCACGCGAAACGCCAGGTGATCCATGTTGCCGGACACGCCCGCGTCCGGCCGCTCGCCCTGCACGAGGTCGAGCATCGAGGCGCCGGCCCGCATCTGCACCAGATGGAGCCGGTCGATGGTGCGCTCGACCTTGAAGCCCAGCGCCTGCTCGTAGAAGCGCACCATGCTGGCGAGGTCGCGGACCCGCAGCACGACATGGTCGATCCGTTCGACATGGAAGGTCATGCGGACTAGCTTATCGCATCCAGAGCGGGAGGGAACCCATGGCAACGGCAACCAACAGTGCCAAGGCGCGACTGAAGAAAAACCAGCTCGCCATCGGCATCGGCGTGCGCCTGGTGCGCAACGTCGACATCATCAAGGTCATGAAGGCGGCGGGCTTCGACTGGCTGTTCCTCGACCTCGAGCACGGCGTGATGTCGATCGAGACCGCGGCCGAGATCTGCGTCGCCGCCCAGGATTCCGGCATCGCCCCGATCGTCCGCGTGCCCTATGGCGAATTGGCCATGGCGACCCGGCTGCTCGACGGCGGCGCGCTGGGCATCGTGATCCCGCATGTCGACACCGCGGAAGAGGCCAAGGAGATTGCCGATCGCCTGCGCTACCCGCCCGTCGGCCATCGCTCGGTCGGCGGCGGCCAGGCGCAGTTCGACTATGCGCCGATGAAGATGGGCGACTTCATCAAGAAGGCGAACGATAACGTGCTGGTCACGGTGATGATCGAGACGCCCAAGGCAGTGAAGAACGCCGAGGCGATCGCCGCCGTGCCGGGCATCGACTGCCTGCTGGTCGGCTCGTCCGATCTCTCGGTCGAGCTCGGCATCCCGGGCGAGAACGGCCACGAGAAGGTCCAGGCCGCGGTCGACAAGGTCGTGGCCGCCTGCAGGAAGCACAAGAAGTTCCCCGGCATGGGCGGCGCCTACTCAGAGGAACTGCTGGCGCTCTATATCGGCAAGGGCGTGAAGCTCCTGCTCGCGGGCAACGACCTGCCGATGCTGACGGGCGCGGCCCGCGCGCACCAAGCCAAGGTCCGCGCCATCGGCGCCAAGCGCCCGGCGAAGAAGAAATAGTAAGGACCGTCGTCCCTCCGCTCGCTTCGCTCGGTCGGGACGACGGACTCATCTCTTTCCTTCGATCTCGATCTCGAGCAGGCGCGGCTTGCCGGATTTGAAGGCGGCCGCGACGGCGGCCTGGATGTCGTCGGCCTTGCTCACATAGCTGCCGGCCACGCCCATGCCCTTGGCCATGTCGATGAAGCCCATGGTCGGGTTGCCGAGATCCATGTGCATGTAGGGCTTGTTCGACTTCACGTCGAAGCGCGCGCGATAGGCGTCGATATTGTGCTTCAGCACGCGATACTCGCGATTGGCCAGGATCACGAACACGATCGGCAGCTCGTGATGGGCGGCCGTCCACAGCGCCTGGATCGAGTACATCGACGAGCCGTCGCCCGAGAGACAGAGCACCGGCCGTTTCTTCTGCGCCACCGCGACACCCAGCGCGCCGGCCACGCCCTGGCCGATGCCGCCGCCGCGGCCGGAGAAATAGTCGTCCGCGCCCCTGAAGGTGAAGGTCTTGAACAGGTCGAGATTGGCGGTGATCGTCTCGTCGACCACGACCACGTCCTTCGGCGCGCCCGCCTTGATCTCGGCCATGCAGCGCGCCATCGAGGTCGGCGAGCGCGACCACGCCTTCTCGACCCGCGCCTTTTGCGCCGCATCCTCGGCCGCACGCTGCGCCTTCATCGCCTCGTTGCGCCTGGCGGCGCCGTCGACCTTTGGCAGCGCCTGCTCGAGCGCCTCGAGCGCCGCGCCGACATCGCCCAGCACGCCGGCATCGACGGCGAAATTGTAGGCCAGCCGCGACTGCGCTTGCTCGATCTGCAGGACTTTTGTTCCGGCCGCGAACGGCGATCCGGGCCCGTACCAGACTTCCTCGAAGAACGGCCCGCCCACCATCAGCACGAGATCGGCGTTGGCGAACTGCTTGGCCACGCCCGGCGCATCGAAGGCGAGCGTGCCGCGATAGGCGGCATGGTCGGTCGGGAAGGAATTGCGCGCGCGCAACCCCTCGAACCACACCGAGGCGCCGAGCTTGTCGACCAGCTTGACCAGGGTGCCATCCGCACCGGCGCGCGCAATGTCATCGCCGGCGACGATGGAAGGCGCCTTGGCCGCCGCGAGCAGCTTCGCCATCGCGGCGATGCCGGCCGGATCGGGGCGACTCTTCTCGTAGAGCGTCGCCGGCTTGCCGGCCGCGATGTTCGTCTCCTGCTCCATCACGTTGATCGGCAGGGCGACGAACACCGGCCCCCTGGGCGCCTCGTTGGCGATCTTGAAGGCGCGCTGGAGAATGGGCCCCAGCTCGTCGGCGCTCTCGACCTGCACGCTCCACTTCGTCACCGGCGCCGCCATCGCCGCGAGATCGTGGCCCAGCACCGGATCGCGCAGGCGCAGGCGCGTATCTTGCTGGCCCGCCGTTACCACCAGCGGGCTGCCGTTCTTCAGCGCGCCGTAGATCATGCCGATCGCGTTGCCCAGACCCGGCGCCACGTGCAGGTTGACGAACGCCGTCTTGCCCGATGCCTGGGCGTAGAAATTCGCGGCGCCGACCGCCACGCCCTCGTGCAGGTGCACGACGTACTCGATCGACGGGTAGTCGAGCAGCGAATC
>DASRFX010000103.1:0-34703 GCA_035651335.1 Reyranella sp. | reverse complement strand
TGGGCTTCGTCGCCGCCAAGCCCATTCCTCAGGTACTGCGCAATATCAACGCCTTCACCTTGGGCGCGCAATCGATCAATCCCAAGGTCACCACGCAGGCGATCTTCACTGGCGACTGGGCGCTGCCAGTCAAGGAAGCCGAGGCTACCAACTCGATGATTGCACAAGGCGTCGACGTCGTGACCTGCCATGTCGACAGCCCGAAGGTCGTAATGGAGACGGCCGAGCGCGCCGGCATCTTCTGCTCCGGCTACCACTGCAACCAGTCCAAGCTCGCGCCCAAGGGCTACCTGACCGGCGCCGAATGGAACTGGGAGAAAGTCTACACCGGCATGGTCGAGGACATGAAAGCGGGCAAGGCGCCCGGCAACTTCCTGCGGGGCGGCCTGAAGGAAGGCTTTGTGCGCACGTCGGCTTACGGACCTGCCGTCTCGCCGGCGGCTCGCGAAAAGGCCGACGCGGTGAAGACCGCGATCCTGAGCGGCGGGCTTGCGATCTACAAGGGTGCGCTGAAGGACAACAAGGGGAACACCGTCATTGCGGCGGGCACGTCCTACGCGATCACCGAGCCCAAGCTCGAGAGCATGAACTATCTGGTCGAGGGCGTCATCGGTTCGACGTCGTAAGGCTAAGTGGAGCAAGTCCTCGAACGCATCGCCGTTCCGGCGCTCGCTCTGCTGGCGTCGGCGGTGATGTTCGGCCTCCTGCTGGCGATCTATGCGCGCGTCGATCCGCTCGAGGCCTATGCCTTGATGTACCAGGGCGCGTTCGGAAGTTGGTTCTCGTGGCAGAACACGCTGCTGCGTGCGGCGCCGCTGATCCTCACGGCTCTCTGCACGGCGCTGCCGTCCCGGCTCGGCCTAATGATCATTGGCAACGAGGGTGCGCTCGTGTTGGGCGGCGTGGCCGCTGCGGCGGCAGGTGTCGCTCTCGTCAACGTGCCGACGCTGCTCGCGCAGCTCGGCATGGCGCTTGCGGCCATGGCGATGGGCGGTGTCTGGATCGCGCTGGCCGGTGGCCTGCGTCAAAGACGCGGCGTCAACGAGACGATCTCGAGCCTGCTGCTCACTTACATTGCCATCGCTTTGATGAACCACTTCGTCGAAGGGCCGCTGCGCGATCCATCCAGCCTCAACAAGCCGTCGACCTTTCCAATTGGCGATGCCCACATGATCGGCACCATTCCCGGCACTGACGTTCATTGGGGCCTGGTATTCGGCGTTGCCGCCTGCGTACTCGTCTATGTCGTGCAGCGCTTCACCACTTGGGGCTTTGCCATGCGAGTGATCGGCGGCAATCCCAAGACGGCGCGCATGATGGGCCTCGATGTCGGCCGTTACGTGCTGATCGCCTGTGGTGCAGGCGGCGCAGCGGCGGGACTTGCCGGCATGGTCGAAGTAGCCGCCGTTCACGGTAGGGCCAACGCCTCGCTCGCGGTGGGTTACGGCTATTCGGGCATCCTCGTGTCGTTCCTCGCCCGTCATCATCCGCTCGCGATCATTCCCGTTTCGATCCTACTGGGTGGCATCGGCGCCTCGGGCGGTCTTCTGCAGCGTCGCCTCGACCTGCCCGATGCGGCCGTCGTCGTCCTGCAGGGGATACTCTTCGTCGCGATCCTCGCGAGCGAGACGCTCTACGGTCGCCTCTGGAAGCGAAAGGAGACCGCCTGATGGACGGCACCAGCCTTGGTCTGTGGGGCGTGCCGCTTGCCATGCTGGCGGGCGCTATCCGCGTCAGTACACCGTTCATTTTCGTCAGTCTCGGCGAATGTCTCACCGAGCGCTCCGGTCGGATCAATCTCGGTCTTGAAGGCACGCTGGTGATGGGGGCGATGAGTGCCTACGGCATCGCCCTGGTGACCGGCTCGCCGTGGCTCGGTGTCCTGTTCGCTGCCCTCGTCGGCCTGCTGATGGGCGCGCTGCATGCCGGGATCTGCCAGTTGCCGCGCGTAAACGACATCGCCACTGGCATCGGCCTGATGCTGTTCGGCACCGGCTTGGCTTTTTTCCTCGGCAAGCCCTACATACAGCCCAAGGCGCCCAATCTCGGAGCCATCGACTTCGGTTGGTGGAGCAGCATCCCGCAGGTGCGCCAGGCGCTGCAGGTCAACTATCTCTTCATTGTCGGCATCATGCTGGCCTTTGTGTTGGCATGGGCCCTCAAGAACACGCGCTGGGGCCTGATCGTGCGCCTGGCGGGCGAAAGCGTCGACGCAGCGCTGGCGATGGGCGCTTCGGTGGGCCGTGTGCGCCTGATAGCCACGTCAATCGGTGGAAGTTTTGCCGGCGTCGGCGGCGCCTTCCTCTCGCTGTACTATCCCGGCAGCTGGAACGAGGGGTTGTCGAGCGGCCAAGGCCTGATGGCGGTCGCGCTTGTGATCTTCGCGCGCTGGGAGCCAGTGCGATGTCTTTGGGCCTCGCTGCTGTTCGGCGCAGCCGGCGCCATCAGCCCAGCGCTGCAGTCGGTCGGTGTGACCGAAGGCTATTATCTCTTCAGCGCCGCGCCCTATGCGCTCACGCTCGGCCTTATGATTGCGACCTGCTCGCCCCAACGCAGCTTGCGCGGGGCGCCTGGAGAACTTGGAGCTGTTCGATGACGAAGAAATACGTCGAGTCGCGGCCCTACAAGTGGCCCTACAACGGCGATCTGCGACCCGAAAACACGGCGCTGATCATCATTGACATGCAGACTGACTTCTGCGGTGTCGGTGGCTATGTCGATAAAATGGGGTACGACCTCTCGCTGACCAGAGCGCCGATCGAGCCGATCAAGAAGGTGCTAGCGGCGGTCCGCAAAGCCGGCTGGCACGTGATCCATACGCGCGAGGGCCATCGTCCCGATCTCTCCGACCTGCCGCCGAACAAGCGTTGGCGCAGCCAGCAGATCGGCGCGGGCATCGGCGATCCGGGCCCGTGTGGCCGTATCCTGGTGCGCGGCGAGGCGGGCTGGGAGATCATTCCCGATCTCGCGCCCGCACCGGGCGAACCGATCATCGACAAGCCCGGCAAGGGCTCGTTCTGCGCCACCGACCTCGAGCTGATGCTGCGCACGCGCGGCATAGAGAATCTGGTGCTGACGGGGATTACCACCGACGTGTGCGTGCACACCACAATGCGCGAGGCAAACGACCGCGGTTTCGAATGCCTGGTGCTGGAGGATTGCACCGGCGCGACCGACAAGGGCAATCATCTCGCGGCGCTCAAGATGGTCGAGATGCAAGGTGGCGTCTTCGGCGCCGTCGCCAACTCGACTGCCGTCCTCAAGGCGATTGGATGAGCGCACCCTCCATCGAGTTGATCGGCTTCTCCAAGCATTTCGGCGCCTTGGCGGCACTCGACGACGTGTCGGTGAAGATCGAGGCTGGCGCCTTTCACGCGCTGCTCGGCGAGAACGGCGCGGGCAAAAGCACACTCGTCAAATGCGCCATGGGTTACTACGCCGCCGACCAGGGCGAAATCCTGCTGAACGGCCGGCAGATCGAGATCAAACATCCGCGCCAGGCGCATGAGCTCGGGCTCGGTATGGTCTACCAGCACTTCACGCTCGTGCCGAACATGACGGTGCTGGAGAATTTCGTGCTATCGCGCGGTGACCTGCCGGTGATTATTGATTGGACGACTGAGCGGAAGGTCCTGCAGGGTTTCTTCTCGACCACGCCCTTCACCGTGCCGCTCGACGTGCCGGTCGCGGATCTCGCCGCCGGCCAGAAGCAGAAGGCCGAGATCCTGCGGCAACTCTACCTCAAGCGGAACTTGCTGATCCTCGATGAGCCGACGTCGGTGTTGACGCCGGACGAGGCCGACGAGGTGCTGTCGACACTTAAGAAGCTGACGCGGGCGGGCGAGCTCACCATCGCGGTGATCACCCACAAGTTCCGGGAAGTGAACGCGTTCTGCGACATGGTAACGGTGCTACGGCGCGGCAAGCTGGTCGGCACGCATCCGACACGGCAACTCGATAACGACGCCATGGCCGAGATGATGGTGGGCCGCCGTGAATCGCGTAGCACCGTGGAGCGCGATGCGCGCTCCCCCGGCAAGACGATGCTCAAGATCGAGAAGCTCTCGGTTGCCGACAATGTCGGCCAGGCCGCAGTTGACGATCTCAGCTTGGAGATCCGCGCTGGCGAGATCGTGGGCGTCGCCGGCGTTTCGGGCAACGGCCAGCGCGAGCTGGTCGAGACTCTTGCCGGCCAGCGCCATGCCGAGTCCGGTCAGATATTCGTCCATGGCGAGCCGTACAGGGCCACGAGACCGGAAATGATCAGGCACAAGATCGCCTGTCTTCCCGAGGAGCCATTGCGCAACGCCTGCGTGGCCGACATGTCGGTCGCCGAAAACATGGCGCTACGCTCCTTCGACCAGGCGCCAGCCTCGCCCGATGGCGTGAGGCTGAAGCGCAGCCCGATGCGCGACGTGGCGCGAAGCCTGATCGAGGCCTATCGCGTGAAGACGCCGGGGCCTGACGCGCCGATCAGCGCCCTGTCGGGAGGCAACGTACAGCGCGCGGTGCTGGCGCGCGAGCTGTCGAGCGAAGGCGATCTTCTGATCGTCGCCAATCCTTGCTTCGGCCTCGACTTTGCGGCCGTGATGGAAATCCGCGCCCGCATCGTGCAGGCGCGCAATCGCGGCGCCGCCGTGCTGCTGGTGAGCGAAGATTTCGACGAGATCCTGCAGCTCTCCGACCGCATCGTTGTGATGTTCGACGGCAAGCTCGCGTACGAGACGCCATCGGCCGGCGCCGACGTGGGCGCAATCGGTCGGGCGATGGCAGGTCATTGATGAAGACCATCAAGGCAAAGCCCTTCGATTTCGCCTTCGATCCGGACCACACCGCGCTGATTGTGATCGACATGCAGCGCGATTTCATCGAACCGGGAGGCCTCGGCGCCACGCTCGGCAACGACGTGGCGCCGCTAAAGCGGATCGTGCCAATGGTCGCCCGGCTGATCGAGGCGTTTCGGTCGGCCAGACTGCGCATCATCCACACGCGCGAATGCCATGCGCCCGATCTGTCCGACCTGCCCAAGGCCAAGTATCTACGCGGTAAGCCGTCGATGCGCATCGGCGATCCGGGACCGATGGGACGTATCCTGATCGCGGGCGAACCCGGTGCCGACATCGTGCCCGAACTGGCTGCCGGGCCGGGCGAGATCGTGCTCGACAAACCCGGCAAGGGCGCGTTCTATGCGACGCCTCTCAGCGATATCCTCGAGTCGGGCGCGATCACGCATCTGGTGCTCGCCGGAGTCACGACCGAGGTATGCGTGCAGACGACCATGCGCGAGGCCAACGACCGGGGCTTCGATTGCCTGCTCGCCGAGGATGCGACGGAGAGCTACTTCCCTGAGTTCAAGAAGGCCACGCTCGACATGATCCGCGCGCAGGGCGCCATTGTCGGCTGGACGGCGACGGTCGATGAGATTGCAGCGGCGCTCTAGGCCAATGTCTTGAGGTAGGCGCGCCAGCCGCCAAGCGCGGTGATGTCCTCGGCGCTCGCAATGGCGTGGCTTTCGCATAGAAAGCCCATCACCTCCGAGCCGTCATCCAGCGCGACGGTGCCGAGGCCAAGCGGCGCAGGGATCTGGCGGAGAAAGCGGCCGACATTGGCGAGCGGCAAGCTCCAGACTTCGAGATCGATCGAACCGCCGCCGCTCGCTACGCGCAAGAGCCCCGGGCGATGCGGCGGGCCGCCGGAAAGCGCATACAGGCGATAGGTCGGCGCCGTTTTTTTCGTGCCCTCCAGTCGGCCGCCCAGATCGACGAGCTGATGGTTGAGCGGCATGCCGCTCATGTGGGCGCCAACCACGGCAATCCTGAGATGTGCGTCTTCACACGTGGGATCGGCATCGGCTGAGGGAAGAGAGCTTGTCGTCTTGCCGAGCGGCAAAAGCACGGCGCGCTGCCAGCGTGCGCCGAAATGCAACAGAGCGCGTTCGGCATAGGCTTGGCCGATCAATGTGATGCCGAAAGGAAGGCCATCGGGCCGGAAGCCGGCGGGCACGGCAAGCGCCGAAAGGCCGAATAAGTTCACGAAATTCGTGTAGTGGCCAAGATTTGAATTGTAGAGGACGGGTTCCCGCTCGAGATCGTTCAGGCGATATATCGTTCCAGCGGTTGGCAGCGCGAGGAAGCTCAGGTTGCTCATCTCCGCGAAAGCGCGCGCCTTCAGCTCGGCGAGCCGGTATTGCCCCTCGAACACATCGACGGCGCTGAATTTCCGGCCGCCCAGCACGACCTGGCGCGTCACGGGCCATATGCCCGCCTTGTCGTCTGCTCTTTCCATGAAAGCACCGACGGCAGCGGTCCGTTCCGCGACCCAAGGCCCGCTGTAGAGAAGCTGGGCGGCGTCGCGAAACGGCCCATAGTCGATCTCGACCGGCGTACCGCCAAGCTTCTTCAGCTCGGCGATGGCTTTGACGTAGAGCGCTGCATAGGCCGCATCGCCGAAGAACTCGGCGTCGCGCGGGCTAAGCACGCCGAAGCGGAAACGCTCACCAATCGCAGGCGCCGGCGCAGCGACGAGCACGGACAAGACGGCGTCGGCATCGGCACAGGACAAGGCGAACACCGAGACGCAATCGAGCGATTTGCAGGCCGGCACCACGCCTTCGTTGCTGAGCAGGCCCGGCGTGGGCTTGAGGCCGACGATATTGTTAAAGCCCGCCGGCACGCGTCCCGACCCCGCGGTATCGGTACCAAGCGCGAAGCTGACCATGCCGTTGGAGACTGCCACGGCGGACCCGGAGCTCGATCCGCCCGGGACGTACGCCGCGTCGAACGGATTGCGCGGCACGCCATAGGGCGAGCGCACGCCGACGAGACCGGTGGCGAACTGGTCGAGGTTTGTTTTGCCGATGACAATGGCACCGGCGGCGACGAGGCGTTGAACGACTTCGGCCGAGCGCATCGCCTGATAGGCAAAACCCGGGCAGGCAGCCGTCGTCGTCATGCCCGCGACGTCGATATTGTCCTTCACCGCGAAGGGCACCCCGTACAGCGGCAGGCGGCGGATCTCGCCGCATCTCGCGTCAAGCGCGGCGGCCTGCGCTCGCAGCGCTTCGTCGGACGCGCGAGAGATCCAGATCTTGTCGTCACTGGATTGTGCCAGGCGCTTCAGCACCTCGTCGATGGTCTGTCGGGCGCTGAGCGCGCCGGTGCGATATGCGCTCCGCAGGGAATGGACACCGAGGTCAAGCAGGGCAGTCATGCCCGGGCTTTGTAGACAACGGCGCCGCAGAACGCAGCAGTCGCCTATGAGAAGTTATTGGCATGGGAATTGCCGCTAAGAGATTGCGCGGTTGCGCCTGATTGGGCGAGTGGGCAGCTTGGGCGGGAGATTTGTTGAGCAGGAAGAGTCGACATGATGGAAAAGAAGCCGGACATCGAGCGCCTAGTGGCGGAAGGGGCCAAGACCGTCAGTCTTCCCATTGCCGACGAATATCGGGCTGGCGTGATCCTGAACATCGAGCGCACGCTCGCCATCGTTCGGCCACTGCTCGATCTTGAGCTGGATGATGCGCTGACCCCGGCGCCGGTGTTCCGTCCATGACCGACGCCTTGTCGAAGTTGGCCACGGCGGGCGATATCGCTCGTGCGGTTTCCACCGGCAAGGCGAAGGCTTCCGCCGTGATCGAGGCCGCGCTTTCGCGCATTCAGGCTGCCGAGCCGACGGTGAACGCCTTCACCGATATCGTGGCCGAACGCGCGCGCAAACGCGCTGCAGAGATCGATGCCGGCCGCCATCGCGGCGCGCTGATGGGTGTGCCTTTCGCCGTCAAGAACCTGTTCGACATCGAGGGCCTGCCGACCCGCGCCGGCTCGAAAATCAATGTCGATGGACCGAGGGCGACGCGCGACAGTGCGCTCGTGCGCAAGCTGGAGGCCGCGGGCGCGGTGCTGGTGGGTGGCCTGAACATGGGCGAGTACGCCTACGACTTCACCGGTGAGAACAGTCACTACGGTCCGTCGCGCAATCCGCGCGATCCTGCTCACATGACTGGCGGCTCTTCGGGCGGCTCCGGTGCCGCAGTGGCGGCGGGCGAGGTACCCTTGTCGCTCGGCTCCGATACCAACGGCTCGATCCGCGTGCCGTCTTCGCTCTGCGGCGTGTTCGGGCTCAAGCCGACCTACGGGAGGCTGAGCCGCGCCGGGACCTACCCCTTCGTCGATTCGCTCGACCATCTCGGGCCGATCGCGCGCTCGACCGAGGATCTCGCCTTGTCGTATGACGCCATGCAGGGCGCCGATACTGACGATCCGGCGTGTATCGATCGCGCGATCGATCCGACAATGCCCCGCCTCGGCGAGGGCATCGCCGGCCTGCGCATCGCAATAGCCGGCGGCTATTTTGCCAAGGGCGCCGAGCCCGAAGCCTTCGGGTCTGTTGCAGCAGTGGCGAAGGCGCTCGACGCGACCAAGACCGTCGTGCTGCCACAGGCCGAAGCAGCTCGCGCAGCTGCCTACGTCATCACCGCCATCGAAGGCAGCCAGCTTCATCTGCCGCGCTTGCGCACGAGGCCGCAGGACTTCGATCCCGACACGCGCGAGCGGTTCATGGCGGGCGCGCTGCTGCCCGGTGCTTGGTACGTGAAGGCTCAGCGCCTCCGGCGGCAGTACCACGCGGCCGTATTGGCGTTATTTGAAGAGGTCGACGTCGTTCTGGCGCCGGCCACGCCCTGCACGGCGCCGCGGCTCGGGCAGAAGATGATGAAACTGGACGGCGTCGAGTTGCCGGTGCGAGCCAATCTCGGCCTGTTCACGCAGCCGATCTCGTTCATCGGCCTGCCGGTGGTCGTCGTGCCCTTGCAGTGCCCGCGCGGTCTGCCGATAGGCGTTCAACTGATCGCGCGGCCGTTCAACGAGCAGGCCGTGCTGCGCGTCGCAGCCCATCTCGAACGGACGGGAATCACCAGTGCACCGCCGGCGTAGGGGCGATCAGCGCGCAGATCTCAACCTCGCAGTCGCTTCAGTGTCGACGACGCCTTTTGCCGATACCACGACGCCGTAATCGCGCTTGGCCGTTTCCGGCGAGATCAGTCCGTCCATCACGTCGTCCGCCACCTTGGCAGGATCGCGTTCCAGCGGATCGCCGTAGCCGCCGCCCGCTGGGCCATAACAGATGAAGCGGCCGTCCTTGGCGATGTTCATGTGCGGCACCTTTGAGGGCAAAGACCGGGTCGCGCCCGCCATCTCAAGGTCGAGCTTAGCCGGCATCCCTTCTTTGCCACCGAGGAAGCCCCACGGACGATAGCGATGACCTTCGCCCTCGACCGACGCGCCGCCGTCGCTCAGAAAGGCGAACTCGCGCACCGAGCCCAAGCCGCCGCGCCATTTGCCGGCACCCGTCGCGTCCTCGCGCAGCTCGTAGCGCAGCACGCGCAGCGGCAGATGGGTCTCGATGTCCTCGATCGGGTTGTTTCGGGTGTTGGCATAGAGCGTATCGACGGCGTCCATGCCGTCCTTACCTTGCCGGCCGCCGTAGGAGCCTTCGAATATCTCCATATGCACCCAGTGCGTCTCGTTTTTGAGGCCCGAAAAGGCAATGACCTTGAGGTTGCCGGTACCCGCCGACACGTTGCCCGGCATGGCGGAGGAAAGCGCCTTCATCACAGTGTCGGCGAGCTGATTGCCGGGGCAGAAGCGCGCGATCGTAGGCGCGGGGAAGGTCGGGTTGGCGAGGCAGCCCTTGGGCGCCACGATGGTGATCGGCCGGATCAGGCCGGCATTCACCGGAATGTGGCCGTGGATTTCGGTGTCGAGCAGCACCGAGCGGATGGTGAGCCAGATTGCGATATCGGCTGTGCCCTCGAGCGGCATGTTGATCGGCCGGTCGGGCACCTGCGGCGCCGTGCCGGTGAGATCGACCGTGAGGCTGTCGTCCTTCTTGGTGATGGTGACGACGATCGGCAGTTCCTTCTTTTTGGCGTCGGGACTGTCGAGGTAGCCGTCGATGGCCGTTTCGGTGCGATAGACGCCGTCCGGCAGCTTGGCGATCGCCTGCCGCATCAGCCGCTCGGCGTGGTCCATCAGGGCTTCGCAGGCCAAGTCGAAGGTCTTGATGCCGTAACGCTCGACCAGCTCGACCAAGCGCTCGGCGCCGATGCGGGCGGCCGCCACCTGCGCATCCATGTCGCCGACCACGAGGTCGGAAGCGCGGATGTTGTCGCGCACGATCTGCCAGACGGCGTCGTTGCGCACGCCGCGGTCGTAGACCTTGATCGCCTTGAACTGCAGTCCTTCAGCGTAGGCGTCTATCGCCTCGACGATGCCGCAGGAGCCGGGCGACAGCGCCCCGATATCGAGATGATGCGCTGTCGTCGCTGCGAAGGCGATCAGCTTGCCGCTCACGAACACCGGCACGATGAAGGCGACGTCCGGCCCGTGGCTGGCGCCCGAGTAGGCATCGTTGTGCATGATCACGTCGCCCGGGCGAAATTTGTCGCCGCGCTCCGTCAGGATGCGCAGCACACCGCGCACATAGCCCGGGATCGGCCCGGACTGCAGCGGAGTCGATTGCGCACTTTCTGCCAGGCCACGACCCTCGGCATCGACCAGAGCCGCTCCGAAATCCTCCGACTCTCGGATGATCGAGGAGTAGCTCATGCGCATCAGCTTGTACCCCATCTCGATGGCAATGTTCTCCAGCGCGCCTTGGATGACGCTGGTCGTGATCGGATCGATGCGGTCCGGCCTGGGAATTCGCGTGCGCGCGGCAGAGGTGCTCATTGGCGAGCCTCCTTGCGGATGATCAGGTTGCCGGCGGTATCTGCCTCGAAAGTATGCTGCGGTGGTACGACGGTCGTCGAATCCATTTGCAGGACGATGGCGGGCCCGGCGATGCGCTGGCCGACCGGCAGCAGGTCGCGGCGGTAGAAGTCGGTCGAATAGTCGCCCAGTTTGCCGTCGACGCGGAAGGTGCCGGTGCCCTTGCGCACCCGCGCTTCGTCGAGGGTCTTGGGCGCGCCGGGCGAGGGCTTGGCGATCTTGGCGGCGCTGGCGGCCCCCACCAACCGCAGATTGACGATCTCGATCGCCGAATTGGCAAAGTGGTGCCCATATTCACGCTTGTGCACCTCGTGGAAGGCCTCGAAGGCTTCGGCCAAGGACTTGTCGTCAATCGTGCCGTCGGGGAAGGGGACACGCAGCTCGTAGCCCTGACCGACATAGCGCAGGTCGCCGCGACGTTCGAACGTCACCTTGTCGAGGTCGATGCCGTCCGCACTGAAACGTGTTTCCAGTTCATTCTGCATGGTGGCGAAGTCTGCGTTGATACGCGCCAGATCTGTGGAGTTCGAGACCTGGAACGACGTGCGTATGGCGTCGTAGCGAAGGTCGGAAATCAGCAAGCCCACCGCCGACGTTATGCCAGGATGCGGCGGGATGATCGTCTCGGGCACGCCTAGCATGTTGGCGACCTCGGCACCGTGCAGCGGGCCTGCACCGCCGAACGCCACCAGCGCGTAGTTGCGAGGATCAATGCCTTTCTGGACGGTGCGCGAGCGGATGGCGTTGGCCATGTTGGCGTTGACGACGGTGATCACTCCTTCGGCCGCCTCACGCTCGCTCATCTTGAGCTCCTTGGCGAGCTCGCCGATCACACGCCGCGCCGCGACCTCGTCGAGCGACATCGTGCCGCCCAGGAAGTTGCCACGATCGAGCCGGCCCAGCACCACGTTGGCATCGGTCACTGTGGCACGCATGCCGCCGCGGCCATAGGCCGCCGGCCCTGGAACGGCACCGGCCGAGCGCGGGCCGACTTTGAAGGCGCCCGCCTGGTCAACGAAGGCGATAGAGCCGCCACCTGCGCCGATCGTGTGCACGTCGATCATGGGCACCAGCACAGGGAAGCCCGCAATCCAGGTGTCGCGTGCCGCCGCTTCGCCAAAGCCACCGCCGGTCACGATGCCGATATCGGCCGAAGTGCCGCCGACGTCGAACGTGATGAGATTGCGCCGGCCCGACAGGCCGCCCGCCCAGTCGCCCCCGATGACGCCCGCCGCCGGTCCGGAGAGCAGCGTGAGGACGGGCCGCTCGGCCACCATGGCAGGTGTTGCCACACCCCCGTTGGAGGCCATGATGCGCAAATCGGCATTGAAGCCGCTCTTCTCGATATCCTTCTCAAGCTTGGTGACGTAACTGCGCACTTTGGGACCAACGAAGGCGTTCATCGCCGTGGTCGTGAAGCGCTCGAACTCGCGGAACTGCGCCGACACCGACGAGGAGGTCGTGGCGAAACACTCTGGATATTCCTCGCGCACGATCTCCATGGCGCGCCTTTCATGGGCGCCATCCAGATAGGAGAAGAGAAAGCAGATGGCGATCGCCTGCACACCCTGCTCCTTCAGTTCGCGCACGGCCTGCCGCACGCCCGCTTCGTCGAGCGGTTCCAGTTCGTCTCCCTTGGGCGGCGCCAGCCGCTCCTTCACCGTCTTGCGGAAGCGGCGTTTCACAAGAGGGCGATTCTGCCAGGGGATGTCCTGCATGATCGAGTAGTGCTGCGGCCGCTGGTGCCGCCCGATGTGCAGGATGTCGCGATAGCCGCCGGTGGTAATCATGCCGGTCACGGCGCCGTCGTGTTCGAGGATGGAATTGGTAGCGATAGTCGTGCCGTGGAACACCACGTCGATCGTCTCACGCGGGATCTTGTACTTTTCGCAGAGTGCCGTGAGGCCCGCGACCACCCCGCGCGCGGGATCGTCCGGCGTGGTCGAAATCTTATGAACGCCGGTCTGGCCGGCCTCGGTGTCGGCGTAGACCAGGTCAGTGAATGTTCCGCCGACATCAACACCGATCAGACGCATCGTTCGGCCCTCGATCTCTATTGATTATCCGGCAGCAAGACACGGGCCAAGAGGCGCGTGAGGTGCCACTTTACGGTTCTGGCATGCGGCTTGCTTCGAAAACTACTATGGCAACGCGGCCGGATATCGAACTCGTCGCCTTATCCAAGCGCTTCGGCGAGACCGTGGCGGTGGACAGGGTGAACCTTCGTATTCCGGCGGGTTCCTATTGCTGCCTGCTGGGGCCCTCAGGCTGCGGCAAGACCACCACCTTGCGCATAATCGCGGGTCACGAAGAGGCGAGCGACGGCGACGTCATTCTGGGCTCGGAGAACATCACGCATCTGCCCACCGCCCAGCGCGGCACGGCCATGATGTTCCAGAGCTATGCGCTTTTTCCGCACCTCGACTGTATCGACAACGTGGCGTTCAGCCTGAAGATGCGCGGCGTCGAGAGGGATACGCGGCGCCAGTGCGCGCTCGAGATGCTGAAGCGCGTGCAGATGGAGCCGTACGCAAATCGCGTGCCGGCGCAGCTCTCGGGCGGCCAGCAGCAGCGCGTGGCGCTGGCCCGCGCATTGATCACCGATCCGCGCGCGCTTCTGCTCGACGAACCTTTGTCGGCGCTCGATCCCTTCCTGCGCATCAAGATGCGCGAGGAGCTTAAGAGCCTGCAGACGCGGCTCGGCATCAGCTTCATCCATGTCACGCACAGCCAGGATGAGGCGATGGCGCTGGCCGACCTCGTGGTGGTCATGAACCAAGGGCGGATCGAACAGGCGGCGCCGCCGCGCGAGGTCTTCAACCGGCCGACGACGCCCTTTGTCGCCAGGTTCATCGGCGGCCACAACGTGCTGCCGGCAGCGGTCGCGCGCGCCAAGGGCGAGGGTGCTTTCGTGTCGATCCGTGCCGACCGCATGACCGTGCAGCCTGGCACGGCGCCGACCGACGCCACCTCACTCTCCGGGGTGGCGCGCTCGGTCGAGTATCTCGGGTCGACGGTCCAAGTCGGCATCGATGTCCCCGGGCTCGAGTCGCTGTCGGCGGTCGTGCCAGAGGCGCGCTTCGATGCTGCGCCCGTGACACCCGGCCAGCCGGTGACTTTATCGTGGATGCCGGGAGACGTGCATGTCCTCGGTCAGTAGAGGCAGTCAGCAAGAGGAGGGGCAGATGACTCGCAAGCTCAATGACGTCGGACGTCGCAGGCTGTTGAAGGGGGCAAGCATCGCCGCGCTCGGCAGCGTCGTCGGAGCGCCAACAATCTGGGCGCAGAACAACAAGAACATCGTGCTGCGCCAGTTCGGCACCGGCGTGTCGAACATCAACGAGATCGCCGAGAAGTGCAAAGCGGATCTTGGCATCACCCTGCAGATGACGGCACTCGATTCGGACGCCGTCGTGCAGCGCGCCGTGACGCAGCCCAATTCCTACGATATCGCCGACATCGAATACTGGATGGTGAAGAAGGTTTTCCCGGCCAACGTTCTGCAGGCGATGAACGTCAAGAAGATCAAGTATTTCGACAAGATCGTGCCGATCTTCACGACCGGCAAGCTGAAGCCCGACAGCGTGATCGCACAGGGCACGGCGCCAAGCACAGTGGGCTTCGTCGAGGGTGCGGGTTCCACCAAGTTCTCCAAGACCATGACCGAGTGGTTCACAATGATCCCCACGATCTACAACGCCGACACGCTCGGCATTCGGCCCGACCTGGTTGGCCGCAAGATCGATTCGTGGAAGGACATTCTGGATTCCAAGTTCAAGGGCAAGACCTCAATCCTCAACATCCCGTCCATCGGCATCATGGATGCGGCAATGATCTGCGAGTCGGCCGGCGTCATGAAGTACGGCGACAAGGGCAACATGACCAAGGCGGAGATCGACAAGACGATCGATTTCCTGATCAAGACCAAGAAGGACGGTCAGTTCCGCGCCTTCTGGAAGACGTTCGACGAGTCGGTCAATCTTATGGCCTCGGGCGAGGTGGTGATCCAGTCGATGTGGTCGCCGGCAGTGACGGCAGTGCGCTCCAAGGGAGTGCAATGCATCTACCAGCCGCTGAAGGAAGGCTACCGCGCCTGGGGTGGCGGCCTCGGCCTCGCCAAACACCTCTCGGGGGCACAGCTGGACGCTGCCTACGAATACATCAACTGGTACATGTCGGGCTGGGTCGGCGCATTTCTCAACCGTCAGGGTTACTACTCGGCGGTGCTCGAGACGGCCAAGGCCAACATGACCGAGGACGAATGGGGCTTCTGGATGGAAGGCAAGCCCGCCAAGGGCGACATCAAGAACCCCCAAGGCGTGGTGATGGAGAAGGCGGGCGCGGTGCGCGACGGCGGGTCGTTCTACGACCGAATGGGCGCCGTGTCGTGCTGGAATGCCGTGATGGATGAGGACCGCTACATGGTCCAGAAATGGAATTCGTTCATCGCCGCATAAGACATCGCTTGGGATGGAGCGAGGGCGTTGTCGACGCGGCGCCCTCGCTTTCCAAGAATGAAAAGAATCGATGCGTGGGTGACGTATCTGCAGGTGGCGCCGCTGGCGCTGGTGTTCCTGCTATTCCTCGTGGTGCCAATTGCCACCATCGCGGTGGTGAGCTTCTTCGACTACAACACCACGCAGATCATCCCGGCTTTCCTCTGGCAGAACTACGACGAGCTTCTCACTTCTCCGGTCGCCTGGAAAACCTATTTCAACACGCTCGAATATGCCGCGATCACATGGGCGTTGACCCTGGTCATCGGATTCATCGTGGCCTATTTCCTGGCATTTCACGTCCAGTCGGCGACCTCGCAAACCGTGCTTTTCCTGGTTTGCACCATTCCGTTCTGGACCTCCAACATCATCCGCATGATCTCGTGGATCCCGTTCCTCGGCCGCAACGGGCTGATGAATTCCGCGATGCTGCATCTCGGCTTGATCCATCAGCCGCTGGAATTCCTGTTGTTCTCCGATTTCGCCGTAGTGCTCGCCTACGTGCATCTCTACACGCTGTTCATGGTGGTGCCGATCTTCAACTCCATGATGCGAATCGATCGCTCGCTGCTCGAGGCAGCGCGGGACGCCGGCGCTTCGGGTTGGCAGACGCTGTGGAACGTCATCGTGCCGCTCTGCAAGCCCGGCATCGCCATCGGCTCGATCTTCGTCGTCACCATCGTCATGGGTGACTTCGTCACCGTCCGGCTGATGAGCGGCGGGCAGAGTGCTTCGGTCGGCCTGATGATGATGAATGCCATGTCGCTGCTACAATATCCCGCGGCGGCCGCTAATGCGGTGGTGCTTCTGCTGCTCGTGCTGTTTACGGTCGCGGCCATGATGCGGCTGGTCGACATCCGAAAGGAGCTGTGACGTGAAGCACGAGCGTCGCGGCGCCGCCTTCTGGTTCCTTGCCGCGTTCTTCGCGGCCTTCGTGCTGTTCCTCTATGGCCCCACGATCACCATCGTCATCCTGTCCTTCCAGGGCCCCTCGGGCGGGCTCACCTTCCCGATGAAGGGCGTGTCGGTGCACTGGTTCAAGAACCTGTTCGAGAAGCAGATGGTTGGTGACTTCGCCGGTTCCTTCCAGCGCTCGATGATCCTGGGCATCTCCGTCATGGTTGTGACGGTCGTTGTGTCGTTTTCTGCGGGGCTTGCCTTTCGCAAGCGGTTCTACGGATCGGCTGTCGTCTTTTACCTCGCCATCGCCAGCCTAATTGTGCCGTCGATCCTGATCAGCCTTGGCATCGGCCTGCTGTTCCGCGTGCTCGATATCGACGCCGCCTGGTACAGCTCGGCCTTCGGCGCGCATCTCACCTGGACCTTGCCGTTCGGCCTGCTGATCATGTTCGCCGTGTTCAATCGGTTCGACCGGCGCTACGAGGAGGCCGCGCGCGACCTCGGCGCTACCTCTTGGCAGACCGTCAAGCACGTCATCGTGCCGATCCTGCTCCCCAGCCTAATCGGCGTCGGCCTGTTCGGCTTCACGCTCTCCTACGACGAGTTCGCGCGCAGTCTTTATACGGCGGGCACCTTCAATACGCTGCCACTCGAAATCTACGGCATGACCACCAACGTGACGACGCCCGTGCTCTATGCGCTGGGCACCGTGACGACCGGCTTTTCTTTTCTGGTGATCGCTCTGGCACTCGTCTCCAACCTCGTCATCCGCCGCCGTCGCCTCCGCTTCGGTAGCGATGCCGGGAAAGCCGCTTAATGGCCCGCCAAGCCAAGGTGGTGCGGCTTGCGACCGCCGGCCCTCACGACACGGCGCCGCTCGCTGCCGCCATCGAGAGGGGCGAGATCGATCCCCGGACGATCGTCGCCATAGTCGGCAAGACGGAGGGCAATGGCTGCGTCAACGATTTCACGCGCGGGTACGCCACTCTGGCGCTGAAGCTGCTGCTGAAGGACCACCCCGTGGCCGTCGTCATGTCGGGCGGCACCGAGGGTGGACTGTCGCCGCATATCCTGGTGTTCTGCATCGAGGATGGTCCGGCGCCGGCCGCGAGCAAGCGGCTCGCCATCGGCACAGCATTCACGCGTGATTTCAAGCCCGAGGAGCTGGGCCGCCAAGCGCAGATCGACGAGACCGCTGCAGCCGTCACGCTCGCCATGAAGCAAGCGGGCATCGCTTCGCCGGACGACGTGCATTTCGTGCAGATCAAATGCCCGCTGCTTACCAAGGAGCGTATCGCGGAGGCGGCCAGGCGCGACGCCAAATCCGCGACTGATGACACCTACCATTCGATGGCCCTGTCTCGCGGCGCATCGGCGCTGGGTGTCGCGCTTGCCCTGGGCGAAGTGCGGCGGGCGTCGGAGGCTGCCGTCTGCCGCGACTGGTCGCTCTACTCGGGCGTCGCCAGCACATCGGCGGGCATTGAACTGCTGTGCAACGAGATCGTCGTGCTGGGCAATGCTGCAGGTTGGGCGGGCGACCTGGTGATCGGCCACGATGTCATGAAGGACGCGATCGACGCCGAGGCGGCGCGCCGTGTGCTGTCGAGCGTGGGCGGCGAGACGGTCGCCGTGCTCGCCAAGGCCGAGGCCGCGCCCTCGGGCGAAATCCGCGGCCGCCGCCATACCATGCTGGACGACAGCGACATCCATTCGACTCGCCACGCGCGTGCCCTTGTGGGCGGCGTGCTGGCTGGTGTGATCGGCGACACGATGCTCTATGTCTCGGGTGGCGCTGAGCACCAGGGCCCTCCTGGCGGCGGGCCGGTGGCAATCATTGCACGACGCGAATTGCCACGATGAAGTTACGCCACCACGGGCGCTACGAGTACGTGCCGTTGCGCGGCCGGCCCGATTACGACTGGCCGGAAGGCAAGAAGCTCGCCGTGTATCTCGCGGTCAATCTTGAGCATTTCTCGTTTGGCGAGGGTCTGGGCGCGGAGCTCGCCCCCGGTGGGCCGCAGCCCGACGTGTTGAACTATGCTTGGCGCGACTATGGCAACCGAGTCGGCGCCTGGTACCTGCTCGACGTGCTGGACTCGTTCGGCCTGCCCGCAGCGGCGCTGGTCAACAGCTCGATGTACGACTACGCGCCCGAGCTCGTGGCCGCCCATCGTGAACGGGGCGACGAAATCGTCGGGCATGGCCGCACCAATGCAGAGCGCCAGGGCACGCTCGACGAAGCGGCGGAGCGCGCCCTGATTGCGGATTCGACACAACGGGTGTCCAAAGAAGACGGGCGTGCCCCAGAAGGTTGGCTCGGCCCATGGATCTCGCACAGCCATGTTACGCCTGACTTGCTGGCCGAAGCGGGCTATCGCTATCTCCTCGACTGGTGCATGGACGACCAGCCGGTATGGTTCCGCTGCCGAGGCGGCAAGCGGATCATGGCGGTGCCCTATCCTCAGGAACTGAACGACATCCCAGCCATCGTCGGCCGCAAGACGGGCGCTGCGGAGTTCGCCGACATGGTCGTCGATCAATTCGACGAGATGATCCGGCTGTCGCGCGAACGACCCTTGGTCATGGGCATCGCACTGCACGCCTACATCATTGGACAGCCGCACCGGCTGAAGCATCTGCGGCGCGCCCTGACCCAGATCGTCGCCAATCGCGGCGCGGTGTGGCTCACCACGCCGGGCGCGATTGCGCGCCATTGCGCCGCACTGCCGGCGGGCGTGGTTCCTTAGGCGGGGTAGTCGTCGACCTGGTCGACGGCAGTGCGCAGGGCCTTGGCCCAGTGTGCTGAAAGCTTGCGAAAATAGTCGTCGTCCTCGCTGATGCGGCGCACGCGGCGCACGTCCAGCGTATCGCGCTCGTAGAGCAGCAGATCGATCGGCATCCCCACCGACAGGTTGGAGCGCAGTGTCGAATCGTACGACAGCAGGACGAGCTTGGCCGCTTCGGCGAGCCGCATGTCGGGGCGCATGACGCGGTCGAGGATCGGCTTGCCGTATTTGTGCTCGCCGATCTGCAGGTAGGGCGTGTCGTCGGTCGCCTCGATGAAGTTGCCCTCGGGATAGATCTGGAAGAGCCGCGGCGGCTCGTCGGCGATCTGACCGCCCAGGATGAACGAGGCGGTAAAGCCGTTGGAGCTTGCCTCGAGCGCAGCGCCGTCGACCGCCCGCACTTCGCGGACGAGATCTCCGACGAGGCGAGCTGCGCGATACATCGTCGGCACATTCATGAGGTGGGGCTTGTCGTTGCCGGGTTCGCCGGCGAGCAGCTCGTTTACCAGACTGATCACCGATTGAGTGACGGCGAGATTTCCCGAGCTCAGCAGCACCATCACGCGCTCGCCGGTGCGGCGCCAGAAATGCAGCTTGCGGAACTGCGAGACGTTGTCGACACCGGCGTTGGTGCGCGTGTCGGCGGCGAATACCAGCCCCCGTTCGAGGCGCACGGCAACGGCATAGGTCATGGGAAGCGCGTTTTCCTTCTTCGGCTATTGCTGAGGCGCGACCTGCTGGACCCTGACCTCGACGGCCAACTCTTCGCCCACGCCGCCGAGATGGGTACCACGGATCGGCGCGGCATATCGAGCGTCGAGCGCCACCGCGAGCCGCACATAACGATCGGTCGGGCATATGCCGTTGGCCGGGTCGAACGCCAGCCAGCCCAGGCCCGGTACCCAGGCCTCCCCCCAGGCATGGTGAGCCACCGCCTGCGCCGCTTCGTCGATGAGGAGATATCCGGTCACGTAGCGGGAAGGGATACCCGCCAGCCGGGCCGCCGTTATGAAGATGTGCGCGTGATCCTGGCAGACGCCGTGCCCCGCGTTCAGCGCCTGCGCGGCGGTGGTCATCGCGTGCGTCACGCCGGCCACATAGGCGACCTTTTCGCGGATGATGTTCATCAGCGCGTGCAACCAAGCGATCCTGTCCGCGCCCGGCGTGGTCTCGACCAGCGCTGCGATGGCGGGCGCTGGCTCTGCGAGCGGCGTGTGCCTGAGATAGACGGCGTGCGGCACGGGGTCGGCGATGCCGCTCACCACACCGGCTGCGTCGGTGGTCTCGACGATGCCAGCGGCGAGAATCTCGATCTCGTCGTGCGGCCTGTTCACGGCCAGGAAGTGCGTGACATTGCCAAAGCCGTCGCGGCCCTCGCGCAGCGTGGCGGCCGGAGCGCACTCGACCTTCCAGTTTACGGTCTTCTGGCTCGCGAATTGAGCGGGCGTGAGCCGCAGGACCTGGGCGCTGTAGGCGACGGGGCCTTCGTAGCGGTACCTGGTTCGGTGCTGGATCGAGAGCCGCATTGAATTTGGATCAGCCGTTGAAATGATAGACCGTGCCAATTTCACGAGCCAGCCGGCCGTTGTCGTTGATGAAGTCGGTCAGGAATTCGTGCAGGCCGGCCTGGAAGATGTCCGGCATGTTGAGCATGCGCAGCCGCGCCAGCATCGACCCGGCCAGCACCTGGCAATCGGTCTCCTTGCCGTAGGATTGGGCGAGGCCGGACAGGGCCTGCGCGATCTCGGCGTAGCAGGAATGCAGTGAACGCGGCATCTGCGGATTTAGAATGAGGAAGTCGGCGATGTGCCACGGCTTGAAGGCATCGCGATAGACCCAACGGAAGCTTCTGTGGGCGGAGACGGAGCGCAGCAGGGCGGCCCACTGCGCGCTATCGACGCCGCCGCCGACCAGTTCGTTCTGCGGCAGCAGGACATAGTATTTGACGTCGAGGATGCGCGCGGTGTTGTCAGCGCGCTCGAGGAACGTGCCGAGCTGCGTGAAGTAGAATGTGTCGTTCCTGAGGATCGTGTTGAGCACGGCACCGCGGAACATCGCCGAACGCTCGCGCACCCAATCGAACAAGGCAGGCAAGGCGTCGGCTGGCACTTCATCCACCGCCTTGCGCGAGAACTCGATCCAGGCGCCATTCAGGCTTTCCCACATCTCGCGCGTGATCGCCGTGCGCTGGGCGCGACCATTGCGCCGCGCCGTCGCGAGGCAGGAATAGACGGAGGAGGGGTTGTTCCGGTCGAACAGCAGATAGTCGACGACGACGCGTGTCTCGAAGGTGTCGTGGTTCGCCACGTACCCGGCTTCGCAGCCCGCGCTCTGCAGAGTCGAGCGCCAGTGCTGGCCACCTTGCTCGTGCGGCAGGAGGCTCAGCCGATGGCCGACCTCGAGCAGGCGCGCCATGTTCTCCGCCCGCTCCATGTATCGCGCCATCCAGAAGAGATCGTTGGCCGTTCGTCCCAGCATGGTACAGCCGTTCAGTCCTCGAGCACCCAGGTGTCCTTGGTGCCGCCGCCCTGGCTCGAATTGACCACCAGCGAGCCCTCCTTCAGTGCCACCCGCGTCAGCCCTCCGGGCGTGAGGCGCATGCGATCGCCGAACAGCACGAAGGGGCGCAGATCGACATGGCGCGGCGCGATGCCCTTGTCGGTGAGCGTGGGGCAGGTTGAGAGGGCCAGCGTCGGCTGGGCGATGTAGCGGCAGGGGTCGGCCTTCACCTTGGCGCGGAAGGCCTCGATCTCCGCGCGGCTTGCCATCGGTCCGACCAGCATGCCGTAGCCGCCCGAGCCGTGCACTTCCTTGACCACCAGTTCGGCCAGATGATCGAGTACGTAAGCGAGGTCCTGTGGCTTGCGGCAGCTCCAGGTCTGCACGTTGTTCAGGATCGAGGAGCGGCCGGTGTAGAACTCGATGATTTCGGGCACGTAACAATAAATCGACTTGTCGTCGGCGATGCCGGAGCCCGGCGCATTGACGATCGTCACCCGCCCGGCCCGATAGTGCTCGAACAGCCCGGGCACGCCGATTATCGAGTCGGGCCGGAATGTCAGCGGATCGAGAAAGGAATCGTCGATGCGGCGGTAGATCACGTCAACCTGGCGCAGGCCCTGCGTGGTCTTCATCATCACGCCGTCCTCGTTCGCCACAAGGTCGTGCGCTTCGACCAGCTCGATGCCCATGCGGTCAGCGAGGAAGGAGTGCTCGAAATAGGCGCTGTTGTGCTCGCCGGGCGTGAGAACAGCGATTACCGGTTCGCGGTCGAGGCCCGCCGGGGCCACGCTCTCGAGGGTTGCGCGCAGGTCCTCCGGATAGTGCTCGACCGGCGCGACGCGGTTCCGGCTGAAGAGATCGGGCGCCATGTGCATCATGGTCTCGCGGGTCTCCAGCATGTAGGAGACGCCGGAGGGTGTGCGCGTGTTGTCCTCGAGCACGAAGAACTCGTTCTCCGCCGTGCGCACTATGTCGACGCCGATGATGTGGGAGTAGATCCCGCGCCTTGTCTCGACGTTCATCATCTCGGGCAAGAAGGCGGCATTCTGGATCACGATGTCCTCCGGCACGCGGCCCGAGCGCAGAATTTCCTGACGGTGGTAGACGTCGTACATGAAGGCGTTGAGGGCGCGTACCCTCTGCTCGATGCCGGCGGCGAGACGGCGCCATTCGGCCGCGCTCAGCACGCGCGGGATGATATCGAAGGGGATGACCCGTTCCTCGGCTTCTTCCGCGCCGTAGATGGCGAAGGTGATGCCGGTCCGGCGAAACATCGCTTCCGCCTGCTGGCGTCGTACGATCAATTGCTCGCTGGTCTGCTCCTGCAGCCATGCTGCCATCGAGCTGTACGGCCCACGGCTCCGTTGCGTGCCGCCCGTTCTGTGCATTTCGTCAAATGCCAAGCTGCATCCCCCCGTGCCAAAGACGATAGCGGGCAGATGCTCAAAATTGAACGATCTCTGACGGATATCTGGCTTATGAAGCAGGCACGATCTGCTTAAGAATTGGCCAAAACGGTTGTACGGCCCTCTCCGTCTAAGTCGGTAGGGCATTTTCGCAAGAGGTCACAATGCAGGGATTAAGGACGCGAAAGGTCCGCGCAGAACCCGCCAAATCGGGAACAAAGCCTCTGACAATGGTTCCCGACGAACGCCGCAAAGAGGATGATCAGAATAGTAAACTGGTGGCCAAATCATTTGATGCAGATTCTATCAGTATCAGATGATATATCGCCCTCCATGTCCCTGTAGCTCAGCTGGATGGATCAGCGGTTTCCTACACCGGCCTGCGATGGCTAGATTGGGCAATAGGGATGTTGGCCTGCCAGTTCTCACTTTTGCCCACTACGGCACGCCAACTCCCGCGCCGCAAACGAGAACACAGGACCCATGCCGAGCTCAGCCGACTTCTGGAATTTCTTCAACCGCGAGGTCGGGCCCAAGCTGGTCCTGCGCGAACGCACGTTCCGCCAGATGTTCGAGTATCTCGACCGCTTCCAGCGGCCGGTGATCATCGTCGAGACCGGCTGCACGCGCAAAGCCGGCGACTGGGAAGGCGACGGCCAGAGCACGGTGCAATTCGACAGGTATGTCTCGCTGCGCGACCAGGAATCGGTGGTCTACTCGGTCGACATCGATCCTGCCTCGGTCGCTGCGGCGAAGACGCTGGTCGGCAGCCGCGTCCAGCTCACGCAGGACGACGGCGTGAAGTTCCTGACGCAGCTGACGCGGCGCCTGGTCGACGAGGGCAAGACGATCGACCTGCTCTATCTCGATTCGTTCGACGTCGACTGGATCTACTGGCAGAAGTCGGCCGCCCATCACATCAAGGAGCTGTGCGCGGCCATGCGCGCCCTGCGCAAGGACACGCTGGTCGTGGTCGACGACAGCCCGCTCGAGGCGCTGTTCATGCCCAATGCCGAGCAGCAGATCCAGTTCACCCGCCAGCCCCTGATCGGCGGCAAGGGCCGCTTCGTCGCCGAGTTCGCCGCCATGGCCGGCGCCAAGCTCGAATTCGCGGCATATCAGGCCGGCTGGACCGGGTTCTGATGCAAGCGTTGGACGCTGGCCGCAGGCCAAAAAACGGGCCTAGGCAAAGGTGCGTCCCGTAGCGCACACTCGCGCCACGAAAAGGCGAAGCAATCGCCACGTCTCGGGAGGGAAATAACGGCGTCATGGACGTCTCGCTCGATCTGACGCTGAACGCCGTGTTGTCGGGTCTGCTGATCGGCGGCTTCTATGCCGCCGTGTCGATCGGCGTGGCGATCTCCTTCGGCCTGCTCGACATCGTCAACATCGCCCATCCGGCCTTCATCCTGCTGGGCTCCTACATCGCCTACATCGCCAACACCCAGCTCGGCATCGACCCGATCCTGGCGGCGGTGATCGTGCTGCCGCTGTTCTACCTGCTCGGCATGGCGGTCTATCAGCTCTACTACGTCTCCTTCGAGCGCCGCGACGACCAGAGTCTGCGCGGGCTGTCGTTCTTTTTCGGACTGCTGTTCATTGCTGAGGTCGGGCTGATCCTGGCCTTCGGCGTCGACTACCGTTCGGTCGAGGCGCGCTATATCGGCCCGAGCTGGCATCTCGGACCGGTCGAGCTGCCGCTGCGGCTGCTGGTGCCGTTCGCGGTGGCGCTGGTGAGCGTCGTCGGGCTTCAGCTTTATCTTTCGCGCACCTTCATCGGCCGGGCGATCCAGGCCGTGGCGCAGGACCAGTTGGCGCTGCGCCTGATGGCGGCCGATCCGTCGCGCATCAAGCGCATCGCCTTCGGCATCTCGATTGCATCGGCGGCGCTGGGCGGTGCCTGCCTGATCATCATCCAGCCGGTCGAACCCTCGATCGGCCGCGACTATATCGGCCGCATCTTCGCCATCTGCGTGCTGGGCGGCCTGGGCAGCTTCACCGGTATGGTGATCGCTGCGGTCTCGATCGGCGTCGTCGAGAGCCTTACCGCGACCTTCTTCGGCCCCTCATGGGCGCCCGCCGTGTCGTTCGGCGTCCTGTTGATCACTCTGGCGGTGCGGCCCAGTGGTATCCTTGGCCGATAAGCCGATTCCCACCGGGCATGCCACGGGCATCGGCCAGCTGCCTTTCGCCGCGGCGCTCATCGCGATCGCCATCGCGCTCTTTCTGGCCGGCCGCCTGCTCGGCAACTCCTATGCCTTCTTCGCGGGCTACGTCGTCGTTCAGTACATCGTGCTCGGCACCGCCTGGAACATCCTGGGCGGCTACACCGGCTACGTGAACTTCGGCATCACCGCCTTCTTCGCCATCGGCGCCTATTCGAGCGTCGTGTGGCACAAGCTCACACCCGGCATGCCGCTGCCGGTGATGGTGGTGATCGGCGGCGTGCTGGCGGCGCTGGTCGGCCTGGGCACCGGCTATCTCACCTTGCGCCTGCGCGGCGTGTTCTTCTCGATCGCCACGCTCGCGCTCGCCGTGGTCGTGCAGACACTGATCACCAACTGGGACTTTGTCGGCGGCGCGCGCGGTGCCTACGTGATCCGGCCGCGCGTGGCGCCACTGATCGGCGGCGACTACATCCAGTATCTCTGCCTGATCATGCTCGGCCTCTGCGTCATCGTACTGGTGACGGCGCGCGCCATCGAGCGCTCGGCGTTGGGCTATGGCTTCGCCGCCATTCGCGACGACGAGGCGGCGGCCGAGGCGGCGGGCGTGCCGACCCTGCGGCTGAAGCTGATCGCCACCGCCTTGTCGGGCGGCTTCATGGGCATGGCGGGCGCGCCGCTGCCCTATTACGTGACGTACCTCGACCCTTCGTCGGGCTTCAGCCTCAACTATGCGGTGAACGCCATCGCCATGCCGCTGATCGGCGGCACCTCGAACTGGTTGGGCCCGGTGATCGGCGGCGTGCTGGTCGGCGGCCTGCAGGAATATATCCGCGTCACCATCTCGTCGGCGGCCAACGTGCTGGTGGCGGGGCTTCTGCTCGTGATCTTCGTCATCATCGCGCCGCAGGGCATCGTCGGCCTGTTCGAGGCCAGGCGGCGGAGGCGGCGATGAGCACGCTGCTGCATGTTTCGGGGCTCGGCAAGCGCTTCGGCGGTTTCGTGGCGCTCGACGGCGTCGAGCTCGAAGTGCAGGAGGGCGAGCGGCTCGGCCTGATCGGGCCCAACGGCTCGGGCAAGTCGACCCTGGTCAACTGCATTTGCGGCACCTTGCGCAACGAGCAGGGCCATGTCGAGTTCGCCGGCGAAAAGCTCGACGGTCTGTCGGCGCACCAGCGCACGCGGCGCGGGATTGCCCGCTCGTTCCAGCTGCCGCGGCCGTTCGGCACGCTGTCGCTGCTGGAGAACGTGCGCATCCCCATTCTCTACACCGTCAACGCGCGGCATGGCGGCCAGCATCTGCATGGCGGGGCGATCGAGGCGCGCTGCCACGAGATGCTCGAACAGGTGGGGCTCGCCGCCAAGGCCGAGCAACGGCCGCGCGACCTGACGCAGATCGAGATGCGCAAGCTCGAACTTGCCCGCGCCATGGCGGCCGCACCCAAGCTCCTGATCGCCGACGAGGTGATGGCCGGGCTGTCCCATGCCGAGGTCGACGAGATCATCGCGCTGCTGATCCGGCTGAACGGCCAGGGCGTCACCGTGATCATGATCGAGCATATCATGCGCGCGGTGATGGAATTCTCGCAGCGGCTGGCCGTGCTGGTCGCCGGCAAGAAGATCGCCGACGGCCAGCCCAAGGACATCGTGCGCGATCCGGAAGTCGTGAGGGCCTACCTTGGCGAGTAGCCTCACCATCTCTCACGTCAACGCGGGCTACGCCGCCGTGCGCGTGCTCGAGGATGTCTCGCTCGAGGTCCGCGCTGGGGAGACCGTGGCGTTGCTCGGCACCAACGGCAACGGCAAGTCGACGCTCATGAAATCGATCATGGGCATCGTGCGGCCGTCCTCGGGCAAGATCACCGCCACCATCGGCGGCACCGCGCACGAGCTGGTCGGCCGTGCGCCGGAGGAGATCGTCGATCTCGGCATCGGCTTCGTGCCGGAAGGCCGGCGGCTTTTCCCCAAGCTCACCGTCACCGAGAACCTGCTGCTGGGAGCCTTCCGGCCGACCGCGCGCTCGGCGATCCAGCGCAACCTCGATTTCTGCTTCGAGACCTTCCCCCGTCTGAAGGAGCGCGCCAGGCAGCTCGCCGGCTCGATGTCGGGCGGCGAGCAGCAGATGCTGGCGCTGGCCCGCGCGCTGATGTCGGCGCCGCACATCCTGTTGATCGACGAGCCGTCGGTCGGGCTGGCGCCGCTCTTGGTCCAGCGCACGATCGACAAGATCAAGGAACTGAAGGACGGCTTCCAGCTCACCGTGCTGATGGCCGAGCAGAACTTCACCCAGGCCGTCCGCATCGCCGACAGAGGCTACGTCATCGTGCATGGCCGCATCGCCTTCCAGGGCGATTCGGCCGAGGAGCTACACAACAACGACCTGATCCGCGAGTTCTATCTCGGCGCATAGAAAAAGGGGCGGTTGCCCGCCCCCTTTCCGGTCGCCGCGTCGCCGCTCAGGACGGCGCGTACGGATAGACGATGTTGCCGGTCTTGTACTTCTTGGGCCAGAGGATCACTTCGGTCTTCGGGTCCTTGAACTGGTCGAGCCCGTTGCCGTTGACGCCTTGGAACTGCACGGCGAGCACCTGTGCCGTCGCCCATTCGCCCTGGTCGTTGAAGGCGACGTCGCCGACCACGGTCTTGAACGTGTTCTTGGCGCAGTATTCGGCGAGCTTGTCGTCGTTGGTGCCGCCGGTCGCCTTGACCGCCTGCTCGATCACCTGCATGCGGGCATAGGCGTAGGGCGGCAGGTAGTAGCCCAGGATGTCAACGCCGGCGCCGGCCGCCTTGGCCTGGTACTTCTTCAGGAAGGCGCGCCCCTCGTCGGAGGCGAAGCCCGCCCAGGGCAGCCAGAAATCGTAGACCACGATGCCGTTCAGCAGCGGTCCGAGCTGCGTCTTGATGGCCGTCGCCTGCAGGCCGACCATGCCGCCGCCGTAGAGCTTGGGCTTGAAGCCGACCTCGTGGCTGGCGCGGATCAGGCCGACGGTGTCGGCGGGATACGAGCAGGCAAGGAAGACGTCGGGATTGGTCGCGGCGATGGCGCGGACGATCGGCGTGTAGTCGGTCGTGTTCGGCGGATAGGTCTTGTCGTAGACGACCTTGAGCCCGAGCCGCTTCATCACCGAGCGCGCTCCGTCCATGGCGTTGCGCGGGAACTCGGCGTCGGCGCCGCAGATCGCCACCGTCTTGGGCTTGGGATTCTGCTCCATCGCCACCTCGAAGAAGCCCTCGGCGAACGACTCCTTGGGTTGTGGGCCGCCGGTCGGCGTCATCGAGAAGTAGCGCTTGTAGTGGAATTCGCTGTTCACGGCGAGGCCGAGCAGCGAGAAGAACGTCCGCTCGTGCTGCATCACGATCGGCATCGCCGGCGCGATGATGTTGGTGGCGTAGCTCGAGGCGATGATGTCGACCTTGTCGACGTCGAGCAGTTTGGTATAGAGCCCCGGCACCGTCGAGGGATTGGACTGGTCGTCGTAGTAGACGAGCTTGACCGGCCGGCCGAGCAGGCCGCCCTTGGCGTTGATGTCCTCTTCCCAGATCTGTGAGGCCAGCAGCGCGCCCTTGCCGTTGGGCGCCAGCGGACCGGTCAGGTTCATGCTGAACCCGATGGTCAACGGCTTGTTCTGGGCAATGGCCGGAGCGGCAAGAGAAGAGGCGGCGCCGGCAGCAGCAAGCCTGCCGAGCGTACGACGGCGGATGAGCATCTAGTTTCCTCCCGACTTCTTGTCGGCTCATCCTAGCCGGGCTTTCGCCCGGCTGCCTAGAGCGGAATGGGATGCGTTCGCGGCCCTAGACGTGGGCGGCCCATCGCCGGTCGGCCCGCAGGGGAGAGGCGTCGGGCACGAAAAGCAGGTCGAATTGCGCCGTCGCGCCGTCGAGCGGCCGCCGCTTCATGCCGACGATGTCGGCCACGACGAAACCCGCCTCGCGCATGAAGCCCACGATCTCGGCCATTTCGGCGCCGCCCTTGACGGTGGCGATGGTGCTGGTCTCGACCACGAAGGCATCGATGTCACCGAAGCGACCGGTCATGCCCTTCAGCACCAGGAGCTCCGCCCCCTGCACGTCGATCTTGGCGAGCGCAGGCCGCTGGATGTCGCCGATCAGCGTATCGAACCGGCGCATCGGCACCTTCTCGAAGCGCAGGACCTGGCGCGGTCCCACCTCCTCGAGCAGGGTCGAGCCTTGGACATCGGGCCGCACTTCGAGGGTGACTTCGCCATCATGGTCGCCCAGCGCCACGGCGTGCAGCTCGGCGTCGAGCCGCTTGGCGATCTTCAGCATGTAGGGCAGCGATTCCGGCGTCGGGTCGATCAGGTGATAGTGGGCGTTCGGGAAGGCGCGATAGAGGCTCCAGGTGCCGAAGCCGACGCCGATGTCGAAGACGGTGAGCGGCTCGAAACCGTGACGCTCCAGAACGCGCAACGACTGCCGCCAGGACAGCGGCACCGACGAGCGCGCGGGCACGTAGGGTTCGAGCGGGCGCAGGAAGTCCTTCAGGAGAGACACATCGGTGAATCTACGCAGCGCGCGGATCGCTGCATGTGACCAATGCGTGGCGCATCACTTTGCGTCAGTGATGGCCTGCCACACATTCGCCGGAGTTGCGGGCCCCCTGAAGGTCTTCACGCCGAGCGGCGCCAGCGCGTCGAGCACGGCGTTGGAGATCGCCGGAAACGCCGCGATCGCGCCCGCCTCGCCGCAGCCCTTCACGCCCAGCGGATTGGTCGTGCAGCGCGTCGGGTTGAAGCCAAGGTCGAACGACGGCAGATCGTCGGCGCGCGGCATGGCGTAATCCATGAAGGTGCCGGACACGAGCTGGCCCGAGTCACGGTCGTAGGTCGTGCGCTCGAGCAGCGCCTGGCCGATGCCTTGCGCCATGGCGCCGTGCGCCTGGCCGGCCACCACCATCGGATTGACCATCACGCCGTAATCGTCGACGCCTACATAGCGCTCCAGCGTCACGCGCCCGGTCTCGGGATCGACCTCGACCTCCACGACATGCGCCCCGTTGGGGAAGGTGAGGTGCTCGCGCTTCCACAAATGATACGTGTCGAGCGGCTTGCCCTTGTCGCGGCCGATGGCGGCCACTTCGAGCAAGCCGATGGCGCGGTCGGTGCCCGAGACGACGAACCTGCCGTTCTCGAACTTGATGTCGGCTTCGCTTGCCTCGAGCGCGTCGGCGGCGAGCGCGATGCCCTTCTTGATGATCTCGTCCGATGCCCGCCACATCGCCGTGCCCGCCATGTAGGTGGCGCGCGAGCTGCCGTGCCCGCCGCCGGTCGCGATCAGGTCGGTGTCGCCCTGGCGCAGGTGGATCTTGCCGTCGGGCACGCCGAGCCGGTCGCTGAGGACCTGCGGGAAGGTCGTCTCGTGGCCCTGGCCGATATGCTGCGTGCCGGTGATCAGTGCCACCGTGCCGTCCTGCTCGAAGCGGATGTCGACATTCTCCTCGGGCGAGCCGCCGGTGCCTTTGATGTGGTAGGCGAAGCCCAGTCCGCGCAGCCGCCCTCGCGCCTCGCTCTGCCTGCGACGCGCGGCGAAGCCCTTGGCATCGGCGCGTTCCAACGCCTTGGTGAGGGTCTCGGGAAAGGCGCCGCTGTCGACCTGGAAGCCGAAGGCGTTGGTCATCGGCATCTCGTTCGCTGGCACCATGTTGCGGCGGCGCAGCTCGGCGCGGTCAAGACCGAGCTGACGCGCGGCCGCGTCGATCAGGCGCTCCAGGATGTTCACCGTCTCGGCGAAGCCCGGCCCGCGCATCACGCCGATCGGCGCGGTGTTGGACATCACCACGCGCACCCGCAACGCGATCGCGGGCAGGCGATAGACGGTGCCCTGCAGGTGATAATATTGGTAGGTCGGCACGCCTCCGCCGACGCCGGCCAGATAGGCGCCGACATTGGCGTCGCTCGTCACCCGGAGTGCCAGGAACTTGCCGTCCCTGTCCAGCGCGAGCGAGGCGTTCGCCCACATGTCCCGCGACGGATGATCGGCCAGGAACACCTCGCTCCTCGTGGCGATCCATTTCACCGGCCGGCCGACGCGCTTGGCCGCCCACGCGACCAGCACATGCTCGACATAGATGAAGTTCTTGGCGCCGAAGCCGCCGCCCACGTCGGGCGCGATGAAGCGCAGGTCCTTCGGCTCGACGCCCAGCGCGCGCGCGGCATGGTTGCGGTTGCCGTGGATGTTCTGGCTCGAGATGTACAGCGTGTAGCGGCCGCTGTTGGGATCGAACGTGCCGACCGAGCCGCGCGGCTCGATCGGATTGGTCGTGACGCGATGGTTGTCGAGCTCGAGCGAGACCACGTGGGCGGCGCGCGCGAAGGCGGCCTCGACGCCCGCGGCATCTCCCGCCTTCCAGTCCATGCAGAGATTTCCGGGCACGTCGGGTGAAAGAAGCGGTGCGCCGGCCGCCGCCGCCTCGCGCGTCGTCGTCACGGCGGCCAGCGGCTGGTAGTCGACCTCGACCAGTTCCGCCGCGTCGAGCGCCTGGGCAAGCGTTTCGGCGACGACCATCGCCACCGTCTCGCCGGGGAAGCGGACCTTCGTGGCGGCAAGCAGCGGCTGCTCGTCGAAGATGAAGCGCTCGCCCGTCTGGACGTTGGCCTCGGCGTAGGGCCGCAGCGATTTCAGACCGTCGGACTTGGCGTCGGCTGCCGTCAGCACCGCCAGCACGCCGGGCGCCTTCTTGGCGGCGACCGTGTCGATCGAGCGGACCGCGGCGTGGGCGTGCGGCGAGCGCACGAAGACTGCGCGCGCCAGGCGGTCGAAGCGCAAATCGTCGACGTAGCTGCCGGCGCCGGTGATGAAACGCTGGTCCTCCCGCCGTCGGGGCGAATCGCCGATGACACTCATGCCGCACTCTCGCGCGTCCTCGCCTCGGCAGGCAAGGCCTTGGCGCGCCACGGCCGCAGCAGCAGCGAGCCACCGATCACCAAGCCGTAGACGACCAGGCTCGCGGCGATCGCGGCGAATACGCCGTGCAGGCCCAGGCCAAGTTTTTCGATCGCGAGCCAGCCGCCGATCGTCGCCACCAGCATGCGCACGATGCTGGCGATGAACGGTGCCTTCATGTAGCCGGCGCCTTGGCCCGCGAAGTTGAGCGTCAGGCCCATGCCGAACAGGCAATAGAACGGCGCGGCGCGGGTGATGCAGGCGGCGGCTGCGGCGATCACTGCTGGATCGGAGGCGAAGATCTGCGCCCAGGCTTCCGGCAGGAGCGCTATCGCCCACCCGATCGTGCCGATGGTTGCAAAGGCGATTAGGCCGCCGATCCAGGCAATGCGCACGGCGCGCCGCCAGTCGTTTGCGCCGGCCGCCACGCCGACCATCGTCGTCAGGCCGGCGCCGATGCCGAAGGCAAGCGGCGCCACCATGAACTCAAGCCGCGCGGCGATGCCGTAACCTGCCAGCGCCGCGGTACCAAACTGGCCAACCAGGCCGGTGACGATGACCGCTGAGGCGCTTGCGGTGATTGTCGAGACCGAGCCCATCAGCCCAACCTGCAGGATTTCGCCGAACAAGCGACGTTGCAGACGAACTCCCTTGAACGCAGGCACGAAGCCCAGTCGCCCTTGGCGAATGACGCGTGCCTGCAGGGCTACGGCGATCACCGTGGTCGTCATCGAGGCGATGGAAAGTCCGGCAATGCCGAAACCCTTCACCTCGCCGACGCCGAGCGCCAGCAGCGCCGCGAGCGGTATGTAGAGCAGCGCCATGGCAAGGCCGATGCGACTCGGCGTAGCGGTGTCGCCGCTGCCGCGCAGCATCGCCGTCAGGAAGCAGGCGACCCAGGTGAGCGCCGCGCCCGAGAACCAGATTTCGGTGACGATCAGCGCCTGACGGAGGACATCGCCATGCCCGCCCATGGCGGCGAATGCGGCAGGCGCGACCGTCCAGGCAAGGACGGTGAAGACCGCGGCGAAACCACAGCCGACGACCAACGCGTGCAGCAGGAGCGCACGGGCATCATCCATCCGGCCGGCGCCCAAGGCACGTGCCAGCGCGGCCGCGACCGCGCCGCCCATGCCACCATTGGCCGAATTGAGCATCAGCACCATGAAGGGGATCACCAGCGCCAGGCCTGCCAGCGAGTCTGTACCGAGCCGGCCGGTGACCCACATCTCGGCGACGCCGACGCCGATCTGCACGAACATCAGCCCGGTGATGGGGCCCGCGAGCCGCAGCAGGCTGCGCCCGATGGGTGCGGTCAGAAGAGGATGGGACAAGGGGGACTCCGAGCAGGCAAACGCAAGGGCTTCCACCATTTGGGCGGAAGGGACGGGACGTGGCGTTAGCGCTGGCTCATGCCTCCGAGTGTGCTGACCCTCGGCACGGTTGGCAAGGCCGTGCTAGGCTTTGCCGAACCCAACCAAACAGCGAGTCGCCGCCGTGACCACCAATCGCGCCCATGTCCTGCTGTGGACCGACAACACCCAGCCCTATCTGGACGCCGTCAAGGCGGCGGGACTCGCCGATCGCGTGCTGATCGACACACTCGCGCGCAAGGACAAGCCGTCGGCCGAGCAGGTCGAGCGCGCCGAGGCATTGATGGCGCCCGGCGTGCCGGCCGGCCTGCTGCCGTCGATGAAGAAGCTGCGCTGGGCGCAGTCGATGACGGCGGGCGTCGAGGGCTGGCTGGCGCTGCCGGACCTGCCGGCCGGCCTCACGCTCACCTGCGCACGCGGCACGCACACCGAGTCGATGCCCGAGAACATCATGGCGGGCCTGTTCTATGTCGCGAAGCCTTATGCCATCGCCGCGTCCAACCAGAAGCAGAGCAAGTGGGTGCACACGGTGGCCCAGCCGCTGACCGGCAAGACGCTCGGCATCCTCGGGCTGGGCGCGATCGGCGCGGAAGTGGCGCGCATGGCCAAGACGTTCGGCATGACGGTGATCGGCACCAAGCGCCGCCCGGGCGCGATTGCCAATGTCGACGAGGTGCTGCCCGCGAGCGGCACCAAGGACGTCCTGCAGCGCTCCGACTTCGTGCTGCTGCTGCTGCCGGCCACGCCCGAGACCAACAACCTGATCGACGCCGAACGGCTGTCCTGGATGAAGCCCACGGCCTGGCTGCTGAATTTCGGCCGCGGCCATCTGATCAAGGACGACGATCTCATAGCGGCGGTCAAGGCGAGGAAGATCGCCGGCGCCGTGCTCGACGTCTTCCGCCAGGAGCCGCTGCCGTCGGACCATCCCTTCTGGGGCACCGAGAACATCATCGTGCTGCCGCATATCGGCGGCCCGCACCCGCAGCGCGACCGGTTTGTCGCCAAGCTGTTCGTCGAGAATCTCGGTCGCTTCCTCGACGGCAAGCCGCTCAAGGAGACCGTCGACCGGGCGACGGGCTACTGAACTCAAGACCTCGCCGGTTGCCATCCGCTCATTTGTACTGAATGTGGATGGAGACGTTGTCGACCCTGTCCTCGGGGGTCATGTTGATGTGGATGTGGAGGTCGCCGGGAAAGATCAAGAGCGCCCGCGTTGCGCCCAGCGACGTGACGTAAAAAATCGGCTGGACGGGGGATTCACGGTAGTCGAACGGAATTCCTTCCCGCCTCAGATACGCCTCGACTTCGGCCCGCGACATCCCAGGCCGGACGTCGGCAACGAACTGGGCTTCAAATCTTTTTTCATTGAATGGTCCGAGCTCGTTCCATGCAATGTGCCCCGC
>DASRFX010000102.1:0-3087 GCA_035651335.1 Reyranella sp. | reverse complement strand
GTGCCGTCTTCGGTGGCCTCCAGAAGCGCGCCCCAGATCGGCTGCGGCAGCGCCGGATCGTCGAGCTTGACACTGAGGTAGGTTTCCTCGGAGCCCTTTCTCGTTCTGCGCCAGGCGGCGCCGATCTCGGCTGCTCCAGCGAAAATGCGAAAGTCCGGGGCTCCCTGACCTTCCTTGCGGTCGTTGGCGACCAGGCGCACCTTTGTCGCAACGGTGAGCGTGCGAATGGTGCCGGCATAGCCGTCCTTGATGGCCGAGAACGTTCCAATCACGGGCATGAGTATCTACTCCTTGCTGATTCCGTTGACCGCGGTCACCGCAGCACCATTGCGTCGCATCTTGCCTGGTTGCGCACCGTTCGCGAGCGTCTGCAGAGCGCTCGCGGTCTCGTGCGGGAAGGGTGTTGCGCGCCGGGTCGAGCGGTCGATGAGCACGACCGTCGAGGTCGCGTTGGCGACGCAAGAGCCTTCGACAAACAGGGATTGATTAATCGTGACGGATGAACGACCGACGTGATCGAGACGCGTGCCGATCTCGACCGTGCCCGGCCAGTGCATTTCCTTGAGGAACTCCAGTGTGAGCCGCGCGACCACGAACTGTGCATCGATGGGCAGTGGGACGCGGCTCCTGTCGTGCAGCAGTTCCATGCGTGCGTTCTGGCAGCAGACAGCGAAGACCGCGTTCGACACGTGTCCGTTGCGGTCGGTGTCGGCGAAGCGCAGCTTCTCGCTGGTGCGGATCGGATAGTCCTCCAAGGCAGGCTGGGACCGCGTCCGCGGATTGAACCAGGCCGGAAATACGAAGTATGTCTCGAGCACTCTGGGCAAGGTCATTCTCGTTGGTTCCATTGCTGGCTCCATGGTCGATCACTTCGAGTCGGGTTGGCGGTAAGGCTGCAGCACGATGTCCTTGTGCACGATGACGCGCAGCGGCCAGCCGGGGCGCACGGTGATGGTCGGCTGCACGTTGAGGTAGCGCTCGACCAGGCGCTGGCCGGCGCGGTTGGTGGTGGATTGGGTCGACTGCTGAAGCGCCTTGACGAGGTCGCTGTCGGAGGAGCCGAAGGCGAGTTCGCTGCCGACGCCTAGAATGGTCGCCAGCGCCACGCCCTTGAGCAGCTTCCAGGTGTGGAAATCGACCTGGTCGGCGAGGCCAGCGTATCCGCCGGTGTCGGTCGCCGGCAGGTTGTCGATCACCACCGAGGTACCGTCCGGCATGATGATGCGCTGCCAGACGACGAGGGCACGCTCCTGGCCGAAGGCGACGACGTTGTCGTACTTGCCGATCAGGCGCGATCCCTGCGGGATGAGCAGGTGTCGGCCAGCGATGCTGTCGAACACGTTCTCCGTCACCTGGGCGATAACGAAGCCGGGGAGATCCGAGCTCAAGCCGCTGACGAGGCTGGCGGTGATGATCGTGCCGGCCATGAGCTGATAGGGGGATGCCGGCTTCTCCAGGCGATGAGGATTGTAGATGTCCTTCTCGGGCCCGGCCTTGAGGAAGGACAGCTTGCGCAGCTGCTCGGTCGCGTCGTTGGCCAGCGGGTCGGCGTCGCCGAGGGCCAAGGCGCGGGCGCGTTCGGCGGCGCGCAGCATGGTAAGAGCAGTCTGCGCCCCTCCTACCGATGCCGGCGTAGGGCGCTGTATCGGATCCGGTCGCGGCTCTGGCGTCGGCGTTTCACGAGGCTGCGTTTTCAGCTGCAGGCGGAAGAAGACCTGGCTCTCGCGCGCCTGCCCGGCCATGCGCGCGAGACGGGCTTTCTCCAGGCGCTCTGCTTCCTCGATCGGATCGTTCGTGGGCTCCTTGAGCTGAACGATGCCTGGAGCGAGCATGCTCGGGCCCTTGGCTTCCGCCTTCTTGTCGGACCTCACGCCCTCATAGGTGGCGGGCAGCTTGGAGAGCGTGTCGGTAATCGGCTTGTGCTCGACGTTGAAGAGCTCGGTCGGACTCGTAATCCTCAGGCTGGGCGGCTTCAGCGCCACCAGCACGATGCCGGAGATGAACAGCAGGACAACCGCCGCGCCGCCGATCAAGACCTTGCGGTTGATGCGCGTGACGGGTTGTGGTCGCGCACGCAGCTCGAGCTGTTCCGGCGGCACCTTGCCGCCCTGGCTCCCCGGGTGGTTGGACGATTGGTCCGTCATGGCTGAACCTCGCGCCAGACGGCATCGGTGCGGACGATGCGCACCACCCGCTGCGGGGCCGTGCCGAGCCTCAGCTCCGCGGCGGCGAATAGCCGGTCGACGATGTAGGTGGTGCCGCGCACGCGGTAGTTGACGAGCGCCGGCTTGCCGTCGGGGCCGATGACGAACAGGGGCGGCGCCTCGCTCTGCGCCAGGCCGGAGGGGAACTGGATGTAGACCTTGGCGCCATCGTCGAACACGCGGACCGGCTTCCAGGGCGCATCGCCCTCGATGCGATAGCGGAACCGCAGCTGCTCGATATTGATGCCGGCATCGGCCACGGCGGTTGTTGCGGCTTCGGTCTCCGCGCGCTGCTTCTTGAGCGCGATCAGATCCGAGGTGGGATAGGTCCACGACAGCGACGCCATGTACGTCGATTGCGAGGAACGCATCTCCAGGTGATAGGTGCGCCGGTCGGTGGTGATGACGAGGTTGGTTTCCAGGTCCGCGCCGATCGGCTTGACGAGGATGTGGACGGTTGCGTCCTTGCCCTCGCCGCTGGTGGTGTCGCCCACCACCCAGCGCACGGTGTCGCCGGCCGACACGGAGACGAGCTTCTCGCCCGGCTCCAGTGCGATGTCGGTGACCTGGTTGACGGCGGCGTAGAGCTGGTAGAGCGCACCCTTGGTGTAGGGGTAGACCTGGATGGCGTTGATGTAGCCGTCCTTGACCGGCTCGATCCGGGCCGCCGCGTTCGCGCCCACCACACGATCTTTGGGTGGCCTCTCGTCCTTCTGTTTCTCGGCGGCCTTCGTTACAGGTTTCAATTGACCCGGCAACGGAAGCGGCTTGGGCACCTCGACGTATTCGATTAGTGGTTTCTGGTCCGGCTCGCGCGTGGCGGCCTTGAAGGCTGGGCTGTCGAGAATGGGAATCTCCGGCACGCGCACAGGCATCGCGCAGG
>DASRFX010000101.1:0-48392 GCA_035651335.1 Reyranella sp. | reverse complement strand
GTACCCTTCACTGCCGACTTGTCCGACATTCCCGCTCCCCGTTTGCGCGCAGACACTAGCCCGGGTGTCTTGTGAATCGCGACTAAAGCATCGTCGGTCCGGAGGGAATCCGGCGAGCCCGTGGCCGACATCGAGGCGATGCGGTCGGCGCAAAAGGGAGCTTCCGGAATTTCGGCTTCACCGTGCAACTCTGCGTCCAGACTGCAGGGTGAGTGAGGGCGATGGCCCAATTTTTGGCCAACTCGACGGCCAAATTCCGGCCAGCAGGAGGACGATCGAGGAGCTTCTTCTGCACCTGTCGGCTCGATTGTTGTACAGTGGAGGCCGGCCACTCGATCCGACTGCCGGCTCCGCCATCCATGGAACCGGCGCAAGAAAACGAGACCGACGGAGTTTCCCTTGCCGGCCCAACGAATTGTCGCCGCTCGCTCCGTGCGAACAATGGCAGCTGGTAGACCCCAGCCATGAGCACGCCCGACTCGAAGAAGCTTCTCGACACCATCATCGAGGGCCTGGGCCAGCCGTTCTACGCCATCGACAAGGACTGGCGAATCTTTCTCTACAACTCCGAAGCCGCTCGCCATTTCGGGAAGCCTGCCAGCGAGATGATCGGCAAGCGCATCCTGATCGACGTCTTCGCCGCCGATGCAGATTCCGAGCGCGGTCGCATCATCAAGGATGCGATGGCCGGCGGGAAGGTGGTCAAGGGAGAAGCCCTGAGCATGGTCGGCCGCCACGTGTCCTACGTGATGTTCCCCCTGGGCGAGGGACTGGGCGTCCTGTTTCAGGATATCACGGAGCGGCGTCTGGCCGAGGCCAGGCTTGCCGAAGCCGAGGAGGCGTCTCGCAAGCGCGCGGCCGAGCTCGAGGCCGTGCTGGAGACCATTCCGACGGCGGTGTGGTTCACCAAGGACCCGCAGGCAAGGCAGCTCGTGGCCAACCGTCGCGCCATTGAAATGCTCCATATGCCGAAGGGCGTCCTGCCGTCGCTCTCGCGCTTGCCCCCCGAGCAGCGTCCTTACCGCTTCTACAAGGATGGCCAGGAGGTGCCGGCCGACCAGTTGCCGCTGCAGCGCGCCGCGCGCGGCGAGATCGTCACGGACGAGCTTCTCGAGGTGCGCTTCAACAGCAAGGATTACCGCTTCCTCCTCATGCGCTCGGCTCCCCTGCGCGGCCCGTCAGGCAACATCCAGGGTGCGGTCTGCGCCGCGGCCGACGTTACCGAACGGCACCACTACGAGGAGCACTTGAAGCTCCTGGTTGAAGAGCTGAACCATCGAGTAAGGAATACGCTGGCGATCGTGCAGTCGATTGCCAACCAAACCTTCAAGCATTCGGATCCCAAGGCCGCCACCGAGTTCGAGAAGCGATTGCTAAATCTCAGCGGCGTTCACACCCTGCTGACCGAACAGCACTGGCAGGGAGCCGGTCTGCGAGACCTGGTGAGCGCCGTGCTGAAGCCCTATCTTGCGCCATCGAACGACAGACTTGGGCGCGTTGCCTTCGCGGGCGAGAATATCCGGCTGAAGCCCAGAAGTGCCGTTGCCTTCTCGATGGCGATCCATGAGCTCGCCACAAATGCCGCCAAATACGGCGCGCTCTCGACAGCTCAAGGCTCGGTCGACGTGCGGTGGACGACCGATGCTGGCCGCCTCGGTCTGAGATGGCAGGAAAGCGGCGGCCCGGAAGTGTCGCCACCGACGCACCATGGCTTCGGCACCCTGATGGTCAAGCGCGGCCTGGCGGCAGAATTGCACGGCGATGTCGCGATCGACTACGATCGATCGGGCGTCATTTGCACCATAGACGCGCCGCTTCAGGTGCTGGGCGAGAGTGCCTGATGCGCCGGGTATTGATTGTCGAGGATGAGGTACTGGTTGCCGCCCTCCTCGAGGGAATGCTGCGCGAGCTGGGCTGCGAGGTGGCGGCGCTCTCCGGCAATCTCTCCCAGGCGCTGGAGGTCGCCGCAACGGCCAACTTCGATTTTGCCGTGCTCGACATCAACATCGATGGAGGCCCGAGCTATCCCGTGGCCGATCTGCTGATACAGCGCGGGGTGCCCATGATGTTCTCGACTGGCTACAGCACCAAGAGGCTGCCCGACCGTCACGCAGATGCCGTCATCCTGCACAAACCGTTCAGCCTGGAACAACTGCAAGCGGCGTTGGCGCGGCTGCCTGTTCCCCCGCGGCCATCAGTCGACCCGCGAACCCGATAAAGGCGGAACTGTCGCCCTACGCCTTCGCCCGAAAGGCCAAGTCCTGACTGTGTTCGGCGAGGCGACACTCACCCCTGTGCGGCACGAGATGTGCCGGTTCGCGGCGCCGCCGTTTCCCGTTGCGCAACCGCCCGATCTCCGGAATCAATCGGGCCTTCGCTGAGGGGGAAGATGTCGGACAAACGGCGGCCCCTTGAGGGCAAGCATATTCTCGTTGTCGAGGACGACCAGATGGTCGCCGACGTCGTGATGGAAACCCTGCAAGACCACGGGGCAAGCGTTGCCGGCCCGATCGCCAGCGTTGCGGAGTGCCATGCCATCGGTTCGACGGCCGACCTCGATGGAGCCGTGGTCGATTTCGGACTGGCCGACGGGTCGGCCGCGTCCGCGATACGCAGCCTGCGCGATCGCGGCGTGCCGCTGATCATCCTGAGCGGCTACACCAGGGACTACCTGCCCAAAGACTTGATGGGCGAAGCCTTCGTGTCCAAGCCGTACAGGGTGGCCGAGCTTGTCGATGCGGCGTGCCGCCGGTTCAAGGCGGCGGCTTAGTCGAGCCGAAGCGCAGTCGCCCGGCAAAGCCTACGCATCGAGCGCGGCGCGCGTGTCCTTGCCCTCGACCACCGGCACGACCTCGAACTCGACCACGCTCTGCCAGTCCGCGATCCATTTCTGGAACAGCGTCACGTCGTTCGTCTCCATGAGCTGGAAGCAGCGGCTGAGATCGGCCGAGACGTAGCTCGAGATGAATTTCAGTCCGTCCGGCAGCGCGCGCCCGCTCTCGCGTAGCTTGCGGTAGACGGCCTTGCCATCCTGATTCTTGAATTTCTCGACGACCATAAAGAGCATAGGCTCAAGGCTAACGGATTCGAGGGGAATTGGAATGAAGATCACGGTCGCCGGCGCCGCCGGCCGCATGGGCCAGATGCTGATCCGCCAGATCGCCGGCACGCCTGGCTGCAGCCTCGCCGCGGCGCTCGAGAACAAGGCGAGCAACGCGCTCGGGCAGGAAGCGGCCGCCGGCATCAAGATCACCGCCGATTCGGGCGCCGCCATCGGCGCCGGCGACGCGGTGATCGACTTCACGGTGCCGGCGGCGACCGTGGACCATGCGCGTATCGCCGCCGGCAAGGGCGTCGCCATGGTGATCGGCACGACCGGGCTCGATCCGCAGCAGACCGCTTCCATTCACGAGTGCGCCAGGCAGGTGCCCATCCTGTGGGCGGCCAACATGTCGATCGGCGTCAACGTCCTGCTGGCGCTGGTCGAGAAGACCGCCTCGATGCTCGATCCGGCCTACGACATCGAGGTGCTGGAGATGCACCATCGCCACAAGATCGACGCGCCGTCCGGCACGGCGCTGGCGCTGGGCCGCGCCGCCGCGGCCGGCCGCCAGGTCAAGCTCGAGGATGTCTGGCGCAAGAGCCGCGACGGCCATACCGGCGCCCGGCCGGCCGGCGAGATCGGCTTTGCGACCCTGCGCGGCGGCGAGGAAGTGGGCGTGCACACGGTGATGTTCGCCGCCGCGGGCGAGCGGCTCGAGCTCAGCCATCGCGCCTTCAGCCGCGAAACCTATGCCTCGGGAGCGGTGCGTGGCGCGCTGTGGCTGCAGGGCAAGAAGCCCGGCCTCTACGGCATGAAGGACGTGCTGGGGCTCTAATTCGCCCAACCTCGCAGCCGGGCGTGCGCTTGCTTAAGCTGGTCGGCGAGCTCCTCGCGCGCCGCCGGCGAGAGGAAGCGGCCGACCACCACGCGCTGGCCGCGCGAGGCGACGGCCAGCCGGCGCTCGCCGGGTTCGACCCTGAGCCAATAGGCGTCGAGGCGATGCTCCTCGCGCTCGCCTTCGGGCGAGCGCCGCTCGATGATCAATTCGCGGTCGGTCATGGTGAGCGTCTCGCTGCGCCGGGCGTCGAAATAGCTGCGCTGGAACATGTACCAGAGCAGGTAGATGTCGAGCCCCATGAAGCCCATCACCGGCCATGCGCCCAGCAGGTACATCGGCAGGCCGATCACCAGATTGGCCGCCAGCGCGGCCCGGATCAGCCACTTGAAGCCCTCCGGCGACAGGCTGCGGTAGGGCCGCAGGGTCGTGGAAAAAAGCACCGCTTCGGTCATGCTATGAAACCCTATGGCCCTGATGAAGCCCGCCGTCATCCCCGAATTCTTCGCCCGCCTGAAGAAGGCCATTCCGGAACCGGAGACGGAGCTTCAGTACGACAATATCTATCAGCTCCTGGTCGCGGTCGTGCTGTCGGCCCAGGCGACCGACGTCGGCGTCAATCGCGCCACCGAGCCGCTGTTCAAGATCGTCAAGACGCCCGAGCAAATGGTGGCTCTCGGTGAACGCAAGCTGATTTCGTACATCAAGACGATCGGCCTCTATCGCACCAAAGCCAAGAACGTGATCGGACTGTCAAAGTTGCTGATCGAGCGGCACGACGGCGAGGTCCCGCATACGCACGAGGAATTGCAGGCGCTGCCCGGCGTGGGCCGCAAGACGGCGAACGTGGTGATGAACGTGGGCTTCGGCGAGGCGACCATCGCCGTCGACACGCACATCTTCCGGGTCGGCAATCGCACCGGCCTGGCGCCCGGCAAGAACCCGCTCGAGGTCGAGCTGAAGCTGCTGAAGCGCGTGCCCGACGAGTACCGTCTGCACGCCCATCACTGGCTGATACTGCACGGCCGCTACACCTGCAAGGCGCGCAAGCCCGACTGCCCGGTCTGCGTGGTCAATGACCTTTGCCTGTTCAAGGCAAAGACGACGGCGCTCTAGTCGGCCGCAGCGTCGAGGATCGTGTCCTTGTCGTTGTCGACGATCACGGCCGTCTCGAAATAGCGGATGTCGGGCGGCGTGCCGTAACGCTCGGCGATGTAGGCCTGCCATTGCGCGGTATAGACCGCCTCGGCGTCCTGCCGGCTCTTCCAAAGGTAGACCCCGCCGCCGATGCGCTGCTTTTCGTCGAACAGGTAGTATTTGCGCACCAGGCCCTTCATGCCGCGGTACTTGGGCGCCGAGCCCTTGAACAGCTCCGCCGCCTTCCGGGCGTCGATGTCGGCCGGCAGCTTGAAGTTCACGATCGCGGTGATCATGCGTCCCTCCTCTGGCTGGATCTTTCGCTGACTTGAGTGAGCAGGGCAAAGCCTAGCACCAGGAAGACCAGCACGCACGCCACACCCAGCCGGTTGGATTGCACGGCGGCGGTGACGATGCCGATGAACAGCGGCGCCATCCAGGCGGTGGCGCGGCCGGACAGCGCGAACAGGCCGTAGAACTCGCCCGCCATGCCGGGCGGCGCGAGACGGCCGACCATGGTGCGGCTTGCGGCCTGCATCGGGCCCATGCAGAAGCCGAGCAGCAAGGCGAAGGCCATGAACACCTTCTCCTGCGCCGAGCCGAACAGGCCGCGTGCGTCGCCGAGCGGCTCGGCCGGCAGGAAGAAGAACACGCGATCGCCGGTGACGCCCAGAATGCCGAGTGCGGCGATGATGACGCCCGCCGTGGTGAGCTGGATGGTGCGCTTGCTGCCCAGGCGGTCGTCGAGCCGGCCGCCCCAGAAGGCGCCGGGAATGGCGAACACGGTGATGATGATGCCGAAGATGCCGAGCGTGGTGACGCTCCAATGAAACGTCGCCGAGGCGTAGACGCCGCCGAACGCGATCACCGCCGCGAGCCCGTCGTTGTAGAACATGAAGGCGATGAGGAAAGTGAGCGCATTGCGATAGGCGCGGATGCGGCGCAGCGTGGCGAGCAGCGACACGCCGCCCTGGTGCGCGGCGGCCAGCAGCGACAGGCGCTTGGGCGCGGCATCGGGCGTGAACAGGAACATCGGCAGCACGAATAGCGCCAGCCAGACCGACGAGGCTGGCCCGGTCAGCCGCTCGAGCATGTGGCTTTCGCCATCGAAGCCGGCAAAGGCCTGCGCCACCAGGACCATCGATAAGGCGATCAGGCCGCCGACATAGCCCAGGCCCCAGCCGAAGCCGCTCAACCGGCCGATGCGCTCGGGCCGCACGATGTCGGGCAGCTGCGCGTTGTTGAACACGATCGACATCTCCGCGCCGACCGTCGCCAGCACGACCGCCCAGCCGATCGGGCGCGCGAGATCGGGCCGATGCGGATAGGCCCACCACAGCGCCCAGCAGCCGATGAACAGCAGGAGCTGGAAGAAGAACACGTAGGGCTTGCGGCGGCCGCCGGCATCGGCCATGGCGCCGAGGAACGGACTCAGCACGGCGATGATGATGCCGGAGGCTGACTGCGTGAATGCCCAGGCGGTCTGGCCGGCCACGGCGTCGCCCACCATGACGTTGGCGAAATAGGGCGCGAAGATGAAGGTCGTGACGACGGTGAAGAACGGCTGGTTGGCCCAGTCGAACAGCGCCCAGCTTACCTGGCCGAGTCTGGAGGCCTCTTTCATCGGCCGGCCCGCCTGGGTAATTGCCGGATCGCGTCGCGGTTAGTCGGCGAGAACACCTTCTCCACGGCCTGCTGCCAGGGCAGCCAAAGCTGCGCGGTGTGCTCGGCCGGATCGAGGGTCGCCACGGTGATTTGGGGCACTCGGAAGCCGAATACGTGCTCTGTGTTGTGCGTCACGCCCGCAGCATAGCGCGCGCGCCATTGCGGCCAGATTTCATAGCGGTTGGTCAGCCGCCAGTCGCTCAGCGTCCCGACCGAGAGGCCGGTCTCCTCGCGTAGCTCGCGCCAGGCGGTAGCCTCGAGATCGGCATCGTCGGGCTCGCGAGAGCCGGTCACTGACTGCCAGAAGCCGGGCTGCTTCGTCCGCTCCAGCAGCAGCACGTCGAGAGAAGGCGTATGCACCACCACCAGCACCGATTCTGGGAGCTTGAAGGCCATATCCGGCAGCTTATAAGGTCCGCCGGCGATTTCGGGGGAAAGAATGAGCAAGCAACTTCAGGCGGCCATCGACGCGGCGTGGGAAAAGCGCGATGGCGTCAACAGCGCCACCAAGGGCGAGGTCCGCGATGCGGTCGAAGCGGCGATCGCCGGGCTCGATGACGGCACCTACCGCACCGCCGAGAAGCTGGGCGGCGAGTGGGTCGTGCACCAATGGCTGAAGAAGGCCGTGCTGCTGTCCTTCCGGCTCTACGATTCGGTGCCGATGGACGGCGGCGCGGCCTTCCCGGGCATGGGCGCCGCGCCATGGTTCGACAAGGTGCCGCTCAAGACCACGGGCTGGGACGCCGCGCGTTTCGCGAAGGCAGGCTATCGTTCGGTGCCGGGCTCGGTGGTGCGCCGCGGCTCCTATATCGCACCGTCGGTCGTGCTGATGCCGTCATTCGTCAATCTCGGCGCCTACGTCGACTCGGGCACCATGGTCGACACCTGGGCCACCGTGGGCTCGTGCGCGCAGATCGGCAAGAACTGCCATCTGTCGGGCGGCGTCGGCATCGGCGGCGTGCTCGAGCCGCTGCAGGCCAACCCGGTGATCGTCGAGGACAATTGCTTCATCGGCGCGCGCTCGGAAGTGGTCGAGGGCGTGATCGTCGGCACCGGCGCGGTGCTGTCGATGGGCGTCTTCATCTCGGCCACCACCAAGGTGGTCGATCGCGCCTCGGGCCAGATCCATGTCGGCAAGGTGCCGCCCTACTCGGTGGTCGTGCCGGGCAATATCGGCGGCGGCCCGAACCGGCCCTCGACCTACTGCGCGGTGATCGTCAAGACGGTCGACGAGCGCACGCGCTCCAAGACCTCGATAAACGAGCTGCTGCGAGACTGACATGCGCGCAAGCCTGCTTTGGCGCGGCGACATGCTCCCGGCGGATGCCGGGAAGCTGACGCTGCCGGCTGCAGTCCTGCGCGAGCTCGACACCGTCGCCGAGTCGCTCGAGCGCGATCCGCTGCCGCTGCTGGTGCTGCGGCCGGGAGACTTCAAGCTCGACGCGGCGCGCGCCTTTATGCGCGCGGTGAAAGCCGAGATCGACGACGGCGTGGGCTTCGCTATCGTCGACCGCCTGCCGGTCGAGCACTGGTCCTTGTCGAGCGCCAAGGCGATCTGGTGGCTGCTCGCTTCGCTGGTGGCGCGGCCGGTGGCGCAGAAATGGGATGGCACGTCGATCTACGACGTCACCGATCTCGGCAGGCCACCGGGTAACGGCGTGCGGCCCGACGTCACCAACTACGAGCAGAACTTCCACACCGACAACAGCTACAACAACGAACCGCCGCATTATGTTGGCCTGCTCTGCGTGCGCACGGCGATGGAAGGCGGCGTGAGCGGCATCGTGAGCTTCGCGACTGCGCATGAGGAGATGCGCCGGCGCCATCCCGAGCTGCTCGACCGGCTCTACAAGCCCTACTATTTCGACCGCCAGCGCGAGCATGCGCCGGGCGACGTGATGACCACGCACCATCCGATGTTCGAGCGGCAGGGCGACAGGCTGATCGGCCGGCTCTCGTATTTTCAGGTGAAGAACGGCCACAAGCTCGCCGGCGTCCCGCTCGACAACGAAGGGGCGGCGGCGATCGAAGCCTTCGAGGCGATCCTGAACGAGCCCGGGATCTCAGCGCGCTTCCACTTCGAGCCGGGCCAGATGCAGCTGATCGACAACCGCGCGCTCGGCCACAAGCGTACGGGCTTCAAGGACTGGCCCGAGGCCGAGCGCAAGCGCCTGCTGGTGCGGCTCTGGCTGCGCGACACCGGCAGTCGCGCCTACAACGGCTGACTAAGTGAGATGCCGCGCCCATTCCGGGCGCGCCTTGATCTCTTTCGCTTCCTTGCCAAGGATCTTGGCCACCCTCTCCGGCGCGAAGCCTATGTCGAGCAGGCCAATGGCTGAGTTGGCGACCTCGCGATACTCGGCGATCTTGCCGTTCTCCAGCCGCATGATCGACACGCCGTCGAAGCCGACCCGTTTGCCCTTCGCTTCGGGCAGGGTCGAGACGTAGCTGAACGTGTAGTAGGCGTAGAGCATCACGCCGTCGCTCACCGGCCGGAACATCTCCCAGCGGAAGTCTCGCGCCGTGCGGTAGAACCAATCGTCGATCATCTCGGCGATCTTCGCCCGGCCCTTGAACGGGCCGTAGAAAACGTCGTGATACACGCCTTCCTCGGAGAACAGCTCGGCAAAGGCCTTGCCGTCGCGACGTTCGACCGCCGAACAGAAAGTCTTGAGCATTGCCGGTGCGTCCATGATCGATCCTCCAGCTTTCCGCAGACTAACGCAGATTGCTACCGAAGGTATGTATGCCGACGGTTGATAAGGGCGGCATACTTGGCAGATGAGGATTGCACCCATTTCGCTGCTCGCGGCCATGACCGTCGCCTGCGCACAACCGAGCGAACCGACGAAGAGCTGGAGCCTGCCGCCGCGCGACAACCTTCTCGCACGGGCGCTCGAACGGCCGCGCAATGATGGCGACTTTCAAATTCGCATGCGGAGCGCCGTCGAGGCGCTGCAGACCGTCGGCGGCTCCGCGGGATCATGCGACTCGGTTCCGCGCCTCGGATGCGGCTATCGCGTCGACATCATAGAGCTATTCGGCGCGCACGCGACCTGCCAGCGCCGCAACTACAGCGTTGGCGACCGTGACGGCGAGGTGGTACTCACCCTCGAACATACCGAAACCATTCCCTGCCGGCCGCCCGGGCAGCGATGAGACCTTATCCTCATCCGCCTCGCCGCTGCGGCCGCCCTGCTGCTTGGTCTGAGCGGTTGCCACCTGCTTCTGCTGTCGCCGTGCCTCAGCGGACAATGCTTCACCTCGGTCCGCAGCCTGCCGCCGCACACCGATCTCATGTCGCGCGTCCTTAGCGGCAACATTGATCTGGATATTCTCGAAGAGCCGCTGACCAGCGTCGCCCTGGCCCAATACGATGCGCTCGGCAGGCGATGGCCGGCGACGGCGCGGTGCGAGCACATCGCCTCGCCGGGTTGCCGCTACAGCATTCCGCTGCGGGTCGATTGGCACGAGGGGATGTTCAAATCGTCGTTTTGCGGCTGCGCCCGCATCGACCTGTCGGTCGTCGAGGGCAAGGACGGGCTGCCCGAGGTCCACCGAACGGCCTACGGGCCCATGAAATGCCCGGCCGGCTTCGTGCCGGGGCCCGACACCGATCGGATCCAGCTGGTCAAGTGACCTTCTGGATTTAGCCCACTAGGCCGTTGACTTCTGGACGTTCTGTGTTCTGTATACAGACCGTCATGCGCCCCATCCTTCCCGAACCCGACCTTTCCGAACGCATCCATGACTCCGTGCTCGACGCCATTTGCTCGGGCGAGCTGAAAGCCGGCGCCCGCATCACCCAGGAGGAGCTGGCGCAGAAATTCGGCGTCAGCCGCCAGCCGGTGCTGCAGGCCATGATGTTGCTGCGGCGCGAGGGTTTCCTGATCGACGCCGGGCGCAAGGGCGTCGCCGTGGCGCCGCTCGATGTGCAGCAGGCGCACAATCTTTATGTCGTGCGCGGCGCGCTCGATGGCGCCGCCGCCCGCCTCGCCGCCGCCCGTTATACGCCGGAGCTCGCCCATCGCGGCCGCCTGCTGCTCGACGTCGGCCGCCGTGCCGTGGCAAGCGGCAAGGTGCCGTCGGTGATCGAAGCTGACATCGATTTCCATCTGTTCGTCTACGAGGCCTCGGGCAATCCGCTGATCGGCGAGACCGCCCAGCCGCACTGGCAGCATCTGCGGCGCGTGATGGCGGCGGCGCTTTCCGAAAGCGATTTGCGGGTCAGCGTGTGGGACGAGCACGAGGCGATCCTGCGCGCGCTCGAAGCGGGCCAGACCGCCGATGCCGAGGCGCTGGCGCGCGATCACGCCGAACAGATGGCCGATATCCTGACAGGACGCCTGCGGGTCGTCATCTCGCGGGCTGCGTAGGAGGAAACGATGAAGCTAACGCCTGAACAGCTCAAGCAGTTCGACGAGGAAGGCTACCTCTTCTTCCCCAACTACTTCTCGCCCGAGGAGACGGCCATCTTGAAGGGCTCGATTCCCGAGGTGTTCGCGCAACGGCGCGAGGAGAACGTGCGCGAGAAGACCGGCGACGTCGTGCGCACTGCCTTCGCCGTGCACACCTACCATCCGGTGTTCGAGGCGCTGATCCATCACCCGCGCTTCGTCGAGCCGGCCGAGCAGCTCCTGAAGGACAGGACCTACATCCATCAGTTCAAGATCAACGGAAAAGCCGCCTTCGACGGCGACGTCTGGCAGTGGCACCAGGACTACGGTACCTGGAAGGCCGACGACGACATGCCCGAGGCGCGCGCCATGAACCTCGCGGTGTTCGTCGACGAGGTGAACGAGTTCAATGGCCCGCTGTGGTTCATCCCCAAGAGCCACAAGAAGGGCGCGATCGAGGCCAAGCACGACCTCACCACGACCTCCTATCCGCTGTGGGTGATCGACAACGACACCATCGCCAAGCTGGTCAAGCAGGGCGGCATCGTGGCGCCCAAGGGCGGACCGGGCTCGGCTATCTTCTTCCACGGGACTCTTGTTCACGGCAGCCCGCCGAACATGTCGCCGTGGGACCGCCAGATCATCTACGTCACCTACAACGCCGTCTCCAACGCGATCCGCCGTTTCAAGCGCCCGGCCTACATCGCGCATCGCGATTTCACGCCGATCGACGCCTGGGAAGACGATGCCGTGGTGCGCGCGGCCCGTCGCAAGGCCGCCGCCGAGTAAAGGGAGGGAAGAATGAATCTCCACAAGATGCTTCTCGGGCGGGCCGCCAATGCCAAGCCACTGCGCATCGGCCTGATCGGCGCCGGCAAATTCGGCGCCATGTATCTCAGCCAGATCCCGACCACGCCAGGCATCCATCTGGTCGGCATCGCCGATTTGTCGCCGACCAGAGCCAAGGAGAACCTGGCGCGACTCGGCTGGAAGCCGGACGTCACCTCGGCCACTTCCTTCGCCGAGGCGCGCAAGCACGGCAACACGCACCTCACCGACAACTGGCAGGCGCTGGTCGGCAATCCTGAGATCGACATCGTGGTCGAGGCGACCGGCGATCCGATCGCCGCCGTCGAGCACGCGCTCGAAGCCTTCAGGAACGGCAAGCATGTCGTGATGGTGACGGTCGAGGCCGACGCGTTCTGTGGCCCCCTGCTCGCCAAGCGCGCGGCCGAGGCCGGCGTGGTCTACAGCCTTGCCTACGGCGACCAGCCGGCGCTGATCTGCGAACTGGTGGACTGGGCGCGCACCTCGGGCTTCGAGGTCACGGCGGCCGGCCGCGGCCACAAATGGCTCCCGCACTACGCGCAATCGACGCCGGAGACGGTGTGGAAGTATTGGGGTCTCAACGAAGAGCAGGCCAAGCGCGGCGGCCTGAACCCGAAGATGTTCAACTCCTTCCTCGACGGCTCCAAGCCCGCCATCGAAAGCACCGCGGTGGCCAACGCGACCGGCCTCACCCCGGCGCCCGACGGCCTTGCCTTCCCGCCCTGCTCGGTCGAGGACCTGCCGATGGTCATGCGGCCCATCTCCGAGGGCGGCCATCTGCACCACAAGGGCCAAGTCGAAGTGGCCTCGTCGCTCGAGCGCGACGGCCGCGCCATCCCCTACGAGATCCGCAAGGGCGTCTGGGTCGTGTTTCAGGCCTCGACCGAGTACCAGAAGAACTGCTTCGAGGAGTACATGCTGCAGACCGACCCGTCGGGCCGCTACTCCGTGATGTACAAGCGCTGGCACCTGATCGGGCTCGAGGTCGGCGTGTCGGTGGCCTCGGTCGGCCTGCGCAAGGAGCCGACCGGCTGCCCGATCGGCTTCCATGCCGACGTGATCGCGACGGCCAAGCGCGACCTCAAGGCGGGCGAGATGCTCGACGGCGAGGGCGGCTACACGGTCTACGGCAAGCTCTTCCCGTCGGAGAAGTCGACCGGGCTAGGCAGCCTGCCGCTCGGTCTTGCCCATAACGTGAAGCTCCTGAAGCCGATCAAGGCCGGCCAGTCGCTCACCTATGCCGACGTGGCGATGGACGAGACACTGACGGCGGTCAAACTGCGGCGCGAGATGGAACGGGCGTTCGCTCCAGCGGCGGCCAAGATCGCCGCGCAGTAGCGGCGATCGACGGAGCTACGGACAGAACGGCATGGGCGCGCGCGGCGGCAATTTGGGCCACCGCACGTCCATGTTGTAACGGGGGTCGTTCTCGGGATTGCTGAACCGGCCCTTGATTTCCTGCGGCGTGATCGTGCCCGTGAAATGCACGGGCAGGCCCACCACCACGGCATCGAACGTGATCTTGTCGCCGTCGATTCGACCTGTGGCCGGCACCGGGGCGTAGCCGCGGAAGTCCTGGAAGGTGAAGGTGAGCGTTTCACCCGATCGGGCGATCAGCAGGCCCTGGCCCCTGGTCGAGCCATCCGAGCGCGAGGAGCACGAGTCGGTGTAGACCGCTTCGTCGTCGGCAGCCTGCGCGCCCGCGCAAAGGGCCACCCCAAGGGTCAATAGCAGAAGAAGAGCGCAGCTGCGAATCATGGTCGGACCTTCTGCGCGCAATCAGTGCCTCTCTCTCAGGCCCGATGCTCCCGCCGGCTTCTCTTGCTCCACCGGAGTGGAACATGCCGCAAGCGGACTGCGGTCGGCAGAAACCCGCGGCCAGCGAATTTCTGCCCGCCCGCGATTGTGCGACGAGTCGCCGGCAAACAGTCCGATTATGTAGTCCGGTGTGATCGTTCCCTTGAAAGTGAGAATCTCGCCGGCGACCGCCTGGACCCGAAACGAGATCTGGCCCGCGACAATCTCCGCGATGCCGAGCGAAGGCGACATGGACGTGGTCGATTCCTGATACACCACCTCGTATTTCGTGTAGGAGTTGAGCAGCGTCAAACGCTCGCCCTGTTGCCCGTTCTTCGCCGAATAGCAGAGCGACGAGTAAAATGCCGCCTCGGCCTTGACGGGATCGTCCCATGCCGCGGCCTGCGACGCCGGCACGCCGAGCGTCGCGGCCCCGAGCAAAAAACGCGCGGCCCAGGACATCACCGCTTTTCCATTGGCTTGTGCGCGGGACACTCCGGGGTAAAGCGGCTGTCGGCCGACACGCGCTGCCAACGGGCTGTGTTGTCGCTACCTGGGCTTTCGTTGGCAAAATGCCCGTCAACATAGTCCGGGGTGATCGTGCCTTCGAATTCGAGTACGCTGCCGTATCGATTCTGGGCGATGAACCTGAAATGGTTGCCCCTGATCTCGGCCTTTCCCCAAATCGGAAAGCCGAACTCGCCGCCCGTCTGTTGATAGATTGCAAAATGCTGGGCATGCGAATTCAGGATGATCAGCCGCTCGCCGCGAAGATCGCCGGACTGAACGGAGTAGCAAACGCTCGAATAGACGGCCGCCTCGCCCTTGATGGGATCCTCCCAGGCCATAGCTTGGGAGCTCGACAGCGCGACCCACAACATCGGCAACGCGACCCGAAACATCATGTGCTGGCCTCGCAATGGCTCACTTTCGAAAGCTTATCAGATCGTTGAACTCGATCACTAAAAGTATCGATCCGGGTCGTGCGACCAGCAGGCAGGGCTCCACCAGGCTCGGCCAGCCGCCTCAGTGCAGGCATTGATGGAGGTTCCCGACGATAGAGCGAGCGTCAGTCTGCTGATCTGCAGCGTAGCCATGTTCACAGGCGCCACCAATCGATGTCGAAATATCGTTTGTTGCGAATCGCCTCGCCAAAATTGCGAATGAGCGTCTCGGGGTTACCGCCCGGATTGTAGTCGAAGTGATTGAGATCACGGTACGATCCACCCCAATTCAGACCTGCATTTCTGGCCGCCTCCAACAACACCTTCCGCGTCTCGGGGCCTGAATTCTTGAAGTCGACATCTACAGCCAAGCCCGCTGAATGAAGGCTGTGTTCGGCAGGAGTGAAATTGGCGCCAGACTCGACGGGATGGGTGCGCATGTAGTCCTGGCGGCTTTGTGATCGATAAGCACTTGTGAACAGGGGATTTACTCCGCGTGCCTGTGCATATTGGATGAATGCGTCGAGCCTCGGCGCAAACCTCGAATCCAAGTAGGTATCGCCCCAGCCGTTCAGGCTCCTCGCAACAGGCGTTGGCATTTGGCTGGCGGAGGGCGATTGGTCCGGCGGCAACGCGTCACTTGGATCGCCTTGCAGCGAGCCGGCTCGCAAGCGCGCTGCGGGCGCCGTATCGTTTTTGACGTCCGTGTGATAACCCCATTCCAGCGGATATGGCTGCGTAGCAGGAGACGAGGCCGGATTGTCGGACTTGTCGGCGGAGTCGGGGTCCCAACCCCAGTTGAGAGGATAATCTGTCATGCCCGCGCTTATCGCACGGGTGCTAGAAGGAACCCGATTCTGTCGTATAGAAAAGTGAGAACCGACGCCGCCGTCACAATGCCGGCGCCGGCTCCTTGGGTTTGTCGGCCGGCTTGCCGCCCTCGGCCTCCTCGCGCTCCTTCTCCTTCCGCGCCTTGAGGAGCTTGCGCAGGATCATGTTGCGCTTGAGCGCCGAGATATGGTCGATGAACAGGATGCCGTCGAGATGGTCGATCTCGTGCTGCACGCAGGTGGCGAGCAGCCCCTCGCACACCATCTCCTGCTTGTTGCCGTCGCGATCGAGGTAGCGCACCGTCACCCTGGCCGGCCGCACCACGTCGGAGTAGTGCTCGGGCACCGACAGGCAGCCCTCCTCGTAGGTCGCGTCGTCGTCCGACGCCTCGACGATCTCGGGATTGGCCATGCAGATTTGGCCGCTCTTCACGTCTTCGCGGTCGATGTCGAGCACGATCACGCGGCGCAGCTCGCCGACCTGTGGCGCGGCCAGGCCGATGCCCGGCGCGGCATACATCGTCTCCAGCATGTCGTCCATCAGCTGGCGCACGCCGTCGTCGACCGCCTCCACCGCCTTCGACTTCTTCTTCAGGCGCGGATCGGGAGCCGTGAGGATGGTCCTGAGAGCCATGACGGTTAAATATGCAGTGAAATCAGCCGGTTCAAGGCCGGCTGGCGCCGCGCTTGACCATCGTGCCGAGGCCCGATTCGGTGAACACCTCGAGCAGCAGGCAATGGGGCACCCGGCCGTCCATGATGACCGCAGCCTCGACGCCGCGGTTCACCGCATCGATGCAGTTCTCGACCTTGGGGATCATGCCGCCCGAGATCGTGCCGTCGGCGATCAACTCGCGGGCCTGCTCGACCGTCATCTCCGGGATCAGGTTGCCGCCCTTGTCGAGCACGCCCGGCACGTCGGTCAGGAACAACAGGCGCTTGGCCTTCATGGCGCCCGCGATGGCGCCGGCCGAGGTGTCGGCGTTGATGTTGTAGGTGAGCTCGTCGTTGACGCCGAAGCCGATCGGCGCCACCACCGGGATCACATCGGCGCGGCGCAGCTGTTCCAGCACCATGACGTTGATCTTGGCGGGTTCGCCCACCTGCTTGAGGTCGACTTTCAGGAGTTCCCCCGTCTTGGGGTCGCGCATCTCGGAGACCTTGTTGGCCAGGATCAGGTTGCCGTCCTTGCCGCAGATGCCGACGGCGATGCCGCCGCATTCGTTGATGTCGGCCACGATCGCCTTGTTGATGGAGCCGGCCAGCACCATCTCGACGATCTCCATGGTCGCGGCGTCGGTGACCCGGAGCCCGTTCACGAACGTGCTCTTGAGCCCGACCCGGTCCAGCATCTTGTTGATCTGCGGGCCGCCGCCATGGACCACGATCGGGTTCATGCCGACCTGCTTCATCAGCACGATGTCGCGCGCGAACAGATCGCCCAGCTTCGGGTCGGTCATGGCGTGGCCGCCGTATTTCACGACGAAGGTGGCGTCGTTGTGCCGGCGCATGAAGGGCAGCGCCTTGGAGATGGTCTCCGCCATGCGGATGAGCCGCCTCTGCTCCTTGTCGGTCTGAACCGTGTCCGGCATCGCTGGGGAAACCTTCAGGTTGGCAAAAGCCCTCTACCGCGACCAAGAGACGGGGCCGGGCGAGGGCTAAGGCTGCATTTTATATCAGGCGGGCAGCGGATAGAAGATGAAGAGCCGGCCCGTCAAGGAATTGTTCCCATGACCCATCGTATCGACAGCGACATCCTCGCCCAGCGCGGCTTCACCGTCGCCGAGGGCCTGCTCGGGCCGGCCGAGTGCCGCGCGCTTGCCGCGCTGTGGCCGCAGCAGGACCTCTTTCGCAAGCACATCGTCATGCAACGCCATGGTTACGGCGAGGGCGAGTACCAGTATTTCGCCTACCCGCTGCCCGAGCCTGTCGAGGAGCTGCGCCAGGCGCTCTATCCGGAGCTCGCCAAGGTGGCCAACAGCTGGAATGAGGTGCTGGGCAAGGAGCAGCGCTTCCCGCCGACCCTCAAGGGCTGGCTGAAGCGCTGCCACGACGGCGGCCAGAAACGACCGACGCCGCTGGTCCTGCGCTATGGGCCCGGCGACTACAACTGCCTGCATCGCGACCTCTATGGCGAACTGGTGTTCCCGCTGCAGGTCACCGTGCTGCTGAGCGATCCGGCGCGCGACTTCGACGGCGGCGAGTTCATGCTGGTCGAGCAGCGGCCGCGCATGCAGTCGCGCGGCGAGGTGGTGCCGCTCGCTCAGGGCGACGCGGTGATCTTCGCCGTCAACGAGCGGCCGGTGAAAGGCACGCGCGGCTGGCATCGCACCGCCATGCGCCATGGCGTGTCGAGCGTGCGCTCAGGCGAGCGTTTCACCCTCGGCATCATCTTCCATGACGCGGCCTAGTTGAGCGGCGTGATCTGGGAGCTGAGCGTGTCGTACATGTTCGACATCCCGGGATATTTGGGCGCGTTCTTGTCGATCTCGACCCGCACCATCTGCGAGCCGTTGCCCAACACGCCGAGGACCTGCACCACCGTGCCGTTGACGCCGAGGCTGCCGATGCGCACACGATCGCCCGCCTGAAGCTGCGTCTTTGCGGCCGCCGGCTGGGCGGGCGCGGCAGGGGCCGCTGGAGTTGCCGTCGCCGGCGCCAGGCTGAGCTTCGAAGACCGGGAATTGTACCAGACGTCGCGATCGGCCTCGGTTGGGCCGCCCGGCTTGTCGAGCCGCACCTTCAGCATGACGCCGCCGTCCGGTGTGGTCTGGCCGACCTGCAGGACCGTGCCGGTCTCGCCGGTGCTGCCGACCAGCACATGCTGGCCCGGTCCGAATTGTTGGGCAAAAACCGACGCCGCCGGCCCGATCGTCAGGAACGCCAGCAACAGTGTCAGTCGTCTCATTGCTCGTTCTCCCCGCAGGCCAAGGATGCTCGGCTGCGGAAGCTCTGGCAACGACCGCAGTACCTAACTTGTGGCGAGGGCGCTGATTTCGGCGCGGAGCTCGGCAATGCCCAGGCCGCTGACACTGCTGGTCGCCAGCACCTCGGGATGGGCCGCCCCATGCTTGCGGGCCACCGCCTCGGCGGCGGCAACCGCCCGCTGCACCTCGGCTGGCTTCAACTGATCGGCCTTGGTCAGCACCAGTTGATACGACACAGCTGCCGAATCGAGGCTTTTCATCGTCTCGCGATCGCTGTCCTTCACGCCGTGCCGCGCATCGATCAGCAGGCAGACACGCTTCAGGGTCGGACGGCCGCGCAGGTAGGCCGAGGCCAGGTCCTGCCAGGTTTCCTTGGTCGAGCGCGACACCTGGGCGAAACCGTAGCCCGGCAGGTCGACCAGCAGCAGCTGGTTGCCGAGATCGAAGAAATTGATCTGGCGCGTATGACCGGGGCTCGACGAGGTGCGGGCGAGCGATTTGCGGCCCGTGAGGGCGTTCACCAGGCTCGACTTGCCGACGTTGGAGCGCCCGGCGAAGGCGATCTCGGGCAGCGAGAAAGCCGGCAGCGACTCGAGCGCGGCCGCACCCGAGACGAATTCGCACGAACCGGCGAAGAGCTTGCGCGCGGCCTCGAGCTCCTCCGCCGTCCGCTCGGACATCAGCCCTTCTTGGACGAGCCCCTGTTGGAACCGGGGCCACCTTTCTTGCTGCCGCCGCTATCGGTGCCGGCGGCCGCGGGCGCAGCAACCGGCGCGGTGGCCTTGTTGGCCTTCCGGCCGATCGGCGTGCCGTGGCGGCGCATGATGAAGTACTGCTGGCAGATCGACAGGGTGTTGCTCCACGCCCAGTAGATCACCAGGCCGGCCGAGAACGGCGCCATCATGAAGGTGAACATGATGGGTAGGAACTGGAACACGCGCGCCTGCACCGGATCGGCAGGCGCCGGGTTCAGCCGCTGCTGCAGGTACATCGTGACGCCCATGATCAGCGGCCACAGGCCGATGTTGAAGAAATGCAGGAAGGGCGGCACGTCCCAGTGGATCAGGCCGAAGCCGGTCAGCACCGTCAGCGGATCGGGCGCGCTCAAGTCATGGATCCAGCCGAAGAACGGCTGATGGCGCATCTCGATGGTGGTGTAGAGCACCTTGTAAAGCGCGAAGAACACCGGGATCTGCACCACGATGGGCAGGCAGCCTGCCGCCGGATTGACCTTCTCGCGGCGATAGAGCTGCATCATCTCCTGGTTCAGGCGTTGCTTGTCCTCGCCGTAGCGCTGCTTCAGCTTCTCCATCTCGGGCTGCAGCGCCTTCATCTTGCTCATCGCGGCGTACGACTTATTGGCGAGCGGGAAGAACACCGCCTTGACGATCACGGTCAGGATCAGGATCGCCACGCCGAAATTGCCGATCTGCACGTAGAGCCACTCGAGCAGCCAGAACAGCGGCTTGGTGAAGAACCAGAACCAGCCCCAGTCGATCGTGAGGTCGAAGCGGTCGATGCCGAGCTTCTCGCGATAGCCATCGATCACGCGCACTATCTTGGCGCCGGCGAACAGGTGATCGTCGGTGCTGGCCGAGGCGCCCGGCGCCACGTTGACGCCTGGTCCGACGTAGTCGATCTGATACTTGATGTTGGCGCCGGCACCGGAGCCCTTCAGCGTGACGTCGACCTTTTCCTTTTGATCCGGGATGAGCGTCGCCATCCAGTACTTGTCGGTGATGCCGATCCAGCCGCCGGTCGTTTGCAGCTTCTGCTGCTTGTTGTCGTTGAAGTCCTTGTAGCTGAATTCCTTGAGGCTGCCGTTGAACACGCCGTACGGGCCTTCGTGCAGCACGTAGGTGCCGGTCGGCTTCTGCTCGCCAAAGCGCACGATCAGGCCCCACGGAAACAGCGTGACCTGCTTGTCGGTCTTGTTCTGCACCGTCTGCTTGACGTTGAACATGAACTGCTGGTCGATCGCGATCTCGAGGCCGAACACCAGCCCTTGGCCGTTGTCCCAGGTGAGGTGCACCGGCTTGCCGGGTTCGAGCGTCTTGCTGTCGGCGGTCCACAGCGAGTCGGGGCCCGGCATCTTCATCGCCGAATCCGAAGACGACCAGCCGAACTCGGCATAGTACGGGCTCTCGGTCCCTTCCGGCGACAGCACCTGGACTGGATCGCTCTTGGGATCGAGTTCCTCGCGATGCTTGGCAAGCCGCACGTCGTCGATGCGGCCGCCCTTCAGCGAGATCGAACCGATCAGCTGGTCGGTGTCGAAGGTGACGCGCGGCGACTTGGCCAGCGCCTCCTTGAGCGTCATGGCCTGCTGCGCCGGAGCGCCAGAGCTGGGTGCCTGCGGTGCCGCGCCAGGCGTGCTGCTGGGCGAGGCAGGCGCATTGGTCTGCGCCGACGTCGTCTGCTGGGTCTGCGGCGGCGGCGACTTGGCTGGCGGGAACATGTACTGCCAGCCGGTGATGATCACTACCGACAGCACGATCGCGACGATGAAATTCTTCTGGTCCATATCAGCGAGCTTTTACCGACGAGCAGAAAAGCGGCGAAGCCGCGGGAACGGGGTCATAGCCCTGGCCGCCCCACGGGCCGCAGCGACACAGGCGATGCGCCGCCAGCAGGCCACCTTTCAGCGCCCCATGGCGAGCCACCGCCTCGGCAGCATAGGCCGAGCACGACGGCTCGTAGCGGCAGGCGCCGACGAAGAAATAGGCGAGCGTGAGCTGGTAGAAACGAATCGCCCCGCGCAAAAGCAGAGACAGCATGCGGCCGGGAAACTGGCGATTAAGCCTGCCCGGCGCAAGGTATCCGTAGAGGGTCATGGCGTCGCTACGGCAAGCGCCTTCAAGCGCTTCAGAGCCGCCACCAGATCCTGTCGCAAATCATCAAAATCCCGCTTCAGGGCGGCTTGGCGACCGACCAGCACATAGTCGAGGTCGGGGCGTGCCTGGGCCGGAATGACCTGGCGGACGATCTCGCGCAAGCGGCGACGGACCCGATTGCGCTGCACGGCATTGCCGACCTTGCGGCTCACCGTGAATCCCACCCGGACGGCGGGCCGGTCGATGTCGGCCGGGGCGGGGGCGGCCTGCAGCACGAAGCCCGGCATGGCGCAGCGGCGGCCGGCCTGGACGCGCAGGAAATCCTGACGGTTCGGCAGACGCCCGGCCCTGTTTGCGAGCCGTGCCGGGGTCACGGAAGGATTGGCTTAGGCCGACAGGCGCTTGCGGCCCGAGCGGCGACGGTTGGCAATGACCTTGCGGCCTCCCACCGTGGCCATGCGGGACCGGAAGCCGTGCCGACGCTTGCGGACCAGCTTACTCGGCTGATAGGTGCGTTTCATGACGCAACTCCTTTAAACACAAGGCCCCCGCGCTGGGCGACGGGGGCAAATTCCGTGAGCGACGCTCATAATCGCGCGCCCCTGCGGAGTCAACGAGCCGTTAGGATGGCCTATGGTCTCGCAGGTGCCTGTTCTCCACGGCTATCGGTACAGCGTCTACAACCGCATCGCCCGGCTCGCCCTTGCTGAGAAGGGGGTGGCCTACGAGCAGGTCGAGGTCGACCCGTTTGCGCCCGATGTGCCGCCCAGCTACCTCGCCCTGCACCCGTTCGGCCGGGTACCGACCCTGATCCATGGTGGCTTCACGCTCTATGAGACCCAGGCGATCACCCGCTATGTCGACCGCGCCTTCGACGGGCCGGCATTGCAACCCCAATCGGCCATGGCGCTCGCGCGCATGGACCAGATCATGGGCGCGGTCGATTCCTACGCCTATTGGCCGCTGGTGCGGCAGGTCTTCTCGCATGCCTATTTCCGGCCGCGACGCGGCCTGCCCGGCGACCCGCAGGAAGTGGCGCGCGGGCTGGCGGCGGCGCCGAAAATACTGGACGCCCTGCAGCGGCTCATGGCCGGCGAAGAGTTCATTGTCGGGCCGACACTGACGCTAGCCGACCTGCATCTCGGCGCCATGCTCGCCTATTTCATCCGGCCTGAGGAAGGCCGTGCCATGCTGGCGCGTCACGCAGAGTTGAATGCCTGGTTCGAGCGCATGGCGGCACGTCCCCGTTTCGCCAGCACCGATCCGCTTTGAGGCGACGGCGGGGCATGCGTATATCGATCTTCAATGACGGTACCGATGTGGCGGCGGTTGTTGCCGGTGGCGTTCCTGCTGCTGGGGCTGGCGGTCTTTCTTTCGCTGGGACTGGAGCGCCGTTTCTCCTTCGAGACGCTGAGCCGCCACCATGCCGAGCTGAGCGAATGGGTGGCCGCGCATCGCGTGCTCGCCGAGCTGGCGTTCGTGGCGGCCTATGCGGTCGTCGTCGCCTTCTCCCTGCCGATCGCGATCCTCGTGACGCCGCTCGGCGGCTTCCTGTTCGGCACTTGGCTGGGCGCGTTTCTCTCCGTCGTCGGCGCGACCCTGGGTGCCTCCGCGGTCTTCCTCGCCGCGCGCACCGCCTTTTACGACCTCTTCCACCGGCGCGCCGGCGCCTCGCTGGCGCGGCTCGAGGAAGGCTTCCGCCGCGACAGTTTCAGCTATCTCCTGTTCCTCAGGCTGGTGCCGGTCTTTCCGTTCTGGCTGGTCAACATCGTGCCGGCGCTGTTCGGCATGAAGCTCGATCGCTACATGCTCGCCACCGCGATCGGCATCATTCCCGGCGCCTGCGTCTATGCCGGCGTCGGCGCGGGCTTCGGCACGCTGTTCGACAAGGGCGGCACACCCGACCTCGGCGCCATCTTCCACTGGCGCTTCCTCGTCCCGCTGCTCGCGCTCGCCGTCCTGTCGCTGGTCCCCGTCCTCTATACGCACCTCAAGGCGCGCAAGGCGCACTGACGGTATGAGCGGCACGCTGACACCCGATGTCTGCGTCGTGGGCGGTGGCTCGGCCGGACTGGTCGTCGCCTCCGGAGCGGCACAGCTCGGCCTCGACGTCGTGCTGATCGAGCGCGACCGCATGGGCGGCGACTGCCTCAATTTCGGCTGCGTGCCATCGAAGGCGCTGATCGCCGCGGCGAAGGCGGCGCAGGCGCAGCGCGGCGGCGCCGTTCTCGGTATCGCGCCTGTCGAACCCGCGGTCGACTTCGCCAAGGTCATGGATCACGTGCATGGGGTGATCGGCGCCATTGCGCCCAACGATTCGGTCGAGCGCTTCGAGGGACTGGGCGTGCGCGTCCTGAAGGAAGAGGCGCGCTTCGTCGGACGCAGCGAACTGCAGGCCGGCGCCTGGCGCATTCGCAGCAAGCGCATCGTGCTGGCGACCGGATCGCGCGCCGCCGTGCCGCCGATCCCGGGCCTTGCCGAAGCGCCCTATCTCACCAACGAGACGATCTTCGACAATCGCGTGCTGCCCACGCATCTCGTGATCATCGGCGGCGGGCCGATCGGGCTGGAAATGGCCCAGGCGTTCCGCCGGCTGGGATCGAAGGTCACCGTACTCGAGGCGGCCGGCTTTCTCGCCAAGGACGATCCCGAGTTGTCGAGCGTCGTGATGGCGAGGCTCTCGGGCGAGGGCGTGGTGCTGCGGCATCGCGTGAAGATCGCGCGCGTCGAGCGCGCCTCGGTGATCCTGGAGAGCGGCGAGCGGATCAACGGCTCACACCTTCTGGTCGCGGCGGGCCGGACGCCCAACGTCGACGGCCTCGATCTTGAAAAGGCCGAAGTTCGCCACGACAAAAGCGGCATCACGGTCGATGATCGCCTGCGCACCAGCAATCGCCACGTCTGGGCGGTCGGCGACTGCAACGGCCTTTATCCCTTCAGCCACATGGCGGGCTACGAGGCATCGCTGTTCATCCGCGGCGCCCTGTTCCGCGCTCCGGCGCGGCTCGATCGCACGATCGTGCCGTGGGCGACCTACACCGATCCCGAGCTGGCGCAGGTCGGGCTGAACGAGCGGCAGGCGCGCGAGCGGCACGGCGATTCGATCAAGGTGCTGCGCTGGAAGATGAGCGAGAACGACCGCGCCCAGACCGAACACGCAACCGAGGGGCTGGTGAAGGCGATCACCGACCGGCGCGGCCGAATCCTGGGCGCCGGCATCGTGGCGCCGGGCGCGGGCGAGCTGATCCAACCGTGGTGCCTCGCGCTCTCCCGGCGACTCAAGATCGCCGCGCTGGCGAGCTTCGTGCCACCCTATCCGACCCTGGGCGAAGCCAGCAAGCGCGCCGCCGGAAGCTACTTCACCGAAGCATTGTTCGGCCCGCGGACGCGCCGGCTGGTCAGGTGCCTGAGCCGCCTGCCGGTTTGGTGAGCCGATAGCGTTCGGTCGCCGGAATCATCGTCAGATTGCCGAGGATGTTATGCTGCTTGTCCGGGCTTGCGGCGAGCCTGGGCTGCAGTTGCAGCAGCGCCTTGGCGAGCCGCGTCTCGTCCCAGAACCAGGCCGTGCGCGTCTTCGACGTGCCGGGATCGGGAAAGGCCGATGCGGCCTCGAGATAGTACGCCTTGAGATCGTCGATCGCCTGCTTGAGCGTCGCCGCCGCCGGCAATTCACCGTCAAGCGCCTGTGCTACCACGCGGCCGGCTGCTGGCATGTCGAGGCCGGAGATGCCGACGGTGGTACGGCCGTGCGCGGCAACGGCGCGGGCGTACCATGTGGCCAGGCGGTCGATCTCGGCCGCGAGCGAATCGACCGACGCCGGCGCGAGATTGATCGGACATGCCCAGCCGGTGAGATCGACGTCTCCCGTGACGTGCTCGGGATAGTCGGCGATCAGCGGTCCATCGCTGCGCGCGAAGAGGTCTAGCGCCGCTTTCACTACCCGGCGCTGGAACGGCGGATCGTCGGGAATGCCGAGCGGCCGGCCGAGATCGAACGTCACCCACACGGCGCGCGGCGGGCGGATGACTTCGGTATGCTCGCGCACCAGGCTGATGCCCACGGTGGGAATGCCCTCGCGCTCCAAAAAGTGGCCGAGCGCGCCCACGGCGCGCGTGCAGGCCGGTCAAACCGGAACGAGAAGCGCGGCGTCGACCTTGTCGGCCTTCAAGAGGCCGGCAAGATGCCTGGCGTGCGGCTCCGCCGCCTCGGGCGGAAACGCCCCCATGAAGGAATAGTGCACCGACGCCATCGACCCGACCGCGCCCTCGGCCACCAATTCGCGCAGCCGGTCGATCGGGAACACGACGTTGCTGTCCTGCTGAAAGCCGGTGCGGTCGAAATTGACCGAGATGTGGCTCATCACCAGGTCGGCGGCCGGCGTGTCGGCCGGAATGACGCGGTAGCTGCCGTCGCCCGGCTGGAACGGCCGGTCGCCTCTTTTGTGCAGGCCGGCGGTCGAAATGAGGACGACACGCCGCTGCTCGAGCGGCGGTCCGCCGACCAGTTCGCTCGGCTCGAAGGTCGGGCAGACCACGCGATCGAGGCTGAGATGGCGGGCCTCGACTTCGGGCAATTCGCTCAGACGCTTAACCATGATGACCCCGCGTTGCGACGCTCAGGCAAATTTTCGGTAAGTCTCGCTCATCGCGATGATGGCGTGATCGGCGCAACCGTTGTCGCGCTCGATATTGGCCGTCGCATAGGCGGGCGAGGCCATCATGTCGAGAAAGGCCGCGCGCGACGGGTACTGCACCAGCGCCGCATAGTCCCAGCGATGCCGCTCGGCCGGACCCAGCGCAACCGCCTCGGCGCGGCCTGTCCAGATGATGGTGCCGCCGCGCGCCTTGATTTCCTTGATGGCCAGCGCGCTATAGCGCAGGTAGGCATCCCAGCCCGAGCCATTGCCGTCCTTCGAGCGCTCGCGAAAGCGCATGAGATTGAGCATCACCACCGGGCCCGCGTCGGCCAGGCGGGCGAGCACATCGCTGTTGAGATGCTCGATCATTGTCGCACCATTAGTGACGCCGCTCGAGCAGTTCGAGCGCCGGCGCCAGAACCGCCTCCAGGTCCTGGCGCCCGGCGCCCGTGCGAGCGAGCACGCGGACCGCAATCACCACACCCAGCAAATGGGTCGAGACCTGCCGCGCATTCAGATGCCGGTCGAGCGCGCCATTGTGGCGCGCCGCCTCGAGGTTACGCTGGAAGAAATGGCGGATCTCCTCGAGATAGCCGGCCACCACCTTGGCCAGAGCGGCATCGTGCGGCGCCACGTCGAGCGCGCTGTTGACCAGCAGGCAGCCCTTGCGCTGGCGATCCGCCAGGGAGCGCTCGACGATCTCGCGCAGGAAGGCCTCGATCGCCTGCCGCGGCTGGTGCGCCGCCTGCAGGCGAGCGATGCGCTCGCGCATTGAGCGGTCGGCGTAGCGTTCGAGGGAGCGCGTGAACAGCGCACGCTTGTCGCCATAGGCGTTGTACAGGCTGGTGCCGGTGATGCCCATGGTCCGGGCAAGGTCGCGCACCGAACTGTTCTCATAGCCATGCCGCCAGAAGCGGTCGACCGCCGCGTCAACCGCCCTTTCCACGTCGAATTCCTTGCCGCGCGCCATTGGCGGCCTTTTTAGATCAACTGCTACAATATTGCCACTCACCGATTGTTTACCGCAATCGTGATCGACATCGCAGAGCCTGGATTGGCCCGTGCGCCCAGCCATTGTTCGATTTCGGCCACGGCCGGGGGCCTGGAGCCGTTGGCCTGAACAGAGCAAATATCGTTGCGTGGCGGTACTTTGTCCCTGCGCCGCCCCCGAAGAGTTGAAGAGCGGCCGGCTAGGACTGGCGCCTCGCCTTGGATAGATTGGCGGCGATGGCCGCCGACATCACCGCCGCTGCCCAAACCGCCCACGCCGCCCGCCGGCGCGTACCGGCGTTCGGCCTGTCGTGGCGCATCCTGGGGCTGGTGGTGGGCGCGATCATGATCGCCGAGCTGCTGCTCTTCCTGCCGTCGATCGCGCGTTTCCGGCTGGTCTATCTCGAGCAGCTGGTGGAAAGCGGCACGCTGGCGGCGCTGGCGCTCGATGCCACGCCCGACAACATGGTGACCGACGAGGTCAAGCGTAACCTGCTCAACAACGCGCGCGTCGACTTCGTGAACGTGGTCGAGCCCGGCAAGCCGCGCCGCCGGCTGGTCAACATCGCCCCCCAACCCAGCATGCCGACCTTCGATTTGCAGAAGACCAATCAGTTCGAGCTGATCTGGGATGCGCTGGCGGCGATGTCGCGCGAGGGCGCCTACTACATGCGCATCGGCGGCGAATCGATGCGTCTGCCCCGGGCCAAGGTCTGGATCGTCATCGACGAACTGCCGATGCGCATCGCCATGTATTCATATGCGTGGCGGGTGCTGGCGCTCTCGATCGCGGTCGCGCTGTTCACCGCCGTGCTGCTTTATCTGGCGCTCCGCTGGCTGGTGATCCGGCCGCTGCAGGACCTGTCGGCCGACATGATCGCTTTCCGCCGCGCACCCGAAGAATCCGGGACCGAGCGCTCGGCGACCGGCCGCAACGACGAGATCGGCACGGTTGATCGCGAGTTCCGGAACCTCCAGCGCGAGATCCGCGCCTCGCTGCGGCAGAAGACGCGCCTGGCCGAGGTCGGCGCCGCGTCCAACAAGGTCAATCACGACATCCGCAACATGCTGTCCACCGCCCGCCTGCTGTCCGACCGCCTGGCGATGAGCAGCGACGAGCGCACGCGCCGGCTGGCCCCCACGATCCTCAACACCATCGATCGTGCGGCGCGGCTCGCCAGCAATGCCCTCGACTATGTCGGCGAGCGGCCGACGATGCGCATCAGCGAGTTCGACCTTGCCGACCTGGTGGCCGAGGTCGGCGTGGTGCTGCAGGAGCAGGGCGAGGACCGCGACCCCAACCTGCTGCGCAACTGGCACAACGAGATCGCCAGCGAATGCCGCGTCCGCGCCGATCGCGACCTGCTCTATCGCGTGTTCATGAATCTCGGCCGCAACGCCTTTGATGCCGGCGCCACCAGCGTCACCGTGCGGGCGCGCCGCGAGGGCACTTATCTCCTGGTCGACGTCATCGACAACGGCCCGGGCGTGCCGCCGGTCGTCACCACGCAAGTTTTCCGGCCCTTCACCACCGGCGGCCGCGCCGGCGGCGCGGGTCTCGGCCTCGCCATCTCGCGCGATCTCATCCGCGCCCATGGCGGCGACATCTCGCTCACGGAGACGGGCTCCGGCGGCACGACCTTCAGCTTCACGCTGCCGATCTAACTTTCAGCTTTCAATCGAGCGGCGAAGTCGCGGATGCGTCGGGCGTTGACGCCGAGATCCGAACGGCCGACGCGGCTCTTGGAGCGGATATCGACCTTGCTGCCGCCGCTGCCGTCGGGCCGGATGCGCACGACGATGTCATCGTGGAAGCCGAACCATTTGGTGGTGTCGATCGCCTCCAGGCGGCCGTCAGTCGGCGCCCGCGCCACCACGTCCCAGTCCATCGCCACCGCCACCTTGTCGACGCGCTTGAACGCCTCGGCGGGCGGCACCTTGAGGTCGATCGTGTGGATGTCGGGATAGGCTTCGTGCTGGAGGACGGCGAAGTCCTTGTTGTAGCCAGGCGGCGTCGCCGCATCGCGCCGCATCTGCAGGGTCTGCACCAGGGCGGGCGGATCGGCCGTGTCGGTCGTGACGTCGTTGATGCGCGGCACCGAGCGGGCATGGAGGAACCACATGAAGGGCGACCACGCCGCGCCGACACCGACCACGATGGCCAGCACCGCGGCAAGGAAGCCGCGGCGCCTGTCGCCGGGCCGTGTCGGCACGATGGTGGCAAGGCCGAGCGCGATGGCGGCTGCGCCGACATAGAAACCGTAGCGGAACAGCCCGATCGCGACGTCGAGATCGACGCCGACGAAACGATAGAGCGGCCCGGAGATGGCGACACATATCGCAGCGATGCACGCGGCGATGAGGGCCATGCGGGCAAGCCGATGGCTGGTGGGGTTGGTCGGCCGAAACAGCATCTCGGGTCCTGTCACGGCATGGTACCCCGCAGGGCGTGCTCGACAAAGCCGGGACGGCCCTCTAATCCGCGCATATGACAGCGGCCCTCGACGATCACTCGGCCAGCAAACGCAGGGCAATGTTGGCGGGCCTGGGCGCGATCGGACTATGGGGCGCGCTCGCGACCCTGTCGGTTGCAGCCGGTCCGATCCCACCCTTCCAGATGGTTGCCATGACGTTCGCGATTGGTGCCATCGTCGGTGTCGTTCGTGCCGGCCGGCGGGGCCTTGGTCCGGCCGATCTGTTCGCATGGCCGGCGCGGGTCTGGATCTTGGGCGTGGGCGGCCTGTTCGGCTATCACGCACTGTACTTTGCCGCGCTGCAGATTGCGCCGCCGGCCGAGGCCAATCTTGTGAACTATCTGTGGCCGCTGCTGATCGTTCTTCTTTCAGCACCACTGGCAAAAGAGCGACTGGCTTGGCCCCATCTCGCGGGCGCCGTGCTGGGCTTTGCCGGTGTCGCGTTGCTCGCCATCGGCCGCGGCGTCACGTTCAGCGGCGGCTCGGCGCTCGGCTACCTGCTCGCCCTGGGCTGCGCCTTCACCTGGTCGCTCTACTCGGTGCTGTCGCGGCGCTTCGGCGAGACACCGACCGATGCGATCGCCTCGTTCTGCGCTGCCGCGTCGCTGCTCTCGCTCATCTGCCATTGGCTGTTCGAAGCGACCGTGTGGCCCGCTTCGTCCGTCGCATGGCTCGCGGTTGTGGCGCTCGGGCTGGGGCCGACGGGCGGCGCATTCTACTTGTGGGATCACGCCGTGAAGCGCGGCGACATTCGCGCGCTGGGCGCGCTTTCTTACGCCGCGCCTATCCTCTCGACCTTCCTGCTGATCGCGTGCGGTCTCGCCGAGCCCACGCGCGCGCTCATCCTCGCGACTCTGCTGGTCACTGCGGGCGCCATCCTGGCGGCGCGAGCTCGAAGCCCCTGAACTCGAAGGCGGGCGCCACGGTGCAGCCGACCAGCGTCCAGGCGCCGAGCGAGCGCGCCGCCTGCCAGACGCCGCGCGGGACGACGCCCTGCGGCAGCTCGTCGTTGGCGAGGTCGGTGCCGAGCCGCAGGCGTTGCACCTTCTTTCCATCCTCGCTCAGCGACAATTCGAGCGGCGCGCCGGCATAGAAGTGCCAGAGCTCATCGGCATCGACCCTGTGCCAGTGCGAGCGCTCGGTGCCCTTGAGCAGGAAGTAGATCGCCGTCGATGCGCCGCGCGGCAGGTCGGGCGCATGGAACATCTCGCGGTAGTGGCCGCCCTCGGGATGCGGCTCGAGACCGAGGCGAGCGATGATCTCGTCGGCCGTCATGGCCATGCGATCAACCCGGCGGCGGCACTGTCGCCTTGACCGACGAGTGCTTGGAGGCTGTCGCGAACCATTTGGCGAGCCTGGGATGTTTACTGCGCCAATCGTGATGCGCGAAACGGTAGTCGAGGTAACCGAGTGCGCAGACCACCGAGATCGTGCCGATCGAGAGCTTGCCCTTCAGCGACTTGGCCTCCGCCTCGAGCTGGTCGAGGCAGCCGTCGATCTTCTTCATCTGGCCCTTGATCCAGTCGCTCCAGCGCTTGTCCTCCGGCCGCAGGAAGGTCTCGTAGCGGGTCAGGATCGCGGCATCGAGCAGACCGTCGGCCATGGCCTGAAGGCGCAGTGCTACCCAGCGATCGCGGCCCTTGCGCGGCAGCAGCCGACGGCCCTTGTGCTGGCCGTCGAGATATTCGCAGATCACCGGCGAGTCGAAGAGATCCATGCCCTTGACCGAGAGCACCGGGATCTTGCCGACGGGATTGTGCTTGTCGACGTCGGCGTTGGGCGCGACCGGCGTCAGCGCGACGTTCACCATCTCGATCTTCTTGTCGAGCTTGGTCTCGAGCGCGGTGATCCTGACCTTGCGTGCGTAGGGCGAGGCCGGCGAGTAGTAGAGCTTCATCTTGGCCATCGCTTGTCTCCTCAGGCGGCCGCGGTGGAACTGATATGGGGAATTTCGGTGTCGTTCAGCCGCACCTTGCGGGCGACATCGATCAGCTGCTGCCACGTCGTGGTGTCGATGGGGATGCCGTTTTTCTGCCGGTCGGCCCGGCGCATGCGCTCGGGCTCGCCGGGCGCCAGCACTTCCTTGACGCCGGGCTGGGGCTTGGCCGACTTGACCCAGGTGATGAAGGTCTCGACCTCGTCCTCGAACAGCGCATTGCCGCCCATCGCCTCGGGATCGATGATGATCGACAGCATGTTGTTGATGATGTCGGTGCCGTCCTTCTTGATGGTGCGCGGGCTGTGGGTGCGCCCGCCGGTCAGTGCGCCGGCCAGGATGTCGCAGATCACCGCGAGGCCGCCGCCCTTGTGCAGGCCGAACGGCAGGATCGCGCCATAGGGCGCGTTGTACATCACGCCGGGATCGGTCGTGGGATTGCCGGCCGAGTCGATCAGCAGGCCGGGCTCCATCGCCGCCTTCTTGTTGTTGGCGACCCGCACCTTGCCCATCGCCACCTGGCTGGTCGCGAAGTCGAGCACGATCGGTTCCTTGCCCTTGCGCGGCACGGCGGTGCAGTAGGGATTGGTGGTGAAGCGCGGCTCGGCGCCGCCGAACGGCGCCACCAGAGATTTGTGCCCGTGCACATTCACCCAGTGCGTGCTCACCATGCCGGCGCGCGCGCACTGCTCGCCCCAATGGCCGATGCGCCCGATGTGATGGGCGTTCTTCAAGCCGACGACGCAGACGCCGTGTTTCTTCGCCCGCTCGATGCCGATATCCATCGCTTCCTTGGCGACGACCTGCCCGTACCCCGCGCCGCCGTCGACCACGATCACGGCCCCGTTGTCGCGCGAAATCTTTGCATGATGGTTACGGATGCAGCGGCCGGTCGTGGTGTTCTGGATATACGCCGGCATCATGCCGACACCATGGCTGTCATGGCCGAACAGGTTGGCCAGCACCAGATGGTCTGCAACCAGCCTGGCCTCCTGCTCCGAGCTGCCGTCGGCCCGGCAAATCGCCATGGTGAAGGCGTGCAGCCGGTCCGGCTGAACCCGTACTTCGCCGACCTGACCGCCTGCCATGCAACTCTCCTACACTTTTCGGCGCGCAACCTTCCGTGCCCGGCGGAGACTGTCAACGGTTGCCCCAAAGGAGCCAGAATCCCTTGTCCTTGAAGGGGTTCAGGGCCGGCGGGCGGCATGATACTGAGGGCGGGATGCGGGGCGGGCTTCGGCTGACATGGCAGGTCTTGTGGCTCTGGGCGGCCCTCTTGGCGGGGGCCGCAATGCCGGCTCACGCCCAGACGCAGCCGCCGCAGCGGCCCTTTTCGCAGCTTGTCGACCTCTGGACGCGACAGCTCGACCGCATCACCGCCCGCATCGGGCAGGCCGACGTCTTGCCGGTCGAGATCGACGCCCTGCGCGAGCAGACGCAGGATGTGCGGGCGGCCGCAGTGGCCGCCGCTCAGCTCGCCCGCAACGAGCTGGCCGACACCCAGCGTCTGCTGGCGCCGCTCGAACCCAAGAGCGGGCAGGCCGGCGGGCAGACCGACCAGCCGCCCGAGAGCGACGCGGTCAAAGCCGAGCGCGAGCGGCTCACCAACCAGGCCTCGGTGAGCGAGGGCCGGGTCAAGCAGTGCGAAGTGGTCATCGTGCGCGCCGACCAGCTTCTCGAGCGCATGACGAAGCTCCGAAGCCAGGTACTGCTGAACACGCTGTTCCATCGCGGCGAATCGCCCTTGTCGTTCCAGGCCTGGCATCAGCTCCGGACCGAGTTGCCGGCGGCTGGCCAGATGCTGTCGGCCGCCCTCGCCAGCTGGAGCCACAACGGACTGAGCGCGCTCCGTTCGGGCGAGCAGGACCTGACGCCGTTGGCGTGGTGGGCGCTGTTCACGCTGCTTCTGTGGTGGCTGGGTCACACGCTGCGCCGGCGCTACGGCCGCGGCGAAGCGGCGACTCCGGGCCAGCGCGACCGTACTATTGCCGCGGCCATCGACGGCCTCGACCTGGTGCTGGTGCCGATCCTCGCCGTCTGGCTGGTCGGCCGGCTGCTGGCGGCGAGCGAACCGCCATCGCCCATCGACGCCCTGTTGCCGCAGTTCATCAATCGCGTGATCAGCCTGCTGCTGATCGTCGGCCTGTCGGCCACTTCGTTGGCGCCGAATCGGCCGGCCTGGCGCGTGCTGCCCTTCACCGACGCAAGCGCTCGATACCTGACCGCCGCGCTGCGGCGCCTGATGGCCGTCGGCCTCACCGTCGATTTCATCTACGTGGCACTTACCGAAGGCACCGAACATGACGGGACGACCGCGATCGGCGCGCTGGTCCTCGCCGTCACGGTCGCGCTCCTGACCCTGCCGGCGCTGACCAATCGCGCCTGGGAAGCGGCCCGGCCGGCCGGATCGGAGCTGCCTGCCCTGATCGGCGGCACGTGGTGGTCGGCCGCGCGCCTGCTGCTCAGCGTCATCGTTGTGTCATCGATCGTCTTCGCCGCCGTCGGCTACAGCAATCTCGGCGGTCATATCCACGCTGCCACCGCTTCGACCTGCCTGCTGATCGGCCTCGCCCTGCTGGCGCATCGGCTCGCGGCCGACCTGCTTGATGCGATCGCCGCGCCCGACACCCACACCGGACGCTGGGTACGCGATCGGCTCGGCCTGCCGGCCGACACGGCGCTGCGCGGCCAGAACATCGCGCTGCTCTTGATCGACCTCGTTCTGGTGATCGCGCTCGCCTTCCTGCTGCCGGCGTCCTGGGGCGTCGACATGGACGCCATCCTGCAGACCATGGAGCATCTGCTGCATGGCGTGCGCATCGGCGGCGTCACGATCTCCATCGCCAATGTCGCCATGGCGATCGTGGCCTTCGTCATCTGCCTTGGCCTGGCGAGGCTGGTGCGCACCGTGATGCGCGACCGGGTGATGCCGACGGTCGATGCGCCCATGCCGCTGCGGCAATCGATCGATGCCGGCCTCAACTACGCCGGCGTCATCATCGCCATCCTGATCGGCATTTCCGCGCTCGGCATCGATTTCACCAATCTCGCGATCGTGCTCGGCGCGCTCTCGGTCGGTATCGGCCTGGGACTGCAGAACATCGCCAACAACGTGATTTCCGGCGTGATCCTGCTGGTCGAGCGGCCGATCAAGGCCGGCGATTGGGTCGCGGTCAGCGACCACGAAGGTTTTGTGAGACGCATCAACATCCGCGCCACCGAGATCGAGACTTTCCAGCGCACCAGCGTGATCGTGCCAAACAGCGTCTTTTTGCAAAACCCGGTGGTCAATCGAACCTATTCCGACACGTCGAGCCGCATCGACATCCCCATCACGGTCGGACTCGGCACCGATGTGAGCAAGATGGAAGCAATCTTGCGCGAGGCGGCGCTCGGCCACCCGCGGGTGCTGCGCGTGCCGATGCCGATCGTGCGCTTCGTGCGCATCACGCCGACCGGCCTCAATTTCGAGCTGTTCGTCTTCGTCGGCCACCTTGAAGACCGGCAAGTGGTCGCCAACGACCTCAACCGCGCCCTGCTCGCCCGCCTGATCGAAGAAAAAATCATCGATCCCCGTCCGGCATCCGAGTTCAAGCTGCGCGATCTTGATATGATCGCCGCTGCCTTGAGACGAGATGGGGGACAAGACAATGGCGCTGCGCCGCCGCCGCGCTGACCGCCCGAAACGCCGCTGGCCGACTCTGTTGCTGATCGCCTGCGGCCTGCTCCTGGGGGTGGCGCTGTGGGCCTATGCGCCGAGCCTGCCGCCCGACACCCTGATCCAGCGCTACGCCAACAGCCGCTCGACGTTCATCGATGTCGGCGGCGCCCGCGCGCATGTGCGCGACGAGGGCAAGCGCGACGCCATCCCGATCATCCTGATCCACGGTTCGATGGGTTCGCTGCAGGATTGGGAGGGTTGGGTCGCGGCGCTGAAGGATCGCGCGCGGCTGATCTCGGTCGATCTGCCGGGTCACGGGCTGACCGGCGCCTGGCCGCGCGACGAGTACACCATCGATGCCTATGCCGATTTCATCGAGGTGCTGGCCGATGCGCTCAACCTCGACCGCTTCGCCATCGCCGGTCATTCGATGGGCGGTGCCGTCGCGTGGACCTTCTCGGCCACGCGGCCCGACCGCGTCAGCCATCTGATCCTGGTCGATTCGGCGGGTTTCCCGGGCAGCGGTCCCGCGCCGCTGCCGCTCCGTCTCGCGCGCCTGCCGCTGCTGGGCGACCTCGGCATCTGGTTCAAGCCCGAGATCATGGTGCGGCGCGCCCTGCTCGACGCCTATGCCGACCCGGCAATGGTAACGCCCGGGCGCGTGCGCCGCTACGCCGAGCTGCAGCGCTTTCCCGGCAACCGGCATGCCACCCTGGTGCGGGCGCGCACCCAGGAGGCGCTCGACACGACGGTGCTGAAACGGCTCGACGTGCCGACGCTGATCATCTGGGGCGCGCGCGACCGCTGGGTGCCGCCGGCCGATGCCTTCCGCTTCCAGCAGACCATCCGCGCATCGCGCCTGGCGATCTTCGAGAAGCTCGGCCACTACGCGATGGAAGAGGACCCGAGGGCGACGGCGGCCGCGGTCGATGCGTTCCTGCCGGCGACGCTCGCCAAACCGGCGCCGCCGCCGGCCGACAGCAACGCCGACACCTCGCAGCCCGATCAGACGCCGGCGCCGGGCCCCGCCAACGACAAGCCGCCGCAGACCGTCGCGCCCGCCATCGTGCCCGACAAGGATTAGGACAGGTTGTCGACGTCGTTGCGCAACGGCTTGCCGGCGCGGAAGCGCGCAAGATTGTCGAGGAAAATCTCGAAGATCGCCTCGTTCTGGCCCTGGCTGTGGCTCGCGGTGTGGGGCGAGATCAGCACGTTCGGCATGTCCCACAGCGGCGACGCGGGATCGAGCGGCTCCTTCTCGAACACGTCGAGATAGGCGCCGGCCAGCTTGCCGCTCTGCAGCGCCGCGATCACGTCGGCTTCGACCGCGACCTCGCCGCGCGAGACGTTGATGAAATGGGAGCCCGCGGGCATGGCAGCGAAGACCCGGGCGTTGGCAAGGCCGCGCGTCACGGGCGAAGCGGGACAGCACAGGATCAACCAGTCGGCCTGCGCCAGGACGCCGGCCAAGCCGGCATAGGAAATGGTGCGGTCGCACGGCTCGACCGCCGCCTCGGAGCGATGCACGCCCACCGTCTTCATGCCCAGCATCTTGAGCAGCGACGCCAGGGTGCGGCCGATCGGCCCCAGCCCCACGATCACCGCTGTCTGGCCCTTGAGATCGCGCGGCGAGCGTTCGCCGAGCCTGGGCTCCCAGGCATGGCGGCGCTGTGCGTCGGCGAGCAGCGGAAAGCGGCGGTTGAGCGCGATCACCGCGCCCAGGGTCGAATGCGCCACGGTGACCGAGGTTGCGCCCGACGCAGTCGTCACCTTGACGTCGCGGCTGCGCAGCTCGGCATAGATCGGCCGCTCGGCGCCCGCCGGATGGATCTGCAGCCATTTGAGCCTGGGCGATTTGCGCACCACCGCGTCGAAGCCCTTGAGCTCGGGCGTCGGATTGCCCTTGCTCGACTTGCCGGTGACCTCGCGGGTCATGAAGGCGATGTCGGCGTCGCACGGACCGTCGGCGGCGAGGGCGTCCTCGGCGGTGACGAACTCGACGCCTTCGATGCGCTTGCCCCAAATCCGGAGCGCGTGCGCCGACAGCAGCAGCTTCATTGCATCGTCAGCGCCGCGATCACCTTGTCATAGACCTGGTCGGCGATCGCCTCGATCTCGGCCGTGGTGCGGTTCTGGATCGGATGCGGCACGTAGACCACGGCAGGCTCGAAGCCCAGCGACTCGGATTGCGCGGTGACGCCGTCGATGAACTCGGTGGTGACGACGTTGACACCGGGAATGCCGCGGCTATCGAGATTGTAGAGGTCGTGCAGACTGCACGATGTGCAGGACCCTCAATCCGATAGCGCAATGACCGCGGCTTGCGCCTCCGCCGCGATCTGCTGCATCACCGAAGTCGGCGCCACCTTGGTGTTGGTCGGCTTGGCGTAGCGCCTGGTGGCGATGCCCGCCTTCCTGAAGTGGCCTTCCAGCCGGTCGATGAATTCCTTGCCGCGCGACTTGCCGATATCCATCAGCGCCACGGTCTTGCCCTCGAGCGACTTGGGGGGCGCGAGCCGCGCGCGGCGGGTCGGCGCGCTCTCTGCGGTGGGATCACGCAACTTGATCTCGATCATTAGCGAATCTCCCGTGTTACGGCCTGGCATTCCTCGCGGACGCGCTGGCCGGGCCAGCCGCCGATGATGGCCGAGAATAGCCCGGCCGGGCCGCCGGCGCGAACGATCAGCACGCCGTCGGGCGGCGGATCGAACTTGTCGAGCAACTTGTCGGCATAGGCGGGCGCCACGCCCTCGGCGACGTTCTGCGCGCCATAGACCAGCTCCTTGCCCGGACGCTTCAGCGCCTCGTAGAGCGCATCCTCGATCTGCCGGCGGCTCCAGCCGCCATCCTTGAAGATCTTGTAGTGCTCGGGCGTCAGCACCAGCACGGCATTGCCGGCGCGCACCAGTTTCGGATGGCCGACGCCGAACAATCCCATGGCCAGCGAGCGCACCAGTTCTTGCGGCGTGCGCGATTTCTGGTCGATGAAGCCATGCACGCCTTCGCCGTGGAACAGCGTGACGGCATTCTTGCCTTTGGCGATGCCGCGGCGCTCGGCGAGCGTCTCCCAGGCCGGGTCGCTTTCGTCCTCGGCGAAGCAGAAGGTGTATTTGCCGGGATTGCCCAAGGTCGCGCGATCGATCGCGCCCGGGATGCCGCCGCCGACATTGCGCACGATCAGCTGCAGGGCGCGGCCGATCGTGGCGTTGGCGCGGTTGCCCTGGCCCAGCGCATTGACGCCGGAATTCATGCCGATCGAGCGCGCGATGGGTCCGTTGATGATGACCAGCGGGCCCGAGAAATGCGTGGTGCAGAGGAGGCCATGCATGGTGAACAGCGGATCGAGTGCCGCTTCCAGCACGCCCAGCACGACGGGCATGTATTCCGGCTTGCAGCCCGCCATCACCGCGTTGATCGCCACCTTCTCGACCGTGCAGGGCGCGAGATTGGGCGGAATGTTGCCGACGATCTCGTCCGGCTTGCGCTCGGTGCCGCTGAGCATGCGCAGGATGCGCTCGTCGGTCGGCGGCACCACGGGCAGCCCATCGGTCCAGCCGCGCTCGAAGCAGGCCTCGATCGGATCGTCCCAGTTGCCGACCGAGATGGCGCGCGCTTTCAGGCCGGTCTCGCCGTAGCGCGCGATCAACGCTTCCTGCACGCCGGGCTCGACCGACTTGGAGCCGCAGCCCGGCTGCCATTCGGGCAGGCCATCACCAAGATTTGCGCCATTGAGGCCGGCATCGCCGGCAAGCTTCACCCATTCCTGGCGCTGCCAGCCCACCGCGCGCTCGACCTCGCGGCCGGCCTTGAAGCGGATGAGCGTCGGCACCGATTCGATCTTGAGATGGAACGACTGCTCCAGCGCCTGGTCGTCGACGACGGAGCGCACGCCCGAGGGGAAGGTCGGATCGTCCTGCGTGATCACGGTCAACGGGCCGGCCTTGTCGAGCGCGCGCATCACCGGCTCGACCATGACGCAGGTCGGGCAGTCGCGCTTGGCGACGATCACCAAGCCGTCGCGCGGCAGAAGGGAGTCAGGCATCGAGCAGCGCCTCCACCTGGGAATCGATGAACGCCTGGTCGGCTTTATTATCACGCGGATTGCCGGCGCGATGCCCCCACACCGACGGGATTTCCGCCAGCCGGCCGTGCTTGAGATGCGGCAGCTCCTCGCGATTGTCGTCGGTCTGGAAATAGAGGTCGGTGGCGCTCGGCATCAGCAGCACCTTCGCTGTGATGCCCGCCAGCGCCATCCTGAGGTCGCCGCGGTAGAGATCGTTGGCCGAGATGTCGGCATTCTGCCAGGTCCAGAGTTGGGCCATCAGGTCGCGCGCGTCGCGGCGCAGGAAACCCGCCTCCCACGAGCGCACCAGGAAATCCTCCAGGCTCGAAAAGCCCAGGCCGCGCCACATCTCGCGGCGATAGAAGGTTTGGCTGAGCGCCCAGCCGGCATAAATGCGGCCCATGGCGCGCAATCCCTCCTGCGGCGTGCGCGCATTCTGGACGGCGCTGCGCACGCCCTCGAGGAAGACGAAATTGTGCGGCGCCGTTCTGGCCGAGCCGCAATTGACGACGATGCGCTGGACCGAAGCGCCGAACAGAGCCGCCCAGTGATAGGCCTGCTGCGCGCCCATCGACCAGCCATAGACCAGCTTCACTTTATCGACACCGAAGAGCTCCATCAGCAGGCGGCGCTGCTGGGTGACGTTGTCGTAGGTCGTCACCTCGGGGAACTCGGCCGGGCCGTAGTTCGACGGCGAGGTCGAGAGCCCGTTGGTGAACATGTTGGGAATGACGATGAAGTAGCGGCCGGGATCGAGGCAGTGCTCGGGCGAGACCAGCCAGTCGATGTCGCTGTGCTGGGCGCTGTACGAGGTCGGATAGACGATGACGTTGTCGCGCTGGGGCGACAGCGTGCCGAACGTCTTGTAGACGATCTTCGCGTTCCTGAGCGTGCCGCCGCGCTGCAGCAGCACGTCGCCGCATTCGAACACGCCCTCGGCGCTGGTCACGCGAAGCTCTTGATGATCTCGCGATGCGTCGCGGCGTAGCCCGGCGCCACGAATTTGAGGTGCGGGCGGAGATGGCGATGCACCTCGGGCAGGTTGTGGAAGGCGATCGACGGGAAGAGATGGTGCTCGGCGTGGTAGGGCAGGTTCCACATCAGGAACCGCACGATGGCGTTCGTGGTCGTGGTGCGCGTGTTGGCGAAGCCGTCGTCGGAATTGGGGCAGAGCGTGTGCTCGCAGATCAGATAGGCGCGCAGCAAGGGCAGGCCGCAGAGCAGCGGCAGGAACCACACCCACAGCACGACGGTCGTGTGCAGCACGAGCGAGCCCGCGATCAGCGCGCCATAGAGCACGAGCAGCCAGCGTCCCCAGCGCCGCACCTCGGGCCACGCCGACTCTTCTATATAGGTGACGTCTCCCCTGAAGCCGAACGGGAACAGCAGCAGGTCGCGCGCCCGCAAGAACAGAAACGGCAGCGCGCTCATGCGCAGCAGATAGGCCGGCCAGCCGCGCGGCGCGGGCGAGGTCACGAGCTCGGGATCGCGCGCCGGATCCTGGGTGTAGCGGTGATGCGCCATGTGATAGGCCCGATAGAAGCCCGCGTTGTTCAGGATCGCGGCCCCCGAGAAGAACGCCAGCAGGTCGGCCAGAAGGCGCGTCCTGAACGAGCCGTAATGCACGCTCTCATGCATGGCGCCGAACAGCGCGTTGACGAACACGCCCTGCAGCAGCAGCGCCGGTGCCAGCCACCACGTGCCGCGCGTCGCCAGCACCAGCCAGCCGCCCGCGACGAGCAGCGCCAGATGCGCGCCGGTCTGCACCAGGCCCGCGCGATCGGACGGCAGGGACAGGCGCTTCAGCACGTCGCCCGGCACCACCCGCATCTGCTGCGAGCGTTGGCCGGTGACGACGAATTCTCCTACGAACTCGACCACAGCGTCTCCTTGTAGGCCTTCTCGACCCGCGCTTCGCCGATCCGCTTCTCCTCTTCGCTCAATCCCACCTGGTCGCCGACCATGCGGCTGATCGAGGGGAAGGTGCCCTTGGGCTGGGCATAGTCGCCGCTCCACAGCCGGGAGCGGATCAGCGCCTTGGCGCAATGCAGGTAGGCCTGGCGCACGCTGACCACGATGGCGCATTTCGGCCGCTTGCCCTCGACCGCCATGCTCTCCAGCAGCTCCTCGTCGAGCGAGAGCCGCGCGGTGCCGGCCACGCGCACCGTCTCGTTGACGCCCGGCAGCAGGAAGAGGAGCGCAATCTCCGGATTCTCGAGCAGGTTCCTGAGCGTATCGAGCCGGTTGTTGCCCGGCCGGTCGGAGATGGCGATCGTCTTCTCGTCGAGCACCTTGAACGAACCGGGCGGGTCGCCGCGCGGCGTGACGTCCTGCTTGCCCGCCCTGTCCGAGGTCGAGATCAGGCAGATCGGCGCGAGCGCGATGAACTTCGCCATGTGCAGATCGATGCGGCCGATATCCTTGAGCGCCGCGAGCTTGCTGACCGGCGGATAGGAAGCGACCAGCGCCGCCGCCTGGCTTGCATCCAGCAGCTTGGGGCTATGCGTCATCCTCGTGTCGGGCATGGAACCTCCAGATTTCGGCCACAAATCCTAGCACGCGAAAGCCGCCGCGCGGGCCAAAACGTCGCAACTCCCGGCAAAAGGAGGCGTTGGATTTCGACAATGGAACGACGCCTCCCTTTGACCCCATGAGGAGAGAGCCCATGAGCGACTACAACCCCAACAGCTACGACAAATACGGCAATCTCGGCGGCCCCAATTTCGAGGCGCCCGACCCCAACGGCCGCGGGCCCTACGTGCTGCTGGCCATCCTGGTCCTGATCGGCCTGGTCGGCGGCCTGCTCTATTTCAACGGCACGCCCAAGCAGGGCGCCAACGAGCAGGCGCAGGCGCCGGCCGCGACACGCACCGTTCCGGCCCCCGCCACGCAGCCCGGCCCGGGCAGCGCCAGCTCGACCATGACGCCGACGCCGTCGCACACCACGCCGCCGACCAACCCGCCGGCGGATACGACGAAGTGAGCGCCCGTGGCGCTCATCCCGAGCATTAGCGAGGGATCTGTCACCGCGCCGCGCGTGGACGTCCGCCCCGGCGGCCGTTGACGCGCGCGGCGGCGGCCTTCGCCGCCGAGCGGGTCTGCCCGGCGCGGCGCGCCATCTCCGACGCCATCCAGGCGCGCGTGCCGAACACGCCCATCAGCAGCCCCGGCACCGTGAAATCGGCGTCGAGCGCCTCCCAATGCAGGCCATGGCCGTCGCCCAGGATCTCGACGGCAGCGAGCTCGGCGTCGCTCGCGCGCGCCAGCCCCTGCAGCGAGCGCGCGGGAAACATGAAAGAACAGCCGTTGGTCAATTCGACGCTGATGCGGCCGGTGCGGCGGTCATAGCGCGCCCGGGTCGCGCGCGGTTCGCCGAGCGCAAGGCGTCGCCCGCGAGCCATGGCGCGATCGAGCTCTCTAGCAGTCAATTCCTTCGGCATTGGCGGCATGGCGTTCCTCTCCGTGCACCGAGTGCCAGGCCCACAGCAGGCGGGCCCGGTGTGTCATCGTCTCCAGCAGGATCTTGCGCAGCGTCGGACGATTGAACCGGCGGGCCCATTCGATCGATGGCGACACGCCGGGCGATCCGAGCAAGACCTTGGCCTCGCCGCTCCCCGAGAACACATGGACGTGCGGCGGATCGTGATCGTTGAAAAACACGACAAACCGCAGGTTTCCATATCGGTGGACGGTCGGCATGACGAATATAACCCATCGGATGGGTTATGCAACTCCATCCGATGGGCAAGCTAGTTAATGTATCGACGGTTGCAACGCACTATCGGTTGCAACCCTTTTGAGCTATCCCGGCACCTTGTCGAAGAAGCCCACGACCGATTGCAGGCGGCCGTCGGGCGCGAGCGCGCAGAAATCGACGCCCTCGACGACCGAGGGGCCGGACGCCGGGCCGAGCGACCAGGCGAAGCGCACGCTGCCGTTATGGCAATCGACCTTCGAGGTCCGCTTCAGCACGAAGCCCGGGAAGCGCGCCTGCAAGCCCGCCAGCATGGCGTCGAGCCCGTCGTGGCCGTCGCCCGCCATCACCGGATCGCGATAGCGCGCCGCCGGCACCCAGGCGCGGGCGATGGTGGCGCGGCGCCGCGCCGGGTCGGTCTCGTTGAAGGTGGACACATAGGCCTCGATCACCTCGCCGACGGCGGGATCGAGCGCGGCGGCGGCGTTGGCGGGAGCCGGCGCGGCGGTTGCTGTGCTTGTCGACATGTAATCCTCCTCTTCCGGATCGGGATGATCCTCACGCGGGAGGTAAGCGCGGAACGCAGCCGGCGGCGATTGTGTGGGAGGTAATGAGTACTATTGTGAGCACTTGCTAGTCGGGTACGATATCCATCGGTGCTGCATCTATTCGCTCTAGTCGTTCTATACGACAGAATCGGGTTCCTTCTAACACCGGAGTTATGGTGGCGACGCCATGATCGCCGCTGCATGTCCGCGCCTTCCTCTCGTTCCGGAATTCCCGCAATTCCTCCTGGTGTGCCTGCCGCTCAATTGGCCTACAGCCGGGGGGCTTTCCGCACTTTCCGCTAGTGCGCTACCCCCTGGCAGTGCTTACGCGCGGCAGTTCTTCGAGACTGCTGACTCGACGATTGCGGGGGCTGGCGCTGGGAACGCCCGAAGGGAGCTCGCGCGCCAACATCTCCTTGTTGAACCCTTGGGTCCTTCGCCGCGCTGCGCTCGCTTAGGACCAGAGGAGGGGCCGGTTGGCGCAGTTAGCGCTAGTGCGCTACCCCTCGAACTTGCCGGCGTCGGCCTGGATGAGGCCCCGAGCGATTCAAGAATCGTCAAAAGCGCTGTTCGTTCAAAGCCTTGGATATATCATCAGTTCGTTTGGCGCGTTTTGGCGCCGTGCTCCGCAAGTTTCGTTCGCGGCGAATCGGCCGAATCGCGGCGAGCCACAAGAGTCCATATTAAATCGTATTTGTTTAATATGGCCGCATCTATTAGTAGTGGGTCAGGAAATTACTCAACCGCGCGCAGGGAATCGCGTCGACACACAACGCGCCTGTTATTTCCATGTTATTTTAACATGCGCCTCTCAACCTATAGCGGCTCAGGAAATTGCGAAGGAAGCGGTCTTGTCTCCTTGGCACGGCGCGGGGCCGCGCTTTCGCTCAAGCGAAAGCGCTTGCCCCGCCGTCGACGCTCCGCATCGCCGCCGGCTACTGCGTCTCCTTCAACTTGGCCTCCAGCATCGCTCGTATCGGAGCGTCGCTCGGCAACATCTCCAGCAGCATCTTCCAGCGCCGCGCCGCGTCCTGCTTGCGGCCGGCCGCGAGATCGGCGGCGCCGAGATAGAAGAGCGCGAGCGCGTTGCGCGGCTCGGCCTGCTCGAGCCGCGTCAGCACGGCCACCGCCTCGGGGCCCGGCGCGCCGCCGGGCGGCAGCTGGCGCACCAGCGCCTCGGCCCAGTCGGCGAGCTGGCCCGCGTCGAGGGGCGCAAGCTTGTCGGCCCGCGCGTAGGCCTCGGCCGACGCCGCCGCCTCGCCCAGCACCTTGCGCGCCTGGGCGAGCCTCAGCCAGCCGTCGCGGTCGTTCGGGCTCTCCTTCAGCCGCGCGGCCAGCCCCTCGACCATGCCGCGGATCGCCTGCTGGCGCTCCTCGGGCGAGAGCTTCTGCATCTGCTCGACCTGCTCGCGGGTCGGGCCACTTGGTTTGGCGGGAGTCCTGAGCTCCGGCACCGGCAAATTGGCCGCCTTGGCGACCCGCACGATCTCCTGGTTCAGCATCGTGAGCCACGGCGCGTCGGCGGGCGCGGCGGCGGCGAGCTTCTGCCAACGCCGGATCGCGGCCTGGCTGTCGCCGCTCTCGGCCTCGTGCAGGCCGACGTAATAGCCGGCGCGCGGGTCGTCGGGCTTGAGCGCCAGCGCCTTGTTGAAGGCGTCGAGCGCGGGTTCGCCCACGGTGGCGATGCCGCTGCCCTGGGCGGCCTGCATCACCAGCAGCTCGCCCAGGCTCGACAAAGCGTCGGCGTCCTGCGGGTTGCGGGCGATGCGCTCCTTCATCTCGGCGATCAGCGCCGGATAGTCGGGCTCGGCCTGCGGGCCCCCTGGATTTTGACTTGGGCTCACGCGATGCGAGGCGAAGGGCGAGGCGGGAAGCCCGGGACGTCCGATCTGCAGGTAGACGCCCAGCGCGAACAGGGGAATGAGCAGGCAGAGCGCGGGCGGCAGATAGCGATGCAGCGCCGACGCCGCGGCGTGCGGCACGGCCGTGTCCTTGTCGGCGGCGGCGAGCAGGCGGCGCTGGATCTCGGTGCTCGCCTGCTGCGCCTCGGCGGCGGAGACCAGGCCCTGGGCGCGCTCGCGCTCGATCTCGGCGAGCTGGTCGCGGTAGATCGCCAGGTCATTGTCGAGACGCTTGGTCGGCTCGCCGGGACGCGGCCGCAGCAGCGGCACCAGGAGGGCCGCGACCGTGGCGGTGGTGAGGAGCGCGAGCAGGAATTCGAGCATCAGCGCCCCAGCAGATCCTCGACGCGCCGGCGCTCGGCGTCGCTCAGGGGCGCGGGCGCCGGCACGGTCCGGCGGCGGCGTCCCACGATCAGCAGGCCCGTACCGGCCAGCACCAGCAGCGCCGGCGCGCCCAGCCAAAGGACGAGCGTGCCCGGCTTGAAAGGAGGGTCGAGCAGGGCGAAATCGCCATAGCGGGCGACCATGTAGTTCCTCACTTGGGCGTCGCTGTCGCCCGCCTCCAGCCGCTCGCGCACGGCGCGGCGCATGTCGTGCGCCACCTCGGCCTGCGAATCGTCGATCGACTGGTTCTGGCAGACGACGCAGCGCAGCTCGCGGCTGATCGCGCGGGCGCGCGCCTCGAGCGCGGGGTCGGCCAGCATCTCGTCGGGCTCGACAGCTTGCGCCGAAGGGGCGAGGGCCAGGGCGGAAAGGGCGAGCACGAGGAGGGCGAGGCGCCTCATTGGCCGGCCCGCAGCAGCGGCAGGATCGTGTCCTTGAGGTCGTGCTCGTTGATCGCCCGGCGGTAATGCAGCCGCACGATGCCCCTGGCGTCGACCAGGTAGGTCTCGGGCACGCCGGAGAGGCCCCAGTCGAGGGCGAGCTTGCCGTCCTGGTCGAACAGCAGCTGGCGGTAGGGGTTGCCCAAGCGGGCGAGCCAGGCGCGCGCCTCGTCGGGCTTGTTTTTCCAGGCGACGCCGATCACGGTCGCGCCCTCGCGCTCGGCGAGCCGGCTGATCAGCGGATGCTCGGCGAGGCAGGGCGCGCACCAGCTGGCGAAGAAATTCACCAGCACCGGCTTGCCGCCCCCCAAACCAGAGGGGCCGAGTGTGACGTCCGCGAGAGGGGGCGCCGGGCGGTTGACCATCACCGAGCCGATCGAGGCGGGGTCGCGGCCCGACACCATCGACCAGGCGAAGAAGCCCGCCATGGTGAGGAGGGTGGCGAGCGGCAGCAGGAAGAGGAGACGGCGGCTCATTCGGCGGGCTGCTCCTGCGCCTTGCGGCGCGGGGCGCCGACCCTGAGCCGGCGGTCGGAGAGCGAGACGAAGCCGCCCAGCGCGCAGAGCGCCGCGCCGAGCCAGATCCAGGGCGCGAGCGGATTCTCGTAGAGCCGCACCGTCCAGCCGTGCCGGGCGTCGCCCTCGCCCAAGGTGGCGTAGAGATCGCGCAGCAGGTTGGTGTGGATCGAGGTCTCGGCGATCTGGCGCTGCTGCACGGTGAACAGGCGGCGCTCGGGCGTCATGGTGGCGAACGGCGCGCCGTCGAGCGTGAGCACGATGGTGGCGCGCTCGGCGTCGTAGTTCGGGCCCTTCAGGGGCTCGACCTTGCCGAGCGTGGCGATGTAGCGCCCGAACTTCACGCCCTCGCCGGCGCGCAAGGTGGTGATCAGCTCGGTGTGCCAGGCGGCGGTCGACACCGCGCCCAGCACGACGAGCCCGAGTGCGGCATGGGAGATCGTCATGCCGATCATGGCGCGCGGCGGCAGGCGCCGGGTCTGGCGGACGCGGCCCACGAACTCGGTGAGGCTGCCCGCGATCAGCCAGACGCCGAAGCCGAAGGCGACCGCGGCCAGGGTGGCGCGGCCGTCGATCGCGGTGGCCGTCACGACCATGGCGATCACGGCGATCGCGAAGGCCGCGCGCAGGCGGGCGAGGGCGCGCCACAGTTCGGCGCGTTTCCAGGACAGGAACGGGCCGACGCAGAGTGCGGCGAACAGCGCCAGCGCCACCGGCACGAAGGTGATGTTGAAGAAGGGCGGGCCGACCGAGACCTTGTCGCCCGAGACGAGGTCGAGGACCAGCGGATAGAGCGTGCCCAGCAGCACCGTGGCCGCCAAGGTGCAGAGCAGGAGGTTGTTCAGGATCAGCGCGCCCTCGCGGCTCAACGGCTGGAACAGCCCGCCGGGCTGCAGTTGCGGCGCGCGCCAGGCATAGAGCGCCAGCCCGCCGCCGGTGACGACCAGCAGGAAGGCGAGGATGAACATGCCGCGCGCCGGATCCTGGGCGAAGGCGTGCACCGAGGTGAGCACGCCCGAGCGCACCAGGAACGTCCCTAGCAGCGACAGCGAAAAGGCGAGGATGGCGAGCAGCACCGTCCAGCTCTGCAAGGCATCGCGCTTCTCGACGACGATGGCGGAGTGCAGGAGCGCCGTGCCGGCGAGCCACGGCATCAGCGAGGCGTTCTCGACCGGATCCCAGAACCAGAAGCCGCCCCAGCCCAGGATGTAATAGGCCCACCACGAGCCGAGCGCGATGCCGCAGGTGAGGAAGCACCACGCCGCGAGAGTCCACGGCCGCACCCAGCGCGCCCAGGCGGCGTCGACCCGGCCCTCGATCAGCGCCGCGACCGCGAAGCAGAACGCCATCGAGAAGCCGACATAGCCCAGATAGAGGAACGGCGGATGGAAGGCGAGCCCGGGATCCTGCAGCAGCGGGTTGAGGCCGTTGCCGTCGGGCGGCGCCGGCGAGACGCGCTCGAACGGGTTGGAGGTGAACAGGATGAAGGCGAGGAAGCCCACGCCGATCAGCGCCTGCACGCCGAGCACGCGCGCGCGCAGACTGTCGGGCAGGGTGTTGCCGAACAGCGCCACCGCCGCGCCGAACAGGGCGAGGATCAGCGCCCACAGCAGCATCGAGCCTTCGTGGTTCCCCCACACGCTGGTGAACTTGTAGATGAGCGGCATGGCGGAGTGAGAATTCTCGTACACGGTGAGAACCGAGAAATCCGACGTGACGTAGCAGGCGACCAGCGCCGCAAACGAAAGACCGACGAACAGGAACTGGGCGAGCGCGGTCGGCGCCGCGACGCCCATCAGCACCGTGTCCCCCTTGCGCGCGCCGTAGAGCGGAACCGCCGACTGCACCAGCGCGATCGCGAGCGCGAGCACCAGGGCGAAATGACCGAGCTCTGGGATCATGTCCTCAATCA
>DASRFX010000100.1:0-5781 GCA_035651335.1 Reyranella sp. | reverse complement strand
GCCGATGGCGCGGGCGCCGCCCTTGGGGTCCACCTCGACGATGTAGGGAACGGTGGTGGCCGACCGTCCGATCCACAGCAGGATGGCCGCAAGGACCAGCGACAGTGCCAAACTGCCCAGCGCCATCAGACGCCAGTTGTGCGCCTGCACCCGGGCCGAGCCGATGCGCTCGTCCCAGACCTGGGCGGCCTTCTGGTAGGGGGTAACCGGCTCCGGCGTCTCGCCGTAGCGCAAAGTCGAACGCTTGAATGACATTATATAAGCATCTCCTCAGCTCTTGTCCTTGAGATCGGGGCCGCTGCCGCCTGCCGGGCGGTCGCCCTCACGCAATGCCCCGGCCGCGACTAGGCCGGCCTGCGTCAGGCGCTGCCGGCGTGCCAGGCTTTGTGCCCAGGCCGGCGTCGCCGGTCCGGCCGAGCCGCCCGAGGTCGGGTCGGAGCCTGAGCCGGCGCCGGCGTCGCGATAGCCCTGCGCTGCGCCTTGCCGGTAGGCATCGCGCATGGGTCCGGTGGCCGAGGCGATCATGCGCGATGCCGGCGCGGTGCCGAGCGTGCGCGCCACACCGCGCGGTCCACCCGCCTCATAGGCGGCGCCGACTCTGCCAGTCAGCGCGGCAGCAGCCTTGATGCTCTCACCGGCAGCGCGGCCACTGATGCGCGCAGCGCCACTCGACAGCATGCCGCCGGCGATGGCGGTGCCGCCGAGTGCCGCCGTGGTCGCCACCGCTGCGCCGGCACCGAGCTGCGGTGCTCCCGACACCAGGCCCGCGGCCATCGCGGGAATGAAGACCGCCAACCCGAACACGGCGATCGCCGCCAGGATGCACGATGCCGCTTGCGTCAGCGTGATCTCGCCAGTCGGCCGGATCAGCGTGCCGAACAAGGTCGCGCCGATGCCGACCACGATGGCCAGCACCATCAGCTTGATGCCGGAGGAGATGACGTTGCCGAGCACCCGTTCGGCTAGGAACGCCGTGTGTCCGAATAGCGCGAATGGGACCAGCACGAATCCCGCCAGCACCGTCAGCTTGAACTCGATGATGGTGATGAACAGCTGGACGCTGAGCACGAAGAAGGCCAGCAGCACGATCAGCCACGCCAGCATCAGCACGACGATGGTCACGAAGTTCGTAAAGAACGACGTGATGCCGATCAGCTCGCCAGCCTTCTCCAGCAGCGGCCGCGACGCGGTGAACCCCGTCGACGCCACGAACCCCGGCCGCATCAGGTCAGCCGCCGTCAGCGACGCACCGGACGCCTTCAGTCCCAACCCCGCAAACGACTGGAAGATGATGTCGGCGAGGCCCTTGAAGTTGTTGAGCAGCAGCGCGAAGAAGCCGACGTACAGCACCTTCTTGATCAGCTGCGCCGGGACGTTGTCCTCGCCCATCAACGCCCAGAACAAGCCCGCCAGCGCGATGTCGATCGCCACCAGCACGGTGGTCAGGAACGCGACGTCGCCGGCCAGCAGCCCAAACCCAGAGTCGATGTAGCGGGTGAAGGTTTCTGTGAACCGGTCGATAATCGCGAGGTTGTCCATCCCATCCTCAAAGCGTCAGGCAAAGCTCCGCCGTCGTCGGCAACGCGGGGTCGCCGCAGTCGTGTTCAGTGGTTGAGTGTCAGGGTACGGCTACCCTCGTCGTCGGGGCGGGCGTGATGGTCGCTGCGCGAGCGGGCTACCGCCCGCACCCGTTCGGGGAGACCCCTGTACCTCTGGGGGCCGGTGTCGGGAAGGTGGTCCTGTCGCAGGTCGCGCGAAGTGAAGCGTAGCGGAACGAAGCGCGACCTGCGACTCGGCGCTGACGGGCGTAGCCTTCCCAGATCCGAGCCGATTCGCCGGGAGCAACCAGGAGACCCCCGTGCCTCGAGCACCTGGTTCGGACCTTTGCCCCGGCGAATTGGTTGCGATCGATGTCCAGTGGGAAGACCGCGCCTTCGAGCGCCAGTACAGGGATAGACGGGGATCGCGACGATGGCTCGACAACGAAAGAGCGAGAACCACATGACGAGCGATAGCCGGCGATGGTTCGCAGGCGTTGATTGGGCGAGTACCAAACACGATGTGACCCTGACCGACGGTAGCGGTAAGATTCTCGGTCGGCGGATTGTCGAGCACAGTGGCGCTGGTTTGGCTCTGATGGCGGACTGGCTCACGCGGCAGACCGCGGCGATGCCAGCAGCCATCCACGTTGCGATCGAGACGCCGCATGGACCTGTCGTCGAGACGCTGCTCGAGCGTGGCTTCACCGTCTGTTCCATCAACCCGAAGCAACTCGATCGCTTCCGAGACCGCTTCAGCGTCGCCGGCGCCAAGGACGACAGGCGTGATGCGGACGTTCTGGCGTCGGCACTCAGGACCGACCCTCACGCGTTCCGGCTGATCGAGCCCGCCGATCCGGCAATCGTCGAACTCCGCGAATGGTCGCGCATGGCCGACGGGCACACTCGTGATTTGCGTCGGTATGTCAGCCGATTGCGCGAGCAGCTTCTGCGCTATTTTACAGCGTTTCTCGCCCTTGGAGGCGACGACGACGCAGCCTGGAAGCTTGCGCTTTTGGAGCTCGCACCGACGCCAATGATGGCTGCCCATCTGCCTAGGGCGAAGGTAGCGCGGATACTGAAGGAGCATCGCGTGCGATGCCACGACGCCAGCGCGGTCCTTGCCGTCCTCAGGTCGCCGCCGCTCGCCGTGTCCGAAGCGACGACGGCTGCCGCGAGTGCACATGTCTTGTCGCTCCTGAAGTCCATTCGGCTGGCGGTCGAGCAGGTCAGAGAAGCAAACGCCATGCTCGATCGCCTGACCGACAGGCTCGCCGAGCCTGAGGAGAATGCCCCGAGACAAATAGGGCAGCATGACGTGACGGTTCTGCGCTCCTCGCCAGGAATGGGCAGAACCATCCTCGCCACGTTGCTCACAGAGGCACCTGAATCGGTGCGCCAGCGAGACTACCACGCTTTGCGTTGCCATACCGGGATTGCGCCGGTGACGAAGCAGTCGGGGAAGAGCAGGCGCGTTGTGAGGCGCCACGCGTGCAATCGGCGCCTGCAGAACGCCGTCTACCACTGGGCGCGCGTCGCCATCCAGCACGATCCGGCAAGCCGCTTCAAATACGACGCGTTGCGAGCACGCGGTCATTCCTGGGCACGAGCTCTCAGGGGAGTGGCTGATCGCCTGCTCTACGTACTTTGCGCAATGCTCAGAGCCGGAACTTTGTACGAGGTGAATCATGTCACGGCATCCACCAGATTCGCTTGACGAGAGGTGGGAAGTCCGAAGCCCCTCCCTTTTGAAATTCCAGATGGCGGTGGGTCCGGGAGGTGTCCTCCCGGCTGGGGTTGCGGGGCTGGCCCCGCTCGCCCAGCGACTTCTCGATCCATGTCATTGTTGTTTCCTCCTGCAATCTTCAGCGGCTCACGGTGTAGGCGGAGCCCGTACCGACGAAGGTCTTGAAGCGCTGGCGCGCTTCGGCTTCCGCGGCCAGGTCGCGCGCTTTGGTGACTGTCTCGGCCCGGTAGTGCGCTGTGAGCAGGCCTTGCAGCGCCAGCGCCTGCTTGATGCCGAGAGCGGTCAACTCGTTGCCGGCTTGGGTGGCTTCGAGGATGCCGACGGCACCACGCGAGCGCAGCATGGCATCGCCGAGGAGATTCCTGTCGGCGTCGATACTGTCGGCGATCTGCCCTTGCAGGAGGGCGGCGCGTTTGAGGGCGGCGTATTCCTCCTCCCAACGTGTCTTGGCATTGCGCAGCACGTCGTCCGACGAGATGGCGGTCGAGACCTGGCGGGGGAACAGCTGTTCGTAGCCGCTTTGCGTGGCCTGCAGGCGGAGCGCGATACCTTCGCCGGCGCGGAGCTGGGCCTGGATATCGGCGAGCGTGCGCTGGAGATCCGGTGAGATCGTCGGGCCAAGCTGCCTCAGGTTCTGGTCCATGCGCTGGATCATAAGGACCTGGTTCTGCAGCTGCCGCACCTGGTTGTTGATCTGCTCGAGCGCGCGGACGGCGGAGAGCAGGTTCTCCTGGTAGTTGGCCGGATCGAACACTGTGAGCTGGGCCGCCGACCGCGTCACGCAACTCGTCAGGAGTCCGCCCGCAATCGGCAGGGCGAGGAGAAGCTTGCGTAGTGAGCTCATCGTCCTCTCCTCTTGATCTTGCCGGATGCAATCCTGAACGGTGATAGGCGCTCCGACATGGGCGGTCCGCCGGGCAGGCCAGGCAGCGGCGCGGTGTCGGTGCGGGGTACGACGGACCGCGCCGCTGCCTTCGGCGAAGGTGTGCTGCCGTTTGGGGATGCGGCGGTTGCCGGGGGCACACCTTCGGCCGGTTCGAGCTCGGTTGAAGTGGTCGGGACGGCCGGCGCCGGCACTTCCGGCGGGCGCGGCCAGCGTTGCAGCAGCTCGGCCGCCCACGCCAGACCCTTTGCGTGCAGGAAGCCCTGAGCGAACTCCTTGCTCTTGGGTTCGGGCAGGCATCGATCGATCAAGCGCTGGTCATCCGGCGAGGAACTGCCGCACAAGGCGAGCGCGACGGGTCCTAGCCCGAGCTCGAACAGGCGGTTGCCGCGGGCGGTCTGGGCGTAGTAGTCGCGCTTCGGCGCGGCGACGCTGAGGATCTCGACCTGGCGCGCGTTAAGGCCGAAGCGCTCGTATACGCCGCGCGCCTGCGGCTCGAGCGCCCGGTCGTTGGGTAGGAAGATGCGCGTCGGGCAGCTCTCGATCAGGGCCGGCGCGATGGTCGAGCGTTCGATGTCGGCGAGCGACTGGGTGGCGAACACCACCGCCACGTTCTTCTTGCGCAGGGTTTTCAGCCACTCGCGGATGCGGGCCGCGAACAGCGCGTCGTCGAGGAAGGTCCAGGCCTCGTCCAGGATGAGCAGTGTCGGGCGTCCGTCGAAGCGTTCTTCGAGACGATGGAACAGATAGGTCAGCACCGGCGCAATGAGCGCCTTGTGCTGCATCAAGGCCTCCATCTCGAAGTGGAGCACATCTGTGGTTGCCAGCTGCTCCGACGAGCCGTCGAGCAGTCGGCCGTAGGCACCCTCCAGGGTGTAGGGCGACAGCGCAGCGACCAACGCGCTGGATTGAACAAGGACGGCGAGGCCGGTGAGCGTCCGTTCCTGCTTCGGCGCGGAGGCCAGGCTCTGCAGGGCGGTCCACACCGCGTCCTTGACGTCGGGAGTGACGCGCACGCCTTCACTGGTGAGCAGCGCCGTGATCCACTGCAAGGCGAAGGCGATCTCACCCGGCTCGTCAATCCGGGCCAGCGGCTGCAGTGACAAGCTGCCCTCGAGGCCCAGCTCGATGCTCTCGCCGCCCATGGCAAGCGTGGCCGCGCGGGCCGAGCGTCCGCGGTCGAACAGGACCACCTGTGCACCGATGAAACGGCGGAACTGCAAGGCGAGCAGCGACAAGAGCACCGACTTGCCCGAGCCGGTCGGTCCGACAATGAGCGTGTGTCCGACATCGCCGACATGCAGATCGAGGCGAAACGGTGTGCTGCCGCGCGTCTCCGCCATCATCAGCGGCGGTGCGTTAAGGTGGCGATTCATCTCAGGCCCCGCCCACACGGCCGAGACCGGCATCATGTGCGCGAGGTTCAAGGTGTGCACGATCGGCTGGCGCACGTTGGCATAGGGGTTGCCGGGGAGCGAGCCGAGCCAGGCCTCCACCGCGTTCAGGGTCTCGCGGATGGTCACGAAGCCGCGGCCGTTGATGATGCGCTCGATGGCCAGCAGCTTCTCGTTGGCCTGCTTCGCATCGGCATCCGTCACAACGATCGCGGTCGT
>DASRFX010000099.1:0-3329 GCA_035651335.1 Reyranella sp. | reverse complement strand
TGTTGCAAGCTCTATGGTCTTCTCGCGTCCACCCTCAAACATTCCCTGGAGCCAAGGATCCGGTACGGGCGCAAGTGGAGGCGGTGCGACCACGAGCACATGAGGTGCTCCGTAGACAGTCCCCACGCCACCGGCCGAGGTGAGCACCTGGCCGACGAGTTTCGACATTCCGACCGCAATATCGTACGGCGTGCGACGATAGTAACTCTTCGCATCGTTTGTCCCGAGCATGATGATGACGAGGTCCAGCGGAAGGTGACTTGCCAGAGCGGTTGGCAGATAGGCCGACCCGTTCAGGCGCGGATCGACTGGATCATCGATCGTCGTAGTACGTGCACTCAGGCCCTCTTCCACGATTTCGTAATCGGACCCAAGTTTGGCGGCCATGATTCCCGTCCACCGCTCTGGATAATAGAATCTTGTCGTTGGCGCTCCTTCGTTAACAGCAATCCATCCCCAGGTCAGAGAATCACCAAAACACAGGATTCGCCTCGTCATGAGAAGCTCGCTCGGTTGGATTTGGAACAGCTGCGGCGGACAATTGCGGCGCGGGTTCGACACCCGGACCATGTCCGAAACAAAGTCTCCGCGAAACATAGCAGGTTGACGCCAGACTGGAGTAGATTTCCGGTTTGGGTCAGAGGACTAAACCGCTCGCGCGGTAGGACGCTGCGGCTGGCAGCGCAGCCAAGACGATAGCGTAACGGGGCGTCCTGTTTTGAGATGAGGGGTTCGCAACCTTCACTCAAAACAGGAGCATCCCCATGACCGACGAGGCAGTGAGCCCGCTGCGCCGGCGCATGATCGAAGACATGACGATCCGCAAGTTCGCGCCGAAGACCCAACATGACTACGTGCAAAGAATCAAGAACTTCGCCGCGTTCCTCGGGCGATCACCGGATACCGCGACTTTCGAGGACGTACGCCGCTACCAACTGCATCTGGCATCAAGCGGCGTTGGCGTGCCGACCATCAATCAGACCGTCTCGACGCTGCGGTTCTTCTTCCGGGTCACGCTCAAGCGCCACGAGATCGTCGAGCACACGCATGTCGTTCACGAGCCGCGCAAGCTGCCGGTGGTGCTGAGCGTGGAGGAAGTGGCGCGGCTGCTCGATGCGGCACCCGGGCTCAAATACAAGGCGGCACTCAGCGTGGCCTATGGCGCCGGCCTGCGCGCCAATGAGGTCGTCTCGCTCAAGATCTCCGACATCGACAGCAAGCGCATGATCATCTGCGTCGAGCAGGGCAAGGGCGGCAAGGACCGCAACGTCATGCTGTCCCCACACCTGCTCGACCTGCTCCGGACCTGGTGGAAGGCGGCGCGGCCGCAGGGCTGGCTGTTCCCCGGCCGCGATCCGGCCCAGCCGATGACCACGCGCCAGCTTAATCGCGCCTGTCACGCGGCAGCCCAGATGGCGGAGATCAACAAGCGCGTCTCGCTACACACCTTGCGGCACAGCTTCGCCACCCACCTCTTGGAGCAGAACATCGACGTCCGCGTCATCCAGGTGCTGCTCGGTCACGCCAAGCTCGACACCACGGCGCTCTACACCCGGGTCGCGACCAAGACGATCAGCGAGGTCATGAGCCCGCTGGAGCACATCGCGATCAAGCTGAAGCAGGCCCGGCCGCCCGGCTGACGCGGGGCCGGGGTGTCTCGTCCGGCTCTGGAGGTTGCGGATATCTTCCGCGACCATGGTCCGGCATGGCGTCAGGCCCATGCCGGCCATGTCAGCCTCGACCAGTTGAAGGTGATGTCGGCGATCGAGAGCTGCCGCACGGCAGCCCTCGGCGGCCATGTCGCGCGCTGCGAGGACTGCGCCTACACGTCCATCGCCTACAACTCTTGCCGCAACCGGCACTGCCCGAAGTGCCAGGGCGCCGCGGCGAAGCAGTGGCTCGCCGATCGCCAAGCCGAGCTGCTGCCGGTGCCATATTATCACGTCGTGTTCACGCTGCCGGCTCGGATCGCCGACATCGCCTACCACAACAAGGCTGCCATCTACGATCTGCTGTTCAAGGTATCGGCCGAGACCATGCTGACGATCGCCGCCGACCCGAAGCATCTGGGAGCCAGGATCGGCATCACCTCCGTGCTGCACACCTGGGGCTCGGCCATGACCCACCACCCGCATGTGCACATGATCCTGCCGGGCGGCGGCATCTCGCCCGATGGCCAGCGCTGGGTGTCGTGCCGGCCCGGCTTCTTCCTGCCTGTGCGCGTGCTCTCACGCCTGTTCCGGCGCCTGTTCCTGGAGAAGCTCGCCGCCGCCCACCACGCCGGCCGCCTGAGCCTCTTCGGCGATCACGCTCATCTGGCGGATACACAGTCGTTCGCAGCCTATCTCGCCCCGCTGCGCAAAACCGAGTGGGTCGTCTACGCCAAGCGACCGTTCGGCGGACCTGAGGCCGTGCTGGCCTATCTGTCGCGTTACACCCACCGCGTTGCCATCGCCAACGGCCGCTTGAGCGCCTTTGACGAACAACGCGTCACCTTCAAGTGGAAGGACTACCGCATCGAAGGCCGCGATCGATACAAGCAGATGACACTCGCCACCTTCGAGTTCATCCGCCGCTTCCTCATCCATGTGCTGCCAAAAGGCCTTCACCGCATCCGCCATTACGGCCTGCTGGCGCGGGGCGCCTGCGTCGACAACGTCGCACGCGCGCGCGAGATGCTGGCCGTCAAAGATGGTGAGGGTAAACCAACTGAGACCGTCGACGACACCTGCAAGCCGCCCTGTCCATGCTGCGGCGGTCGAATGATCGTTGTCGAGGTCTTTGAGCGAGGCGCAACACCACGCCATCAACCGACCGCGCCAACTCGCGCCATCAAGATAGATACCTCATGACCGCGCAACCGCCATTCTGCAAAGCTGCTCGTCTTCCCCGCCGCTTATCGACCGGCCACGGCCGAACGCACCCAGACGTTTCTCTGTCATCGCCGATCGGCCGACATTTGGCCGCGTTCGACGCCGCCCGCCACTCATTCATCGGCCGCGCCACCTTCGCACAGCTCGCTGCATCGGTTCGAACTCAATCTGCCAGATCGCCCGCAGCTCTCAAATCCCCATAGAGCCTGCCGCACAGGTTCTGCCCTCCATGCGCGGTTTCCTCCCTTGGAGGCTTTCGGACGCCGACCGCCCGAATATGCCGCGCCATCAATCATGCGGCCGGCATCCGAAACCCTTCACAACAGCGCGCATATCGCGCCTGACCTCCTCTGGAAAGTTCCAACGACCATCAAGAATTTCCTCCCGCGTGGCCCGTAACGCGACGGGTCCCTGCAAACTGTCCGATCCGGCAGGACATGCTCATCGTTGAGAATC
>DASRFX010000098.1:0-11821 GCA_035651335.1 Reyranella sp. | reverse complement strand
CCAGCGGCATCAGCCGGTCGAGCGCCATCATGGCGCGCGCATTGTTGTAGGCCGCCTGCAGGGCGAGCTTGGTCCAGGCGAGCGCCAGCTGCTCGTCGCCCAGCAGCAGGAAGCCGCGCATCGCCTCCTGCGCCACGTTGGCGTATTCGGGCTTGGGTGGCAGATGCAGCAGCGCGCTCGCGCTGGCACGCGCCAAGGTCGGGAACAGGGGAGAGCCGCGCGTCTCGTCGTAGACGGCGGTGATCGAGCTCATGATCTCCTGCGCGTTTGCCGCATCGTGCGCCGCCGCGACCAGCCGGGCGCGCAGGCCCATTGCCGCCGGCAAGGCTGCCTGGTCCTTGATCGCCTGGGCGTAGAGGTCGCTAAGCCGCGTCGCCTCGATGACGGCCAGCGCTTCGCCGCGTTCGGCGATGTCGATGCGGGTTGCGACCGGCAGCGAGCGATGGCCGACCAGGGCACGGATCATGGCGGGCTGCGTCGAGGAGAGCACGGCGGGCGGCGGCGCCACGTGCGCCAGATCGAGCATCAGCATCGCCGGGCCGTCGAGGGTTGTTTGCGGTGCCTGCGACGGCGGCAGGCCGCCTGCCGCGACCTGGACGAGCCTGATGAGGATCGCGTCCCTGGGCGAGAGCTGCTCGACCATCGCCATGGCACCGGCATTGTCGCCGCTGGCGAGCTTGCAGGCGGCCTGGGCGCGGTGGCCGAATGGCTGGGTCAAGGCATATTTGGCGACGATGTTGCAGGCGCCGGCGCGTTCGCCCGCCATCATCATGGCATTGACGACGGTGCTGGCGATGTCGGGATCCGAATAGGCGTCGGCGGTCCGCACCACCTCGTTGAGACTTTCGCCCTCGCCCATCGCGGCCAGCCGCTCGACCTTGCGCGCGAACAGCGAGGGCGCCGGACTGTTGTCGGCGGGAGGCGGCACGAGATCGCTCACCATGACCTTGAACTGCAGATCGCGCAGGGCGCGGCTGCGCGGCGCCGCGGCGAGCGCCGAGATCAGGCGCTTGGCGGTGGCAAGCGACGTCGAGCCCCAGGCATCCGACGGCATGCCGCCGGTGGCGACGGTGAGAAAGCCGCTCTTGCGATCGTCGAAGCCCACGCCTGTTTGAGCGCCGGCTGTCTGCAGCAGCAGGCCGAGCGCCAGCCCGGCCACCGCGCTAGCGCGAAAAGCGTTCATTGGGCACGGGGACCTGGAAATGCCGGACCGGCGGACTCGGCTCGATGAGGGCAAGCGCCACCAGCCCGCCGATCACCAGAATCGCCACGACGGCAACGACGAGAGGGCCCAGCTTGACGGTGGGTACGCGAAAATGGCTGCGGGAACGAAACAAGGGCACGGCGCCGCGCAACCTACCTTTCCGTCGGCCTAGCGGCAATTGCCCGGCCTCCACAAAGCCCTGTCGCTTGAAAGAGCGGACGGAATGGGCGACACCCCTAGCCCGCAGGTCGCCATGGACGCACCTCCTCCCTTTTCCCCGCCGCGCACTATCGCGCTCGTCGGCCTCATGGGCGCCGGCAAGAGCGCCATCGGCAAGCGGCTCGCCCAGCGTTTGGGCCTGCCCTTCGTCGATGCCGATGAAGAAATCGAACGCGCGGCGGGCTGCAGCGTTGCTGAATTCTTCGAACGATTCGGCGAAGCGGAGTTTCGCGCCGGCGAGCGGCGCGTGATCGAGCGCCTGCTCGACGGGCCGCTGCACGTGTTGTCGACCGGCGGCGGCGCCTACATGGATGCCAAGACGCGCGAGCTGTTGCGGGCGAAAGCGATCACCGTATGGCTGCGCGCCGACCTCGACGTCTTGTTCGAGCGCGTGAAGCGGCGGGGTCACCGGCCGCTGCTGCGCCAGGGCGAGCCGAAGGAAATTCTCGCGCGACTGATGCAGCAACGTTATCCGGTCTACGCCGAGGCCGATCTCGTCGTCGAATCGACGGCGCAACCGGCCGAGCGCACCACCGAAGAAGTGATCGAGGCGCTGCGCCGCCGCCTGCAGCCGGTAGCGGAAGGAGCGCCGGCATGAGCGAACGCATCATCAAGGTCGATCTTGCCGACCGCAGCTACGACATCGTGATCGGCCCGAAGCTGATCGATCGCGTCGGCGAACTTTCCAGCAAGCTGTTGGCGCGCCCCAAGGTGATCATCGTCACCGACGAGACCGTGGCGCCGCTCTATGGCGCTCGCGTCTTCAATTCGTTCAAGAACGCGGGCGTCGAGGCCGCCATCGTCGTCGTGCCGGCCGGCGAGAGCAGCAAGGAGTTCGGCCTGTTCGAATGGCTGATGAACGCCCTGCTCGACCGGCGCCCCGACCGCAAGACCACCTTGGTCGCCTTGGGTGGCGGCGTGGTGGGTGACCTCACCGGATTTGCCGCGTCGGTGTTGCTGCGCGGCGTCGAATTCATCCAGGTGCCGACCACCCTGCTGGCACAGGTCGACTCATCGGTCGGCGGCAAGACCGGCATCAACACCAGGCACGGCAAGAACGTGGTCGGTGCGTTCTACCAGCCACGCCTGGTGGTCGCCGATACCGACGTGCTCGACAGCCTGCCACGGCGCGAGTTGCTGGCAGGCTATGCCGAGGTGGTGAAGTACGGCCTGATCGACGATGCGAAGTTCTTCCACTGGTGCGAGGTCAATGGCGCCGCGGTGCTGTCAGGGGATGCCGCCAAGCGCACCTACGCCGTCGAGCAGAGCTGCCTTGCCAAGGCGCGCATCGTGGCGGCCGACGAGCGCGAGACCACCGACCTCCGGGCGCTGCTCAATCTCGGCCATACTTTCGGCCACGCGCTCGAAGCCGAGACCGGCTTCGGCCCCGACCTGCTGCATGGCGAGGCCGTCGGCGCCGGCATGGCGATGGCGTTCGATCTCTCGGCCGAGCTTGGCCTTTGTCCGGCCGCCGATGCCGCCCGCGTGCGCGCCCATTTCGAGGCCGTCGGCCTGCCGATGCGGCTGCGCTCGATCGGCGGCGACAACCGGCGCACCTGGGACGCCAGCCGGCTGATCAAGCACATGCGCGGCGACAAGAAAGCCGAAGGCGGCCGGCTCACGTTCATCCTGGCGCGGGGCATCGGCAAGGCGTTCGTGACCCGCGAGGTCGACGAAACGGCGGTGCGCCGCCTGCTCGACAAAGCCGTCGCGGCCTGACGGCCACAGGCCTGCGCATGCACGGCGACATCGAGTTCCATCTGCCGCTTCACCTGGCGATACCGCTGGTCCTGCTCTGCCTGGCGCTCGGCGCCTACATGTCGGCCGCCGAGACCGCGATTACCGGCGCCTCGCGAGCGCGCATGCACCGGCTGGCGCAGCAGGGCAAGCGCCGCGCCGCCACCGTCAACAAGCTGCTCGACCGCAAGGACGAGGCGGTGAGCGCGGTGCTGCTGGGCAACAGCGTGATGAACATTCTCTCGGCCTCGCTCACGACAGTCGTGCTCACCGATCTGTTCGGCGCGGCGGGCGTCGTTTACGCCACGGTGATCATCGGCATCATGGTGGTGATCTTTGCCGAGGTCATGCCCAAGACCTGGGCGCTGCTGCGCGCCGATCGCGTGGCGCTGATCCTGGCGCCGTCGATCGTCGTCACGCTCGGCATCCTGGGACCGGTCGCGCGCGCCGTCGCCTGGATCTCGCGGCTCTTCCTGCGCCTGATCGGCGTGCGCTCCGATCCTTCGATCGCCGCCCAAGAGCACGACGAATTGCTGCGCGGCGCCATCGAGTTGCACGGTGTCGGGCACATCGACGAGGATGCGCCGACAGAAAAGGCCATGCTGCGCTCGGTGCTCGATCTCGGTGACCGCACCGTCGGCGACGTGATGACCCATCGCGGCAGCCTGGTGCTGATCGACGCCGACGAGCCGGCCGACGCAATCGTGACGCAAATGCTGGCGGCGCCCTACACGCGCGTGCCCCTTTATCGCGGCCAGCACGAAAACATCGTGGGCGTGGTGCACGCCAAGGACCTGTTCCGCGCCGTGCGCGCCGCGGGCGGGCCGACCGGCGTCAACATCGCCGACGTGATGACAAAGCCCTGGTTCATCCCCGAATCGACGACGTTGTTCGACCAGCTCGAGGCGTTCCGAAAGCGCCACGAGCACTTCGCAATCGTCGTCGACGAATACGGCACGCTGAACGGCATCGTTACCCTCGAGGACATCATCGAGGAGATCGTGGGCGACATCGAGGACGAGCACGACGCCATCCGCCGGGGCGTGGTGCTGCGCGACGACGGCAGCCTGGTGTGCCAGGGCGGCGTCCCGGTGCACGACCTCAATCGCGAATTTGGCTGGGCGCTGCCCGAGGATGTCGCCACCACGATTGCAGGCCTCGTCCTGCATGAGGCCCGTCGCATTCCCGAGGTCGGCCAAGTCTATGCGTTCTACGGCTTCAGGTTCGAGATTTTGAAGCGCGAGGGCACGCGAATCGCCGAGTTGCGCGTCGTGCCGCCTGTCGCCATACAGGCGGCCTGACCGACGATCACCGAACGACACGAGAGGATTGACCATGCCGCTTTCGCCGCCAGTCGGGCGACAGCACTTGCATACGCGCCGCGTCACCTGCGAGGGCTTTTTCCGCGACGACGGGCTCTGGGACATCGAGGGCCGCATCACCGACACCAAGAGCTACGAGCATGCCAACGAATGGCGCGGGCCCTTGAAGGCCGGCGACTTCGTGCATGACATGTCGATCCGCCTCACGCTCGATCACAAGTTCACCATCGTCGATGTCGAGGCGGTGACCGACAAGTCGCCCTACCGGGTCTGCGGCGAGGTGGCACCCGACTTCAGGAAGCTGATCGGGCTCAGGATCGGCGGTGGCTTCCATCGCGCCGTGCGCGAACGGCTGGGTGGCGTGCACGGTTGCACGCACATCGTCGAGCTCCTGGGTCCGGTCGCCACGACGGCGTTCCAGACCGTGTCATCGGGCAAGGCGCGCGAGCTCAATCGCGCACATCGAGCCAGGACCGGCTCGCTGCCCAAGCCCGATTCTGGCGCCAAGCCCAAGGCGCCACGCCGGCCCTATGTGATCGACACTTGTCACGCGTGGCGAGCCGACGGCGACGTGGTGAAGCGCTGGGCGCCCGCCTTCTACACTGGCCCCGATGCCGAGGCCGTGCGCAAGGCGGCCGAAGGCAAGGAAGTCGAGATGGAGGGCTAGCAGCCCGTCGCCTCGCCGGGCGTCAGCGCCTTGACCTGCAGCGCGTGCAGGCCGGCGGCGAACTCGTCTTTCAGAGTCTCGTAGACCAGACGCTGCCGCGCCACGCGGTTCTTGCCTTCGAAGGCTGCCGACACGATCTCGACGCTGAAATGCGATTCGCCGCCCTCGCGGTACCCCGCATGGCCGCGATGGCGCGAGGAATCGTCCTCGATGATCAACCGCTGCGGCGCGAATCTCGCCCGCAGCTTGTTGTCAATCGCATTTGCTACCGCGCCCATCGCCTGCCTCTCTTGCCGCGTTCGGTGGTTGAACACATATTAATCCGATGGCCCGGCGACGTGGCAAACCTCTGGCGACGACGGACACCGCGGACGTCCGGCAGCGGATCTGCGAAGCTCCGGGCTGCCGCCTGCATGGGGAGTTCCGCGCACCCTATGCACGCGACCGGTTGGATCAATATCGTTGGTTCTGTCTCGAACACGTGCGCGACTACAACAGGAAATGGGACTACTTCGCCGGCCTCAATGCCGACGAGATCGAGCAGCACATCCGCGCCGACACGATCTGGCGCCGACCGGTATGGCCGCTCGGGGGCCGTGGCGGCGGCGGGCCGCGCATCCACGATCCGCTCGACCTTGGAAACGAGGCCGGATTGGACGAGCGACCCCGGCCCAAAATGGATGGCAGCGAGCAACTGACTCCGGCCGAACGCAATGCCTTGGGCGTGCTTGAACTTTCATGGCCGCTGACGCAGGCGGACGTGAAATCTCGTTACAAAGAGCTGGTCAAAATTCATCATCCCGACGCCAATGGCGGCGACCGGGATGCCGAGGAAAAACTCAAGGAAATCAACGCCGCGTATTCCACATTGCGGGCCTCCGAGCACCTGCCCGCCCGGTGAAGCGCGAGCAATTAGCCCCGCTCAGGGCAGCCACGGCAATTGGTCGCTTGCAGTGCACAAATGGGCCTGCGACTATGATTCGAGCCCGCAATTTGGCGGGCTTTGTTTTGTAGGATAAGTGATGGCTTCCACCACGACCGCGGCCCGGCAGAACGTGTCGGGCATGCCCGATATCAAGGTTTCCGCGCGCCAGCTCTTCGGCATCGACACCGATATGGAGGTGCCTGCCTTCAGCCAGCCGACCGAGCACGTGCCCCAGGTCGACGACGCCTATCTGTTCGACCACGACACGACGATGGCCATCCTTGCAGGCTTCGCCTTCAACCGACGGGTCATGGTCCAGGGCTATCACGGCACCGGCAAGTCGACCCATATCGAGCAGGTCGCGGCGCGCCTCAACTGGCCCTGCATCCGCATCAACCTCGACAGCCACATCTCCCGTATCGACCTGATCGGCAAGGACGCGATCGTGCTGCGCGACGGCAAGCAGGTCACCGAGTTCCGCGAAGGCATCCTGCCGTGGGCGTTGCAGAACCCGACGGCGCTGGTGTTCGACGAATACGACGCCGGCCGCGCCGACGTCATGTTCGTCATCCAGCGCGTGCTCGAAGTCGAGGGCAAGCTCACCCTGCTCGACCAGAACAAGGTCATTCATCCGCATCCGGCGTTCCGCCTGTTCTCGACCGCCAACACGGTCGGCCTGGGCGACACGACCGGCCTCTATCACGGCACGCAGCAGATCAACCAGGGCCAGATGGACCGCTGGTCGATCGTCACAACGCTCAACTATCTGCCGCACGACCAGGAAGTGAACATCGTCGCGGCCAAGACGCCGTTCTACGACAACGAGGAAGGCCGCAAGATCATCTCGGCGATGGTGGCGCTGGCCGATCTCACGCGCGCAGGCTTCATCGCCGGCGACATCTCGACGGTGATGTCGCCGCGAACGGTGATCACCTGGGCCGAGAACGCCCGCATCTTCGGCGGCGACATCGGCTTTGCCTTCCGTCTCACCTTCCTCAACAAGTGCGACGAGGTCGAGCGTTCGACGCTCGCCGAATACTACCAGCGCTGCTTCGGCAAGGAGCTTCCGCCGTCCAGCGGCAAGGGCGGCAAGTTGCACTAAGCCACGCAAGAGCGCCGTAGATGGCCAAGGACACCACGCCGATCGAGGAATTCCGCCGGGTCACCGCGACCACGATGCGGGCGATCTCGAGGAAGGACGTCAACGTCTCGTTCGTGCCCGACGGCGGCTCGCTGCTCGGCCAGGAGGCGCGCATCACCGTGCCGGCGCGCGACCTGCCGTCGGAGGACGTGAGCCGGGTCCGCGGCGAGTCCGATTCGATGGCGCTCAAGCTGCGCTACCACGATCGCAAGATGCACCTGCGCCGGGTGCCGCGCGGCGAGACCGCGCGCTCGATCTTCGAGGCGGTCGAGCAGGTTCGTGTCGAGGCGCTCGGCGCCCGGCGCATGGCCGGCGTCGCCGACAATCTCTCGGCGCTCTATCGCCAGCGTTCCGACCAGCGCGGCCATGCCCGCATCAAGCACAAGGACGATGCGCCGATCGCCGACGTGATCGGTCTGATCGCGCGCGAGCAGCTGCTGGGCGCGGCGCCGCCGGAATCGGCCAAGGCCATGGTCGACATGTGGCGCGCCGACGTCGAGGCCGCGGCCGGCCGCGACTTCCAGAAGCTCAAGGAGGCACTGGGCAACCAGGAGGCGTTCGCCCGGGCGGCGCGCCAGCTGATCCGCGACCTCAAGCTGGGCGACGAGACCGCCGACCTGCAGGACGAGGACCAGGAAGAGAGCCAGGATCAGGAGAACGCCGACGGCCAGTCGAACGAGACCGGCGACGACCAGAACGATTCGAGCGAGAGCCAGGGCTACGGCCAGCAGGGCGAGGAGACCGAGGACGCCTCGGAGCAGGAGGACGCATCCGAGACGACCGCCGACCAGGCGCAGACCGAGATGCAGATGGGCTCGGGCGACGAGGAGGAGCCGGGCCGCGCCGAGCGTCCATGGTTGCCGCCGGGCGCCCTCTCCAACGAGCCGCTCGGCCAGCAATATCACGCCTACACCAACAAGTTCGACGAGATCGTCGACGCCGATTACCTGTGCGACGCCGAGGAACTGGGCCGCCTGCGCAATCACCTCGACCAGCAGCTCAATCATCTGCAGGGCGTCATCGGCAAGCTCGCCAACCGCCTGCAGCGCCGCCTGATGGCGCAGCAGAACCGCTCGTGGGACTTCGACCTCGACGAGGGAACGCTCGATGCGGCACGGCTCGCGCGCATCGTCGCCAATCCCATGCATGCGCTCTCCTTCAAGAAGGAGAAGGACACCAACTTCCGCGACACGGTGGTGTCGCTGCTGATCGACAATTCGGGTTCGATGCGCGGCCGGCCGATCACCGTGGCGGCGATGAGCGCCGATATCCTGGCGCGCACGCTCGAGCGCTGCGGCGTCAAGGTCGAGATCCTGGGCTTCACCACGCGCGCCTGGAAGGGCGGCCAGAGCCGCGAGCAGTGGCTGGCCGCCGGCAAGCCGGCCAATCCGGGCCGCCTCAACGACCTGCGCCACATCATCTACAAGCCGGCTGACGCGCCGTGGCGCCGCGCGCGCAAGAACCTGGGTCTCATGCTGCGCGAGGGCATCCTCAAGGAGAACATCGACGGCGAGGCGCTGCTGTGGGCGCACAACCGGCTCTTGCCGCGCACCGAGGAGCGCAAGATCCTGATGGTGATCTCGGACGGCGCGCCGGTCGACGATTCCACGCTCTCGGTCAACCCGGGCAACTACCTCGAGCGCCATCTGCGCGACGTCATCGACTGGATCGAGACGCGCTCGCCGGTCGAGCTGATCGCGATCGGCATCGGCCATGACGTCACGCGCTACTATCGCCGCGCCGTCACGATCGTCGACGCCGACCAGCTGGGCGGCACGATGATGGAGCAGCTCGCCTCGCTGTTCGACGAGGAAGACACCAAGGACGTGCGCGCCGCCCGCGGCGCTAAGCGCACCGCCCGCGCCGTGGCGGCCGCCGCCAAGTCATCTGGCGGCGGCGGCAAACGCGCCGCCTGACCGGCTTCTTGCGCCACCTGATCCGGCCCTTCATCGTCTTCTCCCTGCTGGTGGCGGCGGCCTGCGCCGGCACGCCGACCACGCCGGTCGGCGCCAAGGATCTGCCGCTGCAGATCCGCTCCTGGAGCCTGCCGCTCAAGATCGACGACCCGCACGTCCAGACGGTCGGCAGGCTCAAATGGCGCGGCGGCATCGCCATGACGGCGAACTCGGCCAATTTCGGCGGCTGGTCGGACCTGCATGTCGACCCCGACGGCAAGCGGCTGACCTCTCTGTCCGACGAGGGCAGCTGGTTCACCGCCACCATCGACTACGACAAGGCAGGCAATCTCGTGGGCCTCACCGGCCTCAAGATCGGCTCGATCCGCGGCCTCGACGGCCAGCCGCTCAGCGACAAGCAATGGGCGGATTCGGAAGGCTTGGCGCTGATGCCCGACGGATCGTGGATCGTCTCGTTCGAGCGCCATCACCGCATCTGGCGCTACGCCACGCTCGATGCCACGCCCACCGCGATCAACACGCCCGACGACTTCGGCAGGCAGCCTGAGAATGGCGGCGTCGAGACGCTGACCGCGCTCGCCGATGGCCGCATCATCGCGATCAGCGAGGAATACAGCGTCAAGCCCGGCTTCAATGTCGGCTGGATCGGCACGCCGGGACCCGGCGGCCGCTACCGCTGGGACCATTTCGACTACGCCACGATCCCCGGCTACAGCCCGACGGCGATGAGGCGGCTGCCCGACGGATCGTTCGTCACGCTCGAGCGCGCCTGGGACCCGGTGCGCGGCGTGCGCTGCCGGGTGATGCGCTTTGCCGCGAGCCAGCTCAAGCCCGAGGGCACAGTGCGGCCCGAGGAACTGGCGCGCCTTGCCTCACCCTATGTGGTCGACAATCTCGAGGGCATTTCGGCCACGCTGGGCGCGCGCGGCGAGACGCTGATCTGGCTGATCTCCGACGACAATTTCAATCCGCTCCAGCGCAACATTCTGCTGCTGTTCGAGCTGGAGAAATAAAAAAGGCCGCTTATGCGGCCTTTTGCTTGGCTTCCTTGCGGGCTTTCGCCGAGGTGACCCGGCGTTTCAGCGCCAGCATCTCGGGGCTGAGCTTGCTGTCGTTGGTGCTGAGCAGATAGGCGTCGATGCCGCCATTGTGCTCGATGGTCTTGATGCCGCGCGGGGTCAGCCGCAGGCGGATCTGGTGGCCGAGCGTGTCCGACAGGACCGAAGCGACCTGCAGGTTCGACATGAACCGGCGCTTGGTCTTGTTGTTGGCGTGGCTCACATTGTGGCCGTACTGCACGGCCTTGCCCGACAGGGCGCAACGACGAGGCATGGGCTTTCCGCTCAAAAAACGAACCCCCGGGGCGGCCCGAGGGAGCTAAGAGGCGGGCTTTGTAAGGGGCTTGCTGGAGGCAGTCAACCCGCCAAAAAACCCCGCTTTTACGCGAACCAATCCACCACCCGCTCGGTGATGTCCTCGACCTGGTCCTCGGGAATCACCCTGCCGCGTGCAGAAATCCCCGCCTGGTGCACGGTCTCGGGATCGCCCGACACCAGCGGGTGCCACCAGTAGAGGTCCTGGCCGAAATGGACCAGCCGGTAGGCGCAGGTTTTGGGCAGCCAGTCCATCCGGGCCACCACCGCGGGCGTGAGCTGGATGCAGTCCGGCACAATCTTCTTGCGGTTCTTGTAGTCGCGGCAGCGCGCTGTCTTGGGATCGAGCAGCTTGCAGCACGTGTCGGTCTGCGCCAGTTCGCCGGTGCCCTCGTACTCGAGCTTGTTGACGCAGCACATGCCGCAGCCGTCGCACAGGGACTCCCATTCCTGCTTCGACATCTGCGCCAGCGTCTTGCGCTTCCAGAACGGCTCCTGCTGGGCGGCGGCGGCCCGGCGCGCGCGGCGGACGAAGGACTTAGCGGCCATGGAACACTTCTAGCATGCGGCGGGCGGCGGCGGCGGGGGTCGTTTTGCCTCCCTCGACCTCCCGCTCCAGCCCGCCGACCATCCGTTTGATCTCGGGATGTCTACGCAATTCGGCCAGCAGGGTTTCGCCTACTTCGTTCCACATCCAGGCGCGCGCCTGTTCGCCGCGGCGGCGGGCGATGCCCTTCTCGCCGACGGCGGCGCGAAAGCGGCCGACGATGTCCCACACTTCGGCCACGCCGTCGCCGTTCAGCGCCGAGGCGGTCGACACTTCCGGCGTCCAGCCCTCGGTCGGCGAGCGCAGCATGCGCAGCGCGTGCTTGTAGTCGGCGGCCGAGCGCCGCGCGGTCGCCTTCAGATCGCCGTCCGCCTTGTTGACGACGATCAGGTCGGCAAGCTCGATCACGCCGCGCTTGATGCCCTGCAGGTCGTCGCCGCCGGCGGGCAAGAGCAGCACGATGAACATGTCGACCATGTCGGCGACCGCCGTTTCCGACTGGCCGACGCCCACCGTCTCGACGATCACGGTATCGAAGCCCGCCGCCTCGACCAGCAGCATCGCCTCGCGCGTGCGCCGCGCCACGCCGCCCAGGGTGGCGCCGGCAGGCGATGGCCGGATGAAGGCCCTGGCGTTGCGCGACAGTTCCTCCATGCGCGTCTTGTCGCCCACGATCGATCCGTCGTCCAAGCGCGGCGGCGGCTCGATCCTGGGCGACAAGACGCGCATGGAGGAACTGTCGCGCAACGCCAGGGCCTTCATCCGGCCAT
>DASRFX010000097.1:0-12916 GCA_035651335.1 Reyranella sp. | reverse complement strand
GACTATTTCACCATCCTCGGCCTGCCGTTGCTGCCCCTCTTGTCATTCCTTGCCGTGCATGGCATCGGCCTGGAACACACCGCATGACCACGCCCTACGAGAAACTCCTGAAGGAAGCCGACGGCCGGCCGTTCGCCGCCATCGTCGGCTGGCCGGTCGAGCTGTCGCGCTCGCCGGCGCTGCACGGCTATTGGCTGAAGAAGCACGGCATCGCGGGTCACTACGGCCGCCTGCCCGTCGAGCCAAAACCGGAGGCGCTGAAGGAGCTGGTCGCGTTCCTGTGCAAGACGCCCAATGCGCGCGGCTGCAATCTCACCCTGCCGCACAAGATCGACATCATGCCGCTGCTCGATCGCATCGACCCCGCCGCCAAGCGCATCGGCGCGGTCAATACCGTTATCAAGCAGGCCGACGGCTCGCTCGAGGGCCGCAACAGCGACGGGCTCGGTTTCCTCGCCCATCTGCAGCTGAGCGTACCCCAATGGAAGCCCGAGGGCGGGCCGGTCGTCGTGCTGGGCGCGGGCGGTGCCGCACGCTCCATCGTTTGCACGTTGATGGATGCCGGCGTGCCTGAGCTGCGCCTGATCAACCGCACGCGCGAGAACGCGCAGAAGCTCGCGGCCGCCTTCACGCCGTCCGATGGCCGCAAGATCGTCGTCGGCAATTGGGACGACCGCGCCGCCGCACTCGATGGCGCGACCTTGCTGGTCAACAATACGTCTCTTGGCATGACCGGCAAGCCGCCGCTCGAGATCGATCTGGCGAAGCTGCCGAAAAACGCCGTGGTCGACGATATCGTCTACATCCCGCTCGAGACGGATCTGCTGGCCCGCGCCCGCGCGCGCGGCAATGCCTGCGTCGATGGGCTCGGCATGTTGCTGCACCAGGGCCGCGTCGGCTTCGAGAACTGGTTCGGCAGGAAGGTCGACGTGACCGAGGATCAGCGCAAGGCGGTGCTGGCCGCCTAGCCGGCGCGTCACCGCTCCAAATCGGGCGCCCTACTGATTCATCGAGCTGAAGAAATCCTGGTTGGTCTTCGCCGTGCGCAGCTTGTCGAGCAGGAACTCGATGGCGTCGACGGCGCCCATCGGCATCAGGATGCGGCGCAGCACCCACATCTTGGAGAGCGTGGCGCGATCGACCAGCAGCTCTTCCTTGCGGGTGCCCGACTTGGTGATGTCGATGGCGGGGAAGGTGCGCTTGTCGGCGACCTTGCGGTCCAGGATGATTTCCGAGTTACCGGTGCCCTTGAACTCTTCGAAGATGACTTCGTCCATGCGCGATCCGGTGTCGATCAGCGCGGTCGCGATGATGGTGAGCGAGCCGCCCTCTTCGATGTTGCGCGCCGCGCCGAAGAAGCGCTTCGGCCGCTGCAGGGCGTTGGCATCGACACCGCCGGTCAGGACCTTGCCCGACGACGGCACCACGGTGTTGTAGGCGCGGCCGAGACGGGTGATCGAATCCAGCAGGATCACGACGTCACGCTTGTGCTCGACCAGGCGCTTGGCCTTCTCGATCACCATCTCGGCGACCGCGACGTGCCGCGACGCCGGCTCGTCGAAGGTCGAGCTCACGACCTCGCCCTTCACCGTGCGCTGCATGTCGGTCACTTCCTCCGGCCGCTCGTCGACGAGCAGCACCATGAGAAAGACCTCGGGATTGTTGGCGGTGATGGCGTGCGCGATGTTCTGCATCAGCACCGTCTTGCCGGTGCGCGGCGGCGAGACGATCAGGGCGCGCTGACCCTTGCCGATCGGCGCGATCAGATCGATCACGCGCGTCGAAATGTCGAGCTGCTGCTGCGGCGTGGAGGTCGACGCCTTCTTGGTGAGCGTGCCGGTGGTGCGGCGGCCGGTCGAGACGCGGCCCGACGACGTGGCGCGCGCGGAGCTCTGCTCTTCCGAGATCGTCGGCGCCATGACGCCCGCGCCCTCCATCTCGAGCTTGAGCTTCTCGTCGGGATAGAGCGGGGTCAGCGAGTCGAAGCCGATGCGGTGACGCAGCGCGTCGGGATCCTCGAAATTGATCTTCTTGATCTCGACCATGGCGAAGTAGCGCTCGCCGTCCTTGGGCGCGCGGATCTCGCCTTCCACCGTGTCACCGGTGCGCAGGCCGAACTTCCGGATCTGCTGGGGACTGACATAGATGTCGTCGGCGCCGGGCAGGTAGTTGGCCTCCATCGAGCGCAGGTAACCGAAGCCGTCGGGGATCACTTCGATGGTGCCGGATCCGGTGATCACCTGGTCGGCGGCGGCGAGCTTCTGCAGGATGGAAAAGAGCAATTCCTGGCGGCGCATTTGCGCGGCGCCCTCGACGCCCTGTTCTTCGGCGAACGCCATCAGTTCGGGCGGCTTCTTCTTCTTGAGGTCTTCGAGATTCATGTGTCTTCAGTCGTTGGAAATGACGAACGCGCTTCGTCGACCCGGGCGGCCGAAACCTTGAGAACAGCGCTGTGTCGTCTTGAGTGGACCCCGTCGATCACCGCCGGGCGGCGGCGCCAGGAGCCCTGAGGTGGCGCTTATATAGGGGCGGAACCCTCTGCTGTCAAAGGCTTACGGGCCGATGCTCGGTACCCGCGCCGGGCGTGATGAACACCATGTTTCCGGTCTTTTTGACCACGGCCCGGTGCCAGACGCCCTTCGGCACGACCAGGCTCTGGCCTGCCCTCATGGCGACGCGCCGCGTGCGGCCGGCGCTCTCCAGGACGATCTGCAGCTCGCCCGACAGCAGGATCAGGACCTCGTCGCCCGCCGGATGCCTCTCCCAGTGCGACCAGTCTTCGGCCTGGCGGCTCATGGTGACGAGCCGGCCGTCATCGAGGTCGGTGCGCCGATGGATGGTCGCCCAGAAGCGCGGGCCGACCTTGATCGGCGTCACGCTGCCGTCGGGACGCAAGTTCAAGAACGTCCGGTCGAGGCTGAAGGGCTTGCTCACAGCTCGACCTCGTAGAACGGCAGGGTGCGGCCGGGAATGGCGTCGGACGGCGCTTGGCGCACGAAGCGCGCGCCCATGCGCTCGTAGAACGGCGCGGCGTTCACGTCGGCCAGGATGGTCATCCGACGATAGCCGAGCTGGCGGGCAAGCTTCACGGCCGCGCCGAACAACTGCCGGCCGATCCCGCCGCCGATGACGCCGGGCTCGACGAACATCAGGCCGAGCTCGGCATCGTCGCCGTCCGGCAGAACGCTCGCCGTGCCGACGACCTTGCCCGCCTCGTCGACCGCCACCAGCACGCGGCCCTCGGCGATGCTGCGCTCGCTCACCGTGAGGGCGGGGACGCAGAGCCGCATGAACTCTGCGTCGTAGCCCCAGTGCGCCTTGGAGCGCAGGCAGAGCGCGGTGAGGCTTGCCGCTTCGCCGGCCCGGGCGCTGCGCAGGGAGATCTCAGACACCGCGCTCCTTGAAGACGTCGCGCGCCGTCTTGAAGGCGTCGAGGCTCGCCGGGATGCCGCAATAGATCGCGACCTGCAGGAAGATCTCCTTGATCTCGTCCTTGGTGAGGCCGTTGTTCAGCGCGCCGTTGATGTGCAGCTTGAGTTCGGGGCTGCGGTTCAGCGCCGCCAGCATCGCGAGATTGAGCATCGAGCGCGTCTTTTTCGACAGGCCCGGCCGCGTCCAGGCATAGCCCCAGCAATATTCGGTGGTGATATCCTGGAACGACATCATGAAGTCGTCGGCGCTCGCCATCGAGCTGTCGACATAGGCGGCACCGAGCACGGCTTTGCGCATCTTCATGCCCGCGTCGTAGAGCTTCTTGTTCTGCGGGTTCGGTTTGGCTTTCGTCCTGGCCTTGGCCATCGTTTGCTCCTCCATCTGAACGGACGGAGCATAGCGCAAAAGCTCAGGCGACTTGACGCGCGATCCCGCGAACGGCGCCTTTTGCCGCGAGCCCGCGGGCACGCGCGTGCTGGCAGAGATCCTCGAAGGTGATCGTATCGAGGCGGCCCATCATCTCGTCGCGCAGCCTATCCCACATCGGCCACAGCACCTCGTGGGCGAGCGGCGAGCCGACCGACGGGTCGGTGGGTTCGGTCTCGGCCTCGAGACGGCGCACCACGCGCACCACCTCGCCCAGGGTGATCTCGCTTCGGTCGCGGCCCAGGCGATAGCCGCCGCGCGGACCGCGCTTGCCGGCAAGGATGCCGGCCCGCACCAGATGCTGCAGGACCTGCTCGAGATAGCGCCGGGGAATGCGCTGCCGTTCGGTGATGTCGCCGCTGCGCACCGGCCGTTCGCCGACATGGAACGCCACATCGAGCACAGCCTCGATGGCGAACATCGTCTTCTTGCTGAGCCGAGGCATTGCGTCCCCTCGCAGCTCCCCTTTGGCCTAGCCTTTTCGCGCCGTCCCCGCCGTCACGCCGGTCGACCCGAACCCGCCGGCGCCGCGTGCCGTTTGGCCGAGCTCGCTGACTTCCCGCCAGACCGCCCGGGCATGCCGCGCCACGACCATCTGTGCAATTCGCATGCCGCGGGTGATCCTGAAGGGCTCCTGGCCCAGATTGACGAGGATTACCCCCACTTCGCCGCGGTAATCGGCGTCGATCGTGCCCGGGGCATTGGCCACGGTGACGCCGTTCTTGGCAGCCAGCCCGGAACGTGGGCGGACCTGGGCCTCGAACCCGACCGGCAGCGCGATCGAGATGCCGGTCGGCACGATGCGCCGCTCCAGGGGCTTGAGCTCGATATCCTGCTCGATGGCGGCCAGCAGGTCGGCGCCGGCTGCCGCCGCGGTCGCATAGTCCGGCAGGGCAAGGTCGCGCCCATGGGGCAGGCGCACGACTTCGATCTCGACGGTCTCGGGCGCCGACATGCCGGTTGCTATTCCGCCGCCTTGACCCGGCGCGGCGGGCCGAGATGCAGGGCGATGGCGCCGGCCAGCCGCATGGCGACCTCGTCCTTGGTGAGCGTCGGCCATTTGTGGACGCCCTCGGCCGAAATCAGATGCACGGTATTGCGCTCGCCGCCGAACGTGCCGGTTGCGGGCGAGACGTCGTTGGCGACGATCCAGTCGCAGCCCTTGCGCGTGCGCTTGTCAATCGCGTTGGCGACGAGGTCCTCGGTCTCGGCGGCAAAGCCCACCACGAGGGTCGGCCGCTTGGCGCCGGGCTTGGCGAGAGTCGCCAGAATGTCGGGATTGGGGGCGAGCTCGAGCGACGGCGGCGCCGCACCCGGCTTCTTCTTGATCTTGGCCTTGGCCGGCTTGGCCGCCTTCCAGTCGGCGACGGCGGCGGCGCAGACCGCGACATCGACCCGGCCGGCCTCCAGGCAGGCCGCCAGCATCTCGTCGGCAGAGTCGACCTTCACCATGCTCACGCCCGGCGGATCGGCGAGCGCGACCGGCCCGCTGACCAGGGTGACGTCGGCGCCGAGCCGCGCCAGGGCGGCGGCGATCGCGTGACCCTGCTTGCCCGACGAATGGTTGGAGATGTAGCGCACCGGATCGAGCGCCTCGCGCGTCGGCCCCGACGTCACGAGCGCGCGCTTGCCCATCAGCGGACGCTCGGTCGTCAGCATCGACTCGACGGCGGCGACGATCTCTTCCGGCTCCGACATGCGGCCGGGGCCATGCTCGTTGCACGCCATCGCGCCGTCATTGGGCCCGATGAAATGGATGCCGCGTTTCTTCAGGAGGTCGACGTTGGCTTGCGTGGCGGCATGCGTCCACATGCGCACGTTCATCGCCGGCGCCGCCAGCACGCGCTTGTCGGTCGCGAGCAGCACGGTCGAGGCGAGATCGTCGGCCAGCCCGGACGCCATGCGCGCCAGAATATTGGCGGTCGCGGGCGCCACGACCAGCAGGTCTGCGTCGCGCGACAACTGGATGTGCCCCATCTCGCTCTCGTCGGTGAGCGAGAACATGTCGGCGTAGACCTTATCCTCCGACAGCGCCTGCAGCGACAGCGGCGTGACGAACTTGGCGCCCGCTTCGGTCAGCACGCAGCGCACCGAGGCGCCGCGCTCGCGCAGGCGGCGGATGAGCTCGAGCGACTTGAACGCCGCGATGCCACCCGCGACGATCAGCAGGATGCGCTTGCCCTTCAGCATGGAGCGCAGACTATCACAGCCGCCGGCGTCAATGCAGCCAGGCGATGAGCAGCGCGGCCGCCGCCTCGAGGAAAGCGAGGATAGCAACGATCTCGGCGAAGCCGAGCCGCGGACCGGGGCGCACCGGTAACGGCGGCGGCACCGCCGCCTCGCGCTCCGCCGACCGGCGCTCGCGTTCGGCCACGGCGTGCAGATTGTCGATCAGGCGGGGCAGCCGGCGCAGGCCCCGCCCCAGGTCCTCGACCGCCCGGCCGAGCGTAGCGCGCGGACCGAAATGCGTCTGCATCCACTCCTCGATCAGCGGCCGCGCCAGCTCCCAGATGTTGACGTTGGGATTGAGCCGCGTGCCCATGCCCTCGGCCATCAGCATGGTCTTCTGCAGCAGCAGCAGCTGCGGCTGCACCGTCATCTCGAACTGCTCGGTGACGCGCAGCAGGTGCGCCAGCAGGCGGGCGATCGAGATCTCGTGCGAGGGCTTGCCGAAGATCGGCTCGCCGATCGACCGGCAGGCCTGGGCGAACATCTCGAGCGACTGGTGCGCCGGCACGTAGCCCGCGCGGAACTGCACCTCGGCCACGGCGCGATAGTCGCGGCGCAGGAAGGCAACCAGCAGCTCGGCGAGATAGCCGCGCGTATCCTCGTCGACCCGGCCCATGATGCCGAAATCGACCGGCACGATCCTGCCCTCGCGGTCGACGAAGGCGTTGCCGCCATGCATGTCGGCATGGAAGAAGCCGTCGCGGAAGACCTGGTAGAAGAACGCCTCGGCGCACTTCTTCATCACCACGTCGGCGTCGTGCCCGGCCGCCACGATCGCCTCGCGGTCGCCGATCGGCGTGCCGTCGACGCGCTCCAGGGTGAGCACGCGCTGGGCGGTGCGATCCCAGTCGATGGCGGGCGCGCGATAGGTCGGATCGTCGCGGAAATTCTCGCCCAGCTCCTCGGCCGCGGCCGCCTCCAGGCGCAGGTCCATCTCGATGCGCACGATCTCGGCGAAGGCGCGCACCGACTCGATCGGCTTCAGCCGACGAAAGCGCGGCTGCGTGCGCTCGACCAGCTCGGCCATCCAGTAGAAGAGATCGAGGTCGCGGGCGAAGGCCTGCTCGATGCCCGGCCGCAGCACCTTGACGGCGACGGCGCGGCCGTCGGTCGTGGTCGCGAAATGCACCTGGGCGATCGAGGCGGCAGCGACGGGCGCATCGTCGAAGCTCGAGAACAGCGTGGCGAGCGGTCGGCCGAGCTGCTGCTCGATGGTGCGGCGCGCCTCGGCCCCATCGAACGGCGGCAGATGGTCCTGCAGGCGCGCGAGATCGGCCGCGACCTCCTCGCTCAGCAGGTCGGCGCGGGTCGACAGGGCCTGCCCGAGCTTGATGAAGCTCGGCCCCATCTCCTGCAGCGCCGCCGCCAGGCGCTCGCCCGGCCGGCGCTTGTCGCGGCGCGAGCGGAACAGCCGCGCCCAGGCGATCAGCGCGGGTGCAATGCCCAGGATCTCGAGCGGGAACAGCGCATCGTGCCGCGCGAAGCTGAGAGCGAGCCCGAGCAGCCGCCAGGAGTTGCGCAGCGCGCGAAACATGGTCAGAGGCGCCAGCCGGTGTGCAGGGCGACGACGCCCATCGTCATGTTGCGCCAGCCGACATTGCCGAAGCCGGCGGCCGGCATGCGCTTGGCTAGCTCGCGCTGCGGCGGGAAACGCCGGATGCTCTCGTGCAGGTACTTATAGGACTCGGCATCGCGCGCCACGATCCGGCCGAGCATGGGAAGCGCGCGCTCGGAATAGGCGTCGTAGGCTCGCGCCATCGGCGCCGACGTGACCTTGCTGAACTCCAGACAGAAGAAGCGGCCGCCGGGGCGCAGCACGCGCCAGGCATCGCGCAGTGCCTGGTCGATGTCGGTGACGTTCCGGAGGCCGAACGCGATGGTGTAGCCGTCGAAGCTGCGGTCGGGGAACGGCAAGTGCTCGGCATCGCCGGCCGTCCAGGTGATGCCTTTGACGAGGCCGCGATCGAGCGCACGGTCGCGGCCGATGGCGAGCATGGCGGCATTGATGTCGCACACCGTGACGTCGGCCTCGGCGCCCTGCCGTCGGGCGATGCGGAAGGCGATGTCGCCGGTGCCGCCCGCCACGTCGAGGAAGCGCTCGCCTCGGCGCGGGTTCACCACGTCGATCAGGGTGTTCTTCCATAGCCGGTGCACGCCGCCCGACATCAGGTCGTTCATCAGGTCGTAGCGCGGCGCCACGCTTTCGAAGACGCGGCGCACCATCCCCGCTTTCTCGCTTGCGGGCACGTCGCGATAGCCGAAGGATGCCTTGTCGGCCGGTTCCGTCATGGGGCCGCCAACCTAAAGGAAAGCCTATGCTGCTGAAAGACCGGGTGATTCTGGTCACCAATGTCGAGAAATTCGCGGGCCACGGCACGACCGTAGTAGCCCTGGCCCAGGGCGCCACGGTGCTGGCGCACGACCCGGCTTTCGAGGCGGCTTCGGCCCGCCACAAGTTCGAAAGCCGCTTCCCCGGCGCCCACGCGCTTGCCGCCGGCGAGCCCGCCGCCATGGTCGAGCAGGCGCTCAAGCGGCACGGCCATATCGACGCTCTGGTCAACAACGACGCCTTCCCCGCCCTGCGCGCGCCACTCGGCGAGGCGCGGCTGGAGGACTACCGGACCGCGCTCGAGGTCATGGCGGTGCAGCCCTTTCGCCTGGTCCAGCTCGTGGCGCCGGCGATGCGGCGGCGCAAGTCCGGCCGCATCGTATTCGTCTCGTCGGCCGCGCCGTTCCGCGGCATCGCCAATTACGCGCCCTACGTCTCGGCGCGTGCCGCCGCCAACGGGCTCGTCTCCTCGCTCGCCAAGGAGCTGGGCAAGGACGGCATCACGGTGAATGCGGTCGGCTCGAACTATGTCGAGAACCCTGACTACTTCCCGCCCGCCCTGCTCGCCAACCAGGAGGCGATGCGCAAGATGACGGCGCAGATCCCGCTCGGCCGGCTCGGCAAGTCGGCGGAGCTGGGCGCCACGGTCTGCTTCCTCTGCTCCGAGGGCGCCGGCTTCATCACCGGCCACGTGTTGCCGCATGCCGGCGGCTGGGCGTGAGACAGCAAGGCCCGGAATCTCACGCCTGTGAGACACCTCCGATGCCGATGGCATAAGGCTTTCTGCTTCGAGTCTCACGGAACACCCCCACCCCCCTGGTGAGACAGCCTGAGACACGTGAAGCGCGACATTGGATTTTGCCAAATCCGTCACTGGAAGTTGCACACCTGATCATTTGCGGTCGTAGATGCTTCCGGCGGGCGGCGTCACCTTGCGGAGCATCTCGTGAGCGCCGCCCCGCTTGGCCAGTTCATCGAGTACTTCCTCGAAGCGATCGACCAATCGGTCAGCTCGAGTCCCCGGTTTAGGGGTAGTAAGGATGGCAGCCACTACGATCGTTATGTCGTCATTGTCCATGTGTTTTCCTTACCTAAATGGCCGGCTCATTGGCCGTTTAAGCCGCCATAATTGACTCCTGAAGCGCCGTCCAGCTGCCGGTTAGGCATAGCGCCAATTGATTTGGCGATGGCCCTCCAAACCCTCCCAGAAGGCCTGACCGTCATGCTCGATCGCCCAAGCCAGCATGTGGTCGACCATCCTACGGGCCTTGTCCCTGCCGATCGCCGGCGCCGCGGCCAAGATGACATCCGAGGCGAGCCAGTTGGGATGGCCATGGGTGCTGCATTGCCGCCGCTCAGCCCGATAGACCTTCACGACCTGGCCAATGAGTCCGGTCGATAGACCCCACAGCACGGCGTACTGCATCTGGGCGGCGAGCTCGTACCTGTCCGGCTCTGACGTCCGCCGATCGGGCTCGTCGCGAAAGCGGCTGACCTGCAGCCAGCGCTCGAGCTCAGCCGCCTTCTCCTGGGTATCGAAGGCAACGATCGTGAAGGCCCAGAAGGGCGTGCGCTTCTTGAACCCAGCAGGTCCGGCGATGCGCTGCACCTCTGTCCATAGGTCGCCCTGTCGGGCGTTCCACTGGCCGCGATGCCCGACCCGCACCTCGTGATCGAACCTGGGCTTCGGCTTTGGCGGATAGCGTGTGATGCGTCCCAACGCAGGAGTCCCTGATGCGGCGATCGCTGGAGCGGTCGCCGTGGTTCCCACGCGGTCCTGTCGGCCGATCGGATAGCGCAACGGAGCCAGAGAGTCGATGCCGCATAGTATCGGCGCTCAAAAAGTACCGGGATCACGGTCCGCTGATCAGCAGCTCCTTGGCAGCCTGTGGCGTGCCGCTGTTCTTGGCGATCGAGTATGTCGTCTTCACCGGCTTGAGCCTGCAGCCCTTGAACGCTTCGCGCACGGCCGGCACGTCGTTGAGGCTCACCAGGAAATTGCCCTTAACCCGCCGCAGCCGATCGGCGAGGCGCGCGAAGTCGTCGGGCGACCAGAGCTGCTTGCCGTAATCGTCCTCGCTGCCCCAATAGGGCGGGTCGCAGTAGAGCAGCGTGCCAGGCCGATCGTAGCGATCGATGAACGCATCCCAAGGCAAGCACTCGATCACGACACCGGCGAGGCGCTCGTGCACCGCCTCGAGCAATGGCACCAGCTTGGTGACGTCGAAGCGGCCTGGGCCGTAGGTGACGCCGAACGTCTGCCCGCGCACCCGGCCACCGAACGTCGTTCGCTGCAGGTAGAGAAATCGCGCCGCGCGCTCGAGATCGGTGAGCGTGTCGGCCGAGCAAGCCTTCAGCCGCTCGAATTCGGCCCGGCTGGTGAGCTGCCAGCGCAGCATGTCCATGAAGGCGACGTAGTGCCGTTGCAGCACGCGAAAGAGCGTCGCCACCTCGCGGTTGATGTCGTTGATGACCTCGCCCTGGGCCTTGAAGGGCCGGCGCAGGAAGACGCCGGCCATGCCGACGAACGGCTCGGCATAGAGGTCGTGGGGCAGCCGCTCGATCTCGGCGATGATGGTATCGGCAAGGTTACGCTTCCCGCCGATCCAGGGCGCCGGCGGGCGCGCTGGACGGGCTGGAATAAGACTCGACTCTCGACGCATGTTGCTCTCGGATTCGCCCGCCCCTGCAGGGGTGGCGGGATGGCCATGGTTGGCCGCTGTGGTCGTGCGCAGCTTCCCTGCGCGGTGCGCGGCGCGCCAACGCCGCAAACCCCCGCCGGCCAGTGAGAGCCTCGGGGGAATAACGTCTTGGGATATCCGATCGATGCCACGCGCGCTGGCGACGCCATCTTCATATACCTGAGAAAGTGGAACCCTGCGCTCACGACTGACGTGCGCACGACCATCATGGACTTCAGCCTCGACGAGGACGTTGACGCGCTATGCCTGAAGGTTGCCGATGATCCTGAGTATCCGATCAACAAAGAACCTCGTGCACTGCGCGCAATCCTGTCGGCGCGAATCTCCGTCTTCATCGCCAACGCCGCCGGCGAGCCGGACTACGTGCTCTTCCGATCGCCCGGTCCGCCCAGCGACGAGCTCGTCCTGTCGGCGGTTTTTGGCCGCCTTCTCTCAAAAGCGCGGCTGCCGAAAGAATGGAACGGCAAGCCTGCCGGAGGTCCACCGAAGTCCTCATAGCTTTCTTAAGACGTCGCCCTGCCGGCGTGAGCTTGATTTCGCGCCAGTCCATCATTGCGCTTCTCCAAATTTCCCGAGCTCGTCGCCCCAGCCGATGAAGCCGGGCCGATGTTCGCGGCGAAGAGCTCGACCCGCGGACCAGGCGCATAGCGGACGATTCGCTCGGCCGCTTCGTCGGGCTTGCGGCTGTGCTCGCGCACCGGCGCGAAGATCGCTTCCTGGATATCGGCACGCAGCCGCCTTGGACTGCCACGTCGGCCGAGAAGGCACGGCTCGGTGTTCTTGCGCGTCGTATAGCCTGTGGTCATGTGCACGCTGCGCCTGGTGATGAGCTCGCCCTGGTGCGTACGCTTCAGCTTCACCCAGGTGAAGCCGACGCTCGAGTACTTGAAACCCCACGCCTTCATGACCGCCAACGCCTCCTCGAGGTGCGGCCAGGTGGTCCACATGAAGAGCCAGCTCGAGCGCGCGGCCAGGTCGGCGATCGGCAAGGCGCAGATCTGATCGGAAGGCATCGTGACATAGTGCCGATCGGGAAGTCGGCTTGCGCCGGCGGTCTGCTTGCCGCGCGTTTTGTACTTCCAGGCCGGATCTGCATAGATCACCCTGAAGCCGCCCTTGGGAGCGATCGCCGACAGCTCGATCGGGCTGCTCATCCGGGCACCGTCTCCGGAAAAAGATCGTCGAGCGGATTGACCATCGCCGGCCCCGCGGCCTTGCCGCCGTCGACGACGCGCCAGCCTCGGACGGTCTGTCGCTCGACAGGTTGATCCATGCGGATTTCTTCGGCCGCCGCCTTCGCTTCGGCCAGAGCCAGCGTCACTTTCACCTGCAGGCGCATCGGGATCTGCCGGCGGAAGCGCCAGCAAATGGCGTAGAGCGCATGGCGCTGCCGGACCGTGATGGGGTCCCTGCGCTGCGCGACGACTTTCAGGCCATCATGGATGCGCTGGGCATTGATCGACAGGCCACGAACTTCCTCGAGCGCAACGATGCAGCGAAGGTCGAGCACCGTCATCGGCACGGCATGTCGCTGAACTCGCATGGTCTTCTCCATATTCATGCCGTGGGCCCCGTGATCGTGCCCGAGCCGGTGATCGTGACGTTGGCGATGCCGCGAATCGCCTTGCCGGCCGGCCCGCCGTTGCCTGCAGGTCCGTTGCTGTCGCCGTTGCCGGTGCTGCCGTTGGCACCTGGCGCACCGAACGCGCCGCCATTGCCGCCCGCGCCGCCGACGAGATCGACGCGCGAGCCGCCGGCCGCTCCGTTGCCGGCCGCGGCTGGCGAACCGTTGCTACCG